>CAWAUE010000009.1:342500-367405 GCA_963785195.1 uncultured Solirubrobacterales bacterium | reverse complement strand
TCGACCTCTGAACAGCGCGCCGCCGCCGGCGGCTGCTCAGCCCGAGAACACGCTCGTCACCGATCCCGCACCAAGGCAGAGATCGCTGAACTCGTCTTGTCCCGAGTCCTGATGCTCTGTGTAGATGTCGTAGGTCGCCTCGCCGATGCCGCCGCCCTGGACGAACATCTCCACCCTGCGCATCGAGTCTGTGCCGGTGAAGAAGAAGTTTCCCTCCGTACCGGCATTGAAGGTGGTCTTGGTGAGCGTTGAGCCCGTGGTGTCGTAGCGAACCTGGTGGATCAGCTGGGTCGACGACGACTGATTCTCGTAGTTGAGCATCAGACCGCCGTCGGTGCAGCTCTCGACCTTCAGCGCCCCGTCGAGGAAGTCGGCGCCGTTGGAGGGATTGCCGAGGAAGGTGAAGCAGCCCGACGAGCATTCGACGGTGGCGAAGTTGTCCTCGTTGGTGGCCGCCGCCTTGCCGGGGACCGGAGTGAGGAAGTCACTCGGGCCGTGGCCGCCGAGGGTTGCGGCGTCCACGCCGTGCAGCGTCGGTTCCCTGATGTCCGCGCCCGTGAGCTCGTTGTTCTGGACCTTGAGGCTCGTCACGGCGTTGGTGGCGAGGTCCGGTGTCTTGACCTCCCCGTTGACGATGTCGCTGCTGAAGACCGTGTTCGCGGCGTAGGCGACTCCGCCCCCCACGGCGAACAGCACGGCGATCGTCGACATCACGTTGGCGTAGGTCATCCGGCCCCGCACGCGCTTGAGCATCTGGCCCCTCTCGTCCTCCTCGGCCCCGGCGTCGCGGGGCCGCCATCGCCTCACCCTACCCCGCATCTGCGCCGGTTCCTAGCGCGCTGGACGATCCGGATCGCGCAGCCCGAGGAGCCGCTCGCGGTCGCGATCGAGGTCGTCATAGCCGAGCGCGGCGATCGCCTGCGGAGCGAGGTCGATCGCCTCACCCCGGCCGCGACGCACGATGCCGATGCCGAAGTCCGTGTCGAGGGTCTCCACCGCGAGCTCCGGTCGTCCCGCTCGCAGCTCGATGATCGTCTTGTAGACCTCGCCGCACCACGGGCCGCCGCGCGCGTCGGCGGAGTTCGGGCTCGCCGACTCGCGGCTCGGGGGGTTGCAGTCGTGGAGCAGGATCAAGCCGTCGTCGGCGAGGTGGGGGAGGGCCCGATCGACGTCGCGAAGCGACCCCTCGTAGGAATGGTCGCCGTCGACGAACACGACGTCGAACCGCGCCACCGGGTCGAGCGAGTCGAAGAACCGCTCGCTCGTGGTGCGAAAGAAGCTGCCGCGGATGAGGCTGTTCGGGTGCAGAAACCACTTCCATCTCGGCACGCTCGACACCGGATCGACGCCGACCTTGCGATAGGCCCGGACGTGCAGGAAGACGACCCCCGACCCCACCCCGAGCTCGAGATATCGAGCCGGCCGGCGTCTGGCGAGCTCCGCGGCGACGACGGCGACACGCTCCGGGTGCGGACGGCCGAGGGCCGACCGGATCATGCTCAAGGCGACGACCAGCCGCGCACCGGCACACGGTACATCCGCGAACGGCGCCAGCGTCGGGATAGTAGGATCCGCCGCGTGCGCCGAAGCGTGAGCTTTTTCGTCGCCCTCGCACTGGCAGGACTCATGATCGCCCCGGGAGCGGAGGCCGCGTCGAGTTCTGCCTCGATCTCCGCGGGCGCCTGGCAACGCACGGCGGCGCCGACGGCGGCGAGGTCCGGCGCCCGAGCCGCGGTGCGCCCGGAACGCTTCCAGGCCCTGACCCTCGATCGGGCGGCGCTCGCGGGCGTTCTCGCCGAGGCGCCGCCGCAGAGCGCCGTCGCGGATTCCGGCTCGCTGACGATCTCGCTGCCGACCCCGACCGGCGACTTCGAGCGCTTCGCGATCCAGCGATCGTCCGTGATGGAGCCGGGCCTGGCCGCCCGGCACCCCGAGATCTCGACGTACAGCGGGACGGGGATCGACGTCCCCGGCTCGACCGTGCATCTCGACCTCGGCTCGCTCGGGCTCCACGCGTCGGTGATCGGGCCCGACGGTGCCTGGTACGTCGACCCGTACTACCACCGTGAGCAGAGCGCCTACGCCAGCTACTTCGGCCGCGACCTGCCGAACACCCACGGGAGCTTCGTCGAGCGCGATGGGCCGCTCCAGCTCGACCCGCTCTCGGACTTCGGCGCGCAGGCGCAGGCCGCCCCCTCGACGGTCCAGCTCCGCAACTACCGTCTCGCGCTGGCGAGCGACCCGTCCTACGCGCAGTACTTCGGCGCCGCAAACGTCACCTCGGCCAAGGTCGCGCTGATCAACCGCGTCAACCAGGCTTACGAGGGCGACCTCGACGCCCACCTCGTGCTCGTCGCCGACAACGACAAGCTCAACTTCGACACCGCGAAGCAGATGACGAAGCCGAACGGGCCCTGCGGAACGGCTGCCTGCTACAAGCCGCAGCAGATCGCGTTCTGTTCCGGGGCGACGCTGGTCCGCAACGACACCGTCATCGGCCAGGTCATCGGCGCCGGCAACTACGACATCGGGCACATCGCGCTCGGCGTGAACGGCGGCGGGATCGCCGCCCTCGGGGTCGTCGGCAGACGGCACAAGGCCGAGGGCTGCACCGGCGTCCCGACCCCCGAGGGCGACCTGTACGCGATCGACTACGTCGCCCACGAGATGGGGCACCAGTTCGGCGGCAACCACACCTTCAACGGCAAGCGCTTCAACTGCGGGTTCGGCAACCGCAACCAGACCACGTCGGTCGAGCCCGGCAGCGGCTCGACGATCATGGCCTACGCCGGGATCTGCGGCTCGGACGACCTGCAGCCCCACAGCGATCCCTACTTCTCCGAGCGCAGCATCCAGGAGATCGGCCACTACGTCGGCTCGGCGCAGCCGCCGGCCGACGAGGTTCAGAGCGTCGCCCTGCGCAAGTTCGACACCGACGGCGACTCCTTCACGCTGACCTACAACGGCGCGACCTCCGAGCCGATCGTGCGCGGCACCAACTACGACGCGGCCTCGATCCAGGCCGCGATCGAGTCGATCGCCGGTGGGACCGAGAGCGTGGTCGCGTTTGGCGGCAGCGCCGGGGAGCCCAATGACGACGGCTTCCAGGTCACGTTCGGGGGCACGCTGTCAGGCCACGCAACGGCGCAGCTACGGGTCACGAACACCGAGGGGGCGAGCGGCTTCGTCGGCGAGATCGTCCGCGGGGGCCCGGTCCAGAACGGCGGCTCGAGCATCGTCAACACCCCCAACCACGCGCCCGTCGTGACCGCGCCTCACGTCTACCAGATCCCAGTCCGGACCCCGTTCAGCCTCACCGGCAGCTCCACCGACGCGGACAACGACCCGGTCACCTACAGCTGGGAGCAGAACGACGACGGCGCCGGCAGCGGGACCCCGCTGACGCGCAACGCCAAGCGCAGCGGACCGTTGTTCCGCCAGTTCGGCACCGCCGCGCAGGTCACCGCCGAGGGCACGCTGATGTCGCCGTCGCCCGGAGAGAACGCCACCACGCCCGACCCGACCCGAGTGTTCCCGGACATGGCGCAGATCGTCGCCGGGCACACGAACGCCGAGACCGGTGAGTGCCCGGCGGCCGTCGGCCAGGGCCCGTTCCCGCAGCCGACGGTCGACTGCTACTCGGAGTTCCTGCCGACCAAGGACTGGGTGGGCATCGGCCACGACCGGACCATGCACTTCCGGCTCACGGCGCGCGACGGGAATCCGGTCGCCGGCGGTGTCGCCCACGACAACACCCGGGTGAAGATCGTCCCCAAGGCAGGGCCGTTCCGGATCACCTCGCAGTCAGCCCCGCAGACGGTGGACGGCGGCAGCCAGCTCGCGGTGAGCTGGGACATCGCCGGCACCGCGTCGGCGCCGCTGAAGGTCTCCCAGGTCTCGATCAGGCTCTCGCTCAACGGCGGCAGGACGTTCCCGATTCCGCTCGCCGGAGCGACGCCGAACGACGGCACCGAGTCGGTGACGCTGCCCAACGTCGCCGCACCGCGCGCTCGGGTCATGGTCCAGGCCGTCGGCAACGTCTTCTTCGACGTCTCGCACGCCAACCTGCGGATCAATTTTCAGGGCCACGGCGGCTGACCCGGCGGGCTCGTGAGAGCCGTCGTCATCACCCGTCACGGCGGGCCCGAGGTCCTCGGGATCGAGGAGCGCCCCGATCCCCCGGTCGGCCCGGGCGAGGTTCGGATCACCGTCCGCGCGGCCGGGATCAACTTCGCCGACCTGATGGCGCGCTCGGGGGTCTACCCCGACGCCCCATCCCCGCCGTGCGTGGTGGGCTACGAGGTCGCGGGCGAGGTCGAGAGTGTGGGGGACGGCGTCGAGACGCCCTCCGTCGGCGACCGGGTGCTCGCCGGGACGCGCTTCGGCGGCTACGCCGAGCTGGTCACGGTGCCGGCCGGCCAGGTCCTTCCGCTGCCTGACGCGCTCAGCTTTGAGCAGGGCGCCGCGTTTCCGGTCAACTACGGGACGGCCTACGCGGCGCTGGTGATCATGGGCGGGCTCAAGCCGGGCGAGCGGGTGCTGATCCACGCCGCGGGAGGGGGCGTCGGGATCGCGGCGACCCAGGTTGCCAAGCGCATCGGCGCCGAGATCTTCGGCACCGCATCGGCCTCCAAGCACGACGCGATCCGCGCCCAGGGCGTCGACCATCCGATCGACTACCGCAACGAGGACTTCGCCGACGCCGCGATGCGGCTCACCGGCGGGGTGGGGCTCGACCTGATCATGGACGCCGTCGGGCCGACGAGCTTTCGCAGGGACTACCGGATCCTGCGGCCGGGCGGGCGACTGGTGATGTACGGGCTGTCGGAGGTGCAGACCGGCGAGAAGCGGGACATCCCGGCGGTGCTGCGCTCGCTGGCGCGGATGCCGCTGGCGACGATGCCCTGGTGGCGCAGCCTGCAGATGATGAACGAGAACAAGGGCGTGTTCGGGCTCAACATGCTCAAGTGGTGGGACGACGAGGGGCTCGACCGGGTGCTCGACCCGCTTGCGTCCGGGTTGGCGGGCGGTGAGTTCGAACCGGTCGTCGCCGAGGCGTTCCCGTTCGAGCGCGCCGCGGACGCCCATCGCATGATCGCCGAGCGCCGCAACGTCGGCAAGGTCGTGCTCACACCCTGAAGGGCTCAATGAGCGTCCGCACGACGCCGATACCTTGATCGGGATGTTCACCGTGCTCGCAACCGTCGGCACCGAATTTCACCGCGAGATCGTTCACAGCGGGCGGCTCTCGGCGTTCGTCTTCTTCATCTTCCTGCTCGGCACGTTCGGGTTCATCCGCACGAGCACGTGGATGATCAAGAAGCAGGTCAGCTGGTGGCCTGGGAACGTGGAGGTCGGCGGCACCCACGTCCACCACCTGGTGTGGGGAATCTGCGCGATGATGATCTTCGGCTACGTCGGGGTCGTCCAGCAGCCCGGCTCGCCGTGGTGGGAGATCGTCACCGCCTTCTTCGCGATCGGCATGGGGCTGGCGCTGGACGAGTTCGCGCTCTGGCTCGAGCTCAAGGACGTCTACTGGGAGAAGGACGGCCGCAAGTCGGTCGACGCGATGATCATCGCGGGGTGCGCGGCCGGCGTGCTGCTGGTCGGCTTCTCCTCCTGGGCGACGCTCGCGGACTCGGTGGCGAACAAGGTCTTCCTCGCCGTCGGCGCCTTCGGCCTGGTCGGGATCGGTGTCGCGGCCGTCAACGCGACCAAGCAGAAGCTCTGGTGGGCGCTCGCCTCGCTGGTGTTCTGGCCGGTCGGCATCGTGCCCGCGTTCCGGCTGGCGAAGCCGCACTCGCTGTGGGCGCGCCTCTTCTACAAGGACGAGCGCAAGCGCTTGTGTCGCGACCGCTACCCGGACGCGGGGGCCGCCGCTGGGGGCCCGGCGGCGACGCCTGGGCCGGAGCCCTCGCCCTCAGGCTCGGGTTCGGCCCCGTCGGCGTCCTGATCGTCGTCGGGCTTGCGGGGCCAGAGCTCGTCGAAGATCGCCCCGAGCGCCGCCGCCGTGGGGATCGCCAGGAGCGCCCCGAGGATGCCGGCGAGCTGGGCGCCCGCGAGTACGACCAGCACCGCGACCGCGGGCTGGATCCGGACCGCGCTCTTGTAGAAGATCGGCTGGATCACGCGGTCCTGGAGCTGCTGGTAGACGATGAAGAGCGCCACCCAGACGAGCAGCGCCGTGGGGAAGTCGTGCAGCGCGGCCACGATCGCCACGAGGATCCCGCCGACGGTGAAGCCGATCAGCGGCACGAGGTCGAGGATCGCGACCAGGACCCCGAGCGGCACCGCGAGATCCACGCCGAGCAGCTCCAGCGCCAGCCACGTGAAGACGCCGGCGAGGACCGCGAGGAAGAGGTTGACGGTGACGTAGGAGCGGACGATCCGGGCGATCTTCACCGCCACGCGGCGGACCCGGACGGTGTCCTGCTCGCGCAGCCGCGAGGTCATCCGCTCGAACATCGAGACGCCGTCGAGGAGCAGGAAGAAGGCGAGCGTGAGCACGACGATCGCCTCGACCAGGTTGTTGAGCAGCCCGACGGTGACCTCCTGCAGCGCTCCGGCCGCGTCGCCGAGCTTCGACGGCAGCGTGTGGGCCTCCTGGGTCAGCAGCTGGGTGATGTGGAACTTGTGGTTGAGCTGGCGGAAGTCCTCGTTGTCCTTGGCCCACTGCTGAAAGTCCTTGACGTAGGTGGGGAGCTTGGACCCGAGCTGGCCGACCTCGTGGATGATCGGCGGGATCACCGCGAGCACCAGGAACGTGAGCGCCGCGAAGAAGAGGACGTAGGCGACGAGGATCGCCGCCCAGCGCGGCAGGGAGCGCGCGCGGATCCGCGCCTTCGAGACCAGGTCCACGAGCGGGCTGAGCGCGAGCGCGAGGAAGATCGCCGCGCAGAGCCAGCGAATCGTCGTCTTGATCTCGACGATCACGTGGTTGAGGAGCACGGCGACGCCGATCGCGACGATCACGATCGCCACGACCTTGATCACGGTCCGGGACTGGATGCCGATGACGTCCATCGCCTACCTCCGGCCCCTTTCAGCGCCGAGGTCCGAGTACCTGCCCGCGCCGGACGTGCGATACCCTTCCGCGACCGGTGAACCTCCGGCTCGACAGCCTCGCGCTTCTTCTCCTTCTCCTCCCCCTTCGGGGGGAATAGCGCTGGGCGGCGCGACAGCCGCGAGATACAGGTTCAAACGGATTTACACAGAAGGAGAAGGCCGCATGGCCGAACAGGTCCACATCTTTGACACCACCCTGCGTGACGGCGAGCAGTCACCGGGGATCTCGCTCAACACCCAGGAGAAGGTGGAGATCGCCCAGCAGCTCGCGCGCCTGGGCGTCGACGTGATCGAGGCGGGCTTCCCGATCACCTCGCCGGGCGATTCCGAGGCGGTCGAGGAGATCGCCCGCAACGTGTCCGGGCCGGTCATCTGCGGCCTCGCGCGGACCCACAAGGCGGACATCGACGCCGCGTGGAACGCGGTCAAGGACGCCGAGCGCCCGCGCATCCACACGTTCATCTCGACCTCCGACATCCACATCACCCACCAGCTGCAGACGACCCGCGAGGACGTCAAGGGTCAGGCCCGGGCGGCGGTGGCGCTGGCGAAGTCCTACTGCGAGGACGTCGAGTTCTCGCCGATGGATGCCACCCGCGCGGAGATCGAGTTCACGGCTGAGGTCTGCGCGATCGCCGTCGCCGAGGGCGCCAACGTGATCAACATCCCCGACACGGTCGGCTACACGACCCCCGAGGAGTACGGGCGGTACTTCGCCCGGCTCTACGAGCTCGTCCCGGAGCTGCGCGGCGTCGAGCTCTCGGTGCACTGCCACGACGACCTGGGCCTCGCCGTCGCCAACTCGTACGCCGGGCTGCTCGCCGGCGCGCGCCAGGTCGAGTGCGCGATCAACGGGATCGGCGAGCGGGCCGGCAACTGCTCGCTGGAGGAGATCGTGATGTTGCTGCGCACCCGCAGCGACGAGCACGGGCTCGACACCGGCTGCGACACGCGCGAGATCGCGCGCACCTCGCGAATGGTCACGCGGTTCACCGGCTACGCCGTGCAGCCGAACAAGGCGGTGGTCGGGCGCAACGCGTTCGCCCACGAGTCCGGCATCCACCAGGACGGCGTGCTCAAGGAGCGCACGACCTACGAGATCATGGATCCCAGCGACGTCGGCCTGGAATCGAACTCGATCGTGCTCGGCAAGCACTCGGGCCGCCACGCGCTGCGCGACGCGCTCGAGCAGCTGGGGTTCAAGGTCGATGGGAGCGCGCTGAACCAGGCGTTCAAGCGCTTCAAGGAGATCGCGGACCGCAAGAAGCACGTGACGGCGCTCGACCTGGAGGCGATCGTCTCCGACCAGGTGCGCGACGGCTCGTCGCGCTATGAGCTCGCCTGGTTCGACGTCGAGGCCTCGAGCCGGCGCGAGCCCCTGGCTCGCGTCGCCGTGACGATGCCGGACGGCGCCGAGGCCGTGGGCGAGTCCGGCGGCGACGGTCCCGTCGACGCGATCTTCGGCGCCATCCGCGCCGCGACCCAGGTCGACTCGGAGCTCCGGCAGTACACCGTCTCCGCCGTCACCGAGGGCGAGGACGCGCTCGGCGAGGTGACCGCGATGGTCCGCGCCCACGGCCGCCTCGCGAGCGGCCAGGGCGTCGCCACCGACATCCTCGAGGCCTCGGCGCGCGCCTACGTGCGGGCGATGTCGAACGCGCTCGAGGGCGCGGCGGTGCGCGAGGCCGAGGGGGTCACGGCCGAGGCCGCAACCGAGCCGGCGACGCCGGGGCCGTAGGGCGGCGAGCGGATAGGGTCTGCGCCGATGGCCGGATCACTCGAGGGCCGCAAGGCGCTGATCACGGGAGCCTCGTCGGGCATCGGCGAGGCGACGGCGCTGGCGATGGTCGCCGAGGGAGCCGCGGTGGCGCTGGGCGCGCGCCGCAAGGATCGCCTCGACGACCTCGCCGGCCGGATCGAGGCAGAGGGCGGCAAGGCCGTCGCGATCGAGTCCGACATCTCCGAGGAGGAGCAGGCCAAGGCGCTCGTCGAGACCGCCCACGCCGAACTCGGCGGCCTCGACTGCCTGGTCAACAACGCCGGCGTGATGCTGCTCGGGCCGCTTCAGGGAGCCGACCCGAGCGAGTGGCGCCGGATGATCGAGGTCAACTGTCTCGGGCTCCTCTACTGCACGCATTACGCGCTGCCGTTGATCCGCGACGGCGGGGGCGGCGACGTGGTGAACGTCGCTTCGGTCGCCGGCCGGGTCGCCTCGCTCGGCTCGGGCGTCTACAACATGACCAAGTGGGGCGTGGTCGGCTACTCGGAGTCGCTGCGACAGGAGGGCGTCCACATCGGCGTCCGGGTCACGGTCATCGAGCCGGGCTTCGTCGACACCGAGCTGCAGGGGCACAACACGCACCCGATCGTGGTCGAGCAGATCGAGAAGGTTCGCGAGAGCGCCGGCAAGGTGCTCGAGGCGGCCGACATCGCCAACGCGATCGTCTACGCCGCGAGCCAGCCGGAGCACGTGAGCATCAACGAGATCCTCGTCCGCCCGGCTTCCTCCGCCCGCTGACCGTTCCCGAGCTCGACACCGAGCGTCTCCTCCTCCGCGGCCTGCGCGTCGAGGACGCTGCCGAGCTGTTCGAGGTCTACTCGGACCCCGACGTCATGCGCTACTGGAGCTCGACGCCGCACGCGGATGCGGAGCAGACGCGGGAGAGGCTGGCGGAGATCATCGCCGAGGTCGAGCGCGGGGAAACGCTGCAGTGGGCGCTCGAGCACCGCGCGGACCGGCGCGTGATCGGCTCGATCACCGTGATGCTTGAAGCGGACCAGCCGCGGGCGGAGATCGGCTACATACTCGGCCGCGAGCACTGGGGCCAGGGGTACGCGGGGGAGGCCCAGCGGCGCGTCATCGACTTCGCGTTCGACGAGGTCGGGCTGCACCGACTCGAGGCCGACACCCACCCGGACAACGCGGCATCCGCTCGCTCGCTCGAGCGGCTGGGCTTCAGGCGCGAGGGGCTGCTCCGCGAGCGCTGGCTGGTCGGCGGCCGGCGCGGCGACTCGGTGATCTGGGGGCTGCTCGCAGACGAGTGGCGCGCGCGCCGGCCGCGGTAGCTTGGTCGAAGGTCGAGTTAAGGTGCGTGAGGCACCCAAACCCGACCTTCGACCCGTCCGCGGCCAGCATACGATCGTCCGTGATAACGTACGGACCGTGGCAGCGGTCGCTTCCCATACGGCTCCGATCGGCCCCCGGGTGCGGGCCCTGCGAGAGGGGATGAGCCTGTCGCTGCGCGACCTCGCCGAGCGCAGCGGTGTCTCGGCGCCGATGCTGTCCCAGGTCGAGCGCGGGGAGACCAGCCCGACGCTGGCGATCGCCGAACGGATCGCCGCCGGCCTCGACCTGACCCTGTCCCAGCTTCTGCGCCTCGATGAGCGCGGGCACGTGGTGGTGACCCGGGCGGCCGAGCGGCGCGTACGTCGCCGCGGCGGTCACCGCACCGAGGAGCTCACACCGCCACAGCCCGGCCAGCGGGCGGACGTCTCGCTGCACGCGCTGGAGCCTGGCGCTTCGACCGGGCGCCCGGGCGACCCGCCGCTGCACGAGCCGGGGGCACGCGAGACCGCCGTCGTGCTCGCCGGCAACCCGGCGCTGATGATCGACGACGAGCGCCACGACCTCGAGTCGGGCGACAGCGTGACGTTCGACGCGGACCTTCCGCACCACTTCATCAACGACGGCGACGGCCCGGCCGAGTTCTTGGCCGTGGTGGCCGCAGGACTGCGAAGGAGCTAGCTGATGCCGAGCACGATGTTCGACAAGATCTGGGACGCGCACGAGGTCGGCGACGGGCTGATCTACATCGATCTGCACCTCGTCCACGAGGTCACCTCACCACAGGCCTTCGACGGCCTGCGGATCGAGGGCCGCAAGGTCCGCCGCCCCGACAAGACGGTCGCGACCGCCGATCACAACGTGCCCACCGACGGCACCCCGGCGGCGCGGCTGATCGCCGACGAGCTCTCCCGGGTCCAGGTCGAGACGCTCGAGCGCAACTGCGAGGAGTTCGGGGTCCCGATCTACTCGATCGGCTCCGACCACCAGGGGATCGTGCACGTGATCGGCCCGGAGCTCGGGCTCACCCAGCCGGGGCTCACGATCGTCTGCGGCGACAGCCACACCTCCACGCACGGCGCCTTCGGCGCGCTCGCCTTCGGCATCGGCACCTCGGAGGTCGAGCACGTGCTCGCCACGCAGTGCATGGTCCAGAGGCGCCCGCGGACGATGCGCATCAGCTACGCGGGCGAGCTCTCCAACGGCGTCACCGCGAAGGACCTGATCCTGGCGACGATCGGGCGGCTGGGCGTGGGGGGCATGACCGGCCACGCGGTCGAGTACGCGGGAGAGGCGATCCGGGCGCTGACGATGGAGAACCGGATGACCGTCTGCAACATGACCATCGAGGGCGGCGGCCGCGCCGGGATGATCGCCCCCGACGAGACGACCTTCGAGTGGGTCGAGGGGCGGCCCGGCGCTCCCGACGACTTCGAGGCCGCGGTCGCGGCCTGGCGCGAGCTGCCGACGGACGACGGAGCGAGCTTCGACAACGAGGTCGAGATCGACGCCAGGACGATCTCACCGATGGTGACCTGGGGGACCAATCCCTCGCAGGTGGCCGAGGTCACCGGGACCATCCCCGAGCCAGGCGACGAGGGCGAGGAGCGGGCGCTGCGCTACATGGACCTCGAGCCTGGGCGCGCGATGCAGGAGATCGAGCTCGACCGCGTCTTCATCGGCTCCTGCACGAACTCGCGCATCGGGGACCTCCGCGAGGCCGCGGCGATCGTCGAGGGCCGCAAGGTCGCCGGCACACTCAGCGCGATGGTGGTCCCCGGCTCGGCGAAGGTCAAGGCGCAGGCCGAAGCCGAGGGGCTCGACGAGGTCTTCCGGGCCGCCGGCTTTGACTGGCGCAGCGCCGGCTGCTCGATGTGCCTGGGGATGAACCCGGACATCCTGAGCCCGGGCGAGCGCTGCGCGTCGACCTCGAACCGCAACTTCGAGGGCCGCCAGGGCAAGGGCGGGCGCACGCATCTGGTCTCGCCCAAGATGGCGGCTGCGGCCGCGATCGAGGGCCATTTCGTCGACATCCGAGAGTGGGAGAGCGTCTGATGGAAGCGATCGAGATCATCGAAGGCGCGGTGAGCGTGCTCGACCGAGCCGACGTCGACACCGACCAGATCATCCCGAAGCAGTTCCTGAAGCGGGTCGAGCGCACCGGCTTCGGCGAGTTCCTGTTCTACGACTGGATCCGCGACGGCGAGATCGAGCTCGAGCCGAACCCGATCCTGGTCGCCGGGCGGAACTTCGGCTGCGGATCGTCGCGCGAGCACGCGCCGTGGGCCCTGCAGGACTTCGGCTTCGAGGCGATCATCGCCCCGTCGTTCGCCGACATCTTCTACGGCAACTGCACCAAGATCGGCCTGTTGCCGGTGATCCTCGGCGAGGACGACTGCAGGGCGGTCGCCGAGGCCGGCGCGGCGCGGATCGACCTCGACGATCAGACGGTCGACTCGGCCGCCGGGGTGGTGCGGTTCGAGATCGACGAGCAGATCAAGCACCGCCTCGCCAACGGACTCGACGACATCGGCGTCACGCTGCAGAACGTCGAGGCCATCGATGCCTTCGAGGCGGCGGGCCACGCTGATCGCGGGCCCACCACGACAGCGCTGTGAGCGGCCCGGTCGAATGGGACGCGCGGACCTATCACCAGGTCGCGGCGCCGCAGGAGGAGTGGGGCAGGGAGGTCCTCGCCCGGCTCGACCTGCGCGGTGACGAGACCGTGCTCGACGCCGGCTGCGGCAGCGGGCGCGTCACCCGCCTGATCGCGGAGCGCCTGCCCGGACGGCCACGTGATCGGCGTCGATGGCTCGAGCGCGATGATCGAGCATGCCGCCGAGAACCTCGCCGACCTGGGCGACCGGGTCGAGCTGACCGTCTCCGACCTGCTCGCGCTCGAGCTTCCGGACCCGGTCGACGCGATCTTCTCCAACGCGACCTTCCATTGGATCCTCGAGCACCAGCTGCTGTTCGAGCGCCTGTACGCGGCGCTGCGGCCGGGCGGCGTGATGGAGGCGCAGTGCGGCGGCAAGGGCAATATCGCCGAGTGGCAGCGGGCGCTGGAGTCCCTGCAGGGCGACCAGCGCTTCGCCGACTACCTCAGCGGCATGCCGTCGGCCTGGAACTACGCCTCGGTCGGCGATACGCGCGACCGGCTCGAGCGGGCCGGGTTCGAGGTCTCGCCGGACGGCGTCTGGCTGGAGCGGCGCACGGTCGAGCCCCCGGACGCCCGCGCCTTCGCCCGCTCCGTCGGGCTGTCGAAGCATCTGGCACGCCTGCCGGAGAACATGCACGAGGAGTTCATCGACGCCGTGCTCGGCTCGATGGCGCGCCCGCTGGTGCTCGAGTACGTCCGGCTCAACATCTCCGCCACGAGGCCGCCCGAATGACAAAGGTCGTGCTCCTGCCCGGGGATGGGATCGGAACAGAGATCGTCGCCGCGGCGCGCCGCGTCCTCGACGCCGTGGGTGAGTTCGACTACGACGAGCGCCTGGTTGGCGGCGCGTCGATCGACGCCGGCGGCGTGGCGCTGACGGACGAGGTGCTCGACGCCTGCCGTGCGTCCGACGCGGTCCTGCTGGGCGCCGTCGGCGGGCCGAAGTGGGACACGACCGACCCCGCGGCGCCGCGCCCGGAGCAGGGCCTGCTCGGCTTGCGCAAGGGCCTGGGCCTGTTCGCGAACCTGCGGCCGGTGAAGCCGATCGGCGCCCTGATCGAGGCGAGCCCTCTGCGCGCCGAGGTCATCGGCGGCACCGACCTGTTGGTCGTGCGCGAGCTGACCGGCGGGATCTACTTCGGCGAGCGCGGTCGCGATGGCGACCGTGCCTACGACACCTGCGTGTACACGGTCGGGGAGATCGAGCGGATCGCCCGCGTGGGCTTCGAGGCGGCCGGGCGCCGTCGCGGCAGGGTGACCTCGGTCGACAAGGCGAACGTGATCGAGACCTCACGCCTCTGGCGCGAGACCGTCGTCGGGATGGCGGGCGACTACCCGGACGTGGAGCTGGACCACATGCTGGTCGACAACGCGGCGATGCAGCTGGTCGCGGACCCGTCGCGCTTCGACGTGATCCTCACCGAGAACATGTTCGGCGACATCCTCTCCGACGAGTCGGCGATGCTCACCGGCTCGCTCGGGATGCTGCCGTCGGCGAGCCTCGGCGACGGCGGCCCGGGCGTCTTCGAGCCCGTGCACGGCTCCGCGCCCGACATCGCCGGCACCGGTGCCGCCAACCCGCTGGCCACAATCCTGTCGGCGGCGATGCTGCTGCGCGACGGGCTCGGGATGGACGCCGAGGCGGGGGCCGTCGAGGCCGCGGTGGAGGCCGCGCTCGGCGCCGGCCTGCGCACGGCCGATCTCGGCGGCCGGGCGTCGACCGACGAGATGACCGCGGCCGTGCTTGAGAAGCTGGAATAAGGCGCCTCAACAGCGGCGCGGCTCGCTAGCGCTCGTCGCCTAGTTCATAATCAGGCACATGGACAAGTCCGACTGGATCTGGATGAACGGGGAGCTCGTGGCCTGGGAGGACGCGAACGTCCACGTCCTCAGCCACGGCCTGCACTACGGCACGGGCGTCTTCGAGGGCATCCGCTGCTATGAGACCGACCGCGGGCCGGCGATCTTCCGCCACCGCGAGCATCTGGACCGGCTCGCCGCCTCGGCGGAGCTCTACTACCTGCCGCTCGGCTACGAGCGCGAGGAGCTCCGGCTGGCCACGCACGAGCTGATCCGCCGCAACGGCCTCGACAGCTGCTACATCCGCCCGCTCGCCTTCCGCGGCTACGGCGAGATGGGCCTCTACGCGCAGACGGCGCCGGTCGACGTGATCATCGCGGTCTGGTCCTGGGGCGCGTATCTCGGCGAGGAGGGCAAGCGCCGCGGCGTCCGGGCGAAGGTGTCCTCCTGGCGGCGGATCTCACCCGCCGGCCTGATCCCCCACGCGAAGGCCTCCGGCCAGTACCTGAACTCGATCCTGGCGAAGACCGACGCCGCGCAGTCCGGCTTCGACGAGGCGATTCTGCTCGACGAGAACGGGCTGGTCTGCGAGGGATCCGGGGAGAACGTGTTCGTCCTCCGCGAGGGCGAGCTGGTGACGCCGGGCCACACGTCTTCGATCCTCGACGGGATCAGCCGCAAGTCCGTGATCCAGATCGCCTCCGACCTGGGCTACCGGGTCGTCGAGCGCGACCTCGCCCGCGCGGAGCTCTACCTCGCCGACGAGGTCTTCCTGTGCGGCACGGCGGCCGAGCTGGTGCCCGTCCGAGAGATCGACGGCCACGAACTCGGCGACCCGGGCGAGGCGACGCTGCAGATCCAGGCCAAGTTCGAGGACGCCCTGCACGGCCGCGCCCCCGAGTACGCCGAATGGCTGGACCTCGTCACCGAACCGAGTAAGGTCACCGGCTGACGATGCCGCATCTCGGGGCAATCGAGCGAATTAGCACCGCCGCGACCGCTTAGCGGCTCCGCGGCCGCGCGGCCAAGCCCGCGCCTCACTTCGCTCGTCTCCCCGAATCGAAAGGCATCCGTGACCCAGGTACAGCTCTACGACACGACCCTTCGCGACGGCATGCAGGGCTCCGGCATGTCGCTCTCGGCCGCCGAGAAGGTCCGCGTCGTCCAGGCCCTCGACCGGCTCGGAGTCGGGTTCGTCGAGGCAGGCTTCCCCAGCTCGAACCCCAAGGAGGCCGAGCTGTTCCGGCTGCTCGCCGAGGTCGAGCTCGAGCGGGCGCAGGTGTGCGCGTTCGGCATGACCCGCCGGCGCGGGCTCGCGGCCGAGGACGATCCGGCGCTGCGCGACCTGGTCGCCTGCGCGGCGCCCGTGGTGACCTTCGTCGGCAAGACGTGGGGCCTGCACCTCGAGAAGGTCACCCGGGTCTCCCGCGAGGAGAACCTGGCGATGATCGTCGACTCCGTCAACTACGCCCGCGCCGAGGGCAAGCGCGTGATCTACGACGCGGAGCACTTCTTCGACGCCTGGCGCGAGGACCGCGGGTACGCGCTCGAGTGCCTGCGCGCCGCGACGGCCGCCGGGGCGGAGAACGTCACCCTCTGCGACACCAACGGCTCGAGCCTGCCCGGCCAGGTCGCCGAGGCCACGGGGGCCGTGGTCGCCGACCTGGGCGAGCGCGTCGCCGTCGGCATTCACACGCACAACGACGCCGAGTGCGGGGTCGCGAACTCACTCGCCGCCGTCGAGGCCGGCGCCCGGCTCGTCCAGGGGACGATCAACGGCTACGGCGAGCGGTGCGGCAACGCGAACCTGGTCTCGATCCTCCCCGCGTTGCAGCTCAAGCTCGGCTACGACTGCGTGCCCACCGAGCGGGTGCGGCTGCTGACCGAGACGGCCCACTTCGTGGACGAGCTCACCAACACGACCCCGGATCCCGACCAGCCCTACGTCGGGCGCAACGCCTTCGCCCACAAGGGCGGGATGCACGTGGCCGGCGTCCAGGCCGACGCGCGTACCTTCGAGCACCTCGATCCGCAGCTCGTCGGCAACAGCCGGGACGTGCTGATCTCCGAGCTCTCGGGCAAGGGCTCGGTGCTGTCTCGTGCCGAGAGCGCCGGCATCGGTCTCGACGCCGACGCGGCCAAGCGCGCGGTCGAGCGGATCAAGGAGCGCGAGCACCGCGGCTATCACTACGAGGCCGCCGACGCGTCGTTCGACCTGCTGCTGCGACGCGAGGCAGGGGAGTACATGCCCCTGTTCCGGCTCGAGAGCTTCCGGGTGATCACGGAGAAGCGGGCCGACGGGCAGGTCGAGACGGAGGCCACGATCAAGATCTGGGTCGACGGCCGGCGCTACGTGCGCACCGCTGAGGGCAACGGGCCGGTGAACGCGCTGGATCGGGCGCTGCGCGACGCGATCGGCGAGCTGCATCCCCACCTGGCGGACGTCGAGCTGATCGACTACAAGGTCCGCATCCTCGATTCCCACCACGGCACGGGCGCGGTGACGCGGGTGCTCCTCGACTCGGCCGACGGCCCCGACTCGTGGGGATCGATCGGCGTCTCGGAGAACATCATCGAGGCCTCGTGGGAGGCGCTTGGTGGACAGCCTGGAATACGCGTTCCAAACGCGCCACGCCACGGTGACATGACCACCGAGAAGATCCCACTCGCCAAGCCCTCGCTCGGCCGGCGCGAGGAGGAGCTGGTGCTCGACGTACTGCGCTCGGGCCGGCTCTCGCTTGGGCCGATGCAGGAGCGCTTCGAGCGCGCCTTCGCCGACTGGCTCGGGATCGCCGACGCCGTGGCCGTGTCATCGGGCACGGCGGCGCTGCACCTCGGCGTCCGGGCGCTCGGGTGGGGCCGGGGCGACGAGGTCGTCACCTCGCCGTTCAGCTTCGTCGCCTCGGCGAACTGCCTCCTCTACGAGGGGGCGACGCCGGCCTTCTGCGACGTCGACCCGATCACCCTGAACCTCGATCCCGAAGCCGCGGCGGCCGCCGTCGGCGAGCGCACCGCGGGCCTGCTCCCGGTCGACATCCTCGGCTACCCGGCCGCGATGCCCGAGTTCCTGAGCCTCGCCTCCGACCGGGGGCTTGGCCTGCTCGAGGACTCCTGCGAGGCGCTCGGCGGGCACGACTCCGAGGGCCGGCAGGTCGGCTCGCGTGGCAACCTCGCGACCTTCGCGTTCTACGCCAACAAGCAGCTGGCCACGGGGGAGGGGGGCATGGTGGCCGTGCCCGACCCCGCGACCGCGGCGCGGCTGCGCAGCGAGCGCAACCAGGGCCGGGCGCCCAACATGGACTGGGTCGACCACGATCGGCTCGGCTTCAACTACCGGCTCACGGACGTCCAGGCCGCGATCGGGGTCGCGCAGCTCGAGCGCCTCGACGAGATGCTGGCGGAGCGGGCGCGAGCGGCGGCGATGTACACCGAGCGCCTGGCGGCGCTCGACTACGGCGCGCCGGCGGGTGCCGGCGATCCCGCCGGGCTCGTCCTGCCCTGCGCCGACCGCGGCGACGAGCGCCGCAGCTGGTTCGTCTACGCGGTCCGGCTGCCGGGCGGCGCCGACCGCGACGCGGTGCTCGCCGACCTCGCCCAGCGCGGCATCGAGGCGAAGGCCTACATGCCGAGCATCCACCTGATGGGCTTCTACCGCGAGCGCTTCGGCTATCGCGAGGGGCAGTTCCCGGTCGCCGAGGACGCCTCCGCCCGCCTCCTGGCGCTGCCGTTCTTCGCCTCGATCTCCGAGCAGCAGATCGACCGTGTCTGCGAGGCTCTCGCCGAGGCCCTGCTGGGCGACTGGACATGAGCGCGACCGCCGACACCCTCGTCGAGACCGACCTCGAGCGTCGCTTCCTCGAGGAGCTCCGCGGCGCCACCGGTGAGGTCGACGGGCCGATGGAGCGCCACTGCGTGCGCTGCTTTCTGTTCGCGGAGCTCCTGGCCGCGAGGCGCGGCGTCCCGATCGACCGCGAGCTCGCCCTGTGCGCGGCGCTGGTCCACGACATCGGGCTCTACCCCTCGGTCTCGCACGGCGGCGTCTACACGGATGAGGGCGGCGAGCTCGCCGAGCGGATCTTCATCGAGGCGGGCGAGAGCGCCCGGCGCGCCGAGCTGATTCGCGACGCCTGCGCGCAGCACCATGCGCTGCGAGACCAGTCCGACAGGGGAGCCGAGGTCGAGCTCATGCGCCTGGCCGACCGGATCGAGCTCAGCTCCGGGCTCCTGCGCGCCGGGCTCGACCGCGGCCAGGTGCGCGACGTCTTCGCCCGTGTGTCGCGCCAGGGCACCTACGGGGTGATCGCCGGACTGGTCGGCCACGCCCTCATCGAGCGCCCGCTGACCGTGCCGCGGATCTTCAAGGCGGGCTGACCCCCGTGGCGCGCTTCGACCAGCCGCAGGACCCGCTGTTCGCGCGGATCAACGCCTCGATCGGCTTCGACCGCCGGCTCTGGCGGGAGGACGTGCAGGGCTCGCGCGTGCACGCGGCCGGGCTCGAGCGCGCCGGCGTGCTCGACGCCGCCGAGCTCGCCGAGCTCGAGCGCGGCCTCGACGCGGTGGCGGCCGAGCTCGAGGCGGGCGAGTTCGACTTCCGCGACGACGACGAGGACATCCACATGGCGGTCGAGCGCCGGCTCACCGAGATCGTCGGCCCGGTGGGCGGCAAGCTGCACACCGGCCGCTCGCGCAACGACCAGGTCGCGACCGACCTGGCGCTGTTCGTGCGCAACCGCGCCGAGCGCGCGCTGGAGCTGATCGCGGCGCTCATGGAGCGGCTGCTGGAGCTCGCCGAGGCGCACGCCGACTGGCGCATGCCCGGCTACACGCACCTCCAGCGCGCCCAGCCCGTGTACCTCGGCCACCACCTGCTCGCCTACTTCTGGATGCTCGAGCGCGACGCGATTCGCTTCGACTTCGCGCGCCGCTCCACGATGGCGATGCCGCTGGGCTCCGGCGCGCTCGCGGGCCTCAACTGGGACCTCGACCGAGAGGCCAACGCCGAGGCGCTGGGCTTCGCCCGCCCGTCGCCGAACTCCATCGACGCCGTCTCGAACCGCGACTTCGCCCTCGACTACCTCTACGCCGCGACCGTCTGCGCGACGCACCTGTCGCGCCTGGGCGCCGAGATCGTGATCTGGTCCAGCAGCGAGTTCGGCTTCTGCGAGCCCGACGACGCGTTCGCGTCGGGCTCGAGCCTGATGCCGCAGAAGAAGAACCCCGACGCGGCCGAGCTCCTGCGGGCGAAGTCGGCGCGCGTCGTCGGCGCGCTGACGACGCTCACCGGCGTCCTGCACGCCCTGCCGCTCGCCTACGCCAAGGACCTCCAGGAGGACAAGGAGGCGCTGTTCGACGCGGTGGACACCGTCGAGCTCTGCCTCGAGGTCGCGGAGCGCATGCTCGCCGGGCTGGCGTTCGACCGCGAGCGCATGGCCGCGGCGGCGGCCGACGAGATGGTCGCCGCGACCGACGTCGCCGACCTGCTCGTGCGCAAGGGGATGCCGTTCCGCGAGGCCCACGGCGTGGTCGGTGGGCTGGTCCGGGCCGCGGTCGAGTCCGGGCGCTCGCTGTCCGAGCTCGAGCCCGGCGAGGTCGCGACCCACTCCGAGCTGCTCGACGACGAGTACTACGAGGTCCTGCGCCAGGGCGCCTGGCTCGACTCGAAGCTCTCGGCGGGCGGGACCGCGCGGCCCGCGCGTGGCCGAGCAGCTCGAAGCGGCGCGGCGGGCCCTCGCCGCCCTCGAGCGCCGAGCCCGGGTGAGCGCCCTCGGGCCGGAGTTCTTCGAGCGGTCCGTGCACGAGGTCGCGCGCGACCTCGTCGGCTGCGAGCTGCTGGTCGACGGGGTCGGCGGGGTGATCGTGGAGACCGAGAGCTACGAGCGCGACGATCCGGCCTGTCACGCCTACGTCGGGCTCACCGAGCGCACCGCGACGCTGTTCGGGCCGCCCGGGAGGGCGTACGTGTACCTCTCCTACGGGATCCACAGCATGCTCAACACCGTGTGCGAGCCGGAGGGCAGCGCGGCGGCGGTGCTGATCCGCGCGCTGGAGCCGACCCGCGGGACCGACGCGATGCGGGAGCGGCGCGGCCGCGAGGCGGCGACGCGAGCTCTGCTCGGGTCCCGGCAAGCTCACCGAGTGCGCTCGGGATCGGCCTCGACCTCAACGGCGCGGCGCTCGACCGCCCGCCGTTCGAGATCCACCCGCGCGCGGATCGCTGGCTCGACGTCGAGGTGGCGACGGGCCCGCGGATCGGGATCACCAAGGCGACCGAGCTCCCATGGCGCTTCTGCGCCGCTGGCAGCCCGTTCCTGTCGCGGCCGTTCCCGCGCGCCGTGGCCTCCGGCTAGGGCGCTAGCCGGGCGAGACGCCGCCGGCGCTCCCGGCCGCGGCGCCGCCCGTTGAGCCGGCGCCGGCGTCCCCGCCGCCGGCGTCGGGCGTCGGGGCCGCCGGAGCGGTGCCCTGTCCGTGCCGGTGTCCGCGGGCGCGGCCGGGGCCGTCGCGCCCGACGAGCCGCTGTCCGTGGAGGTGTCGCTCGAGCTCGAGGAGCTGGACGAGCTCGAGTCGGTCGTCGTGGCCGGAGCCTCGGTCACCGCCGAGTCGACCTCGTCGGGGCTGGCCTTGACGTCGTTGCCGGCGTTGCGCGTGGCCATGATCGAGTCGTAGGCGCTGACGACCCGGGAGAAGATCAGGGCGGGGAACGTCCCGCCGTCGACGGGCGCGCCGCCGAACTCGGTCTCCATCGGGGTCACGGAGTTCGGGAACCCGACCCAGACGCAGGCGGTGATCCGCGGCGTCGCACCGCAGAACCAGGCGTCGCCGTTGTTGTCGGTGGTGCCGGTCTTGCCCCAGGTCGGGTCGCCGGTCTGCGCCAGGTGCCCGGTTCCTGACGAGACGACGGTCGAGAGGATCGACTTGGCCGTCGGTGGCGACGCCGGGGTCGATCACCGGCTTCTCGACCACCTTGTTGACGCCGTTGGCGCCGGTCTCGTCGGGCACCGGCGCGCCGCCCTGGTAGCAATCGCAGTCCCCGCCGTCGGTGACGTCGATGATCCCGACCGGTCCGCCCGAGTTGGCGGCCATCGTGCCCGAGACCCGCTGCCCGCCGTGCGGCGAGCGTGTTGTAGGCGTGGGCCATCTCGAGCGGCGTGACGCCGGTCTCGAGGCCACCGAGGATCAGCGCCGGGTTGTAGGGCTCGAACGGACCGTCGGCGATCGAGTACTGCGTCTTGCGTGGACAGGTCGGTGTCGATGCCCATCTTCTCCGCCGTCGCGGCGACGTTCTGCGGCCCGACCTGGGTCCCGAGCTGGGAGTAGACGGAGTTGTCCGAGTACGTGGTCGCCGATCGTGATCGAGGCGGAGCCGAGGTACGAGTCGTCGTAGTTGTTCACCTTGAAGAGCTCGCGGCACGACCTTCGAGCCCTTGCCGTTCTTCTTGGGCACCTTGGCGCGGAACGGGATCTGCTGCGGCGCCGAGGTGAAGACCTCGTCGGGGGAGTGGCCCTGCTCGAGCGCGGTGACCAGGGTGAACGGCTTGAAGGAGGATCCCGGCTGGCGGTGCCCGTTCGTGGCCAGGTTGAACGGCGGCCTCCTGGTAGTTCGGCCCGCCCACCATCGCCAGCACGTCGGCCGTCTTGTTGTCGAGCACGACGACCGAGGCCGTCGGGCCGACGCCGCTGAGCGTGGAGCTGACGATCGCCCTGCGACCTGGCGCTGGAGCTCGAGGTCGAGCGTCGATTTGATCTGCAGCCCGCCGCCGAACGCCTCGCCGGCGCCGTACCGGTCGACGAGCTGCTGGCGCAGCCAGGAGGTGAAGTAGGGGGCCGCCGAGTTCTCCGCCGGGGGCTGGATCTCCTTCGCGGTCGGGATCGCCGTCTCGCCCTGGTTGGGGCTGTAGCGGTCGTACTCCTCCTGGGTGATGTACCCCTGGTCGACCATGTTCTGCGAGCACCTGGTTGCGGCGCTCGAGCGCGTTCTGGGGGAAGTTGCGGGGCGAGTAGGCGCTCGGCGAGGAGATCATGCCCGCGAGCATCGCCGCCTCCCACGGCAGGAGCTGGGACGCGCACGGTCTGGCCGGCTCTCGCCGCAGCCCGGGTGGTTGTAGCCGAAGTAGGTCTTGGCGGCCGCCTCGATCCCGGTCGCGCCCTCGCCGAAGTAGATCTCGTTCAGGTACTCGGTGAGGATCTTGTCCTTGGACCACTGGCGCTCGAGGTGGTAGGCGAGCGCCGCCTCGCGCAGCTTCTGGAACACGGTGCGGCTGTTCTGCGCGGCGAGCGCGTTCTTGACGAACTGCTGGGTGATCGTCGAGGCGCCCTGCTCCGGCGCCCCCGACGTGACGTCCTGCCACGACGGCGCGGGCGATGCCCTGGAAGTCGACGCCGCGGTGCTCGTAGAAGCGCTGGTCCTCGATCGCGACCACGGCCTCCTTCATCACCGGCGCGATCTGGTCCGACTTGACCAGGATCCGGCCCTCGTTGTTGGTGAGGGTGGCGAGCTTCTGGCCGTAGGCGTCGTAGACGACCGAGTTCTCGGCGTCGCTTGTACTGCTCGCGGTTCTCGAGCTGCGGGCAGGTCCTGGGCGACGGCCATCATGATCCCGAAGATCCAGGAGACGAAGGCGAGCGCGATCAGGCCGAAGACGACGAACGCAAAGCGGAGCTTGCGCAGCCGCGGCCGGCCGCGCTTGGTCGGCTGCTCCGGACCCGTCGGGCTCGGGGAGCACGGGGCGACCGCCGCGGCGCAACAAGCGGCGTCGGGTGCGGACGGCCGTCGCCGTTCGCGGAATCGTGTTCGGGTCCGGAGTCCATGTCGAAGAGCTTGTGCGCGAAAGCGGCTCGCGGCTGGGACGACCGTCTCGCCCGGTGGCTGAACAACCCCTTCTCAGCCGGCGGCCGCTCATGGGCGCCCGACCACGCCACGGTAGGCCCCGGGACGCATCGATAGAGCGAGGGCGACCCCTTCCGAGCCGGCGCGAGAGTCTAGCATTGCCCTCGTGTCGCCCCCGCAGGCAACCGACGGCGAGACGGCGGCCGCGCTGCTGGCCGGCGCGGTCGACGCGCTGCCCGAGGGGCGGCTCGCCGAGCAGCTCGCCGAGGGCAGGCCGCTGCGGTTGCAAGCTGGGCGTCGACCCGACCAGCGCCGGACATCCACCTCGGGCACTGCGTCGTGCTGACGAAGCTGCGCGCCTTCCAGGACGCCGGGCACACCGGTCGTGCTGATCATCGGCGACTACACGGCCCGGGTCGGCGACCCGAGCGGCCGCGACGCGACGCGGCCGGTGCTGACCGAGGCCGAGATCGAGGCCAACGCGCGCTCCTACCAGGAGCAGGCGTTCAAGGTGCTCGACCGCCGATCGCACCGAGTTGCGCCGCAACAGCGAGTGGCTGGAGATGCCGAGCGCCGAGCTCTTCGACCTCGTGCGCCGGTTCACGGTCGCCCGGCTGCTCGAGCGCGACGACTTCACCAAGCGGATGGCCGCCGGGCAGCCGATCTCGACCCTCGAGCTGCTCTACCCGGTGCTCCAGGGCTACGACTCGGTCGCGATCGACGCCGACGTCGAGTTCGGCGGCACCGACCAGAAGTTCAACCTGCTGTTCGGGCGCGACGTCCAGAGCGCCTACGGCAAGGCGCCGCAGTCGATCCTGACGATGCCGATCCTGCCGGGCACCGACGGCGTCCGCAAGATGAGCAAGTCGTACGGCAACTACGTCGGCGGTCACCGACCCGCCCGACGAGATGTTCGGGAAGCTGATGAGCATCCCGGACGAGGTCATGGCCGAGTACTACCTGCTCCTGCTCGGCGCGCCGCTCGATCCGGAGCGCCACCCGGACGAGGCCAAGCGCGAGCTCGCGCGCCGGCTCGTCGACCGCTTCCACGGCGACCGGGGCCGGGGCGGAGGCCGAGGCGCGCTTCGACCGCATCCACGTCCGCCGCGAGCTGCCCGAGGAGATCGAGGAGGCCGAGCTCGACCGCGCGCGACGGCGATCGGTGCACCTGCCGGCCCTGATCGCGAGCGAGTTCGGCCTCTCGTCGAGCGAGGCGCGGCGGCTGATCGGCCAGGGCGGTGTGAGGGTCGACGGGCGAGCCGGTGGACGCGGGGACGCTCGACCTGCCGGCCGAGAGCCTCGACGGCGTGGTGCTCCAGGTCGGCAAGCGCCGCCACCGGCGGCTGCGCTTAGCCGCGCACTAGGGCGCCTGCTAGATTCTCTCGGCCGTTCGGGCGCCGGACTTGCCAAATCTCCGTCCGGGAGATACACTGGCTGG
This sequence comes from uncultured Solirubrobacterales bacterium, assembly GCA_963785195.1. Classification (GTDB taxonomy): domain Bacteria; phylum Actinomycetota; class Thermoleophilia; order Solirubrobacterales; family 70-9; genus WHSW01. Next base: position 342,555 of record CAWAUE010000009.1, on the reverse strand, counting down.
TCGCGCCTGATACGGCGTCCGCTTGCGGGAGGAGTCCCCTCCCGCGTCCGGAGCG
>CAWAUE010000009.1:0-337500 GCA_963785195.1 uncultured Solirubrobacterales bacterium | reverse complement strand
TTTTGGCCTTAGTGCAGTTTTCAAGCCTCGCCGGGGTCCGGCGGCTCCTCGTGAGCCGTTCGGTCTCGACCAATTTCGGTGGCTATAGCGAGGGGGAAACACCTCTTCCCATTCCGAACAGAGCCGTTAAGCCCCTCAGCGCCGATGGTACTTGGGACTCGCGTCCCTGGGAGAGTAGGTCGCCGCCGTTTCTTTCTGAGAGCCGCCTCCGGGCGGCTCTCGTCGTTTCGGGGCCCCCGACGAGGCGGCTAACGCCGGCCGGCGAGCCCGGCGCGGCCGCGGACGCGGTCGCACCTCGTGCTCGCGGTCTCGGCGCACCGGCCGCGGCGGGCAGTCGTGAGCGCCTCCCATGCGGTCCCGTGACCGCGCCGCTCACGACCGCGCCCGTCGGCGGACGACGGCTCGAGACCGTACTCGCCCAGGGTGGCGAAATCGATCGCCAGATCGACCGCGCCGAGGATCCGCTGGGCGAGGCTGTTCTCGCTTCGGTTCTCGTTCTTCGTCATCACGCGGGGGACCCTAGGAACGGGCCCGGACAGAACATATGTTCTGCAAGGCTTCTTGCACCGGCGGGCGTCATCCACGCCTGCCGAAGCTGTGCCCGCGGGGCGCGACAGCGGCGAGGTCGACGGCGTGATCCGCGCCCGCGTCGCGCCCGAGCTCGCGGTCGGCGGGCGGCTCGATGTGGCGCACCTCGGCGTCGACTCCGGTCGGCGCGTGCAGGCGCTCGACCGTCGACGCGAGCAGGTTGATGACGCCCTCGCGGCGCTCGAGCGTGCCCTCGACGAGCGCGAACGCCGCCGTGCGCACCGCCAGGCGGCAGCGCTCGTACACGGGCGGCGGCACGATCACGTTGAGCGACCCCGCCCTCGTCCTCGAGCAGCATGAACACGACCCCCTTGGCGGTCGACGGGCCGCTGGCGCGCGACGACCATCCCGACGATGCGCGATCGCGGCCCCGTCGGGCGTTCGCCGCGAGCTCGCGCGGTCGAGCGTCACCGGGCGATCGAGCTGCGGGCGCAGCACCTCGACCGGGTGCTCGCCGAGGCGTGATCCCGGTCGACGAGTAGTCGGCGACGATCCGCTCCCAGGAGTCCAGCGGGCGCAGGTCGGGCGAGGCCGGCAGGGGCAGCGGCAGCGCGAGCTGGGCGTAGGGCGCCCCCGCATCCGCTCCCCGCCGCGCGCGACACCGAGCCGCCAGAGCTCGTCGCGGCGCGGCGCCGAGCCGCGCGCCACCCCGAGCGGCTCGCAGGCGCCCGCCCAGGCCAGCCGCTCGAGCCCGTCCCGCCCCGCGCCCGAGCGCGAGGCGAGGTCGGCGAGGTCGCGATACCGCCCGCCGCGCTCGCGCTCGGCGACGAGGTCGCGCGCCTCGTCCTCGGCGACGCCCTTGATGTAGCCGAGCCCGAGCCGCACAGCCGGCTCCAGTGGCGAGTGGCGAGTGGCGAGTGGCTCCACCGTGCACTCGACATCGCTGCGGTTCACGTCCACAGGCCGAATCTCGATCCCCCTCCGCTGCGCCTCGTGCGTGAGCGAGTCGGGCGGATAGAAGCCCATCGGCTGCTCGTTGAACAGCGCGCAGAGCAGCTCCGGCCCGTAGTGGACGCGCAGCCAGGTCGACTGGTAGGCGAGCAGGCCGAAGGCGGCCGCGTGCGACTTGGGAAAGCCGAAGCCCGAGAAGCCGCGCACCTGCTCGAACACGCGCTCGGCCAGGCCACGGTCGATCCCGCGCCCGATCGCGCCGGCGACGAACCGCTCGCCGTAGGCGTTGAGCGCCTCCTCGGAGCGCTTGCGGCTCATCGCCCGCCGCAGCCCCTCCGCCTCGCCGGCGGTGAATCCCGCGAGCGCCATCGCCACCTGGATCACCTGGTCCTGGAAGACGATCGCCCCGAGCGTGTCGGCGAGGATCGGCTCCAGGTCCGGGTGCTCGTAGGGGATCTCGAAGCTCGGGTCCTCGCGCAGCCGCTTGCGCCGCTCGAGGTAGGGGTGGACGGCGCCGCCCTGGATCGGCCCAGGTCGCACCAGCGCGACCTGGACGATCACGTCGTCGATCGTCTCCGGTCAGGCGTGCGCGGCAGCATCTGCATCTGGGCGCGGCTCTCGATCTGGAACACGCCGGTCGTCTCCGCCGCCCGGATCGCCTCGAAGGTCTCGGCGCGTCGTCGAGCGGGATCCGCGAGAGGTCGATCGCGCTCGTCGCGCGCCTCGGCGATCGACTCGACGCAGCGCTCGACCGCCGACAGCATCCCGAGCCCGAGCAGGTCGATCTTCAAAAAGCCTGCGTCCGCGCAGGAGTCCTTGTCCCACTGGACGATCTGGCGCCCCTCCATCGCCGCCGGCTGCACCGGGCAGACGTCGATCAGCGGCCTGGTCGAGAGCACCATCCCGCCCGGGTGCTGGGAGATGTGTCGCGGCAGCCCCCAGGCCTCGCGCGCCAGCCGCGCCAGGCACCGCCAGCGCGGCGACGCCGCCCGTCCGGCCCCGATCGCCTCGGCGACGTCGCGCTCGAGCTCGTCGCCGCGCGAGTACACGTCGGCGATCCCGGCGACGCGCTCGATCTCGACAGGCGGCAGGCCCAGCGCCTTGCCGAGGTCGCGGACCGCGCCGCGCGAGCGGTAGGTGGCGAAGGCGGAGACGAGCGCGGCGCGCTCGCGCCCGTAGCGGTCGTGGACGCGGGGGATCAGCTGCTCGCGGATGTCGCGCGGGAAGTCGAGGTCGATGTCGGGCATCTCGGTGATCTCGTCGTTGAGAAAGCGACCGAGGAAGAGCCCGGCGCGCACCGGGTCGACGTGCGAGAGCCCGGTCAGATAGCAGACCACCGAGCTCACGCTCGAGCCCCGGCCGCGGCCCGGGGGCAGCAGCCGCCGCGCCGAGTCGGGCCCGCGCACCTCGGCGGCGACCTCGCGGGCCAGCTCGAGCAGGTCGAAGTGCAGGAGGAAGAAGCCCGAGAGCCCCAGCCCCCGGATCACCCGCAGCTCCTCCTCCAGGCGCCGCGTCGCCTCGGGGCGCTCGGGGGTGCCGGCGTAGCGGAGCTCCAGCCGCCCGCGGCAGATCTCGGCCAGCGTCCGGTCGGCGTCGGCGTCCTCGGAGCCCGGGTAGCGGTAGCCGAGCTCCGACGTGAGGTCGAAGCGCAGCCGCTCGGCGAGCCGCGCCGTCTCGGCGACCGCCGCCGGGTGCTCGGCGAAGCGCGCCGCCATCTCCGCCGGCGGGGCGAGGACCGAGCTCGTGTTGCCGCGCCGCCCGGGCTCGGACTCCTCGAGCGTCGTGTGCAGGCGCACGGCGACGAGCGCGTCCTGGAGCTCGGCTCGGCTGCGGTCGTGGGAGTGCACGTTGCCGGTCGCCACGCAGGCGACCCCGAGCCGTTCGGCGAGCGCCTGCCAGCCACCGGTTGCGGGCGCGGTCGCGCCGCCACAGCGGCCGCTGCAGCTCGACCCGGAACCGCTCGGGCCGAAGGCGCCGGCCAGCCGCCGCCCGATCGCCTCGGCCCGCCGCGGCTCCCCGCGCTCCCAGCTGCCCCGCGAGCGCCCCGTCGCGCGCGCAGCCGGACAGGCAGACGAGCCCCTCGTTGCGCTCGCAGCAGCGAGTCGAGCGCCAGCGCGGGGGGAGGGGATCACGATCTACGCGTGGCCTCGTCTCGGCGTGCGCCTCGGTCAGCAGCCGGCAGAGGTTGTGCCAGCCGGTGGCGCTCTCGGCCAGCAGCGTCAGATGGAAGGTGTCGCCGTGCGCCGTCGACGCACCGTCAGCTCCGGCGCCGCACGATCGGCCGCACCCCGAGCCCGCCGCACGCCTGGGCGAACTCCATCGCCCCGCAGACGTTGTCGTGGTCGGTGAGCGCGAAGGCCGGTAGCCGTACTCGGCGGCGCGGGTGGCGAGCTCCTCGGGCAGCGAGGCGCCGTCGCAGAACGAGTACGCGGAGTGGGCGTGAAGCTCGACGTAGCGCCCATCGGTGACTACGCCCGCTGCTCGAACCAGCGCCCCGCCGTGACCGGCTCCGCCGGCTCGCGGAAGACGACCACGTTGCGACCGTCGGCGAGGACGACCTCGAAATAGCTTCTTTGCAGGGGTTTCGGGGTCCACCAGCGGTCCTCGACCAGCCACTGCTCGCGCACCGCCTCGACCGCGACGCCGGACACGCGAGCGGCGCGCCGTCGCCGTTCGCCCGCACCTGCACCGGCAGCGGCCAGTAGACCTGCGGGCGGGGCTCAGCCATCGCCCAGCTCGCCGAACGGGGTCAGGATCGCCCGGCGCTCGGGGACGCGCGAGCCCGGATCGACCTCGACCACCCGCAGGACCGCGTCCCGCCCGCCGGCCGAGCGCGCCTGGCGCACCGCCTCGGCGAGCCGGCCGCGGCGCTCGGAGTCGGGCGAGTGCGCCAGCGTCTGCTGCTCGCCGGCCTCGGGGCCGAGCTCGAGCGCGCGCAGCCCGAGCCACGCCGCCGGGCCCGGGCAGCTCCGCCAGCCGCGGCGCCAGCGCCAGGCGCAGCCGCTCCGGGTCGACGGCTGGCGCTGCGCAGCGCGACCTCCGACGCGCCAGCCGCCGTCCCCGGCGAGCCGCGCCTCGAGCCGCAGCCGGCGGATCGTCCGTCCCGCGCCGCCGGGGATGGGCGAGCAGCCGCTCGATGAGCAGGCCGAGCGCGCTGCTCCAGCTGCGGGCCCGAGGCCGCCTCGGGCAGTCCGAGCCTGCACTCGATCTCCTCGTGGGGGCGCCGGGGGCGCAGCGGCTCGTCGACCCCGCGCGCCAGCCGCAGCGCCCGCAGCCCCGGCTCGCCCGAAGCGATCGGCGACCGCCGCCGCGGGCAGGGCGGCGAGCTCGCCGAGGGTCCGCACCCCGAGCCGCTCGAGCGAGTCCACGCAGGCGATCTCCTCGGCCAGCGACTCGGCCGTGCCGGCCAGCCGGCGCCGCCCGTTCGCCAGCCGCCCGTTCAGGGAGCTCACCGGCAGGCCGGCCAGCACGCGCTTGGCCGCCGCGGCGGAGACCACGTACGGCGGTCGCCGGGCGCGCATCCGCATCGCCGCGGCGTGGGCGCTGAGCCGGTTCGGGCCGGCGCCCAGCCGGGCCGGAGCGCCCAGCGCACGCCGCGCCCGGACGAGGACCGCCTCGGGGCCGCCGCAGAGGCCGCGCAGCGGCTCGGTGGCGAAGAACGCCTCGCCCGGGCGCGACGGCTCGACCGCGGCGCCGATCGCCTCGAGCCGCCGCAGCGACCGCTCCCAGGCGGCCTCGGCGCGCACCGGGTCGGGCGCCACCAGGACCAGCGACGGGCAGCGCGCCAGCGCCTCGCGCGAGCCGCATCCCGGCCCGCACCCCGAACGCCTCCGCCGCCCCCGACACCTCGCCGAGGACCTGCGGCCCGCCCGGCTCCGGCGCCAGCGCCACCGGCTTCGTCAGCAGTGCTGCGCCCGATCGCCGAGCGCGCTTCGAAGCTGCAGGCGGGGGATGAGGGCGCAGGCGATCGTGGTCATCTCGTAATCGAACACATGTTCGTATAGGTGGGCGGAGATGTCAAGCGGAGCTCGCGCGAGCGTCACAATGGCCGCCCATGGCGCCCAACCGAGGTCACGCCCGCTGGTCGCTCGCCGCTCGCCGCGCTGGCGGCCCTCGCGCTCGCCGCCTGCGGGGAGAAGGAGGAGCCGGAGATCGGCGACGCGACGACCACGCAGGCGGGCGCGACCAGGACGATCCCGGGCGGCGCCGACGCCGCCGAGACGAAGGTGATCGACGCCTGGGCGCGGACGCTGCGCCGCGGCGACATCGACGGGGCCGCCGGCTACTTCGCGCTCCCGAGCGTGACCGAGAACGGCCCGCAGCTCCTACGGATCACCGATCGCGCCGAGGCCCGTCTCTTCAACGCCTCGCTGCCGTGCGGCGCGAAGCTGATCCGGGCCACCGACGAGGGCGACTTCACGGTCGCCACCTTCCGGCTCACCGAGCGGCCCGGGCCCGGCACCTGCGGCACCGGCGTCGGGCACACCGCCCAGACGGAGTTCGTGATCGAGGACGGACAAGATCAAGGAGTGGCGCCGGGTCGGGCATCGGGGGCGAGCAGGCGCCGAGCGCCTCGGCGTGAGCGATCGCTGACGGGTTGTACAAACTAAAGCCGCCGGGCCGCCGATCCTGATAGGAATGGACCGTTGGGCCGGAGGGTCCTTCCATGTTTTCGTCCGAGAGAGGAGCACTTATGTCAAGGATCAGGCCGGTCCTTTTGGGAGCAGTGGTGGCCGGCTTGTCGATCGGGGTTGCCGCTTGCGGCAGCGACTCGAGCGACAGCACAAGCAGTAGTAGTGGCGGGGGGGCGACGACGCTGGATCTCACGATCGGCGACCTGATCCCGCTCACCGGAGACCTTTCCGACTTCGGCCCTCCGGGTGACAAGGCCGCGAACCTCGCGGTCGACCAGATCAACGAGGCCATCCAGCAGGTCGGCGCTGATCACACGGTCACCCTGAAGACCGAGGACGATCAGACCTCCGACCAGGCCGGCGTCTCGGCCGCGCGCAAGCTCGTCGGTGACGGCGCCAGCTGCATCGCCGGCTCGTGGGCCTCGTCCGTGACGATCCCGGTCGCCCGCTCGGTGTCGCTCAAGGAGGGCGTGCTCGAGATCTCGCCCGCGTCGACCAGCGACGAGATCACCGGGCTCGACGACCCGACGGCCTGATCAACCGGACCGCCCCGCCGGACTCCTTCCAGGGCCCGACGCTCGCCGACGCGATCGCCAAGGACCTGGGCGGCGCCGAGGGCAAGACGGTCAACATCGGCGCCCGCAACGACGCCTACGGAACCGGCCTCGCGAAGACGTTCAGCGATGCCTGGGAGTCGCAGGGCGGCACGATCGGCCAGGAGGTCATCTACGACCCCGAGGCCGCGACGTACGACTCCGAGGCGGCGAAGATCGTGTCGGGCAGTCCCGACGCAGTCGTGATCATCGACTTCCCGGAGACGTTCGCGAAGGTCGGCCCGGCGCTGGTGCGCACGGGCGACTACGACCCGTCGATCACCTGGGGCACGGATGGGCTCGCGTCTTCGAGCCTGCCCAAGGACGTCGGCACCGACGTCACCGACGGCTTCCGCGGCACCGCGCCGGGGACGCCGGACAAGGACGAGGCCACGGTCGCCTTCGACAAGGCTGTACAAGGCCGCGGATCCGACGGACGTCGACCGTCAGACGTTCGACGCCCAGAACTTCGACGCTGTGATCCTCTGCTACCTCGCAGCGGTGGCAGCCGGCTCGACCGACGGCACGGACATGGCGCGACAGGTTCGCGACGTCAGCGCGCCTCCGGGTGACCCCGTACACCTGGGAGGAGCTGCCCGACGCGATCACGGCGCTCCAGAACGGAGACGACATCGACTACCAGGGCGCGTCCGGTGCGATCGACATGGACGAGAACGGCGACGCGACCGCCGGCGTCTATGACATCTACCAGTACAAGGGCGACAGCCTGAATCTGATCGGCGAGGAGCCGGTCGACACCGGCACGGGCGGCAGCCAGTAAGAGCCGCCTCCGACGCAGGTTCGTGTATGACGGCCGGGGCCTTCGGGTCCCGGCCGTCGTGCGTCTCTAGGTCTGCGCCGCGTCCGAGTCGATCCGCGCGGTGCCACCGAGGTAGAGCTCGGCGACCTTCGGGTCGGCGAGCAGCTCCTCGCCCGGCCCCTCGAAGCGGTCCTTGCCGAGGTCGAGCACGTAGCCGCGGTCGGACATCGCGAGCGCCCGGCGGGCGTTCTGCTCGACCATCACGATCGTCACCCCGGCGCGGTTGACCTCCTCGGTCTTCTCGAAGATCGCGTCGACGAACGCGGGGGCGAGCCCGGCCGAGGGCTCGTCGAGCAGCAGCACCTCGGGGTCGGGCATCAGCGCCCGGGCCATCGCCACCATCTGGCGCTCGCCGCCGGACATCGTCCCGGCCGCCTGGCGTGCGCCGCTCGCCGAGCCGCGGGAAGAGCTCGTACATGCGCTCGATCTGCTCGTCGGTGCGCGAGCGGTCGAGCGAGCCCATCTCGAGGTTCTCCTCGACGGTGAGGCTCTGGAAGACGTTGTCGAGCTGGGGCACGTAGCTGAGCCCGCGTCGGCGTGATCGTCGTGCGGCCTGCGCCCGGCGATGTCCTCGCCGCGGAAGAGCGATCCGCCCGCGAGCGCGGGCGCAGCAGCCCGAAGATCGTCTTGATCAGGGTCGACTTGCCGGCCCCGTTGGGGCCGACGATCGTCACGATCTCGCCCTCGCGGACGTTGATCGAGACGCCGTTGAGGATGTCGACCTCGGGCATGTAGCCGGCGATCAGGTCCTCCGTCTGCAGGAGGACCGCGCCCTCGCCCTCGCTCATGCCGGTTCCGCCGCCGCCGCCCAGATACGCGTCGATCACGGCCTGGTCGGCGCGCACCTCGTGCGGCTCGCCGTCGGCGATCACCCGGCCCTCGGCCATCACGATCGACGCGGTCGGAGTGGTTCATCACCACCTCCATGTCGTGCTCGATGAACAGGAAGGTGACCCCGTCCTCGGCGCCGCAGGCGCTGCATGTGGTCGAGCAGCCGGCGGCCGAGCGTCGGGTTGATCCCGGCCATCGGCTCGTCGAGCAGCAGAAAGCGCGGCTTGGTCATCAGCGCCCGGGCGAGCTCGAGCAGCTTGCGCTGCCCGCCGGAGAGCGTGCCGGCGTAGTGCGTCGGCGAGCTTGGTGAGGTTGAAGACCTCGAGCAGCTCCATCGCCTCGCTCGTGCACCTCGCGCTCGCGCCGCCGCGAGGCGCCGGGACGGAAGATCAGGTTGCGCAGCTTCTCGCCGGGCTGGTCGGGAGCCGCGAGCATCATGTTGTCGATCACCGGCATCGCCGCCAGCGCCTTGGTGATCTGGAAGGTGCGGACCATGCCCCGCCGGGCGATCGCGTAGGGCGGATGGCCGAGGATCGCGTCGCCGCCGAACGTCGCCGTGCCGCCGTCGGCGCGGTAGAAGCCGGTGATCACGTTGAAGAACGTCGTCTTGCCGGCGCCGTTGGGGCCGATCAGGGCGGTGATCGAGCCCTCGCCGACGCTCATCGTGGCGCCGTTGACGGCGCGGATGCCGCCGAAGCGCTTGACCACGCGAGTCGGCCTCGAAGATCGCCTTGCCGTGAGGGCTTCGGCGCCGGTGTGGCCGCGGCGGGCTGCGGCGCGTCACTCACCGAGGACCATCTCCTCCTTCTTGCCGAACATCCCCTGCGGGCGGAACGCCATCAGCAGGATCAGCGATCAGGCCGACGATCGCGAAGCGCAGCGCCGCGGTGTCGGCGTCGTCGGAGAAGAGCTCGATCGACGCGGGTGCCCTCCAGCAGCGCCCAGAGCACGATCGAGCCCGCGATCACGCCCCAGTAGTTGGCGAGCCCGCCGAGGATCAGCACCGAGTAGGCGAAGAACGTGACCAGCGGCTCGTAGTCGGTGGGGTGCACCGTCGCCAGGTCGAGCGCCAGGAACCAGCCGGCGATGGAGGCGATCCCGGCCGCGATCGCGAGCGACTGGAGCTTGTAGGCGAGCGCGTTCTTGCCCAGCGCCCGGGCGGCGTCCTCGTCCTCGCGCACCGCCCGCAGCACGCGGCCCCAGGGCGAGTTCTGCGTCAGCCGCAGCGCGACGGTCACGATCAGCATGGCGAGGATCACGACGAGCAGCAGCGGCATGAGCGCCTCCGGATCGGACCACCCCAGATCCTGCAGCCAGCCGACGATCGTGTTCGAGGCGCTGTTCCAGGTGTCGTCGAAGCACTTGCTGAAGTCGTCGTTGCAGAAGAAGCCCTGGTTGCCGCCCGTCAGCCCCTGGGCGTTCTGGGCGATGATCCGCACCACCTCGGCGCTGGCGAGCGTGGCGATCGCGAAGTAGTCGGCGCGCAGCCGCAGCGACGGGCAGCCCGACGAGCAGCCCGAAGGCCATCGCGGCCAGCATCGAGAGCGGCAGGGAGAGCCAGAACGAGATCCCGGTGTCGACGGTGAGGATCGCCATCGTGTAGCCGCCGATCGCCATGAACCCGGCCTGGCCGAAGTTGGTGATCCCGGTGAAGCCGACGTTGAGCTGCAGGCCGAGCGCGAGCAGCGCGTAGATCCCGGCGAGGACGCCGACGTTGACCAGAACAGGCGAGGACGGTGAGCGAGCTCCAGTCGACCGCGAACGGCAGGAGGGTGTGCGGGTCGATGTGCCCGAACACGTCCTAGACCACCTTCGCCTTGCCGAAGATGCCCTGCGGGCGGATGATCAGGACCAGGATCAGGACGACGAACCCGACCGCCAGCTTCCACCGCGAGTCGATGAACATCGTCGACCACTCGGTGACCAGGCCGAGCACCATGCCCGCCGGCGAGGGCGCCGAAGGCGTCGCCGATGCCCGCCGAGGATCACCGCGGCGAAGATCGCCAGCAGCAGCGTGAAGCCGAGCTCGGGCTGGAGCGCGAGGTTGGCGCCGGCCAGCACGCCCGGCGAGCCCGGCGAGGCTGCCCGGCGAAGATCCAGGTGTAGAGGATCACCCGCGAGGTGTCGATGCCCGTGGTCTCGGCGAGGTCGAGGTCGTCCGACAGCGCGCGCATCCGCTTGCCGAGCAGGGTCATAGCGCAGCATCAGGCCGGTGGCGACGATCACCACGACGCCGATCGACGATCGTGATCAGCTGCGTGCGGCCGATCGAGAGGCCGAGGAACTGCGACGGTCGCGGTGTTGTTGACGTCGAGCGTGAGCACGTCGGTGCCCCACTCGAACTGGATCGAACGCCGCGGATCAGGAACGCGAGCCCGATCGACATCAGCACCAGCTGCAGCAGCCCGGCGCGCTTGCGGCGCATCGGCGCCCACATCGACCTTCTCGGTGAGGATGCCGAGCGCGGCCGTCGTCGACCATCGCGAACACGATCGCGATCGCGAGCGGCACGCCCCAGGTGACGTTGACCAGGTACGCCATGTAGGCGCCGAAGGTGAGGAAGTCGCCGTGGGCGAAGTTGACGAGCTTGAGGATCCCGTAGACGAGCGTGAGCCCGACGGCGCCGAGCGCGTAGATGGCGCCGGTCGAGAGCCCGTCGAGGCCGACTTCGGCGACCTCGTGCAGGCCCTTGGCGATGACCATCACCAGGATCGAGGACGCCGAGGATGATCAGCGCGGTGCGCGCCGGATGCCGCCCCGCGGCCTCCTTGACGCGTGCCCAGAGCTCGCGTTCTCCCCGACGGTCAGCGCTCCGGCCTCCATCCGTCGGTGATCCTATCCCCGGAGGGGCTTCCTAATCCTCCCGAGCCGCCGTCAGGCGGAGACGCCCAACGCCGACCAGGCCTCGAGCTTGCGCCGGACGGCCTCGATCACCGCGTCCGTGAACTCCGTCGTGCTCGCGTGGCCGCCGATGTCCGGCGTCCGGATGCCGCCCGCGACCGTCTCGAGCACGCTCTCGTACACCGCCCGCGACGCGGTCGCCCCGGGCGCCCCCGCGTAGTGGAGCAGCGACGCGCCGGCGAGGATCATCGCCATCGGGTTGGCGACGTCCTTGCCCTCGAGCGCCGGCGCCGTGCCGTGCGGGGCCTCGGCCATCGCGACGCTCGGCGCGCAGCTCGTCGTCGAGCGCCAGCAGCACCGACTCGGCGCCGGCGATCGAGCCGAAGAGCGGCAGGACGAGGTCGGAGAGCAGGTCGCCGTCGCGGTTGAGGCACGGGATCACGAGCGGCGCGAGTCGGCGGCGCCGGAGACCAGCCCGGCGAGCGTTGCGTCGATCAGCACCGGCTCGTACGGGCAGCTCGGGATGGCGCTCGGCGGCGGCGTCCATCTCCTCCTTCAGCATCCCCTCGTAGACCGGGCTCACGGTCCACTTCGGGCCGCCGTAGACGCGCCCGCCGATCCGCTCGGCCTCGCGGAACGAGTACTCGGCGACCGCGCGGCAGTCGGAGCGGCGGATCGTCTCCGTGCGGTGGGCGACCTCGTCGTCGCCATCGGCCTCGCGCGACTCGTCGGCGCCGTAGGCGTCCCCGACCGCCATGCGGCAGACCGAGATCGGGTGGTGGACGCCGGCGACCGGCGTCACGCCGGGGATCCGCCGGCCGGTGCGGACGATCACCTTCCCGTCGAGCGCCTCGCGCAGGATGCGGTTCGGGCTGCCGACGTCGTCCGGCGCCCTCGGGCGTGATCGTCGCCGCCTTGAGCCCGAGCCCGGTCTGCGCGGATCGCCGCCGCCGCCTCGGTGCAGACGGCGTTCTCCGTCGCGCGCCGGTTGGCGAGCGAGAGGTCGTAGCGCACCACCTCGAGCTCGATCCCGAGCACCTCCGGGGTCGAGCACCCGAAGCGCCTGCTCGAGCAGCTCCTGGCCCGTCTGGTCGCCCTCGAGCGCGACTATCCTCAGCGGCGCCATGGCTCCGGAAGCTACTTGCTCATGGTGCGGCGCCGCCGTCGAGGCCGACGACGGCTTCCGCGCCTACGAGCCGGCCGGCGAGCGGGCCGCGACCTTCTGCCGGCTCGAGCACGTCGTGCCGTGGGCGATCCGCGGCCCGCACTGGGACGCCGGCGCCGTGGCCGAGCCTCCGGGCGTCGCCGCCGGCGCCCGGCGCTGCTCGCAGTGCGACGCCGAGCTCGGCGAGGTCCACGTGCTCCTCGTCCGCCACCGAGGCGACCACCGGATCGCCGACGACTTCTGCTCGGTCGAGCACATGCGAACCTGGGCCGCGGCGGGGGGCCGCTGGCGGTAGGGGCTCGGCGCGAGGCAATCGCCGAACCGAGACGATTTACGTCCGGCCCCCGGACAGAAACTGAGTCAGTTCGGGCCTCGGCTACCCGCCGTTGCCGCCGTGGTGCGAGCCGCCACCGCCGCCACCGCTCTTGTTGCCACCGCTCTTCGGCTTGCCACCGCCCTGTGGCTTGCGGCCGACGTTTCGCGGCGGGTGCTCGATCGAGTCGTCGCCCGCGTCGGCGGCGAACTCGTTGATCAGCGCCGCGGTCTGGACCGGCTTCTCGACGTTCGGGGAGTGGCCGGCGCCGGGGATCTTCGCCGTCCGCACCCCGGGCACGTCGGCGTAGGCCTGGAGCGCCTGGCCGGCGTCGTAGATCTGGTCCTCGGTGCCGAAGATCACCATCAGCGGCACCGCGACGTTGCGCATGCGGGTGTCGAGCGGGCTCGCGTCCTCGTAGTCCTCCGAGGCGCTGGCCGAGTCCGTGTAGGAGGTGTAGGTCATCGCGTCGTTGTCGCGGGCGGTCTGGTCGGGATCGTCGAACCCGTCGGCCTGGTCGTAGCCCGGCGCGAACGCCTGCTTGTACCCCTCCTTGATCAGCGAGTCGGTCTTGACCCGCCACAGCGCCTCGCCCGATCACCGGCGCCATCGACACCTTGGCGAGGAAGTCGAGGTCCTCGAAGCTCGTGTCGGGCGCCTCGTCGATGATCACCACGCGGTCGACGAGCTGGCTCGCCTGCTCGGCGACCGAGACGGCGACGTCGGCGCCGAGCGAGTGCCCGACGACCACCGCGCCCTGCACCCCGAGCCGGTCGAGCGCCGGCGGCGACGAGCGCGCCCTGGTCCTCGATCGAGTAGCCGCTCTTCGGCTTCGCGGAGCCGCCGTGGCCGAGCAGGTCGATCGCGGATCACGCGGTGGTTGCGCGGCGAGCAGCGGCACCATCGAGTCCCACCAGTGCAGCGAGCAGCCGAAGCAGTGGATGAGCACGATCGGCGCGCCCGGGGTCCGCGAGGCGGGCGGCCCGGTGTCGGTGACCTGCACGTCGCCCCCCGGCAGGGTCAGGATCCGCCCGCCGTCGACGTTGACGCCGGCGTCCTTGGTCTCGCTGTCGACGACGAGGGTGTTGATCGCCAGCAGCGCGACGAGCGCGACGAGCAGGGCGATGAGGATCTTCCAGACGCGCCTCAAGCGCCGTCCCCGTCGCGGGGGGCGAGGCCGAGCTCGTCGGCGCGCTCGGCCATCGCCGCGATCACGAAGGCGACGTGCTCGTCGAAGTCGACGCCGAGCTCCTCGGCGCCCTGGCGGACCTCGTCGCGGTTGACGCCGGCGGCGAACGACGGCTGCTTGAGCTTCTTCTTCACCGACTTCGGGGCCATCCCCTCGATCCCGGTGGGGCGCACGCAGCGCGCAGGCGGCGACGAAGCCCGACAGCTCGTCGACGGCGAACAGGGTCTTGGCCATGTCGGTCTCGCGCGGCACGCCGAGGAACGTCGCGTGCCCGGCGACCGCGTCGATCAGCTCCGGCGGCCAGTCGAGCTCGGAGAACAGCCGCAGCGCGGTGCGCGGATGGCCGTTCTCGGCGTCGTCGAGGTCGGGGTAGCGCTCGTAGTCGAGGTCGTGGACGAGGCCGGTCACGGCCCAGAGCTCCTCGTCGCCGCCGCGCTCGCGGGCGTAGGCGACCATCGCCGCCTCGACCCCCAGCAGATGCTTGCGAAGCGACTCGGATTCGATCCATTCGCAGACCAGGTCCCAGGCTTCTTCACGTGTCGGTTGAGGCATGCGAGCCCATTGTTACCCTCCGCGCCGATGGAGAAGTTCGTGATCAAGGGGGGACCGCCGCTGTCCGGCGAGATCACGGCCGCCGGGAACAAGAACGCCGCCCTGCCGATCCTCGCCGCCTGCCTGCTCACCGAGGAGGAGCTGGTGCTCACCAACGTGCCCCGGATCCGCGACACCGAGACCCAGGTCGCGGTGCTCGAGGGCCTCGGCGTGAGCGCCGCTCTGGAGCGCGCACAACGAGCTCCGCCTGCGCGCCGACGGGGTCACCGACACGGCGCCCGACGAGGCGCTCTCGGCCCGCATCCGCGCCTCGTTCCTGCTCGCCGGCCCGCTGCTCGCGCGCTTCGGCGAGGCGCACATGCCGCCGCCCGGCGGCGACTTCATCGGCCGCCGCCGGCTCGACCCGCACCTCGACGCGTTCAAGGACCTCGGCGCCCGGGTCGAGGGCGAGCGCGAGATCGAGGTCGTCGCCCCCGAGGGCGGGCTGCGGCCGTGCGCGATCTTCATGGACGAGCCGTCGGTGATGGGCACCGAGAACGCGCTGATGGCCGCCGCGCTGACCCCGGGCCGACGACGATCGCCAACGCCGCCTCCGAGCCCCACGTCCAGGACCTCGCCCGGCTGCTGGTGAAGATGGGCGCCCAGATCGACGGCATCGGCTCGAACGTGATGACGGTCCACGGCCGCGACAAGCTCGGCCGGCGCCGAGCACCGCATCTGCCCCGACCACATCGAGGTCGCCAGCTTCATGGCGCTCGCCGCGGCGACCAAGGGCGAGCTGCGGATCCGCAACGCCGCAGCCCGACGACCTGATCACGATCCGCCGCCACTTCCGCCGCCTCGGCCTGCAGTCGATGGTCGAGGGCGAGGACATCCTCGTCCCGCCGGAGCAGGCGCTCGAGGTCCGCGACGACCTCGGCGACGCGATCCCGAAGATCGACGACGGCCCGTGGCCCGCCTTCCCGGCCGACCTCACCTCGATCGCGCTGGCGCTGGCCACGCAGGCGCGGGGTACGATCCTGATCTTCGAGAAGATGTTCGAGAACCGCCTCTTCTTCGTCGACAAGCTCGTCGCCATGGGCGCTCGGATCACGCTCTGCGATCCCCACCGGGCGATCGTCAGCGGTCCGAGCCGTCTTCACGGTGAGCGCGTCGAGAGCCCCGACATCCGCGCCGGCATGGCGATGCTCATCGCCGCGCTGTGCGCCGACGGCGTCTCGGAGATCGGCAACGTCGTGCAGATCGACCGCGGCTACGAGCGCATCGACGAGCGCCTGCGGGACCTGGGCGCCAGGATCGAGCGCGTCGCCTCGGAGCCGGTCCCTGCGTAAGCGCGGCAAGGTCCGCAGTCCATCCCGAAGCGGGCCCGCCGAAAGCGGACGCGAAGCGGAGCATTTCGGTGGAGTTATTCCGATGACGCACCCGATCCCCCCGGGAACCCGGGACATCCTCCCCGACGAGATGCGCGAGTTGCGCACGCTCAGCATCGCCCTGATCGACGCGTTCGAGAGCTTCGGCTACGGCGAGGTCGCGACGCCGACGATCGAGTACGAGGAGGTGCTCGCCCGCGGCGACGAGCGCGGCGCCCCGGTGGCCTACCGCTTCTTCGACGAGTCGGGCGAGCTGCTCGCGATGCGCTCGGACATGACGGTGCCGATCGCGCGCCTGGTCGCCAACCGCTACGCCGGCGCCGAGCCCCCGTTCCGGCTCTGTTACCTGGCGCGCGCCTACCGCGCGATTCGCCCCCAGCGCGGCCAGATGCGCGAGTTCACCCAGGCCGGGGTCGAGCTGGTCGGCGCGCCCGCTCCCGAGGGCACCGCCGAGGTCATCGAGGTGCTGGCCGCGGCGCTCGACGCGGCCGGCCTGCCGCGCGCGGTGATCGGGCTCGGCGACGCCGACCTCTACCGCCAGCTGCTTGCCGAGCTCGGCATCGACGGGGAGGCGAGGACGCGGATCCTCGACTACCTGGCGACCCACGACCACGTCGGCCTCGAGGAGGAGGTCGAGGCGCTCGAGCTCGGCGACGCCGACCGCGAGACCCTCGCCCGGCTGCCGACGCTGCGCGGCGGCCCGGAGGTGCTCGAGCAGGCGCGCGGGCTCGGCGGCGACGCGACCGAGCGGGCGACGCAGCGGCTCGCCGACGACCTACGCGGCGCTCAGCGCCCGCGGCGTGGCCGACCGGGTCAGCCTCGACCTCGGCCTGCTGCGCGACCTCGGCTACTACACGGGCGCGATCCTCGAGGTCTACGACCCCGCGCTCGGCCACATCCTCGGCGGCGGCGGTCGCTACGACGAGCTCATGGGCAGCTTCGGCCGCGCCGCTCCCGGCCGCGGGCTTCGCGCTGCACCTCGAGCGCCTGCACGTCGCCCAGGCGGAGGAGGAGCGACTCGACGTGAGCGGCGTCGCGCGGCCGATCCGCACCAGGGCCGACGGTCGGCTGAGCCTGGCGCTGCCGCGCGGCGCCCTCTTCGGTGGCACGCTCGACCTGCTCGACGCGGATCGGGATCGAGACCGCCGACCTGCGCGGCGACTCGCGGGCGCTGGTCTTCGACGCCGGGGAGCTGCGCCTGGTGACGATGCGCCCCTCGGATGTCCCCACCTACGTCGAGGCCGGCGCCGCGGACCTCGGGATCACCGGCAAGGACGTGCTCGCCGAGCAGGCCGACCGGGCGGTCTACGAGCTCCTCGACCTCGGCTACGGCGCGCTGTCGCATGGTCCTCGCCGCGCGCCGCGGCGACGGAGCCCTGGAGCGAGGCCGAGCGCCGCCTCGGAGCGATGCGGATCGCGACCAAGTACCCGCGCACGGCCGAGCGCCACTTCGAGCGCACGGGCCGTCAGGCCGAGGTGATCGAGGTCAAGGGCTCGGTCGAGCTGGCGCCGCTGGTCGGCCTCGCCGACGGGATCGTCGACCTCGTCGACATCGGGCCGGACGCTGGCCGAGAACGAGCTCGAGGTGCGCGAGGAGATCGCGGCCTGCACCGCGCGCCTGGTCGCCAACCGGGTCGCCCACAAGCTGCGCGCCGCGGAGATCGACGGGCTCGTCGAGCGCCTGCGGGAGGCCGCGGCATGAGGCTCGAGCCGATCGAGTGGGACGGCACCGAGACCGACGAGCTCGCCGCCGGCGTGCGGGCGCTCGTGCCGAGCACGGAGGACGCGGCCCCGGTGGCCGCCGAGATCGTCGCCCGCGTCGCCCGGCTCGGGGACACGGCGCTGCGCGAGCTCGCGATCGGCTTCGGCGAGACGCCGCCGGAGCGCCTGCGCGTCGACCCGGAGCGGATCCGGTCGGCCGCCGGGCTCGTCGACGCGGACCTGCGCGACAGCCTGCGCACGGCGGCCGCCAACGTCTACGCGGTCGCCCGCGCCGAGCTTGAGCGTCTGGAGCGCGCCCGCGATGGCCGAGCTGCCCCAGGGCCAGCGGGTCGAGGTCGTCTCGGCGCCGGTCGCCTCGGCGGGCGTCTACGCGCCCGGCGGGCGCGGCGTCTATCCGTCCTCGGTGCTGATGTGCTGCCTGCCGGCGCTCGCCGCCGGCGTCCCGCGGATCGTCGTCGTCACCCCGCCCGGCGGCGAGGGCCGGCCGAGCGACGTCGTGCTCGCCGCCTGCGCCATCTGCCGCGTCGAGGAGGTCTACGCCGTCGGGGGCGCTCAGGCGATCGCGGCGCTCGCCCACGGCACCGACACGATCGACCCGGTCGACGTGGTCGTCGGGCCGGGCAACCGCTACGTCACCGAGGCCAAGCGCGCCGTCTCCGGGCTGGTCGGGATCGACGGGATCGCCGGCCCGAGCGAGCTCGTGATCGTCGCCGACGGCACCGCGCCGCCGCAGGCGCTCGCCCTCGACCTCTGCGCCCAGGCCGAGCACGGCGACGACACCCTCCTGGCGCTGATCTCGCACAACGCCGCCCTGCTCGACGACGTCGCCGAGCGGGTCGCCGCCCTGGCCGCCGAGCGTCCGTCGGTCGCCGACGCGCCGCTGGCCCTGATCACCGCGCCCGGCCTCCAGCGCGCGCTGGAGCTCGCCGACGCGCTCGCTCCCGAGCACCTCGAGCTCGCGTTCGACGGCGCCGACGAGGCGAGCGCCCGCGGGCGCGTCGCCGGCTGCGTGTTCGTGGGCTCGGGCGGGGCGACCGCGTTCGGCGACTACGCCGCGGGCTCCAACCACGTCCTGCCCACCGGCGGCGCGGCGCGGTTCGGCGGGCCCGCTCGGGCCGGGCGCGTTCATGCGCCGGACGTCGGTGGTCTCCATCGGCTCCGTCGGCGGCGCGAGAATTGGCGCCCGCACGTCGAGGCGCTGTCCCGGGCCGAGGGGTTCCGAGTCCACGGCGAGTCCGCGACGGAGAGGACGAGGCGATGAGCGACGGCCCCACCGCAAGACAGGCGCGGATCGAGCGCGAGACGCGCGAGACGAAGATCAGCCTCGAGCTCGACCTCGGCGGCGGCGAGGTCGCGCCCGAGACCGGGATCGGCTTCTTCGACCACATGCTCGAGCTGCTCGGCCGCCACGCGAACGTGGGGCTCGTCGTCCGCGCGAGCGGCGATCTCGAGACCGGCGGGCACCACACGGTCGAGGACGTCGGGATCGCGCTCGGCCAGGCGCTCGACCGGGCGCTCGGCGACCGTTCCGGCATCCGCCGCTACGGACACGCCGTCGTGCCGATGGACGAGAGCGCTCGCCGAATGCGCGATCGACGTCTCGGGGCGCCCGTTCTGTCGCTTCGACGCCGCGATCCCGCCGGTCGTGATCGCCGGTTTCGAGGCCGAGCTCACCGAGGAGTTCTTCCGCGCCGTCGCCGCGAACGCGAAGCTCACGGCTGCACGTCGACGCCCGCTACGGCAGCAACTCCCACCACCTGATCGAGGCCTGCTTCAAGGCCTTCGCGCGCGCCCTGCGCGAGGCGATCGCGATCGATCCGGAGCAGCGCGGCGTGCCGAGCACCAAGGGCACGCCTCGTGATCGACCACCGATCGCCGTCCTCGACTACGGGATGGGGAACCTGCGGTCGGTCGAGAAGGCGCTCGAGCGGGTCGGGGCCGAGGCCGTCCTCACCAGCGATCCCGATGCGGTGCGCGGTGCCGATGGGCTGATCCTGCCCGGGGTCGGGGCGTTCGCGAAGGCGATGGAGCGCGTCGAGGCGCTCGGGCTGGCGCGGCTGATCGCCGAGCGGCTCGATGCCGGCACGCCCGTGCTCGGCATCTGCCTCGGCTTCCAGCTGCTCTTCGAATCGTCGACGGAGCTCGGCGGCGCGGCCGGGCTCGGGCTGGTCGACGGCGACGTGCGCGCCCTCGACGCGCCGGGGCTCAAGGTTCCGCATATCGGCTGGGAGCCGGTCGCGTGGCGACGCCCGTCGGCGCTCACCGAGGGGATCGCCGCCGGAGACCCCGTTCTACTTCGTCCACGGCTTCGCCCCGCACCCCGCCCGGGACGAGGACGTCCTCGGCACCGCCGCGCACGGGACGCCGCTTCGTCTGCGCGATCGAGCGCCCGCCGATCTACGGCGTGCAGTTTCACCCCGAGAAGTCGAGCTCGGCGGGGCTGCGCCTGCTCGCGAACTTCGCGGTCGATCTGCAGCCAGGGTCGCGCGGCGTGATCCTCTACCCGGCCATCGACATCCGCGGCGGGCGGGCCGTGCGCCTCGTGCAGGGCGACTACGAGCGCGAGACGGCCTTCGACGCCGACCCGAGCGAGGCGGCGCGGCGCTGGGTCGACCAGGGCGCGCAGGCGCTGCACGTCGTCGACCTCGACGGGGCCCGCGAGGGGGCACCGGTCAACATCGAGCAGCTCGAGCGGATCTGCGCCGCGGTCGACGTGCCCGTGCAGGCCGGCGGCGGGCTGCGCCAGGCGACCGACGTCGAGGCCGTGCTCGCCGCCGGTGCCCGCCGCGCGATCCTGGGCACGGCAGCGCTCACCGACCCGGCGCTGGTCGAGGCGCTTGCCGACGAGCGCGGGGAGGCGATCGTGGTGGCGGTCGACGCCCGCTCGGGCGCGGTCGCGGTCGAGGGCTGGCAGCGTGAGACGACGGTGACCGCCGCCGCCGTGATCGCCGACCTGGCCGGCCGGGGCGTGTCGCGGTTCGTGTTCACGCCCGTGGAGGTCGACGGCACGCTGGAGGGACCTGCCATCGAGCCGGTGCGCGCGGCCGCGGAGGCCGCCGGCGCCGCCTCGGCGGAGCTCATCTACTCCGGCGGCATCGGCACGCTCGAGCACCTGCGCGAGCTCGCGGCGCTCGGCCTGCCGGCGCTCGCCGGCGTGATCGTCGGCCGGGCCCTCTACGAGGGCCGCTTCACGGTCGGCGAGGCCGTGGAATCGATCATCTAGCCTCACTGTCATGTTCTGGCTCCGTGTGCTCGCGATCGCCCAGGTGGCGCTTGTTGGTGCGCCATCACGCCACCCTGCTCGAATCCGACGAGCGGGCTCGGCTGGCGAGCCTGGTCGCGAAGTCGCACGGCAGGCCGCGGACCAACCTGACGGCGAACGAGCGCGAGGAGCTGCTCCGCCTGGTCGGCAAGCTGGAGCCCGGGGCCTTCGCGCACGGCGTCTGGGGCGCGGCCCGCGGGCGCGTGCGGCGCGGGCTCTAGGCGCTGCCGATGGCCCTCAAGCGCGTGATCCCGTGCCTCGACGTGGATGCGGGGCGGGTCGTCAAGGGAACGAACTTCGTCGGCCTGCGCGACGCGGGCGACCCGGTCGAGCTCGCCGAGCGCTACGACCGCGAGGGCGCCGACGAGCTCGTCTTCCTCGACATCACGGCCTCGCACGAGCGGCGCGAGACGATCACCGAGCTCGCCCGCCGGACCGCCGACAACGTCTTCATCCCGTTCGTGATCGGGGGCGGGATCCGCTCGGTCGCCGACGCCCAGGCGGTTCTGGACGCCGGCGCCGACAAGGTCTCGATCAACTCGGCCGCGCTCGCCCGCCCGGAGCTGATCGCCGAGCTCGCCGACGTCTTCGGCAGCCAGTGCGTGGTGGTGGCGATCGACGCGCGGCGCGGCGCCGACGGCTACGACGTCTACGTCGACGGCGGGCGCACCGCGGTCGAGGGTCGCGACGCCGTCGCCTGGGCGCGCGAGGCGACCGAGCGCGGGGCGGGGGAGGTGCTGCTCACGAGCATGGATCGCGACGGCACCACCGACGGCTACGACCTCGCGCTTGACCCGCGCGGTGGCCGACGCCGTCGCGGTTCCGGTGATCGCCTCGGGCGGGGTCGGCGAGCTGCGCCATCTGGTCGAGGGCGTCACCCGAGGGCGGCGCCGAGGCCGTCCTCGCCGCCTCGATCTTCCATTACGGCACCCACTCGATCGGCGAGGCGAAGCGGGCCCTGCGCGCGGCCGGGGTCGCGGTGCGGAGCTAGGGCCCGGTCGACGCCTCGGCGCGCTGGTGCCCGACGCCGTCCGGACGGGTCCACACGGCGACGGCGGCGCCGTCCGGGTTCATCGCGATCGCGGGGAGGGCGGCGTCAGCGCCGGCGCGGGAGAGGTTCTCGATCGGCCGCGGGGAGGCGAAGGGCGAGAACGGCCGCTCCTGGATCCGGACGTTGGTGCCGTCCGAGCGCTGCCAGACCACCTGGCCGTTCCCGGTGCTGTCGGACGCGACCGCGGGGTTCGTCGCGCCGTGGCCGGCCACCGAGATCGTGGCGGGCGTGCCGGTCCCGCCGGTCGGCGACACCGCGACGGCCTGGATCCTCAGGTTCGCGCCATCGGAGCGGGCCCAGACCGCTACTCCATTGGTCGCCCGCGAGGGAGATCGCCGGCAGGATCGCGTTCTGGCCGCCGGCCGAGAGCGTCGTGACGGGCCCGAGCGTGCCGGCCGCCGAAACCGACCGTCCCTCCACGCGGGTGTTCGCGCCGATCGTGCGCGTCCAGATCGCGTAGGCGTTGGCGGAGTCGTCGACGTCGACCCGCGGGAAGCCGGCGTTCGAACCGGCCGGCGAGAGGAACCGGACTGGCCCACGATTGCCGGCGGTGTCGATCGAGCGCCCCTGTGCCCGCGAGTTGGCGCCATCCGTCCCGACCCACACCGCGTAACCCCCGCCGCCGGGCGTCACGCCGACGCGCGGTTGCGAGCCGTTCGCGGCTGCGGAGGAGAGCCGTAGCAGGGGCCCGGGCGATCCCGTCACCGGCAGCGCCCGGCCGAGCACCTGGAGGGCGCCGACGTTGGAGCGGTACCAGAGCGCGATCGCGTTGCCGCCGGCGTCGATCGCGACCTGCGGTCCGGACGCGTCCTCGCCGTGGGGCGAGAGGTCGAGCACCGGACCGAGGACCCCGGCGGCGGAGATCCGTCGGGCTTGGGCGATCGCAGAACCGTCGAGCCTGGTCCAGACGACGACCGCGTCACCGTCGGCGTCGACCGCTACCTGGGGTGAGAACGCGCTGCTGCCGGCCGCCGAAAGCGTCTGTATCGGTCCCAGGCCGCCGCCGGGCGAGACCGTCCGGGCCTGGACCCGCGAGTTGTTGCCGTCGAAGCGCGTCCACACGGCGACCCCGTCGCCGCCGGCGCCGACCGCGACGGCCGGGGACGCGGCGTCCTGGCCGCCCGCGGAGAGGGTGATCGTGGGGGAGAACGATCCGAGGGCCACAGCGACCACGCCGAGGCAAAGCGCCACGGCGCTGACCAGCACGGTGAGGCCCCTCCCGGCTCGCACCGGCCGAACCTACCACCGCCCACCGGCGCGGGCAATCGCCTCAGCCGGACTTCTTCTGGTGCTTCTGGTGAGCGGGCTTCTGCTGACGCTGGTGCTGGGCGCGATGGGCGGCCTGCTGGCGCTTGCGCTTCGCCCGGTGCGCGGCCTGCTGGCGGTGGCGCTCGGCCTGGCGGCGGTGGGCGGCGCGGCGCCGCTCGGCGGATGACTCGTGCTCGAAGGCGCGCACGTTCGAGCTCCCGGTGAGGTACATGCGCTCGCCGTCCGAGATCACCGGGTTGTACTCGCCCAGGTCGGACTCGAAGACCTTCTTGCCGGTCTTGACGTCGAAGCCGAAGGTGCCCACGTTCGGCCCGAGGACGGCGACGTAGACCACCTCGCCGAGCACGGAGGACGCGCCGAGGATGACGCCGCCGACGTCCTTCTGCCAGCGCACCGAGCCGGTCTTGGCGTCGAGCGCGTAGAAGTTCTGGTCCTTCGAGCCGACGTAGACGGTCGGGTCGGTGCGCGGCGTATCGGCGACGGCCGGGGCGCCGTAGACCCAGTCGCCGGTCGAGTGGCTCCACAGGAGCTCGCCGTTGTCCTCGTCGAACGAGTAGACGCGGGTGTCGATCGAGCCCAGATAGACGCGGCCGTAGGCGACCGCGAGGGTCGAGTAGACGGGCCCGCCGCGGCCGAAGCTCAGCCCCTGGGTGCTCGACTGCCACACGTAGCTGCCGTTGGAGGCCCGCAGGGCGAACACCTGGCCGGCGTAGTTGGCGCCGAAGAGCACCCCGTCGTCGAGCGCGAGGCCGCCCTTCACCGCGCCGGCGGTGTGGACCTGCCAGTCGGGCTTGCCGTTCTTGCGGTTGAGGGCGAACACGTCGCCCGACTCGCTGCCGACGACCACGTTGCTGCCCACGACGATCGGGGAGGTCTCGCTGCGCCCGGGAAGCTCGTAACGCCACAGGAGCTTGCCGTCCTTGGCGCGCAGCGCGAGCGCCTCGCCCTGGTCGACGCCCGGCGCCTTCTGGAGGGTGACCGCGTAGATGACGCCGTGCGAGTAGGCCGGCGAGGCTGCCCCGAGCGCGCCGATCTTCTTGTGCCACTCGACCTTGCCCTTGTCGGCGCTGAGCGCGTACAGCTCCGCGTCCTTGTCCTGGAAGTAGAGCGTGCCCTTGGCGACGATCGGCGAGAACTCGAGCAGCTTGCCCACCTGGAAGCTCCACAGCGAAGCGTCGTACGGCGGCCGCACGACCTTCGTCGGCAGGTACCGGGTGCGCTGATCGTCGTAGCCGTAGAGCGGCCAGTCGACCGTCTTCGACCTCCTCCCGGTGGCTGGGCGGCTTCTCCTTGTGGGTGTCGAGCGTGCAGGGCGCGCGGGCAGCTCTGGTCGGAGTCGCGCTTGAGCACGACGTACGCGGCCGCGGCGCCGCCCATCACGAGCAGGCTGACGACGGCGATGATCGCCACGTGGGTCGGATCTCGCCACGCGACGGGGATCTTGGGGAGGCTGGGCATCCGCAAGGGGCGTCATGGTAGGGAAGCACCCTCCGCCGTTTTTCATGCTGATCGTGGCGACGACGCGCGAGATATCGACCGACGGCCTCGGCGCGAGGGTCGCTGCACTGCCCGGATTCGCCGCTGCGCGCGCGGCCGCCGAGCGCGCCGGCGCGCCGGCGTACCTGGTCGGCGGCGCCGTGCGCGACACCCTGCTGGGGCGGCCGGCTCTGCCACCTCGACCTCGTGGTCGAGGGTGAGCAGGGCCCGCTCGTGGAGGCGCTCGGCGGCCCGGCGCTGATCTACGACCGGTTCGAGACCGCCACCGTGCGCACGGCGTCCGGCGACGTCGACGTCGCGAGGGCGCGCGCCGAGAGCTATCCGCAGCCCGGGCGCGCTGCCCGAGGTGCGCCCGGCGGCGATCGCCGAGGACCTCGGCCGGCGTGACTTCACGATCAACGCGCTCGCCGTGCCGCTCGCCGATCCGGATCTGCTGCTCGATCCGCACGGGGGGGTCGACGACCTCGCGCGCGGGCGCGCTGCGCGTGCTGCACGACCGCTCGTTCGCCGACGACCCGACCCGGGCCCTGCGGGCCGCCCGCTATGCCGCCCGGCTGGGCTTCGAGCCGGAGCCGCGGACGATGGCCCTGCTGCGCGCGACCGATCTGGACACCGTGTCCCGCGATCGGGTCGCCGCCGAGCTCGCGAGGCTGGCCGAGGAGGACGACCCCCGCGCGGGCTTCGAGCTGCTCGAGGCGTGGGGCCTGGTCGCCGCTCGGCCCGGGCGCGGCCGAGCTGATCGAGGCGGTCGCGGCGTTGCTGTCCCGCCCGCCGTGGCAGGGGATCGCGTCGCGGCCACAGGCCGTGATCGCGGCGGTGCGTGGCGCCGACGGCCCCGCCGCCGAGCTGGCCGGGGCGTCGCCCGGCTCGCCGTCGGCCGCGGTGGCGATCGCCCGCGGGCGGAGCGGGGTGGAGCTGGCCGTTGCGCGGGCCGCCGGCGCGGAGTGGCTGGACGATTACGTGGAGCGCTGGCGGGACGTCCGGCTCGCGATCACGGGCGAGGACCTGCTGGCGGCCGGCGTGCCGGAGGGCCCGCGCGTCGGGCGCGGGCCTGGACGCGGCCCTGCGCGCGAAGCTCGACGGCGAGACGTTCGGGCGCGACGACGAGCTGCGGATCGCCCTCGAGGCGGCGGGCTCCTAGCCTTGGGGCCATGGAATGGCGTGATCGAGATGGCCTGCGCTGGCTCGAGGCCGAGCTGCCCGGGGCCCGGGCGGCGTTCTCGACCCGCCTCGGCGGAGCGAGCACCGGGCCGTTCGAGTCGCTCAACCTCGGCCTCTACACCGACGACGCCGAGGCGCGCGGTGCGCACCAACCGGGCCCGTCTGGCGGCCGCGCTCGACCGCGACGCCGACGGCGTGCTGTTCGGCTTTCAGGTCCACGGCGACGAGATCGAACGTCGCGAGCGCGCCCCCAGCCCGAACCCGTTCAGCGAGCCGGCCGCCCGGCCGGCCGAGCGCGACGGCCAGGTGACCTCGAACCCCGGCCTGACCCCGCTGGTGCAGGTCGCCGACTGCCTGCCCGTGGCGCTGGCCGGCGAGCGGGGCGTGGCGATGCTGCACTGCGGGTGGCGCGGGCTCGCGGCGGGCATCGTGGCCCGCGGGGCCGAGGAGGTCGGCGCGACGGCCGCGGCGATCGGTCCTGGAATCGGGCCGTGCTGCTACGAGGTCGGCCCCGAGGTGCTGGCGGCGTTCGAGGGGCTCGGCGATGGGATCGCCGCCGGGCGCATGCTCGACCTGCCCGAGGTCGCGCGGCGCCTGCTCGACAGCGCGGGCGTCGGCGCCGTCGAGTCGAGTGGCCTGTGCACCAGCTGCGAGCCTGAGCTCTTCTTCTCCCACCGCCGCGACGCCGGGCGCACCGGGCGCCAGGCCGGCCTCGCGTGGATTCGATGGCTGAGCCGATCCGGGACATCGACCCGGAGGTCGTGCGCCGCAACCTCGAGCGGGTGCGCGAGCGCTGCGGGCCAGAGGTCGAGATCCTGGCCGCGACCAAGTACGTCGTCCCGGAGGAGCTCGAGCGCCTCGCCGAGGCGGGGGTCGAGCTGGTCGGCGAGAACCGCCTTCAGGACCTCGAGGCCAAGCGGGAGCTCGCCGGCGACCGGTTCGCGTGGGACTTCATCGGCAACCTCCAGAGCCGCAAGGTCAAGCGCATCCTGCCGCTGGTGCGGCTGATCCACTCGGTCGCCACCGACTCGGTGCTCGAGCAGCTCGGCCGCCACGGCACGCCCGAGACGGAGATCCTCGTCGAGGTCAACGTCGCCGGCGAGGGCGCCAAGGGCGGCGTCGCGCCGGCGGACCTGGGTGAGTTCATCGCCCGCTCGCCCGTCCGCGTCGGCGGGTTGATGACGATGCCGCCGTTCGCCACCGAACCAGAGGCGTCGCGCCCGCACTTCGCGCAGGCTCGCCGAGCTGGCCGCCGAGCACGGGCTGGCGCGCCTGTCGATGGGCACGAGCCAGGACTGGGAGGTGGCGGTCGACGAGGGCGCCACGATCGTCCGCCTGGGCACCTCGCTCTACCGCTGATCGGTGGATTACGGCTGGGCGATGCTCCATAATCCCGGGAGAGGAATAAGGGCGCAGGACGCGAACACCCCAGCCGTATGGCACTCCGAGACACATGGCACCGCGCGCTCGTCTACTTCGGGCTGGCCGAGGACCCGGACTATCGCGAGCACGACGTCTACGAGCCGGACACCGCCCCGCACGGGCAGGTCTACGAGGGTGGCTCAGCGCCGCGCTCGGCGACCGTGAGCCGAATCTCCGAGCGGCGCCGCTCGCGCGACGAGATCGACGACATCTTCGCCGACGAGCCACCGCGCCGCCGCGTGCTCGCGCCCGTGGGCGGCGGCAACGGGGGCGCCAACGTGCAGGTGCACCTCGTGACGCCGGGCAGCTTCAACGACGCCCAGGAGGTCGCCGACCACTTCAAGGGCGACGTGCCGGTGATCCTCAACCTGCAGGCCACCGACGGCGAGCTTGCCAAGCGGCTGATCGACTTCGCGTCGGGCCTCACGTACGCGCTCGACGGTGGGATGCAGAAGATCGCGGAGAAGACCTTCCTGCTCACGCCTCGGAATGTTGAGGTTTCGGCTGAGGAGAAGGCTCGGCTCGTCGAGAAGGGGTTCTTCAATCAGTCGCTAGGGCTGCCGGGCGCCGGGTCTTAGAGCTCTGGCGCGCGGGTCCTGTCGCGGCGGGTCCCCTCCGCCGCCCGCCGAAGGCGGGCGACGGAGCCTCCCCACTCGCGCCACCCGCGCGAGTTGCGGCAGCGGCGCTCGCGTAGATTTGGGGGTGTGAAATTGGGTTTTGCTGGTGCCGGCAACGTGGCCACCGCGCTTGCGCGTGGGTGGGCCGATGCCGAGCAGGGGCCGGAGGCGATGTACTTCTGCGACGCGGGCTCCGGCCGGGCGGCCGAGCTGGCCGCGCGCACGGGCGGGGAGGCAGTCGACTCGCTGGCCGAGCTCGCCGAGGTCTCCGACGCGATCCTGCTGGCCGTCAAGCCGGCGTCGCTCGAGACGGCGGCGACGCAGCTGGGCGGCCGGGGCGATGCGATCGCCTCGGTGCTCGCCGGCACCCCGGTGGCGCGCCTGCGTGAGGTCTTTCCCGGCGTGCCGGTCGTGCGGACGATGCCGACGATCACGACGGAGGTCCAGCGCGGGGTGATCTGCCACGCGCCGCTCGAGCCCGCCGACGGCGAGACGGGCGCGCGCCTGCTGAACCTCTTCGGCGAGCTCAGCCACCTCGTCGAGGTCCCGGACGAGCTCATGGACGAGGCGATGGCGGTCATGGCCTGCCCGCCGGCGTACCTCGCCATGGTCGTGCAGAACATCGTCGAGGCGGGTGCGGCAATCGGCCTCGACGCCGACCAGGCGTATGAGCTCGTGCTCGAGACGTTCGCCGGCACGATCGAGCTCCTCCGGCGCTACGACCCGATCGAGGTGCGCACGGGGGTCGCCTCGCGCGGCGGGGCCACGGAGGCCGGCCTGGAGGCTCTGGCGGACGCCGGCGTCGGCGATGCGTTCCAGGCAGCGGTCCGGGCCTCGTTCGAGCGGATGCGCCTGTGAGCGTCCTCGCCCTCTCGCGGGCCGACGTTGCCGACTACGCGGGCGCGGTGCTGCTCGTCTACACGGTGTTGATCTTCGTCAACGTGCTGCTGTCGTGGATCGGCCAGTTCCGGCCGATCCCCTACAACCTCACGCTCCGCGCGGTCACCGGCTTCGTGGAGGAGACAACCGACCCGTTCCTGAACGTCTTCCGCTCGTTCCTGCCGCGGCTCGGGCCGTTCGACATCAGCCCGATCGTCGCCATCCTCGTGCTCTCGATAGGCGGGGCGCTGATCGTCGGCCTGATCCGCGGGTGAGGTCCGAACGGGTCCGGGCGTGGGCGCGGATGCTCGCCGTCTGCGGCCTCGTGGTGCTCGCCGACCAGGCGGCGAAGGCCGCGGTGGTGGCGACGATGGTCCCCGGCGAGCGCACCGACCTGGCGCTCGGCTTCCAGCTCGCGCGCGTGACCAACAGCGGGATCGCGTTCGGCCTCTTCGACGAGGGACAGGACGCCCTCGTGCTCGCCTTCACCTTCGGCGCCCTGGCGCTGATCCTGGGCTGGTTCGCCTTCGACACGGCGCGCCCGGCGCTGTGGCTGGGCGTCGGCCTGGTCTCCGGCGGCGCGCTCGGCAACCTCGCCGACCGGATCCGCGACGGGGCGGTCACGGACTTCATCGACCCGCCGCTCTGGCCCGCGTTCAACGTGGCCGACATCGCGATCACCGCCGGCGTGGTGGTGATCGCGCTCGCCGCGCTGGCCCCGGCGCAGGGGCGGGCATCGCCGGGATGACTCTCGAGCCGCGGCTCGTGTACTCGGACGAGCGCCTGGCGGTCGTCGACAAGCCCGCCGGGCTCGTGGTCCACGCCGCTCCCGGCCACCATGGACCCACCCTCGTGGACGCGCTCGGCGACCTGCTGGGCGGCGGCGAGGCCGAGCGGCCGGGAATCGTCCACCGGCTCGACCGCGACACGTCCGGACTGCTGATCGTCGCCCGCGACGACGAGGCGCTGCGCCGCCTCGCGGCGATGATCAAGCGGCGCGAGCCCAGGCGCGTCTACCGCGCCCTGGTGGAGGGCCGCCCGCGATCACGGACCGGCACCATCGACGCCCCGCTCGGCCGCGACCCCCGCGCGCCGGAGAAGCGGGCCGTTCGCGGCCGCGGCTCGCGCCCGGCCCGCACCCACTTCAGCGTCATCGAGCTGCTCCCGGCGGACACCCTGGTCGAGGCTCGCCTGGAGACCGGGCGCACGCACCAGATCCGCGCCCATTTCGCCGCGATCTCGCACCCGGTCGCCGGCGATCCTCGCTACGGGCACGCCGGCCGCCACGGCCTCGACCGCCAGTTCCTGCACAGCGCCGAGCTGGCGTTCGATCACCCGTTCACCGGCGAGTCGCTGGAGTTCTCCTCCGAGCTGCCCGAGGACCTGACGGCGGCGCTGGAGCGGGCGCGCTCCGCGCCGGGGTAGCCCTCTACACTCTCGCGCGTCCAGTAACCAACCCCTGGCATGACGGAAGGGGCCCTGTCCGGCGCTATGAGCCGGATCCCCGGAAGCCGCCAGGGCTGAGCATTCAATTCAAGCCAAGGGAGTCTCAAATGTCCGAGCAAGGACTGACGACCGAGCCCGCCGAGCCAGGGCTCCGAGAGCTGCTGCAGGCCGGCCTGCACTTCGGCCACCAGACGCGTCGCTGGAACCCGCGCATGCGCCGCTACATCCACGGCGAGCGCGACGGGATCCACATCATCGACCTGCTGCAGACCGAGCACCTGCTCGCCGTGGCGCAGCGCTTCGCCGCCGAGGTCGCCGGCAAGGGCGGCTCGGTCCTCTTCGTGGGCACCAAGAAGCAGGCGCGCGACTCGGTCAAGGCCTGGGCCGAGCGCTGTGGGATGCCGTACGTCAACCAGCGCTGGCTGGGCGGCCTGCTGACCAACTACCAGACGATGTCGGCGCGGATCGACCGCCTGCACGAGCTCACGGGCCTCAAGGAGGACGGGCGGCTCGACCTGCTGCCGACCAAGGAGCGGATGTCGATGGAGGCCGAGCTCCTGAAGCTCGAGTACAACCTCGGCGGCGTCCGCGACATGAAGCGCCTGCCGCAGGCGGCGCTGATCATCGACCTGAAGACCGAGGCGATCGCGGTCGCCGAGGCGACCCGGCTCGGGATCCCGATCCTCGGCCTGGTCGACTCGAACGTCGACCCGATGGGCGTCACCTTCCCGATCCCGGGCAACGACGACTCGATGCGCTCGTGCGAGCTCGTGATCTCCACGATCGGCCTGGCCGTCGAGGCCTCGGCCAACAACTACCGCCAGGCGGAGGCCAAGCGCCGCGCCGAGGAGGAGGAGAAGCGCCGCGCCGAGGAGGAGGAGAAGCGCCGCCGCGAGGAGGAAGAGCGCGCGCGCAAGGAGGCCCAGGAGGCCGCCGCAGCGGCCGCGGCCGAAGCGGCCGCGGCTCCGCAGCAGCCCGCCGCGCCTCAGCAGGCTCCCGCACCTCAGCAGGGCGGCCCGGCCGCCGAGCCCGCGGCCCGGCCCCACCCCCAACGCGTAGCGGACGCGCCGGAGCAGCCGCCGGCCGGCGGCGCTCCGCCCGAGGGCTCCTGATGGCGGTCTCGGCCAAGGACGTGAAGGCGCTTCGCGACCGCACCGGCGCCGCGATGATGGACTGCAAGGCGGCGCTGGACGAGTCCGACGGGGACGCCGACAAGGCGCTCGAGCTCCTGCGCGTCAAGGGTCAGGCCTCGGCCGCGAAGCGCTCCGGCAAGGCGACCAGCGAGGGCGTCGTCGCCTCCTACATCCACGCCGGCGGCAAGGTCGGCGTGCTGGTCGAGGTCCAGTGCGAGACCGACTTCGTCGCCCGCACCGACGACTTCCAGGAGTTCGCCCGCGAGGTCGCGATCCACGTCGCCGCGCTCAACCCGCAGTTCGTGTCGATCGACGAGATCCCCGAGGAGGCCCGCGAGGCCGAGCGCCGCGTCTTCGAGGAGAAGGCGCGCGAGGAGGGCAAGCCCGACAACGTGATCGAGCGGATCGTCGACGGGCAGCTCGCCAAGTGGGCGAAGGACGTCGTCCTGCTCGAGCAGGAGCACGTGCGC
Organism: uncultured Solirubrobacterales bacterium; assembly: GCA_963785195.1. Lineage (GTDB taxonomy): Bacteria > Actinomycetota > Thermoleophilia > Solirubrobacterales > 70-9 > WHSW01. The sequence continues at coordinate 305,784 of CAWAUE010000009.1, read as the reverse complement.
ACCGACCGGTACGACGGCAAGACGATCGAGCAGCTGCGCGCCGATCTCGCCGCGAACACCGGCGAGAACATCCGCATCGCGCGCTTCGCCCGCTTCGCGGTCGGCGAGGAGTAGACCGCGCCCGCAAGCTTGACGTAGGGTTGCCGCCGATGGCGGACCCGGTGTTCAAGCGAGTGCTGCTGAAGCTCTCGGGCGAGGCGCTGATGGGGTCGCTCGAGTACGGCACCGATCCCGACCGCGTGCAGGCGATCGCGACGCAGGTCCACGACGCCTCCGAGCTGGGCGTCGAGATGGCGCTCGTCGTCGGCGCGGGCAACATCTACCGCGGGCTCGAGGGCGCCGCACAGGGCATGGATCGCGCGACGGCCGACTACATGGGGATGCTCGCGACGGTGCTCAACGCGCTCACGCTCCAGGACGCGCTCGAGGGCCTCGGCAACTACACGCGGGTGATGTCGGCGATCGAGGTCACCGAGGTCGCCGAGCCCTACATCCGCCGCCGGGCCATGCGCCACCTGGAGAAGGGCAGGGTGGTGATCTTCGCGGCCGGCACCGGCAACCCGTTCTTCACCACGGACACGGCCGCGGCCCTGCGGGCGCTGGAGATCCACGCCGAGGCGATCCTGATGGCCAAGCACGGCGTCGAGGGCGTCTACGACGCCGACCCGGCGAAGGACCCGAACGCCAAGTTCCTGCCGGAGATCACGCACATGGAGGCGATCGAGCGGGGCCTGCGGGTGATGGACTCGACGGCGCTCTCGCTGTGCATGGACAACGGCCTTCCGATCCACGTCTTCAACATGGCGGACGAGCGGAACATAGATAGGATCCTGCGCGGCGAGCGGGTAGGGACGATCGTCCGCACCCCCGCCTGAGAGAGGAGAGCGCCAGAGCAGTGTCCGAGATCACCAACGAGTTCGTCTCGGATGCGCGCGACCGGATGTCGAAGTCGGTCGAATCCTGTCGCCACGAGCTCGCGACGGTGCGCACGGGACGGGCGTCGCCGCACCTGCTCGACCGCCTGGTGATCGACTACTACGGCGCCGAGACGCCGATCAAGCAGCTCGCCCAGGTTTCGGCCACGGACGCGCGCCTGCTCACCCTGACGCCCTTCGACAAGAGCTCGATCTCGATGATCGAGAAGGCGATCATGGAGTCCGACCTCGGCCTGACGCCCAGCAACGACGGCAACGTGATCCGGCTGCAGATCCCGGAGCTCAACGAGGAGCGCCGCCGCGATCTGGTGAAGGTCGTCCACGGGGTCGCCGAGGAGGGGAAGGTCGCGGTCCGCAACATCCGCCGCGACGTCATGCACGACCTCCGCGAGCTCAAGAAGGAGGGCGAGGTCGGCGAGGACGACGAGCGCCGCGCCGAGACGGAGCTGCAGAAGCGAACCGACGACGCCACCAAGGAGATCGACGGCCTGCTCAAGGCCAAAGAGGAAGAGATCCTGGAAGTGTGACCGGGTCCTCGGAGGGTCCGAAGTACGTGGCGATCATCACCGACGGCAACGGGCGCTGGGCGGCCGAGCGGAGGCTGCCGGCGATCGAGGGCCATCGCGCCGGCGCCGACGTGGTCAAGGCGCGGCTGCGCGACGCGGCCGAGCTCGGCATCAAGGAGCTGACGGTGTTCTCGTTCTCGACCGAGAACTGGTCGCGCCCGCGAGGCCGAGGTGGACGGGCTGATGGCGATGTTCGCCGAGCGGATCGACCGCGAGACGCCTGAGCTCGACGCCGAGGGCGTGCGGATGCGCTTCGTCGGCCGCCGCGACGCGGTCGCCGAAGGCCTGCGGGAGCGCATGCGGTGGGCCGAGGAGCGCACCGCGGGCAACGAGCGGATCACGCTCTTCGTCGCCTTCAACTACGGCGGCAGGGCGGAGATCGTCGACGCGGCGCGAAGCTTCGAGGGGACCTCCGAGGAGGAGTTCCGCGACCACCTGTACGCCCCCGAGATGCACGACCCCGACCTTCTGATCCGCACCAGCGGCGAGTCACGGATCTCGAACTTCCTGCTCTGGCAGTGCCGCCTACTCCGAGCTCGTCTTCCGCGAGGAGCTCTGGCCCGACTTCAGCCGCGACGCGTTCGAGGCGGCCCTGGCCGAGTACGCCACGCGCCAGCGCCGCTACGGGGGGCGGTAGGGATGGAGGGGTCGCGTCCCTTCGACGCCGAGGTCGACTTCGACCATGCGCGTCGCGCCCGCACGCCTGAGCCGCCGCCGCTGCGCCCGCCGCGCCGCGAGCGCAAGCGCAAGCCGCGCCGCGACCGGTCCGAGACCCTGGCCCGGATCGCGTGGGCGGTGCCCTGGATCGCGATCGTCGTCACGATCGCGATCGTCGGCGGGGAGCTCTTCGCCGCGGCGATGATCGGGTTCGCCTGCGTCGGGATCAACGAGTTCTTCCGCATGGTCCGCGACGCACGGCCGTTCGAGGTCGTCGCCTTCGCGGCCGTCGCGGCACTGGTCGCCGCCGCCTTCTACGGCAGCCAGTACCAGATGATGATCGCGCTCCTGGCGAGCGTCCCGGTGATCTTCGGCGCCGCCGTGCTGCGGCCGGATCGCGAGGGGATCACGGTCTCGATCGCGCTGACGGTGTTCGGCATCGTCTGGATCGGGCTGCCGTTTGCCCACGCGGTGCTCCTGCGCGAGCTGCCCGAACCACGGCGCGTCGCTCCTCGTCGACGTCCTGGTGGCGACGTTCGTGGCCGACACGGCCGCGTACGCCGGCGGCCGGCTCTTCGGCCGCCACCGGCTGGCGCCGGCCATCTCGCCGAACAAGACCCTCGAGGGGCTCGTCTTCGGGTTCGTCGGCGGCACGCTCGGCTTCTGGTTCGCGGGGCTCTACCAGGACTGGCTGCCCGGCCTCGACGCGCTGCTGATGGGCATGTGCATCGGCCGTGCTGGCGCCGGTGGGCGACCTGTTCGAGTCGATGCTCAAGCGCGACCTGCAGATCAAGGACTCGGGCACGATCTTCGGCCCCCACGGCGGCCTGCTCGACCGCCTCGACGCGGTCCTGTTCACGATCGTCGCCGGCTACTACCTGGCGGTCGCGTTCCTGTACTGACGGCCCCAGCTGCTACTCGCCGGCGATCGCCGCGCGGACGAACTCGAGGTCGGCGCGCAGGCCGTCGGGCTCGCGCGGCGTCTCGACGATCACCGCGGCGCCGGCGTCGGCCCCCTCGCGGATCATCGTGCGCAGCGCGTCGATGTCCATCTGGCCCTCGCCGAGGCGCTCGTGGCGGTCGGCGCCCGTGCCGGCCGGATCGCGCGAGTCGTTCGCGTGCAGGAGGTCGATCTGGCCCGTGATCGCGAGCACCCGCTCGACCGCCGTGTTCAGGTCCTCGCCGGCAGCGTGCGCGTGGCAGGTGTCGAAGCAGAAGCCGAGGTCGATCCCGTGGTCCGCGTCCCCGATCAGGTCCCAGAGCCGCGCGAGCGCGTCGAAGCGCCGCGCGACGGCGTTGTCGCCGCCGGCCGTGTTCTCGAGCAGCACCGTGGCGTCCGTCTCGAGCATCTCGAGCGAGCGCAGCCACCGGCCCGGGCCCTCGGCGATGTCGTCCTCCGCGTGGCCGCCGTGGACGATCACCGCCTTGGCGCCGAGCTCGGACGCGGCGTCGCAGGTCTGCTGGAGGATCTTGCGCGACCCGTAGCGGACGTTCGACTTCGGCGAGCAGACGTTGATCAGGTACGGCGCATGGACGTAGACGTCGATCGGGCTGGCCCGGATCTCGTCGGCCTCGGGGTGGGGCGGGGGCTTTCGCCACGACCCGGGGTCGGACAGGAAGATCTGCATGCAGTCGGCGTCCAGGTCGGCGGCGACGCCGAGAACGCCGATGCGGTCGACGTGGGCTCCGATCGGGACCGCTGCGGGCATCGCGCGGAGGATAGGGCGGCGCCCGTGCGTGGCCCGGCGCCGTTCATCTGCGCCTAAACCCCACCGCTACCCTGCGGTTGGACCTTGGCCAAGCGTGTTCTCATCCTCGGCTCGACCGGCTCGATCGGCGAGCAGGCGCTCGACGTCGTCGCGAGCTCGGACGAGCTCGAGCTCGCCGGGCTGTCGGCCGCCGGCAGCTGGGAGCGGCTCAGCGCCCAGGCGCGCGATCACCGGGTCGGGGTCGTCGCCCTGACCGAGCCCGACGCCGCCGAGCGTGCCGCGGCGGAGCTGGAGGGCACTCGAGTCCTTATCGGCGCCGAGGGCGTGCGCGATCTGATCACCGCGGCCGAGCCCGACCTCGTCCTGAACGCGATCGTCGGCGTCGCCGGGCTCGGGCCGACGATCGTCGCGCTCACGGAGGGGATCGACCTCGCGCTCGCCAACAAGGAGAGCCTGGTGGTCGGCGGCGAGCTCGTCACCGCGCTGGCCGAGGCGACGCAGACCCGGATCCTGCCGGTCGACTCCGAGCACTCGGCGCTGTTCCAGCTCCTGCGGGCCGAGGGCCCCGCGGCCGTTGAGCGGCTCGTGCTCACCGCGTCCGGCGGGCCGTTTCGCGGTCGTGACGACCTCGATGGCGTGACCCCGGCCGAGGCGCTCGCGCACCCCACCTGGGAGATGGGCGGGCGGATCACGATCGACTCGGCAACCCTGATGAACAAGGGCCTGGAGCTGATCGAGGCCCACCACCTCTTCGGCGTCGGCTACGACCGCATCGACGTCGTCGTCCACCCGCAGTCGATCGTCCACTCGCTCATCGAGCTCAACGACGGCGCCCAGCTCGCCCACCTGGGCCTGCCCGACATGCGCGTGCCGATCTCATACGCGCTCCACTTCCCCGAGCGGGCGGACGTCACCGTGCCCAGGCTCGACCTCGCCGCGGCCGGCCACCTCGACTTCGAGGAGCCCGACGTCGAACTGTTCGCCTGCCTGCGGCTCGCCCGCGAGGCCGGCGTGGCCGGCGGCACGGCGCCGTGTGCGCTGAACGCAGCCGACGAGGTCGCCGTCGCAGCCTTCCTCGACGGCCGCCTCCCGTTCACCGGGATCGCGGAGGTGATCGCCGAGGTGCTCGACGCGCATCCCGCCGACCCCGCTCGCCCACTTCGAGCAGCTCTTCGAGTGCGACGGCGCGGCGCGCGAGCTCGCCGCGCGAGCTCGTGTCGAACGGAGTGACAGCGTGAGCTGGATCCTCGCCTTCCTCGGCTTCGCCGTGCTGATCATCCTGCACGAGGCGGGCCACTTCACGGCCGCGAAGGCGGTCGGGATGCGGGTCGAGCGCTTCTTCCTGTTCTTCCCGCCGAAGGTGTGGAGCATCAAGCGCGGCGAGACCGAGTACGGGATCGGCGCGATCCCGCTCGGCGGCTACGTGCGGATCACGGGCATGAACCCGGAGGAGGAGGTCACCCTCGACGAGGACGGCCCGGTCCTCGGCGAGGCGAAGAAGGTCCCGGCGCTCGAGTACCCGCGGTCCTATTGCGCCGCGCCGGTGTGGAAGCGGATCGTGGTGATCGCGGCGGGCCCGTTCGTCAACCTCGTGATCGCCTTCGTGATCCTCTTCTTCCTCGCCTTCGGCGTCGGCCAGGCGACCAACACGGTCGAGAGCGTGGCCAAGGGGACCCCCGCCGCCCGCGTCCTCCAGCCGGGCGACCGGTTGGTCTCGGTCGACGGGGTGACAGGGCGACCTCGAGACCGCTGCGCGACCAGATCGCGACCCACAAGTGCACCGGCGACCAGACCGACGGCTGCAAGGCCGCAGAGCCCGCGAAGATCGTCGTGTCGCGCAACGGCAAGCTGGTGGCCGTCACCGCGACGCCGGTCTACGACGCGGCCTCCGAGCGCCCGCTGCTCGGGTTCACGTACGGGATGCGGCCGCTCGACCCGGGGGTTCCGGGAGCGGCCTCGTGGGCCGCTCGACCGGATGTGGGACGTGACCTCGCAGACGGTCGGCATCGTCGGGCGGATCTTCAACGCCGAGGAGCGCAAGCAGATCTCGGGCGCCGTCGGCGCCTACGAGGTGACCCGCGAGTCGTTCGCAGTTCGATACGCGCCAGGCGCTCTTCGTGCTCGCGCTGATCAGCCTCTCGCTCGCCGTCATCAACCTCTTCCCGTTCCTGCCGCTGGACGGCGGCCACATCTTCTGGGCCCTGGTCGAGAAGGTGCGCGGCCGCCGGGTCTCGATGCGCACGATGGAGCGGGCCAGCGTGGTCGGTTTCGCCCTCGTGCTGATGCTCTTCGCGATCGGGCTCACGAACGACATCGGGCGCCTGTCCGGCGACGGATTCAACGTCACGCGATAGTTTCTCCTCGCAGCGGTTTCTGATCGAGGAGAGGAGCGCGATGGAGGCGACGGCGGCGGAGCGGTACGCGAGCGGCGGGCCGGGAAGGATCTCCACGCCCAGAACCTCGTGCTCGCGTTCGAGGCGACCGTCGAGCGCATCCCGGACGACCCGGCGATCGTCGCCGGGCAGGGCGACGATCAGGTTTCGATGACCTGGCGCGAGCTGCGGGAGCGCGCCGCGCGGATCGCCGGCGGGCTGAGGAGCCTCGGCGTCCAAAAGGGCGACACGGTCGCGATCATGATGAACAACCGGCCCGAGTTCATCCCCATCGACCTGGCCGCGGTCTCGCTCGGGGCGGTGCCGTTCTCGATCTACCAGACCTCCTCGCCGGAGCAGATCCAGTACGTCGTCGCGGACGCCGGCGCGAAGATCGCGATCGTCGAGGCGCCGTTCCTGGAGGTGTTCGCCAAGGCGCGCGAGGACCTGCCGGAGCTCGAGACGCTCGTCATCGTCGACGGCGACGGCGGCGACCACACGCTCGACGAGCTCGAGGCGCTCGACCCGGACTTCGATCCTGCCGACGCGATCGCCGACGTCGGGCCCGACGACCTGCTCACGCTGATCTACACGTCGGGCACGACCGGGCCGCCGAAGGGCGTCCAGCTCACCCATCGCAACCTGATGACGCTCACGGCGGGCGTCGACGACATCGTCGACTTCCCCGACCGCGGCGCCAAGGTGATCTCCTGGCTTCCCGCCGCCCACATCGCCGAGCGCGGCGCGAACTACTACCTGCCGGTGATCCGCGGGTGCACGGTCTACGTCTGCCCGAACCCGCGCGAGATCATCGCGTTCCTGCCGACAGGTCCGCCCGACCTGGTTCTTCGCCGTGCCGCGGATCTGGGAGAAGCTCAAGGCCGGGCTCGAGGCGAGCCTCGCGAACCTGCCCGACGAGCAGGCCGAGGCGGCGACCAACGGGCTCGAGGCCGCGCTCTCCAAGCTGCGCCTCGAGCAGGCCGGCGAGGAGGTGCCGGAGGAGCTCGAGGCGGCCGTCGCGACGGCCGACGAGCAGATGTTCTCGGCCCTGCGCGCCCAGCTCGGGCTCGACGAGGTGGTCGCGGTCAACGTCGGCGCCGCGCCGACGCCGCTCGAGGTGCTCGAGTTCTTCCACGCGATCGGGATCCCGATCGGCGAGCTCTGGGGCATGTCGGAGACCTGCGGCACCGCGACCGTCAACCCGCCCGACCGGATCAAGCTCGGCACGGTCGGGCCGCCCGTCCCCGGGGTCGAGATCAAGCTCGCCGACGACGGCGAGGTACTGGTCCGCGGCCCGTTGAACATGGCCGGCTACCGCAACATGCCCGAGAAGACCGCCGAGACGATCGACGACGACGGCTGGCTCGCCACCGGCGACATCGGCGAGCTCGACGCGGACGGCTACCTGAAGATCGTCGACCGCAAGAAGGAGCTGATCATCAACGCGGCCGGCAAGAACATGTCGCCGGCGAACATCGAGTCGCACCTGAAGGCGGCCAGCCCGCTGATCGGCCAGGCGATCGCGATCGGCGACCGCCGCCCGTACAACGTCGCCCTGATCACCCTCGATCCGGACTTCGCGCCGGTGTGGGCGCAGCAGCAACGGGCACGAGGACAAGGGCCTCGACGAGCTCGCGCGGCGAGGACCAGCTGATCGCCGCGATCCAGGCCGGCGTCGACGCGGCGAACGAGAAGATGGCCCGGGTCGAGCAGATCAAGAAGTTCACCGTGCTGCCCAGCGACTGGGCGCCGGGGGGCGACGAGCTGACGCCGACGATGAAGCTCAAGCGCAAGCCGATCGCCGAGAAGTACACCGACGAGATCGAGGCCCTCTACGCGGGCTGAGCCGGTCGCGGTGAACGTGCCACGCCGCCGGCTGCTGATCGCGTTCGCGGCGCTCTTGGGCGGTGCGCTCGCGCTGCCCTCGACGGCGGCGGCGCTCGACGACTGCGCGAAGGTGCCGATCGCGCGCACGCTGGTGAGCGGGCGCGGGCAGCTCGAGTCGGTGATCGCCGACGATCGCGGCCACCTGTTCTTCACGGACGCGGATGCGGGCGAGCTGCTGCGGATGGATCGCCGCAGCTCGGAGCCGCGTGTGCTCGTCTCGGGTATCCGCGCGCCGGGCGGGCTCGCCTTCCTCCCGGACGGCTCGCTGCTGGTCGGCTACGGGGACTCGGCCGCGACGGCGCGCAGCGACCCGCCGCAGGCCGGCCTGCTGCGCGTCGATCCGAGCACGGGCGAGCAGCAGCCGTACGCGTCCGGCCTGACGATGTCCAACGGCGTCGCCCGTGGCCCGGACGGCGCCGTCTACGCGTCGAACGACTTCGGCCCGGGCGTGGACCGCGTGCTGGACGGCGCCGTCACGCTCACCTGGGCCTCGGTCCCCTCGTCGAACGGCCTCGTCGTCGACACCAGCGGCGAGTGGCTCTACGTCGCCCAGACCTTCGTCCCGGCGGCGATCTCTCGCGTCGAGATCGCCGACCCCTCGCACGTGGAGACCTGGTACTCGGCGCCCACGGCCGACTCCTCAGTCGCCCTCGACGGCCTCACGCGAGACGCACACGACCGCCTCTACGCGGCCGCCAACCTCGGCGGCCAGGTCTGGCGCGTGCAGGACGGCGGCCCGGGCTGCGTGCTCACCCACCTGCCCCCGCTGGGCCCGAGCGCCGTCGCCTTCGGCAGCGCCGAGGGGAAGCGCCCGCGCGGCTTCGGCCGCCGCAACCTCTACGTCGTCACCTTCCAGGGCGACCTCATCCAGCTGAAGAACGTCCGCGGCCAAAACCGGTAGCGCCTTCAGCCACACCCGCGCCTGAGTCTCGCCACACGCTGCGCACCACAGGCGCGGCTGAGGGCGCCACCGTGGGCCCATGCCCGCCGACTGGCGCATTTCGCCAAATAGCTTGGCGTTTTCCACCAGTCGCGGGTGGGGGGCGGCCGCCGAGCTTGCCTCGCGGCAGCACGGGGTGGTCGCAATCGCGCAGCTCACCGAGCGCGGCGTCTCCGAGAGCACGGTGCGGTACTGGGCGCGGACGCGGCGCCTGTTGCGCCTACACGCCGGCGTTTACGCGGTTGGTCATGACGCTCTCAGGCCAGCCGGCCACCGCCTGGCCGCGGTGCTCGCATGCGGCCCTGGAGCCGTCCTGTCCTACGTCTCGGCCGCCGCTCATTGGGGGCTCCGCCAGTCAGCGGCGACTGTCTTCGACATCACCGCACCGATCAGGACGGGCCGGCGGCGCGGCGGCGTTCGGATCCACTGCGGGGCCCGCCTCCATCCCGACGAGGTCACCGTCGAGGACGCGGTTCCGTGCACCACGGTTCCCCGGACGCTGGTCGACCTCGCCGTGATCCTGCGGCCGAGCGCGCTCTCGCGCACGATCGAGACCGCCGAGAGGATGGAGCTCCTCGACGTCCGGATGCTCCTCACGCTGGTCGGGCGACATGCCCGGCGTCGCGGGATCGGTCGGCTCCGTCATGCCCTCGCGACGTTCGACGCGGACTTCCTGCGCGTCAACAGCGAGCTCGAGGCGCGTTTCCTGCAGCTCTGCATCGACCGACTCCCGGTGCGCCCGCGCGTCAACGAGCGGATCGACGCGGGAGGGGAGACGTTCGAGGTCGACTTCTGCTGGCCGCCGCACCGCCTGATCGTCGAGACCGACAGCGCCGAGTTTCATGACACGACTGCGGCCGGGATCCGCGATGCCCATCGCGATCGTCTGCTCCGTGCAGCGGGCTGGACGGTGATCCGCTGCCGCTGGGCGGACGTCGTCGTGAGCCCAGGCCCGCTGGTGGCCGGGCTGCTCGGCGAGCTCGTCAGCCCTTGTGCTTGATCCGCTTGAACTTCGCCTTGGCCGGCGTGGCGTCCTGGTTGCCGGCCTGGTCGATCGCGAAGACCTGGAACTTGTGCTTGCCGGTGTCGACCTTGGCCTTGAAGGGGGAGTCGCAGGACTTGAAGGAGCGCTTGTCGAGCTTGCACTTGAAGCTCGAGCCCTGCTCGTTGGAGTCGAACTTGATCTTGACCTTGCCCTTGGTCACCTTCTTCTTCGGCGACTTGGTGATCGTCGTCTCCGGCGCCTTGGTGTCGCCCCCGCCCCCGGGCGGAGGGTTGCTGCAGGGCGTGCCCGACGGCGGCGCGGCGTTGTTCGTCGGGGTCGGGGTGCCGAGCGCGAAGTCGGCGGCGCTGTTGTCCGTGTCGTCGGTGACCTCGAGCTGGGTCGCGCAGCCGCCCGCGATGGAGCGGTTGAGTGACATGCCGGTTGTGATCACAGGCGCCGGGCTACCGGTTGGTGACGGCAGGGAGGCGGCGTTCATGACCGAGCCCCAGGCGACGCAGTCGACGACGTCCCAGCAGGCCGCGCCGGCGGCCGGGTTGAGGTGGTCGCCGCCGTCGAGCGTGCAGTCGGCCGCGACGCCGAAGGCGGAGACCGCGCCGGGCGTCGCGATCAGGGCCGTGCGCTGGGCGTCGCCGTTGGGGAGCGTGGCGGCGAACGTGCAGCTGCCGGTCTCCAGCGAGGTGGGCCCGTAGACCGTCAGCTTGTGGTTGGTGAAGAAGTTCTCCCCGGCCGCGGGCATCCGGAGCTCGACGAACTCCGCGCCCGGGTCGGTCGCGCTGCCGGGGAAGACCTCGCTCACCTTGTCCAGATGAAAGCTCGCGAGGGCGGGGGAGGCCATCATCCCGAGGGCCAGGACGGCCAGCGCGGTTGAGAGGATCCTCCGTCTCACTAGTTGCTGATACGGAGGAGGCGGCCGAACGGATTGCACTAGTCGACCGAGAAGGTCAGTCCGGCGCGGTCGAAGCGCTCGATCGACTCCGTCCCGAGGGCGAGCGCCGGGGTGAGGCAGCCGAAGCGGGCCGGGCGTGACGCCGTCGGCCGCCAGCATGAGCCCGGCCTCGCCGAGCATGCGCGCCGTGGTCAGGTAGCCGGGGTGGCCCTTCGCGTCCACCGTCACGACCACGCCGCGCCCGTTGGACGCCATCGCGTCAGCCACGAGCCGCCAGCGCCAGGGCTCGAGCCGGTCGGCGGCGGGCCCGAACCCGGAGCCGGGGAGCACCCGGCGCAGCCCGCCCGCGATCCGCGCTCGCACGGCCGGGCTCGCGCCCGCGGCGGCGCGCAGGCCGACCTGCGTCCCCGAGAGCACCGCGGCGGCGCCCATGCGCAGCGGGAGCGTCGCGGTGGACCCGCCGATCGCGATCCCCTCGCGGTAGCGAAACGGCTCGGGCGCGATGCCGCGCTCGGCGGCGATGACCGCCGCCGTGCGGTGGATCACGGCGGGATTGATGAACGCGGCCGGGCTCATCGGCGCGATCGCGACCCCGCCCGCACCGCGCCGCGGGCGGAGGTCGATCGGGCTGTGCTCGCGCACGGCCGCCGCGACCTGCGGGTCGGAGATCAGCGCCGCTGGGTCGACGACCGCGTCCGAATCGTGGGAGCCGACCACCTCGGCCATGCTCTGGAGCGTCCCGCCGGACATCCCGTCCGACGGTCGGGGCATGCCGGGCGGCTGGCCGGTGATCGCGATCGTCACGTCGACGCGCTCGAGGTCGGCCTCCCAGCGCTCGCGCGCGGTCGCCGCCGCGAGTTGCACGGCGAGGTCGGGGGGCAGCGCCTCGAAGCCGCAGACCTGCACGACCTTCACCTCGGCCGCGCTTGCGCGCACGTCGAACTCGGCGACGATGTCGCGCACGAACGGGATCTCGCCCGTGAGGTCCACGTAGTGCGCGCCGGCCTCGACGCATGCCTCGATCACCGGGCGCCCGCGCGTCGTGTAGGGGCCGACGAGGTTCAGCACCACCGACGCGCGCGCCGCCATGCGCGCGAGCGAGTCCGGGTCGCCGACGTCGGCCGCGATCGTCTCGGCGGGCGCTGCCTCGACGTCGGCGAGCGTGCGCTCCAGCTTGGCCGGATCGCGCCCCGCGGCCCCCCAGCGCGCGTCGGTTCCGGCCAGATAGCGCGCGACCTCGCGGCCGGTGACGCCGGTGGCCCCGAAGACGACGACGTCAAGGTCTCGCGCGGGGTTCACCAAAGCGCCACGGACACTAATGACTCGCCGTCGCTAGGCGCTCAGGGGAAATCGTGAAGTCGGAACCCGCGTCAGTTGGTCGGCGTCGTCACGCAGACGGTCTCGAGGCTGGCCGTGTCCGAGAACGTGCTGGCTGCGCCCGCTCCGTCTACGGCGAACACCGAGGTCTCCGCAAGGTATTCGTCCGTCCAGAAAAACTCATCGTCCGCGACCGCGGGAAGCTCGAAGTTCGCGGCGAGGACCCGGGCCTCGCCGTAGCTGGGCAACCGCAAGCCCAGGTCCTCGCAGAGCATTGCAGCGGGCAACCACGTGTGGTGCTCATCCGCAACCCTGGCGCAGAGCCCGCCGAGGCGCGCGGTGCCGTGGGTGCAGGTATCGACGTTGCTCGCGTCCTTGATGTCGGCTCCGGTCAGTCCCCCGTTCTTGACGTCGATCGACTGCACCTGGTTGTCGCCGATGTCAGCGGACTTGACCTGGCCGTTGATGATGTCCGCGCTGCCGATCGTGTTCGCGGCGTAGGCGGTGCCACCGGCGATGACCAGAAACAGGGCAAGGGCCCCCCAGCTGATCCTCCCCCATAGCCCGCTGTCACAATGTCCGGTGTGGCATCAAAGCGCCAGATCTTCGTCGGCGGCGTGCCGATCGGAGGCGGGGCTCCTGTCGTCGTGCAGACGATGACGAAGACGGAGACCGCCAACCTCGAGGCGACCATGGACCAGATCCACAAGGTCGCCGAGGCCGGCGCGGACCTGGTGCGCTGCGCCGTGCCCCGCGACGAGGACGCGATCGCGCTCAAGACGATCGTCGAGCGCTCGCCGATCCCGGTGATCGCCGACATCCACTTCAACTACACCCTCGCGCTGAAGGCGATCGACGCCGGCGCCCACTGCATCCGGCTCAACCCCGGGAACATCGGCGGCCGCGACAAGGTCGCCGAGGTCGCCGCGAAGGCGACCAAGGCCGGGGTGCCGATGCGGATCGGCGTCAACTCGGGCTCGCTGCCCAAGCACCTGCACGAGCTCGAGCGCTAGAACCCGGTCGAGGCGCTCGTGACGGCGGCTGCCGAGTTCGTCGACATGATGGAGTCGCTGGACTTCGAGGACTTCAAGGTCTCGATCAAGTCGACGAACGTGCCGAACACGATCGCCGCCAACCGCCTGCTGGCCGAGCGGGTCCCGTATCCGATCCACCTCGGCATCACCGAGGCGGGCACGAAGTGGTCGGGCTCGCTGAAGTCGGCCGTCGGCCTCGGGACGCTGCTCGCCGACGGGGTGGGGGACACGATCCGCATCAGCCTCTCGACCTTCCACGCCGAGGAGGAGGTCAAGGTCGCCTGGGAGATCCTCAAGGCCCTGCACCTGCGCGAGCGGGGGCCGGTGCTGATCGCCTGCCCGACGTGCGGTCGCCTGCAGTTCGACATGGACTCCGTCGTGGCCGAGATCGAGGCGCGCCTGGAGGCCTACGTCGAGCCGATCGAGGTCGCCGTGCTCGGGTGCGCGGTGAACGGGATCGGCGAGGCCTCGCACGCCGACTTCGGCATCACCGGCGCCAAGAACGAGGGCCTGATCTTCGCCGGCGGCAAGCCGCTGCGGAAGGTCCCCCAGGACGAGCTCGTCGACGCCCTGTTCGCCGAGATCGACAAGTCGCTCGACCGCGGCGCGGTCGAGGTCGACGACCGCAAGGCCGCCGAGGGCGCCGAGTGGCTGGCAGCGGATCGAGGAGGAGAACGCCGGCGAGCTGACCCCCGAGCGCATCGCCGCGATGGAGGCCGAGAAGGCCCGCGAGGAGGGCAACGACGTCACCGCCGAGCCCTTCCTGAAGCCGGTCAAGGGGACCAAGGTCGTGCTCGACGAGGATGCGTCACCCACCGCCGGGCGGCGCTTCACGCGCGCTTGACGGACGTCCACACCGCCGCTGCGGCCGGCTTCTCCCGCTCCGCCGAGGCCTACGATCGCGCCCGCCCGGAGTACCCGGAGGCAGGCGTCGACCGCTTCGGTGACGTGTTGGGCCTCCGACCGGGTGCGCGCGTGATCGACGTCGGCGCCGGGACGGGGAAGCTCACGGCGCCGCTCGCCGAGCGCGGGGCGGAGGTGCTCGCGGTCGAGCCGGTCGCCGAGATGCGCGAGCGGATCGCGCAGCGGACACCGCGCGCAACCGCGGTCGCCGGCGTGGCCGAGCGCCTGCCCGCCGAGGACGGGTGGGCGGACGCGATCGTCGCCGGCCAGGCCTTCCACTGGTTCGCCACCGAGCCCGCGCTGGCCGAGTTCGCCCGCTGCCTGCGGCCGGTGGGCCGCCTCGGGCTGATCTGGAACCGCCGCAGCGCCGACGACGAGCTGCAGCGCCGGATCACCGCCTTGCTCGAACCGCTGCGCGGCGACGCGCCGCGCCACGCCATGGGCGCCTGGCGCGAGGTGTTCGAGCGCCCGGGGCCGTTCACGCAGGTCGACGGGTTCGAGCTCGAGTTCACCCAGGAGCTCGACCGCGCCGGACTGCTGGACCGCGTGGGCTCGATCAGCTTCGTCGCCGCCCTCGAGCCGGAGCCGCGCGCCGAGCTGCTCGCGCGCGTCGGCGAGCTCTGCCCCGACGGCGAGACCGTCGAGCTTCCCTACGTCTGCGAGGCGTTCGTGTACGGGCGCGCCGCCTGACGCCCCGAACCGGCCGCCGCTGACAGGATCCCGCCCCGTGGCGACCGCCGAACAGAGCCGGGTCACCGCGCGCGAGCTCGCCCTCGTCGCGCTCGGCGCCGCCGTGTTCGCGATCGTCCTGAACTGGCCGCTGATCCTGAACCTGGGTTCGCACATCCCGCTGGATCTCGGCGACCCGCTCCCGCAGGCGTGGCAGGTGGCCTGGGGCGGGCACGCGCTGATCCACCAGCCGCTGCACTTCTTCGACGCGAATCAGTACTGGCCGTTTCATCAGACGCTCGCGTTCTCCGACGCGCTGATCGGCTATGCGCCGGCCGGCCTGATCGGCTCCGGGCCGCACGACGCCGTCGTCCGCTACGACCTGCTCTTCCTGTTCGCCTACGCGCTGGCGTTCTTCGGCGCGTACCTGCTCGCCCGCGAGCTCGGCCTCGGGCCCGTGGCGGCGCTCGTGGCCGGCGCCGCCTTCGCGTTCGCGCCGTACCGGATCGAGCAGGACGGGCACCTGCAGGTGATCTCGAGCGGGGGCATCCCGCTGGCCCTGGCGCTCGGGGTGCGGGCGCTGCGGACGCGCAGCCCCTGGGCGATGCTCGCCGGCTGGCTGGTGGCGTTGTGGCAGGTCTCGCTCGGCTTCAGCCTGGGGCTCCCGTTCGGGTACCTGCTCCTGCTCCTGATCGCGATCGCGATCGTGATCTGGTTCCGCCGTGGGCGGCCGGCGCCCGACCGCCGCCTGCTCGCCGCGGCGCTCGTGGGCGGGCTCCTGTTCGCGATCTGCACGGGCCTGCTCAGCATCCCCTACCAGCACGTCGCCGACCGCTTCCCGCAGGCCACGCGCTCGCCGGCGGTCGTCGCGGGCTACTCCGGCCAGCCGGAGGCCTTCCTCTCGGCGTCCTCGGAGAACCTGATCTGGGGCCCGATCACCGCGGTGTTTCGGAACGATCTCTCGTCCGTCCCGGAGCAGTCGCTGTTCCCGGGCCTGCTCGCCGTCTGCCTCGCGATCGCCGGGGCGACCTGGCGCGGTTGGCCCCGCGGCCTGCGCATCGGGCTCGCCGTGGGCGTGATCGGGATCTCGGTCCTCGCGCTCGGATTCGAGGCCGAGGGCGGGCTGCTGTGGCCGGACCGGGTCCTCTACGACCTCCTGCCCGGCTGGCACGGGATCCGCACGCCCGGGCGGCTGATGACCTTCGCCTCCCTGGCCCTGGCCCTGCTGGCCGCGGGCGGCGCGCAGCGCCTGCTCACGGCGCTCTCCAGCCGCGTCTCGAGGGCGGCGCTGGCCCCTGCGGTCGTGGCGCTCTTCGCGCTCGTGATCGCGATCGAGGGCCGCGGGCTGCCCTTCGACCCGACGGACGCGATGACCCAGCCGCCCGTGCCGCCGCCCGCCGTCGCGACCGGCGCGCCGGCGCCCCAGCTCAACCTGCCCGCGCGGCGGCCGAACGACAACCGGCGCTACCTGCTCTGGTCGACCGCCGGCTTCCCGGAGATGGTCAACGGTCGCTCGAGCACGATCCCGCCGTTCACCACGAACCTGATCGCGAGCATGGACGATTTCCCGGATCGCGCGACCGTGACGCACCTGCGCCGGCTCGGGGTCGCGAGCGTGATCGTCCATACCGACCGCGTGCGGGGCACCGCGCAGGAGGGCTCTTCCGAGCGGCCGATAGCCGGCCTCGGCATCACGCGCAGCCGCCAGGGCGTGCTGGAGGTCTACGACGTCCGGTCGCCGAGCGCGAGGCGCGCGACCGCCGAGGAGCGCGCGGCCTCGCGGCTGAACCGCGACTGAGCGACAGCGATCAGCGCGGCCACCGCGCCGATCCCGATCAGCCAGAACGCCTGCCAGCCACCACCCTTGAGGGCCGTGATCGGGTCGCTGCTCATCACCGGCGCGACGCTCCCGACCACCACCCAGGCGCCGATCGCGGCGAGCGCGATCCGGGTGTCGCGCGGGTGGGCGATCGAGGTCGCCGGCGTCGCGCGCGCCGCGAAGGCGATCGCGCCCCCGATCGCGAGCAGGATCGGCAGCGCGGCGAGCCAGTTCGAGTGCACGCCGAGGACGGTCAGGACGGTGTGCTCGAGGGTGCCGTCGCCGAGGTCCGACACCCAGGTGCCGGTGCCCTGGAGCCCGAGGAGCGGGTAGGTCAGGCTCGCGGCGACCATCCAGATGCCGGACGGGATCGCGAGCGCGAGGGTGGTCGCGGGGAACCGCCGGTAGGCGAAGGCGAAGCCGATGGCGACGAACGGCAGCGCCGGCATCAGGAACCGCGGCCCCGGCGTGCCGCCGCCGAACGGCTGCCAGTAGCCGATGTTGTAGACGAAGTAGGCGATCGCGACCCCGGCGATCGTCCACGCCTCGGCCCGGTGCCCCCGGCGCCGCATCAGGACGATGCCCACGATCGCCATCACGATCACGGGAGTCAGCACCAGCAGCCCGCGGCCGGCGAACAGCAGGTCGCGCACGGCATCCCAGCGTGGCAGCGTGATGCCGAAGAAGCCGCCGCTGTTGAGCCCGAGCGAGAGGTGGCCGTTGGTCCCGAGCACCGCGACCGCCTGGCTGTAGGCGAGCTTGAACGGTGAGCCGAGCGCCCAGGCGTTGAACGCCAGCGCCGGCACCGCCCCGGCCAGCGCGCCGGCGGCGTAGGCGGCGCCGCGAGCGCACGCGGCCGTCGCGGGCGAGCGCGTAGAAGAACAGCACCGCGCCCACCAGGCCGGTCTGGAACTCGAACGTGACGGCCAGCCCGGCGAGCAGGCCGGCGGCCGCGACGAGCCAGGGCCGCGGGGGGCCGCGGCGCTCGGCGAAGAGCACGGCGAAGGCCGCGAACCCGAGGGCGGTCGAGATCGCGTGCGAGAAGAACTCGGCCGCGAACACCATCAGGATCGTGCAGAGGCCCAACGTGATCGCAGCCGCCGTCCCGTAGCCGGGTTCGAGGCGGTCGGCGATCCGGCGGACCCCGATCAGCAGCAGCACGCGCGGGGATCACCGCCGCGAACAGCGTCAGGACCCACACGACCGGAGTCTCGTCCTCGACCCGCAGCTGAACGCGCTCCGCGCGCGCGGCGTCGAAGCCGAAGGACGTGTACGGCGGGCCGTCGTTGGGGGTCCAGCGCGGCTGGTCGGCCTTCGCCGCCTCGCCCGCGGCGTCGGCTGCCAGCTCGCGACCGCCGGTGGCGTCGATGAGCATGTAGAGCGGGGCGGAGATCGCGGCCATCCCCGGGGACTTGACCGAGTAGTAGTGCCCGTCGATCCACGCGATGTCGCCGGTCTCCCAGTGCCAGCGGTCGATCGTCTTCGAGCCGGAGGCGATCGCGCGGACCTCCGCGAAATGGGCGAGCTGGGCCCAGCCCGTCGTATGGATGACCGCGCCCCAGGCGATCCCGATGCAGACGATGGCGAGCGTCCCGGGGCGCGCGCGCACCCAGGCGCCGACGCGACGCGCCGCGCTCACGCGCGGTCCACCCGGCAGAGCGCCATCGTCCACGGCAGCGGGCTGCGCACCTCGACGACCTCGACCCGCTCGCGCGAGGAAGGTCGATGAAGCCCCGCTTCGACCAGTGGCCGAGGTGGCCCGGGGTGTTGCCGAGGTCGCGCGCGTAGCGGAATCGGGCGAGGTTCAGGGCCCGCCAGAGCGGCTCGCGCGGGACGCTGACCAGCAGCCAGGGGCGGGCGAGGCCGGCGAGCGTCGCCAGCGCCGCCTCCGGGTCGGTGAGGTGCTCGAGCACCTCGCAGCAGACGACCAGCTCGGCCGCGTCGTACTGGGGCTCGAGCGCCTCGACCGGCGCCGCGCGGTAGGAGATCTCCACCCCGGCGGCCGCGGCGCGCCGGCGCGCCTCCTCGATCACCTCGGCCGAGACGTCGCTGCCGCGCACCCGCAGGCCGGCGCGCGCCAGGCGGATCGCGAGCTCGCCCTCGCCGCAGCCGATCTCGTGCGCCTCGCTGGCGCCGCTGCGCGCCGCGAGCTCGCCGAGGTGGCCGAGGAATCCGGCGACCAGGCGCCGCTCGACCGGGTTCGAGCTCGCGTACTTGTCGTAAACGTTGCCGCCCGCCGCCATGCGGCCCGCAATGATCCCACGCACGCCACCTCGCCACGCCCCCAGAGCCCCGAAACGCTCATCTACACTCGCCCGCGTGCGGCTGCTGGTCGACCTACCCCGCTACGCCGCCGCCTCGGCCTTCAGCTTCCTCTTCGTGATCGGGGCCACGGCCGGGCTCCACGAGCTCGTCGGGCTCTCCGAGACGCTCGCCCCCGCAGTCGCGCTCGTCGCCGCCTTCGCGGTCAACTTCGCGCTCCTGCGGCTCTGGGTGTTTCCGGGCCAGGAGGCGTCGATCGGGCGCCAGCTCGTCGAGACCGCGGTCACCTCGGCGCTCTTCCGCGCGTTCGAGTACGGCGTCTTCCTGGCCCTGCATCTCGGGCTGGACGTCAACTACCTGGTCGCGACGGGCGCCTCGGTCTGCCTCTCGGCCCTCGGGAAGTTCTTCGTCTACAGGGAGATCGTCTTCAGCAGGGGACGGTCCGGCTCGCCGTCGGCGGGGCCCTCCGGCCCGGCCGCGTCCGGCTCCAGGTGAGACGGCTCGACGCCGGCCTCGAGCTCCAGCCGCCGCACCCGCTCGAAGATCCGCTGCGCGATCACGCGCTGGCCGGCCAGCGTGTCGCCGATGATGCCGAGGCCGAACATCTGCACGGCGATCACCGCGAGCACGGCGCCGAGGATCAGCGACTGGATGTGGCCGCTCGAGTCGCCGTTCAGGATCACGTCGAGCACGAACGGCATCCACGCGGCGATCGCGGCGATCGCGAAGGCGCAGGCGGCGATCGTGAACACCCGCAGCGGCTCGTAGAGCACGTAGGCGCGAAAGATCTGCGAGCGCGTTGCGGCGCACGTAGGCGCCCGGTGCTCGGAAACAGCCGCGACTCGCGCGTCTGCGGGTTGGTCTCGACCGGGACGTGCTCGACCGCGACCAGCATCTTGCCCGCCTGGATCAGGGCCTCGAGCGTGTAGGTGAAGTTGGAGACCACGACGAGCTGCAGCGCCGCCTCGCGGTTGTAGGCGCGAAAGCCGGAGGTGGTGTCGGGGACGTCGGTGTCCGACGCGTGCCGCACGACCCAGCTGCCGAGCCGCTGGAGGGCCTTCTTGGTCGCCGAGAAGTGCTCGATCTGCTCCACCTGGCGGTCGCCGACGACCATGTCCGCGCGCCCCTCGAGGATCGGGGCGACGAGGCGGGGGATCTCCGACGCCTTGTACTGGTTGTCCGCGTCGGTGTTGACGATCACGTCGGCGCCCGAGCTTGAGCGCCGCGTCGAGCCCGGCCTGGAAGGCGGCGGCGAGCCCCTTGTTGTTGGTCAGGCGGACGAGGTGATCGGCGCCGTTTTGGCGCGCGACCGCGGCCGTGGCGTCGGTGGAGCCGTCGTCGACCACGAGCCACTCGACCGAGTCGAACCCCTCCACCTCGCGCGGGAGCTCGGCCAGGACGATCGGCAGCGTCCGCTCCTCGTCGAGGCACGGGATCTGGATGATCAGCTTCACGCCAACGGCGATGGTAGGCGTCTCGGTAGTCTCGCCGCAAGTTGAGCCGCCTGAGCACATATTTCCTTCCCACCCTGCGCGAGGACCCCGCCGAGGCCGAGGCGGTCTCGCATCGGCTGATGGTCCGCGGCGGGCCTCGTCCGCCAGCTCGGCGCGGGGCTGTGGACCTGGCTGCCGGCGGGCTACCGGGTCGTGACGAAGGCCGAGCGGGTGATCCGCGAGGAGATCGACGCGATCGGCGGCCAGGAGATGCTGCTCCCGGTGCTGCAGCCCGCCGAGCTCTGGCAGCGCACGGGCCGCTATGAGATCGACGAGCTGTTCAAGCTCTCCGACCGCAAGGACTCGCCCTACGTGCTCGCGATGACCCACGAGGAGGCGATCACGTTCCACATCGCCCGCGAGGTGCGCTCCTACCGCGAGCTGCCGAAGATCCTCTACCACGTCCAGGTCAAGGAGCGCGACGAGCCGCGGCCCCGCGCCGGCGTGCTGCGCACCCGCGAGTTCACGATGAAGGACAGCTACTCGTTCGACCGCGACGACGAGGGCCTGGACGCGAGCTACGAGCTGCACCGCCGCGCCTACGCGCGGATCCTCGACCGCTGCGGGGTGCGCTGGTATGAGGTCGAGTCGGACGTCGGGATGATGGGCGGCTCCGCCGCGCACGAGTACATGGCGCCCGGCGCCGGCGGGCGAGGACCAGGTCGCGCTGGCGCCCGGCTACGCGGCGAACCTCGAGGTCGCCTCGGCGGAGCCGCAGCCGGTCGAGCTGCCCCCGCCGCTGGACGAGCCCCGCGAGGTGCCCACCCCGGGCCTGACCACGGTCGACGCGGTCGCCGAGGCGCTCGGCGTCGTGCCCGGGGCCGCGCTGAAGGCGATCCCCGTGATCGTCGACGGCCGCGGCATGGTCCTGGCGCTGGTGCGCGGCGACCACCGCCTCAACGAGATCAAGCTCGCGAACGCCCTCGGCGCCGAGTTCCGCCAGGCGACCGCCGAGGAGATCGAGGCGGAGATCGGGCCGCCGGGCTTCATCGGCCCCGTCGGCGCGCAGGTGCCCGTGATCAAGGACGCCGCGATCCAGGGCGCCGGCTACTTCGCCGGCGCGAACCGGCCCGACACCCACCTGATCGGGGTCGAGCCGGGGCGCGACTTCGCCTTCGAGGAGCTCGACTTCCGCACGGTCGAGGCCGGGGACCTCTCGCCGAACGGCGACCCGATCGAGATCGAGGACGCGATCGAGGTCGGCAACATCTTCAAGCTCGGGACCCGCTACTCGGAGCCGCTCGGCGCGACCTACCTCGACCCCGACGGCAAGGAGCGGCCGATCGTCATGGGCTGCTACGGGATCGGCCCGGCGCGCATCGTCGCCGCGGCGATCGAGCAGAACGCCGACGAGAAGGGCATCGTGTGGCCGCGCGTCGCTGGCGCCGTGGGCGGTGCACGTCGTCGCGCTCGGCAAGCCCGGCGACGAGGCGGCCGAGGCCGCCGAGCGCCTCTACGAGGAGCTCGGCGAGGCCGGGCTCGAGGCGGTGCTCGACGATCGGGCCGGCCGGGGCGGGCGAGAAGCTCACCGACGCCGAGTTGCTCGGCTGCCCGCTGCGCATCGTGGTCGGCAAGCGGACCCTGGCCGAGGGCCAGGTGGAGGCGCAGGAGCGGCGTAGCGGCGACCGAGCACCGGCTGGAGGTCGCCGACGCGGCGCGGCGGGCGGGCGAGATCCTCGTCGTCGCTGTCCTGAGCATGGCCCCGCCACGGTCGAAGCGCCGCCTGTTCGGCATCGACCGCTCCGGCCCGCTGCCGAGCGCGACCCGCCGCGGGGCGCCGCTGCACCCGTGGACGATCCCCAACCTGGTCGGCTACCTGCGCCTGGCGGCGATCCCGGTGTTCTGCGTGCTCGCCTTCTCCAGCGACGACGGCCGCGATCCGGCCGCGGCGCTGCTCTACCTGGCGATCGCGGCGGACCGACTACCTCGACGGCTTCCTCGCCCGCGCGACCGGCCAGTACTCGCGCATGGGGGCGCTGCTCGACCCGGTCGTCGACCGGCTCACGGTGCTCGCCGGCGCCGCCGTCTGCTGGCACTTCGAGCTGCTTGCCCCGCTGGGCGCTCGCTGGTGCTCGCCGTGCGCGAGCTCGTCGACCCTGATCCTCGCCCAGCTCGCCCTGCGGCGGGGGATCGACCTCGAGATCAACTGGATCGGGCGGATCGGCGTCTTCCTGGTCTTCGGCTGCATCTTCTGGGCGATGGTGCTGGACTGGTGGATCATCCGGGCGGCGTTCGTCGTCGGGCGTCGCGATTTCCGTGCTGGCGACCGTCATCTACGTGCGCGCCGCGCTGGGCGCGTCCGCGCACGGGGCTGTGCAACCGTCAAGCTCAAGTTGAAGTTTGCCCATCGCCCGTATAATCGCCCGATGAGCTACGACGACACGACCCCGGACATCGGCTCGATGAGCGACGAGGAGCTCAAGGAGCTGATCGCAGAGCTGACCGACGAGGAGCGCGAGTGTCTCTACCGCCGCCGCGTTCTGCACGGCCGGATCGACATCCTGCGCGCCGAGCTGGTCAACCGGCTCAAGGTCAAGCGCGAGTCGGGCGACGCGACGATCACCGGCGCGGACGTCCAGCAGCTCACGGAGATCCTGCTCGGCAAGGTCCCGGCGTCCCCGGAGGAGTAGTGGGTCGCCGCCGCGCGACGGAGGCCGGCTAGTGGCTCTGCACTGCCCGGAGTGCGGCTTCGTCAACCCCGAGGGCGCCAACTACTGCCAGAAGTGCGGCGCCTTTCTCGGCCGCCCGGAGGGCGACGAGGAGCCGAACACGATGACCTACAAGGTCGACGAGACCGGCGAGTACACGCCGATCGACATCGACGAGGAGGTCGACAAGACGCGGCGCCGCGCTCGTGATCCGCTCCGGCGGCGGCCGGGCGGGGGAGAGCTTCCCGGTCGACCAGGAGCGGATGAGCATCGGGCGCACGCCCGACGCGGCGGTCTTCCTCGACGACGTCACCGTCTCGCGCAACCACGCGCTGCTCGTCCATCGCCAGGACGGCCACTACATCGACGACCTCGGCTCGCTCAACGGCACCTACGTCAACCGGCGCCGGATCGAGTCGCACCGTGCTCGGCGACGGCGACGAGATCCAGATCGGCAAGTACAAGCTCAGCTACCTGGAGCGAGACGAGGAGTAGGCGATGGCGGTTGTGACAGGCAAAGCGCCGGCGGGCCCCGACGCGGCAGTCCGAGCTCGCGCGGACGCGGCGACGGCGGCGACTCGCGCCCGCGCAAGGCGCTGACGATCGGCGCCGTGGCGAAGATCCTCGGCCAGGAGTTCGACGACATCTCGATCTCCAAGATCCGCTACCTCGAGGACCAGAAGCTGCTCGCCCCGCGCCGCACCGCCGGGGGCTACCGCCTCTACAGCCAGGCCGACGTCGAGCGCCTGCGGGCGATCCTGCGGATGCAGCGCGACGAGTTCCTGCCCGCTGCGGGTGATCCGCCAGGAGCTCGCCACCGGCGACTTCACCGGCCGGCGCCCCAGCGACGAGAGCCAGAAGCGCCGCGCCGCCTCGGTCGGCGAGCCGGTGCGCGGCTTCGGCCGCGAGGAGCTGCTGGCGGAGGCCGGGGTGGGCGACCAGTTCCTGCGCGAGCTGCAGGAGTTCGGGATCGTCGCCTCCAAGCGCCGCGACGGCCGCGAGGCCTACGACGAGACCGACCTCGAGATCGTCCGCGCCGCCGCCGAGCTCTCGCGGTTCGGCGTCGGCGGGCGCAACCTGCGCGTCTTCCGCACCTCGGCCGACCGCGAGGCGGCGCTGCTCGAGCAGCTGCTCGGCGCGCAGCTGCGCTCGCGCAGCCAGGCGCGGCGCAAGGAGGCGGTCGAGAACCTCGAGAGCCTCGCCGCGGTCTGCGGCCACCTCAAGCACCTGCTGCTGGTCCGCGACCTGCGGCGGCTCAAGGCGACCGCCGAGTAGAGCCCGGCGCCGGGCCTGGATGCCGCGCGTCTCGCGCAGCCGGCTGATCGCCGCCGACCCGGAGCGCGTCTGGGAGCTGGTCTCGGATCCGCACAGCCTGCCGCGCTGGTGGCCGCGGACGACCCGGGTCGAGGACGTGCGCGGCGACGACGGCGACGGCCGAGTGGACGAGCGTGCTCGAGACCGAGCGCGGCAAGGGCGTCCGGGCCGACTTCCGCTGCACCGCGGCCGACGCCGGCGAGCGCTACGCGTGGGAGCAGCAGATCGAGGGCACGCCCTTCGAGCGCGTGCTGCGGTCGGCGCGGCTGGAGATCGGGCTGCGGCCCGCCGACGAGGGCACCGAGGTGACCCTGACGACGCGAGGAGGCGCTGCGCGGGTTCTCGCGGCTCGGCTCGCCGATGATGAGGGGCGCCGCCCGCAGCCGTCTCGACGAGGCGCTCGCCGGCATCGAGCGGGTGCTGGTCGGATGACCCGGCGGGCGGGGCGGCACCGGCGAAGTGGTGGGGGTGGGGCGACCCGCAGAAGCGCACGCCGCTGCTCGGACGGCGGGCTGGCGATGCTCGCGCGCCGAGCTCGGCGAGGCCGAGCCCTCGCGGCCGGTCGAGCTCGACGAGGTCGCGCTCGCCGCGCCGCGCGAGCTGCCCGCCGCGATCGCCGAGATCGTCGACGGCCGCCGGCGTGCTCACGGCGCACGAGCAGCGCGTGCGCCGCGCGGCGGGAAGCGGCTATCCCGACCTGATCCGGCTGCGCAGCGGCGCGCTCGCGCGCGGCGCCCGACGCGGTGGTGATGCCCGGCAGCGCCGAGCAGGTCGCCGCGCTGCTGGACGTCTGCGCGCGCGAGGGCGTCGCGGTCGTGCCGTTCGGCGGCGGGACCAGCGTCGTCGGCGGCGTCGAGCCGCTGCGCCGGCGACCACGAGCGGGTGATCGCGCTCGACCTGCGCCGGCTGCGCGGCGTGGAGGTCGATCCGCGTCTCGCTGACCGCGACCCTCGGGCCGGGCCTGCGCGGACCCGAGGCCGAGGATGCGCTGCGCGCGCAGGGGCTGACCCTCGGGCACTTCCCGCAGTCGTTCGAGTACGCGACGATCGGCGGCTTCGCGGCCACTCGCTCCGCCGGCCAGGCGTCGGCCGGCTACGGTCGCTTCGACGACCTCGTCACCTCGCTGGCGATGGCGACCCCGATCGGCGAGCTGCGCACGCTCGCGACCCCGCACACGGCGGCCGGGCCCGTCGCTGCGCCAGCTCGCGCTCGGCTCGGAGGGCGTGCTCGGGGCGATCACCGAGGTGACCGTCCGCGTGCGCCCGGCGCCGGAGAAGCGCCGGTACGAGGCCTGGATCGCCGCCGACTTCGCCTCGGGGCGCGAGCTCGTGCGCTCGCTCGCCCAGGCCGACGCGCTCCCCGACGTGACCCGGCTCTCCGACGAGGCCGAGACGCGGGTGACCCTGGGCCTCGCCTCGGCCGCGGGCGCCCGGCGGGCGCTCGCTCGACGCCTACCTGGGGCTGCGCCGTCGCCGCGGCGGCTGCCTGGTGATCTGCGGCTGGGAGGGCGAGCGCGAGACTCCGTCGACCGCCGCCGGGCGCTCTCGGCGCCGACTGCTGCGTGCGCGGCGGCGCCGCCTCGCTCGGCCAGGCGCCCGGGCGGGCCTGGGAGCGCGGTCGCTTCGACGGCCCCTACCTGCGCGACGAGCTGCTCGACCTCGGCTACCTGATCGAGACGCTCGAGACCGCCCACACCTGGTCGCGCGTGGACGACCTCTACCGGGCCGTCGGCGGGGCGCTGCGGACGCGCCCTGCGAGGCGCAGGGGACCCCGGGGATCGTCATGTGCCACCTCTCGCACGCGTACCGCGACGGCGCCTCGCTGTACTTCACGTTCGCCGCCCGCGCGCGCCGCGGAGAGGAGATCGAGCAGTGGCGGGCGGTGAAGACCGCCGCCTGCGAGGCGATCGTCGCCACCGGCGGCACGATCACCCATCATCACGCGGTCGGGCGCGACCACGCGCCCTACATGGGCGCCGAGGTGGGCGAGACGGGGATCGCCGCCCTGCGGGCGCTCAAGGAGCGCCTCGACCCGGCCGGGATCATGAACCCCGGCAAGCTGCTGCCGGGCTGAGCGACGTCCGCGGCGCTCGGTTCAACCGCCGCCGGAGCCCTGGCCGCCGCCGCCCTGGCCGGGGGCCGGGTTGGCCTTCGGGATCGTCCCGCGCAGGACGACCTCGCCCGGCTCGGAGACCACCAGCGCCGTGCTCTTGATCGCCTGGCTCACCAGCTTGCGGATCGCCGACACGGGCGCGATCGAGACGTCGACGAACTGGACGCGCGCGACGATCGGCAGCACCGCCTGCGGGATCGGGTAGCGATCGCTGAAGGTGCCGTTCTCAGAGACCGTGATCGGGGCAAGTGGGTAGCCCTTGTCGCCGGTGAGCATCAGCCAGACGACGTAGGTCTTGTTCTCGGGCGCCGGATCGAGGCCCTTGATCGAGACGTCCACGTACGGCTGATCGCCCGTCGCGAGGCCGAAGATCGCGTTCCCGGACGCGTTCCCGCCCGAGACCGGCCGCAGGGCCACCTGCTGGATCTGCTGGTCGCCCTGCGACGTGCTCGTGGTCGAGGTCGCGACGGCGGTCGCCTCGTCGTCCGAGCCGCCGCCGAACGCGCCCGTGATCGCGAGCACGGCGGCGATCACGATCACCGCGGCGCTGGCGCAGATCACGATCAGCCGCGTCTGGGCGGGCGTCAGGCCCGAGCCGCGGCGCTTCGGCTCGGCGTCGGGCGCCGCGGGCGCCGGAGCGGCGCAGCAGCCCGCCGCCGGCGGGCCGGGGCTGGCCGGGGAGCCGGCGGCAGGGTCGCGGCGGGGAAGAGCTCGCGCAGGCTCTGGCTGAGGGTCGTCGGCGAGCTCGTAGTCCGCCGGGTCGTCGCGCAGATGCCGGGAGGCGTCGGCCCGCCCGATCGGGTCGGCCTGCCCGAGCAGGTAGTCGGTGAGGCCGACGTTGCGGTCGGGGTCGGCGCCGCCGAGCTCGGTCAGCGCCCCGCGAGCGCGGGCGCGGACCTCGTCCTCGGGCTGGCCGAGGAGCTGGGCGAGATCGCCGTAGCTCTTGCCGCGCTCGAGGAGCAGCTGGAGCGTCGCGCGCTGGTCCGCTGTGATCGCCATCGAGGCGAAAGCCTAGGGATTGCGCCTCCTCCGCCACGCAGGGCGGCCCGGCGCGCGGTGGATAGGCTGCGGCCGATGGCAGCTCCGACCCATCTCGCGGAGGCCCTCGGCATCGAGGTGCTCGATCCAGGCCCGGACGTCGCGCGGGCCCGGCTCGACCGTCACCCCTGCCGTCTGCCAGCCGTTCGGGATCGTCCACGGCGGCACCTTCGCCGCGCTGGCCGAGACGCTCTGCTCCCTGGCCACCTACCAGGCGGTCAAGGACGACGGCATGCTCGCCCTCGGGCAGTCCAACCAGGCGAGCTTCATGCGCCCGATCAGCCGCGGCAGCGTCCACGCCGAGGCCCGCCCGCGCCACCGCGGGCGCACGACC
Source organism: uncultured Solirubrobacterales bacterium (assembly GCA_963785195.1). Classification (GTDB taxonomy): domain Bacteria; phylum Actinomycetota; class Thermoleophilia; order Solirubrobacterales; family 70-9; genus WHSW01. The sequence continues at coordinate 277,883 of CAWAUE010000009.1, read as the reverse complement.
TGGGTCTGGGACACGGAGATCACCGACGACGACGGCCGCCTCTGCGCCCTCGTGCGGATGACGGTCGCCGTGCGCCCGGGCAGCCCCGAGGGGTAGGCCTAGCCGCCGCAGCGGTGGCGAGGGACGGTAGATCTCCACAGAACGCGCCGAATAGCACCCGGCCTGAACTGTGGCCGATCGCCTCGGCTCGCGATCCCCCGGCGCCTTGGCCCCACGCAATGCGAGACAGGAGCTGTAGCTAGCCCCCGAAGCGATTCGTGATCGGTAGCCGCCGGTCGCGGCCGAAGGCCTTGCTCGTGATCCGGATCCCCGGCGGTGCCTGGCGGCGCTTGTACTCGGAGCGGTCGACGAGCTTGATGATCTCGTCCACCTCGGCGGCCGGCAGGCCCTCGGCGATCAGCTCCGCGCGGGAGAGATCCCGCTCGACGTAGCCCTCGAGCACCCGGTCGAGCAGCGCGTACGGGGGCAGGGAGTCCTCGTCGCGCTGGTCCGCCCGCAGCTCGGCGGAGGGCGCACGCTCGAGCACGGAACTGGGCACCAGCTCGGGCCCGCGCGCGTTGCGGTGCGCGACCAGCTCGTAGACGAGCTGCTTGGGGACGTCCTTGATCACCGCCAGCCCGCCCGCCATGTCGCCGTAGAGCGTCGCGTAGCCCACCGACATCTCGCTCTTGTTGCCGGTGGTCAGCACGAGGGCGCCGCGGTCGTTGGAGAGCGCCATCAGCAGGTTGCCGCGAATTCGCGCCTGGACGTTCTCGGCGGCGAGGCCCTCGCCGCTCCATGCCGAGCCGAGCGTGTCGTGGTAGGCGCGGACGGCCTCGGCGATCGGCAGCTCGATCAGCTCGGCGCCGAGGTTGGCGGCGATCGCCCGTGCGTCGGCCTGCGTCGCGTCGCTCGAGTAGGGCGACGGCATGACCACGCACGTCAGCTGCTCGGCGCCGAGCGCGTCGGCCGCGATCAGCGCGACCAGCGCCGAGTCGATCCCGCCGGAGAGCCCCACGAGCGCGTGCTCGAAGCCGTTCTTGCGCGTGTAGTCGCGCACCCCGAGCACGAGTGCCGCGTAGACCTCGTCGAGGTCGTCCAGCGGCTCGGAGATCCGCGCCGGGCCGCCGCCGAGCTCCCACAGCAGGAGGTCGTCGGTGAACTGGCGGGCGCGGGCGACGACGGCCCCGGAGGCGTCCACGACGAAGCTGCGGCCGTCGAAGACGAGCTCGTCCTGGGCTCCGACCAGGTTGCAGAAGGCGATCGGCACGCCGTAGGCGCGGGCGCGGTCGGCGAACATCCCCTCCCGCTCGGCGCCCTTGCCACGAAGGTACGGGGAGCCCGATGGGTTGACGATGAGTTGGGCGCCGGCCTCGGCCTCGAGGGAGGCCGGCGGGCCGGGCTCCCAGACGTCCTCGCAGATCGTGAGCCCGACGCGCACTCCCGCGACGTCGATCAGCTCCGGCTCGGAACCCGGCTCGAAGTAGCGGACCTCGTCGAACACGCCGTAGTTGGGCAGTCGGTTCTTGCGGTAAACGGCCTCGATCACCGCCGTCGCGCAGCACGGCCAGCGCGTTGTGGACCGGCCGGCGGGCGGGGGCGTCGGGCAGCCGGTCCGCCCGCTCACCCTCGGCGGGCTCGGCGAACCCGACCAGCGCCGTGATGCCCGCTGCGTCGCGCGCGAGACGCTCGAGCGCCTCGACGTTGGCCTCGGCGAAGTGGTGCTTGAGATAAAGGTCCTCGGCCGGGTAACCGGGCAGGGAGAGCTCGGGGAGGACCACGAGGTCGGCCCCCGCGTCGCGGGACCGTGACGATCGCAGCGGCGATCAGACGGCTGTTGCCGTCGATGTCGCCAACGGTGGGGTCGATCTGCGCCAGCGAAACCGTCAGTCGTGCGGGGGGTTCGTTCATTGGCACACAGTATGTTCAGACGCTTGAGAGACATTGCGAAGCTCGTGGGGGTGTCCGCGGCGCTCGCAGCAGGGGTCGGGGCCCTCGCCATGGCCGCGCCCGCCTGGGCGCAGCAGGCTGCGGCGACGCCAACCCCGGCTGCCGCGTCCCAGGCGCTCCAGACCGCCCAGCAGGCACTGGACCCGGAGCAGCCGCCGACGGCCGCGGAGCTGCCAGGCCCCGACCCGAGCGTCGCGCTCAACGGGCTCGCCGCGGCCTACTCGGAGCTCGGCGACCGAGCCCGCCGCGTTGCCCGCGGCCTGCTCGCACGGCCCACCGACGGCTCCGCCGACCGTTTCGGCGACGGCTACCCGACCGCGGCACCGATCGCGACCGCCGCGAGCCCGCACTTCTGCTTCTACTGGGTATCCGACCGGGGCTACCCCGACGCCCCGGACCTCGCCGACCAGAACGGGATCTCCGACGGCGACGGGATCCCCGACTACGTCGAGGCGCTGATCGGGATCGCCGAGCACTCCTACTCGGTCGAGGTCGCGCCGGGGCCGCTCGGCTGGGCGCCCCCGAAGCCCGACACCGAGGGCTGTGGCTCCGACCCCGCGGCGCGATCCGACATCTACCTGAAGCAGATCGGCACCGAGGGCCTGTTCGGCTACGAGTCGCCGGACCCCGGCCAGGGGCGGTCGCGCAGTCAGTACGGCTACCTGGTGCTCGACGACGACTACGCGCCCGAGGAGTTTCCCGGCTTCGCCAACCCGACGATCCCGGCGAGCGTGACGTTCGCGCACGAGTTCAACCATCTGCTCCAGCAGAACTACGACAGCTTCCAGGACCTCTGGATGTTCGAGTCGACCGCGGTCTGGGCCGAGCAGAAGGTCTTCCCGCAGATCGACGACTTCGTCAACTACGTGCGCGCCTTTGCGCAGTTCCCCGGCGCGCCCCTCACGTCGACCTATCCACCCGACCGGCGCAAGTCGCTGAAGATCTACGGATCGGCCGTCTTCAACCACTGGCTCGACAGCGGCGGGGGCGGCTATGGGGCCGACGTGATCCGCGGCGCCTGGGAGCTTTCCGACCAGACCAAGCCGCCCGACTTACTCGCTCGCCGCCTACGACCGCGCGATCGAGGCCGCCGGCGGGCGGAGCTTCAGCCGCGAGTTCGCCTCGTTCGCCGCGGCGACGGCGGAGTGGCGGACGGGCCTGGGGAACTTCCCGGATCACGCCGAGTACCCCGACGTCAAGCGCAAGCATTCCCTGCGTCGCTCGACGCACGACGAGCTTCTCCCTCCAGCACACGGCCTACCGGCTCTTCCAGATCAAGCCCGGGCCGGCGAAGAGCAAGCTGCGGCTGCGGCTCCACGCCGAACGCGGAGTACGGGCCGCCGTCGGGCTGGTCGGCCGGGACGGCAGCCCGCTGGACGGCCGGGTGACCCGCAAGCTCAGGTTCCTCGACCAGGGCGGGAGCGCCACGGTGAGCCTGTCGCACCCGCGGCGCTTCGAGCGGATCACGGCCGTGGTCGTCAACGCTGACGGCCGCGTCCGCGGCTTCCGCGCCGGTGACTGGGTCTACAGCAAGGACGGGGCGTCGTTCAGGGCCCGGATCGCGCGCTGAGCAGCTTCTCGACCACCAGCACGTCCTTCCACTCGCCGTCGAGGCGCCCGTGGCGCCGGTGGACGCCGACGTCGTGCCAGCCGCAGGCGTGTACGAGCGCGATGCTCGCGGCGTTCGTCGTGAAGATCTTGCCGACGAGCTTGTGGAACCCCGCCGCCTCGGCCACGGGGTCCAGCGCGAGCATCAGCTCGCGGCCGACGCCCGCTCCACGCGCACCGCGGGCGACGTACAGGGTGGCCTCGCCGACACCCGCGTAGTAATGGTGCGGGTCGCTGTAGGGGCCGATCCTCGCCCAGGCGACGACGTCGCCGTCCCGGTCGGCCACGACGACGGGGGTCCCTGAGGCGGCGAGCGCCGCCATCTCGGACTCCGTCGGCGGGACGGTCTCGAACGTGGCCACCCGGTCATCGATCCCGGCCCTGTAGATCGCCGCCATCGCCGCCGCGTCGGCGGGCGTCGCGGCGCGGGTGGTCAGGCCGCTCACGGCCGCGCCATGCGCGTGCTGCCGATGTTGCCGACGATCAGCGCGACCACCGTGACGAGGTAGATCTGGCCGATCAGCGCCTCGGTGATCGCGAGCGACCGGCCGAAGTCCTGGGCGGCGGTGAGATCGCCGTAGCCGGTGGTGGTGAGGGTGACGAAGCTGAAGTACAGGAAGTCGGAGATGTCGCCGTCGGGCTGCTGGGCGAAGAACGGCCCGTTCTCGACCGCCGAGATGATCCCGTAGGAGAAGGCGAAGGCGCTGCCGATCAGCAGGTAGACGCACAGCACCCCGGCCATCGTGCGCAGGGTGATCGCGTGGTCGCGGCGCGCCTGGCGGACGATGCCGACGACGATCGCCGCCGGCGCGAGGACCACGAAGAGCAGCCCGAGCAGGCGCCCGCCCGCCGTCGTTGAGCTCGCCGGATCCGATCAGGACGCCGATCGCGGCCAGCAGCGCGATCGCCGCGATCAGGGCCGCGAGGTGGATGAGCCAGGTGCGGACGCCCGAGACGTGCAGGGCCGCGATCAGCGTGATCCCCTGGAGTCCGATCGTGATCACCTGGGCGACGTCCGTCTCCGGTGCCGCGAGCTGGAACGTGATCGAGATCAGGATCAGGATCAGCAGCCAGCCGTAGCCGAACCCGTCGCCGTGGGTGTGTTTGCGCAGGAGCGTGGCGTCGCGCGGCAGGGTGGAGCCGTCCATGCCCGGTTTCATACGGCGCGGGCCGGACGGAGGCAGGCGGCTGCTAGCCTCGCGCCGCCATGGCGAGCGACGAGTTCCGGGTCGAGGTCGACATTCACGAGTCCGTCCACGGGCGGCTGACCGAGCGCCTGCGTTCGCTCGACCTCGACGACGAGGTCGAGCAGCGGCTCGGCGACCGCGTGATCGTCACCCGCGACGGCGAGAAGATGTACGTCTACACGCAGACGGCCGAAGCCACGAAGGAGGCCGAGCGGGTTGTCCGCGACGTCCTCTCGGAGGAGGGGCTCGAGGCCGAGATCCGGCGCCGGCGCTGGAACCAGGGCGAGCGCTTCTGGCAGGACGCCGACGAGGAGGTCGAGCCGGCGGATCCGGCGACGCCGCCCGACCCCGCCGAGCACGCGACCAACAAGGACGTGCCGCACCCCCTGTTCGTCTACGTCGAGGGCCACGAGCCCCAGTTCCTGCGCGACCTCCTCTAGCCGGGCTCTAGCCGGGCGCGACGATCTCGAACTGCGACATGAGGCCGTGGTCCTCGTGGTCGAGCATGTGGCAGTGGATCACGTACTTGCCGAGGAAGTCGGTGAAGTGCGCCGGCCACCAGGACGCGCTCGCCCGGATCGAGCAGGAACGTCTCCTTGAGCGCCCGCTCGTAGCGCGGCGGGCGCTTGCCGTCGCGCTCGAGCATGTACCAGTCGGTCGAGTGCATGTGGATCATGTGCGCCGTCGCCGTCCGGTTGTGAAGCTGCCAGGTCTCGACGGTGCCGAGCACGGGGAAGGCCTCGGAGCGCGCCGGGTCGAAGGTCTTGCCGTTCACCAGCCACGTGGGGGTGAGGCCCTTGCTGATCGTGAACTGCCAGTTGCGCGTCGGGGCGCTCGGCGCGCGGGCCACCCAGTCGGGCAGGGGCCGCAGGCTCGCCGGGACGCTGGTCGTGTCCTCGGCCCGCTTGCCGACGCGGAACTGCATCAGCGAGCCGTTGAAGGTGTGCGAGGCGAGCCCGCTGCTGCCCTTGCGGGGCAGGCTGACGAGCTCGACCCGCTTGCCGGCGAGGTGTCGGAAGTCCAGGATCACCTCGATCCGCTCGCCCGGGCCGACCAGGGCCTTGCGGCGGGGAACGGGCGCCGGCATCAGGCCGCTCTCGGTCGCGATCTGGGTCATCTTGGACGCCGTCTGACAGCGCCAGGTTGAAGAGGCTGAAGTTGGCCGCGTTGAGGATCCGGACGCGGTAGCGGGCGGCGTCGACGCGGTGGTAGGGGCGGTGGACGCCGTTGACCAGCGCCAGCTTGCCGGTGACGCCGTCGTTGGGGGCGTGCGCGCCGCTGCTGAACGGGTCGGTGAGCTGGTTGTGCTTGTCGAAGGAGCGGTCCACGAGCATCAGGGGGATGTCGCGATCGCCGGTCGGAAGCGGGAGCGAGGCGTCGAGCTCGTCGTCGAGGATCATCATCCCGGCGAGCCCCTTCCAGACGTTGCGGCCGGTCCGCTCGAGCCGGTGGTCGTGGTACCACTGGAAGGCGGCGCGCTCGGGGGCGCCGTCCTCGATCAGGTCGTAGCGGTAGGTGCGCCGGCCGCCGGGCTCGATCAGCAGCTCGTTGCCGGAGTCCGCCGGCGCGAGCTGCTTGGAGACCCGGCAGTAGAGCGCGCGCGGCTGGCAGCGACGTCAGCCCGCCGGGCTGTCCGTCCTCGTCCGAGCGATTGTGCCCGCCGTGCAGGTGCACGGTCAGCTCGCCCGCCTTCGCCGGCAGCTCGTGGACGAACGTGACCTCGGTCGGCTGGCCGGAGGGGCGCCGGATCGTCGGCCCCGGGAAGGTCCCGCCGTAGGTCCACATCTTGGTCTTGCGCCCCGGCAGGATCCGCGACCTGCGCCTCGCGCATGTCGATCTGGATCTGCTGGTCGCTGAGCACCGGCGGGATCCGCAGCGGGCTGCGGAAGCGCTCGCGGCTGCGTCGCGCCGCGTCCGCCAGCGCGCGCCACGCCCCCGGGGCGCGGGCGGACCGGCAGTACGAGTGCCAGTCCGCCCGCGCCCGGAGCCGTGAGCAGCGAGCGTCGTGAGAGGCGCCCGTCCATGGGTGCCCGACGGATCAGCTCGCCTCTACTTGACGACCTCGATCTCGCCCTGCATGAACGGGTGCACGGCGCAGAAGAAGTGGAGCACCTTGCCCGGCTTCGCCGTCACCTTCGCGCTTGAAGGTGGCGCCCTTCGTCTCCGCGACCCAGGAGTCGCCCTTGCGCTTCAGGTTGCCCTGGCGATCCCAGCCCTGCTTGCCGACCTCGACCGGGTTCTCACCGATCTGACCGGTCTGCACGTCGACGTCGTGCCACTTGACGACGGCGCCGCAGATGCCCTTGAGCTTCTTCTCGCAGGCCTTGATCTGCTTCTTCGTTCGTCGGCAGGACCTTCGGGGCCACGAGCGAGAAGGTGTGCGGGCCGACCTGCTTCGGGTTGGTGGCGTTCTTGATCTTCAGGTTGGTCCCGGCCTCGACGGTCTTCGGGGCGGTGAAGAAGAGGTCCTTGCCCTTCTTCTCCATCTTGATGACCGATCCGTGCTTGGCCGCCGGCTTCGCCGACGCTGCCCCGCCACCCGTGACCACGATCGCCAGCGCACCCAGCGCCGCGACGGCCACGAGCAACCGCAGGATTCTCATGTTCTTCAACTCACGTCCTTCCTAGCCGCACCGTGCGGCGTCTACAGACCGTGGGCTCGGTGTGGGCTCCCCTGCGCCCGGAACCACTCTGCCCAGCGGTCGGAGGATTGGCTACGCGGGCAGAATAACGCCGAATCCGGCCGCGACGATGAAAATTCGCCGGAAATTCAGCCGGCGGTTGCGGCCTTCTTTGCGCCCTTGGGAGTGGAGTCCCGGCGCGGCTTGACCTCGTCCGGCACCGCGGTCGCGAGCTCGGCGAGCGAGGCCTCGAGGTCGCTGGCGAGGACATCGAGGTCCTCGAGCGCGACGTAGTCGCCGATCAGGCCGAAGTTGACCTGGCCGTTGTAGCTCATGATCCCGAAGCAGACCGCCTGGCGCTTGGCCAGCGGGACCATCGGATAGATCGCCTCGAGCTCACGGCCGAGCAGGTAGAGCGGGAACTGGGGCCCGGGGATGTTGGTGACCACGAGGTTGAAGAACCGCTGGCCGGACTGCAGCCGGGCGGCCTGCCCGGCGATCGTCGGCGGAGCGAAGTCGGCGAGCTCGGTCATCAGCGTCGCGCCGACCGCCTGCTTGGACTGCTTGAGGTCGCCCATCGTCTCGCTCACCAGCCGCAGCCGCTTGAGCGGGTTGTCGCACCAGACCGGCAGCGGGGCCATGTACGACGAGACGCGGTTGCCGAGCGCGCCGTGCTCGTCGTCCGCGCGGACGCTGATCGGCACCATCGCCCGCAGCTCGAGCTCGCGCGTCGAGTGCCCGTGCGCGCGCAGGTAGCGGCTCAGCGCGCCGGCGACGGCGGTCAGGACGACGTCGTTGACGGTGCCGCCGGCGACGTTCTTGGTGTGCTTGATCTCGGCCAGGTCGACGCTGACGGTGGCGAAGCGCCTGTACGGGCCGATCGGGACGTTGAAGGGGGAGCTCGGGGCGGAGAAGCTCGCGCGGGCGAACGCGCCGGCGGCCTCGGCCGCGTCGATCGCCGCGCGCGCCATTCGCCGCGGCGCCCGGAACACCCTGCGCACCCCGCGCGCGATCTCGGCCGGGCTCGTCGCGCGCTCCACCAGCGCCTCGCCGAGCATCTGGGCGTCGCTTGGTTCGGGTCGCGGCGTCCACGGCTCGGTCTGGGGGACGGACTCGGGGTCGCGCGCGGCGTCGAAGAGCACCGTGGTTATGTCAACTCCCGAGACGCCGTCGACCAGGGCGTGGTGGGTCTTCGTCACGAGCGCGAAGCGGTCGCCCTCGACCTTGTCGATCAGCCACATCTCCCACAGCGGCTTCGAGCGGTCGAGGCGCTGGGAGAAGACGCGCGCAGCGAGGGTGCGCAGCTGCTCCTCGCTCCCGGGGGCCGGGAGGGCGGTGTGGCGGATGTGGTACCGGAGGTTGAACTGCGGATCGTCGACCCACTTCGGCCGGCCCTGGCCGAACGGCACCATGCGCAGCTTCTGGCGGAAGCGCGGCACGAGGTGCAGGCGCGAGTGGATGTGCTCGCAGAGCTCGTCGTAGGAGGGCGGCGGCCCCTCGAACAGGGTCGTGGAGGCGACGTGCATGTGCGCCGGCCCGCGCTCCAGGTGCAGGAACGAGGAGTCGAGGCCGCTGAGTCGGTCGGAACTGGCCATGCACGGATCTTGGCAGAACCGTTAGCTCTGTGATCGGCATCACACATCGAACGCGCGTTCGCTCTACCGTCGGTCGGGCAAGAAGACGAAATCAGAGGAGTGCCCGGCTTCCCGCGCCGAACGCGCGCACAGGCGGGTGAGACGAGTCCGATCGCTCACCCCACCGGGCCGAAAGGAAAACATGAAGCGACGGTTCCGCCTCCGGCGGAGGCGAATCGCAGCGGCCGCGCTGCTGCCTCTCGCCGCGACGATCACATACCCGGCCCTCGGTGCCGGTGCCGAAAGCGGGGCGAAGCACGCCCGGATCGACGTCTCGCAGCACAGCGTGCCGTTCGGCGACGCGCTGGCGCTCGCGGGCTCGTTCCCGGGCTCGGCGAAGGCCCCGATCGACCTCCGCTACCGGGCCAAGGGCGCCGGGGCGTGGCACACGGTCGCCACGGACCGCACCGGGGCCGCCGGGCCGCTATCGGGTTCGGGTGAAGCCGGACGGCAGCGGCTACTGGCGCGCCGAGCTCGCGGACGGGGCGTCCACGACCCCCGCCGATCCGGCGAGCGCGGTCGCGGCCGACGTCGACCGCGACACCGGCAGCGAGCGGGTGAAGGTCCGCTCCCGTACCCGGGCGCGGGTCGCCGGCCGCAACGGCACGGTCGGCGACCGGGTCGTCGTGCGCGGCAAGGTGAGCCCCGCGGGGGCGCGGCGACAGGTCGTCGTGAGCGTCGGCGGGCAGAGCCAGCGCACCGAGGCGGGGCGCGGGCGGCCACTTCCGCGTCGCGTGGAAGGCGCCGCGCACGGGCGTCTTTCGCGTCGAGGCGAGGGCGGGCGCGAACCGCACCGCCACCGGCAGCCGCGACAAGGCCGGGCGCGTGACCGTCTACCGGCCGGCGGCCGCGTCCTGGTACGGCCCGGGCCTGTACGGGAACGCGCTCGCCTGCGGCGGGACGCTCTCGGCCTCCACGATGGGCGTGGCGAACCGCACGCTGCCCTGCGGCACGAAGGTCCACCTGCGCTACGGGCATCGCTCGGTGACCGTGCCCGTGATCGACCGCGGCCCGTTCAGCGGCAGCCGCGAGTACGACCTGACGTCGGCCACCAAGCAGAAGCTCGGATTCCCGGACGTCGGCACCGTGCTCACCACGCGCTAGCCGGCCCGGCCTCGGCGCCCCGCCCGCGACGCTAAAGTCGCGGGCGGGGCCGAAACCGCGAGCCGAAGGAGAGCGATGGAGGAGCAGGAAGATTTCGAGCTGCTGTCGGAGGAGGAGCGCCACGCGGAGGAGCAGCGCCCGGTCAGCGAGGCCGGGGGCGGGGAGTCCGAGGGGTTCGAGCTCGCGGAGGAGGAGCTGATCGAGCACGCCTCCCACGGCGACTCCGGCCCCGACCCGAGCAATCTCGCCGGCGAGCCCGAGGATTTCGAGGGCGGCGAGTACGGCGAGGCCGATCACGAGGCCATCGAGCGAGGCGCGACGAGGACTAGCCCGTTTGGGCTCGGACGCCAAGAACCTCGAGGCGATCTCGAAGGCGATCGACCAGCACAACTCGACCTGCCCGTGGCCGGCCTCCGAGGTGCGGATGAACCCGTACGAGGTCGAGCGCCTCGGCTGGGACGACATCCGCGGCCTGCCGGTGGTCAGCGATCCCGCGATCGGCACCGGACGCTTCCGGATCGTCTGCTCGCGCGAGGGCGACGGCGAGGAGCTCGAGGAGGTCGAGGCGATCGGCACGCCGGTCGAGGTCGGCGTCGGCGGCGACGAGCCGCCGGTACCGCCGGTCTAGGGCTGCGCTCCCTCACCGGCAGAGCTCAGGCGGCGCGGGCCGATCGGCCCCGGGCCGGCGCGCCGCTCCACCGCGAGTGGCTCATTTCGCTAAATAGTCCGTCGTTTTCAGCCACTCGCGCGGCGGCGGCCGACAGAGCGCGCGAGGGACGCCACAAACGCTACGAAAGCGTCACCCCGGCGCGAGCCCAAGCGCCGAGTCGTCGCTTGACCCCGGTATACGGCCCTCAGCGCCGAGTCGGCGTTTTGGGGGGCCGGAGCGCGGGAGGACGCGACGAACGTCACGCAAGGCGCACCGACGTCGCGACCCGCGCACGCGGCCGTGACGAGCGGCCGAGCTATCGCGCCGGCGGGCAGGCCGGGACCGGGCAGACCCCGGCGAGCTCGGAACGCAGCCGGCCGAGGAAGTCCGAGTCGGGGTCGAACTGCTCGATCATCGCGACCGAGTCGCGGTAGTGGCCGATGGCGTCCTCGACGGTGGTGCCGAGGCGCTCCTCGAGCGCGTCGCGATCGCCCTCGAGGCCCCGGCGCAGCGCCCGGACGTTGGAGAGTGTGTCGGCGGCCAGGAGCGTCACGGCGCGGTCGCCGGCGACGTCCACCTGCTTGCGGAACGCCTTCTCCCGCGCGCCGGGCGATGAGGTCGCGGAGTCGTTCGCCAGGACGGTGACCAGGCTGGTGACCGGCTCGCCGACCTCGAATTCGAGCTTGCGCTTGTCCACGGTCCCGTGCTCGACCCCGTCGTGCAGCAGCGCCGCCGCGACGAGCGCCTGATCGCGGCCAGCGGCGCGGAGCAGCTCGGCGACCTCGATCGCGTGCGCGAGCAGCGGTGACTCGTCGCTGGCGCGCCGGCGGCCGCGATACGCGTCCGCGGCGAGCGCGTAGGCGCGGATCAGGAGCGGCGAACCGGCGACCCACCTGGGCCGCGTCAACGCCTGCCTTGAGAACCGTCGCGGACCGGTTGCGACAACGCTGTCAACTGAACTCACGCACACCCCCTTCTGTTTCGAGTCGCCTACACCCTTGCGACTGCCCGATCAAGTACCCGCCGGGCGCCAGCAAGTATCGCAGGGGGCGCCAAGCACAACCTAAAGATGGTGTTTGGAGGCACTTAGAGATTCAGACCGAGCTCGGAGGTGACCTTCTGGGCCCAGACGTTGAGCTCCGTGAAGCCGCCGCTGAGGATCAGGATGCCCATTGCGATCAGGATCCCGCCGCCGACGCCGACGATCGCCCGGTAATGGCGCTTGATCACGCTGAAGGCGGTCGTCGCGCGCGAGAACGCGAGCGCCGTGATCAGGAACGGGACGGCGAGCCCGAGCGAGTAGACGGCGAGCAGGAAGGCGCCGTGGGCCGCTTCGCCCTGGATTCCGGCCAGGGTGAGGATGCCGCCGAGCGCCGGCCCGGTGCACGGGGTCCAGGCGATCGAGAAGGCCGCCCCGGCGACGATCGGGCCGCCCTTGCCCGCGCGCGCGAGCAGGCCCTCCAGGTGCCACTCGCGGTTGAGCCGGTCGATGAACGTGGCCGCGATGAACAGCACCCCCATGACGATCAGCAGCACGGCGCCGATGTTCGTGAGCAGGTCCTGGTTGTCGCGCAGCCGCTCGCCGAGCGCGGTGGCGGTGAGGCCGAGGAGGATGAAGACCGTCGAGAACGAGGCGATGAAGAGCAGGCTCGGGACGAGCACGCTGCGCCAGTCGGCCGAGTCCATCTCGTCCACGCGGACCCCGGTGATCACCGAGAGGTAGCCGGGGACCAGCGGGAGGACGCAGGGTGAGAGGAAGGAGACCAGACCGGCGGCGAAGGCGACCGGGATGTCCGCACCGTTGACGGGGTCCATGGAGTGTTTGTAGCGCGCGGAGGGGCGGCGGTCAGTTGAGCGCCGCGGCCAGACGGCGGCGGTGCTCGCGCGCGAGCTCGTCGTCCGCGCCGAGCTCGGCGAAGATCCCGACCATCGCCTGGCGGATCAGGTCCCGCCGCTCGGCGTCCTCGGCCGCGCCGAGCAGCTCCTGGAGCGTCTCGAGCGCCGTCTGGAAGTCGCCCTCGTCCCAGGCGTCGAACGCCTGCGCCAGCCGCGGGTCGGGCTCGGCGCCGCCGTTGGCCTCGACGAGCCGCGCCCGGGCCGCCAGGCCCTCGGCCAGAAAGTCTCCCCGGAGCGGTTCGAGCAGCTCCAGCGCCTCCCCTGTGTCACCGCGGCCGAGCAGGATCCTGCCCAGGCCGGCCGCGGCAACGCGATGTCCCGGATCCAGCGCCAGCGCCTCGCGCAGCGAGGCCTCGTCGCCGGCAGCGACCAGCTCGTCGGCGGGCGAGGGGACGAGCGTGTCGAGAAACTGCTCGATCTGCGCCGGCGGGATCGCCCCGGTGAACTCGGACGACGACCTCGCCGTCGCGGAACGCCTTCACGGCCGGGATGCCGCGGACCTCGAAGCTCGCGGCGAGGTTCTGGTTCGCGTCGACGTCCACCTTCGCCAGCGCGACCCGGCCGTCGCGCTTGGCGACGGCGGCCTCGAGCGCGGGCCCGAGCTGGCGGCACGGCCCGCACCACTCGGCCCAGAAGTCGACCACGACCGGCAGGTCGCGCGAGCGCTCGACGACCTCGGCGATGAAGTCCGCTTCGTTTACGTCTGCGATCACGGCGTCGTCGAGGTTAGCGAGCGGGCAGAATCAACCCGATGGCTGATCCTGACGCGGACTCCTCGCTGCGCGGCCAGCTGCTGATCGCCTCGCCCGCGCTCGTCGACCCGAACTTCGCCCGCACGGTCGTGCTGATCACCGAGCACGGGGAGGAGGGCGCGATGGGGGTCGTGCTGAACCGCCCGTCGGAGACCGAGGTCGCCGAGGTCGCCGCCGAGCTGGGCGACGTCGCGGGCACCGAGCCGGTCTTCATCGGCGGGCCGGTGCAGCCGCAGGCCCTCGTCGTGCTGGCGGAGTTCAACGACCTCGAGGCGGCCGCCTGGATCGTGGTCGCCGACGTCGGGTTCGTCGGCTCGGAGACCGAGCTACGACCGCCTCTCCGACGCGATCCGCCGCGGTCGCGTCTACGCCGGGTACTCCGGCTGGGGAGCGGGCCAGCTCGAGGCCGAGGTCGCCGAGGAGGCCTGGATCATCGAGCCGCCGCTTCCGGCGGAGCTGTTCGCGGACGATCCGGAGGAGCTCTGGCACACCGTCCTGGCCCGCAAGGGCGGGGAGTTCGCGCTGCTGTCGCGGATGCCGGACGATCCCTCGCTCAACTGAGATGGCCGTGATCGCGTCGCGCCTGCCGGACGCCTGGGGGCTCAAGGACGAGCCCCTGCCGGCGCTGCGGCGCGGGTTGCTGGTCGCCGCGCCGGTGGGCATCGCCCTGGTTCTCGACCTCTGGATGGACGACAAGCTCGCCGGTGCGATCGGGACCGCGATCCTGATCTCCGGGTTCGTCGCCTTCGATGCGCCGGCGCGGGTGCGAGTGCGCTGGCACCTGCTCACGGCGCCGTTCGTCGGCCTCGCCGCCGCGCTCGGCGTGCTGACGAGCCAGTCCACCGGGCTCACGATCGCGGCGATGGCCGTGGTCGCGACCGTGTGCGGGTACCTGTTCGCGGTCTCGCTGCGACTGGCGATCGGCGGGCTCACGGTGACCCTGGCGCTGCTGATCGCCCAGGGCCTGTACCTGCCCACGGCGGATGCCGGCGATGCGCTGCTGATCGGCATCGGCGGATCGCTCGCGCAGGCGGCGAACGCCGCGATCACCTGGCTCGTCTCCGACCGCGGCCGGGAGGCGTTCGACTTCGCGAGCGCCCTCCGGGACACGACGACGCGGCTGCGCTCCAACCTGAGCCTGCGCAGCCCGTACATGCGCCACGCGCTGCGGTTCGGTGCGGCGATGGCGATCGGGGTCGCGATCTACCGGTTCGCCGACGATCGCGACCACGGCTACTGGGTCCCGCTCACGATCCTGTTCGTGCTCAAGCCCGATCAGGACCAGACCATGGAGCGGATCGCGATGCGGGCGGTGGGCACCGTGGTCGGCCTGATCGCCGCGACCGGGCTCGCCGAGGCGCTCAGCAACGACGTGATCCCGACCACGATCGTGCTCACGCTCTCCGCGGCGTGCGCCTACGCGCTGCTGGCGATCGAGTACGCGCTCTTTACGACCGCGATCACCGTGTACGTCGTCCTGCTCACCGACACCCTCGGCTCCGACCCGTTCGACGCGGCGGGCGAGCGGGCGCTCGGGACGGTGATCGGCATCGCCGTCGCGGCGCTGGCGTTCCGCGCGTTCGGCATCGTCGCGGAGGAGGGCGAGGAGAAGGACGAAGCGGAGGGGGAGGAGGACGCCCGCGGAGTTATGTCAACCCCGGGGCGATAGGTTCGGCGGGTGGGGCGGGGAGCGATCACGCGCCGGCGGGCGCTCGGCGCCGCGGCCGGGGCGGCGGCGGGGGCAACGGCGGGACGCCTGGGCGCAGCGGAGCCGGCGTCGGCGCGCCCGCGGCGCCGCGAGGTCGATATCGCGATCGTCGGCGCCGGGCTTGCCGGCCTGGCGGCCGCGCGGCGGATCGTCGCCGGCGGGCGCTCCGCGGTCGTGCTCGAGGCGCGGGATCGGGTCGGCGGGCGGACCTACGACGTGGACATCGGCGGCGGCCATCGCGTCGAGCTCGGCGGACAGTGGGCGGGACCGGGCCAGGATCGCGTCCTCGAGCTCGCCGCAGAGCTCGGGATCGCCACGTTTCCGACCTACTTCGACGGCGAGGGCGTCTATTACGCGGGCGGCCGCCGCCAGACGTACGCCGGGGACCTGCCGCCGATGAGCCCGGCTTCGCTGGCCGAGCTCCTGGTGGCGCTCCAGCGCCTCAACCAGATGGCATCCGAGGTTCCCCCCGGCGCGCCCTGGGACGCCGCACGGGCCGCGGAGTTCGATCGCCAGACCGTCGGGGGCTGGGCGGTCGACAACCTCGCCACCTCGGAGAGCCGGGCGCTGGTCGACGTCGTGATCGAGGGCGTCTACGGCTGCGAGCCGCAGGACCTGTCGCTGCTCGACCTGCTGGCGGCCATCGGCGGCGTCGGCGGCGACGTGTTCACGCTCATCGACGACGCCCAGAGCACCCGCTTCGTCGGCGGCTCGCAGCGGCTCTCGAAGGGACTCGCGAGACGGCTCGGCCGCCGGGTCCAGCTCGAGAGCCCTGTGCGCTCGATCCGCCGGTCCGGGCGCCGGGCGCACCTCGAGACCCCGAACGGCACCTGGGTCGCCAAGCAGGTGATCGTCACGATCCCGCGGCCGCTGACCACGCGCATCCGCCACCGGCCGCCGCTGCCGGCCGCGCACGACCAGCTCGCCCAGCGCCAGCCGTTCGGCTCGGTGGTGAAGGTCAACGCGGTCTACGACGAGCCGTTCTGGCGCGCCGACGGCCTCAACGGCTACACGGTCAGCGACACGGGGCCGATCAAGATCACTTATGACAACTCGCCGCCGGAGGGGAGCCCCGGCGTGCTGGTGGGGTTCATGGAGGGAAACGACGGCCGCGCCTTCTACGGCGACCACAGGGCGCGGCGCGCCGCGGCGCTGGAGTGCTTCGCGCGCTACTACGGCGAGCGGGCGCGCGAGCCGCGGCGTTACGTCGACATCGTCTGGCCGGCCGAGCAATGGACCCGCGGCGCGTACGGGAGCTTCAATCCGCCCGGCGTGATCACGGCGTTTCGCGGCGCGGGCACCGGCCCGGTCGGCCCGATGCGCTTCGCCGGCTCCGACCTGTCGTCCGAATGGACCGGTTACATGGAGGGAGCGCTGCGATCCGGCGTCGCAGCCGCCGAGGAGGCCTTAGAAGAGCTCTGAGGCCCATTCCCGGCCCTGCGCTCGATAACGAAGGTTATGTATACCCGGGCGTGGTCGACGCGGCGTTTGCCGCCGAGAACCCCGGGTAGCGACGCTGCACGCTCGCACGCCTGGGCGTGTGGGTTCAGTGAGGTACGAGGGCCCGGGTTGCCCCCCACCCGGGTCCTCTCCTTTTCCAGGGGTGCGACGGCAGCGGAGCGCCGTCCGCGAGAATCACTGCGCCACTGATGAGCGCCAAACAGCCTCAACGTCGACGATCACGGGATCTGCCGCCCCCGACGGCCCCTGGCGATGCGCTGGCGACCGAGGAGCAGCTGCTCCGCGACTACGCCCGCACGCGCGACGAGAACGCGCGCGAGGAGCTCGTGCGCCGCTTCCTGCCGTTCGCCCGCAGCCTCGCGATGCGCTACAGCGGCGGCGTCGAGCCGAGCGAGGACCTCTTCCAGGTCGCCAGCCTCGGCCTCGTCTCGGCGCTCGAGCGCTACGACCCCGAGCGCGGGGTCCCGTTCGCGGCCTTCGCCGGGCCGACGATCCTCGGCGAGCTGCGCCGCCACTTCCGCGACCGCGTCTGGACGCTGCGGGTGCCGCGCGGCCTGCAGGAGAGCATCCGCGCGGTCGAGGGCGCGATCACCAAGCTCAGCCACGAGCTCGAGCGCTCGCCGACGGTGGCCGAGATCGCCGAGCTGCTCGAGATCAGCGAGGCCGACGTGCTGGAGGCCTTCGAGGGCAGCGCCGCGCGGCGCACGGTCTCGCTGGACCGGCCGACCACCGGGCCCGGCTCGGAGCCCGGCGACGACGCGCCGATGGCGGAGCGGATCGGCAGCGACGACCCCGGCTACGAGCTGGTCGAGGACCGGGCCGCGATCGACGCCGGCACCGACGTGCTCGACGACACCGAGCGCGAGGTCCTGCGCCTGCGCTTCGCCGAGGACCTGACCCAGTCGAAGATCGCCGAGCGGGTCGGCTACTCGCAGATGCACGTGTCGCGCATCCTTCGCCGCGCGCTCGGCAAGCTGCGCGAGGCCGCGGTCGGCGACGAGCCCGGCTGAGCTCGCTCAGCGCGGCGTCGCCCGACGCGGATCGCGAGCACCTCGCCGCCGCCGTCGGCCTGCTCGACCCGGACCTCCTCGGCGAGCGCCTCGAGCGAGGCGTCGAGGGATGGGATCCGCATCCCGTCCAGCAGGCGCCGCCCGCCCCCGTCGCTCGAGCGGGCCGACCCGGACCTCGAACGAGCCCTCCTGCTCGGAGACCGCGATGCGCGCGGTGCCGTCGGGAAAGCCGCTCGGGCCGCTGGCGGAGATCGCGTCGCTGAGCAGGACCGCGTCGGAGAGCTCGTCGACCGAGAGGTCGGCGCGGGTCGCGAACATCGAGATCACCCGCGAGAGGATCGGCGCGAGCAGGTCGCCGGTCGGCAGGCTGATGCGCGTCTCGTCGGGCACCTCGGGGACCTCGGCGTCGGCTCGTGTCCGTTCGAGGACAGCGGCATCGCTCATCCGCACCGCGGTGCCGCCGCCCGGGGCGCCGCTGATCTCGAAGCTGCGCGTGAGCGCCGCGATCAGCGGCAGGCCGAGCCGCAGGCTGGTGCGCTCGACGTCGGCGAGCGGCCGGATCCCGGCGCCGTAGTCGCGGACCCGGACGATCAGGCAGTCGTCGTCGGGCCATGCGTCGACCTCGAGCGGGCCCGTCTCGGACTCGTCGGTAGGCGTGCAGCGACGACGTTCATGCAGGCCTCGGTGACGACCGTCTTCAGGTCGGCGATCTCCGTCGGCTCCATCTCAAGCGCCTCGGCCAGCCCGGCGAGCGCATGACGGATCAGCGGGACGTTCGCTGCCTCAGCTGGCAGCGAGAACTCCACTCGCGACTCGTCTGGCACGGCCGTTCTGTACCCCCCGTTCGTGACGGCTAATCGCGTTTCCAGGACGCGCCCGAGCAGCCTTCCCAAGCGTCCGGTCCGGACGTTGGCGCTGAAAGTGCCGGCGCCGCTCTCGGGCGGCGGCAGGCTTTCGACCGCTACCGCGTCGATCGTCGAGCGTCACGCCCCGCTCGGCGGTCCGCCCGACCTCGGGGGCGTCGACGAAGCGCAGGCCGTCGGTCGTCGGTCTCGATCACGATCCCGTCGAGGATGTGCTCGCGGTAGTTGTCGACCACCTGGTCGACCACGCCGACGCGGGTGCCGTCGGACGCGTACACGGGCGTGCCCCGCGGCGACCGCCGAGTAATGGATCGCTGTCCCGTCGTCCATCCACGAAAGTCTAAGCCAGTCGGTCGGCGGCCTCGGCACCGGGCCGCCCGGTGGCCGTCTATGGTGCGCGCGTGGCCGGCTATTCGGCCACCCCGCTGCCGCGCAAGCTCGGGATCAAGCCAGGTGCGCGCGGTCGCGTTCCGCTCGCGCGCCGCCGGAGTTCGCCGCCGCGCTCGGCCCGCTCCCGACGACGTGCAGGTCAAGGGCCGCGCGGTCGGCGCCGCTCGACGTCGCTGGTCGCCTTCTTCGTCCGCCGCGCCGAGCTCGAGCGCCGCCTGGAGGCGCTCGCGAAGGCGATCTATCCCGGACGGCGGGCTGTGGATCGCCTGGCCGAAGCGCGCCTCGGGCGTGCCGACCGACCTCACCGAGGACGTCGTCCGCGAGCTCGCGCTCGCGACCGGGCTGGTCGACAACAAGGTCTGCGCGATCGACGAGACCTGGTCGGGCCTGCGGCTCGTCTACCGCCTGCGCGACCGGCCCAAGCGCTAGCAGGCGCTCGGCGACCTCGGGCCGCTCGCAGAAGCTGGCGATCTCGCGCGAGAGGCGGCCGCCCTGCCAGGCGAGCGGCGACGCGCCCGGGTCCTCGCTGACGAGCGTCGCCTGCGGCAGGCGCGCGGCCCAGGCCTCGGCGACCGCGTACGGGTGGCCGGGGTCCGCCTCGTCGTGGCTGGCGACGACGAGCGCCGGGACGTCGAGGAACTCGAGCTCGCTGAGCTCCTCGAACGGGCGCGAGCGCGGGACCTCGCGCAGCGCCTCGGCGACCGCCTCGGGGTGGCGATGGCGGCCGAGCCGGTCGCGGGTGATCCGCAGGATCGTGTCCCGCCACTGCGGCTCGAGGTCGTGGTCGTAGGCCTCGAGGAACCCGTCGACCCCGCCGCGCTCGAGCCCGTCGGCGAGCGCAGTCCCAGTAGGCGAGGGACTCCTCGGTCGCCGCGGCGCCCATGTACACGGGCCCGATCGCGATCGAGCGCCGCCACCCGGTCGGGGTCGGCGAGCGCGAGCGCGGTCAGCGTGTGAGCGCCCATCGAGTGCCCCGCGAGCACGCGAGCGGCTCGACCCGGCGCTGTCGCGTCGAGCACCTCGCCGAGGTCCGCGGCGAGCTCGTCGTAGCCGTAGCCCGTGCCCGGCGGGGCCGGGTCGGACTCGCCGTGTCCGCGGGCGTCGTAGGCGATCGTCCGCAAGCCCGCCGCGCTCGAGGGCCCGCGAGCCGTGGACGACGTACCGCCGCGTCGCGGTCAGGCCGTGCAGCAGAGCGCGATCGGGTGCCCCTCCCCCGCGGCCTCGCCGCGCAGCGCGCGCGCCGGACGCGCTCGACCTCGAAGGCGACCGGGTCGGCGCTCAACTGCGCCGCGACCGCGTCGCGGGCGAGCGCCAGCGCGCCGGCGAGGTGCTCGACGTCCTTGTAGCGCAGGCCGAGCAGCGCGACGTGGCGGTAGCGGACCATGCCCTCGGGGTCGACGATGAAGATCGAGCGCCGCACGAGGCCGCCGGGCGCGACGACGCCGTAGGCGCGCGCGGTCGCGTGGTCGGGGTCGGCGAGCAGCGGCACCGTCAGGTCGTGCTCGGCGACGAAGCGCTCGTGGCGAGTCGACCGACTGCGGCGAGATCCCGAGCACGCTCGGCGTCGAGGTCGTCGAGGTGGTCGGCGGCGTCGCGGTAGGAGCAGAACTGGCGCGTGCAGACGGGCGTGAAGTCGCCCGGGTAGAAGGCGAGCATCGACCCAGTCGCCGCGGCAGTCGCCGAGCAGCCGGAAGGTCCGCCCTCCGGTGCCCGCTGAGCTCGAACTCAGGCGCCAGGTCGCCGATCTCGATCCTCGACATGGCGGGCGAGCGTAGCGCGCCCGCGCTCAGCTTGCGTCGATCGTGACCTTGTCGATCGTCACGACCTGGGTCGGCTTCTCCTGACGCGTCGCCGAGCTTGCCGATCGCGTCGACGACGTCCATGCCGTCGGTGACCCTGCCGAGCACCGCGTAGTCGGGCGGCAGGCCCGCGTCCGCGGGCGCGGTGACGACGAAGAACTGGCTCCCCGAGGCGCCCGGCGGCTCGACCGCGGTCTTCGCCATCGCCACCAGCGCCGTTCTCGTAGGTCGTGTTCTGCGGCGGCGGCTCGGTCACCGTGTAGCCGGGCCCGCCGTTGCCGGTGCCGGTCGGATCGCCGCCCTGGATCACGAAGCCCGGGCGCGATCCGGTGGAAGATCGTGCCGTCGTAGAAGCCCTGCTCGGCGAGGAACGCGAACGAGTTCGTCGTCTTCGGCGAGCTGCTCGGTGTCGAGGTCGATCGTGAACGTCGCCGCAGCTCGTCTCGACCGTCGGCGATCGCGTCCTGCCCGCTGGCGAGCACCTGCTCGGGCTTCTTGAACTTCTCCTTCTTCGGCGGCGGCTGCGGCGACCTGCGCGGCAGTCGCCGGAGGCCGTCGCGTCGTCGAGAGTCGTCGTCGCCGCCGTCGCGTCGCGATGACGATGCCGACGCCCGCGGCGACCACGATCGCGAGCCGACGAAGATCAGGCGTGCGCGGCTGGCTCTGCATCGGCGCGTGAGGCTAGTGCACGGACAGGCGCACCCGGCCGGGCCGCCGCGCGCTTGCGATCATGGCGCGATGGCGGAGCCGCGGCGGCGAGATCCCGACCCGCACGCGGCTGATCGGCCGGGCGCTGAACGGCGTCGGTCGCGCACGCGCCGTGGCTGTGGCCGCTGGTCCGCGCGCCCGATGCAGGGCTTCTTCGACCGCGCTGGCCGACGGCTGGGACGCGCGCACCGGCGCCGGGCTCGCCCGACCACCTCGCGGCGCTGGCGGCCGCCACGCGCGAAGGTCTCGCCGGCGCCCGAGCGCGTCCTCGACCTCGGCACCGGCACCGGCGAGGCGGCGCTCTTCCTCGCCCGCGAGTTCCCGCGCGCGAGCGTCCGCGGCGTCGACCTCTCCGAGCGAGATGATCCGGATCGCGCAGGACAAGGTCGGCCTCGATCCCGGAGGGCCGGGTCGCCTTCAAGGTCGCCGACGCCTCCGAGCTCCCGTACGACGACGACTCCTTCGACCTCGTCACGCAGGTCAACGTGCCCCCCTTCTTCGGCGAGATCGCCCGCGTGCTGCGCCCCGGCGGCCACGTGGTGGTCGTCGCCAGCATGCGGCTCCGCGACCCCCTTCTACACGCCCGCAGTCCGTCCTCGCGCGCGGCTTTCGCCGCCGCGGGATCGAGCGCGGTCGACAGCGGCGAGGTCGGCCGCCGGCACCTACTTCGTCGGCCGCAGCGCGACCGCTCGGCTAGGCTCATCGGGCGATGAGCGAGGCGGCGTCGCTTCCTGCTGCTCGTCAACCCGTCCGCCGGCGGCGGGCGGGCGCGCGAGCTGCTGCCGCGGATCGAGGCGGCGATGACGCGCCGCCGGCCTCGCAGCATCGCGCCGTGCTGACCGACCGGGCCTCGAGCACGGCTGCGAGGAGGCCCGCGGCGGCGGCCGCGGCCGGCGAGATCCCGGTCGTGATCAGCGGCGACGGGCTGATCGGCCAGGTCGGCGGCGCGCTCGCCGGCACCGGGGCGACGCATGGGCGCTGATCCCGCGGCGGGCGCGGCAACGACCTCGCCCGGGTGCTCGGGATCCCCGACGAGGTCGAGGCGGCGGTCGGCCTGCTCGCGGCCGGCGAGACGCGCGAGATCGACGTCGGCGAGGTCAACGGCCGCCGCTTCCTCGGCATCGCCAGCTGCGGCTTCGACTCGGACGCCAACCGGATCGCCAACGAGGCGAAGCTGGATCAAGGGCCAGCCTCGTCTACGCGTACGCCGCGCTGCGGGCGCTGGTCGGCTGGAAGCCGGCGCGACTTCACGCTCGACGCTCGACGGCGAGCGCAGCGAGCTGCGCGGCTACGCGGTCGCGGCCGCCAACAGCCGCGCCTACGGCGGCGGCATGTTCGTCGCCCCCGACGCCGAGCTCGACGACGGCCTGCTCGACGTGGTCACCGCTGGGCAGACGGGCAAGCTGCGCTTCCTGACCGGCATCCTGCCGAAGGTCTTCGACGGCAAGCACGTCGAGCAGCCCGAGGTCGGCGTCGCGGCGCGCCGCCGAGGTGCCGATCGAGGCCGACCGGCCGTTCGCCGTCTACGCCGACGGCGACCACATCGCCGACCTGCCGGCCACGGTCCGGCTGCTGCCGCGCGCCCTGCGCGTGATCGTGCCGCGCCCGGCGCCGCGCGGCATGAGCGCCGCGGGCTTTCGCGCCAAGGTCGGGCATCGCGCGGGCGACCGGGGCGCTCAGCCGGCGCAGCGGGCGCGGCGGCGGCACCACGCTTCCCGGGCCGCCTGCTGCTGCGGATGGCGCCCGACGCGATCTCCCGCCTCGGCGCGGAGGCCTCGGAGGGCGGCTCGACGATCGTCAGCGCCACCAACGGCAAGACGACGACCGCCGGGATGCTCGCCGCGGCGCTGCGCGCCGCCGGGCGCGACCCGGTGCACAACCGCGCCGGGCTCGAACATGAGCTGGGGCGTCGCCACGGCGCTGCTCGAGCAGCACGGCCGCGAGGGCCTGTTCGAGGTCGACGAGGCCTGGCTGCCGCGGATCGCGGCGCGAGCTCGACCCGGGGCTGATCGTGCTCGGCAACCTGTTCCGCGACCAGCTCGACCGCTACGGCGAGCTCGAGCACCTCGCCGACGAGTGGGCGGCGATGGTGGCCGAGCGCGCCGGGCGCACCGGCTTCGTGCTCAACGCCGACGACCCGCTGATCGCCGACCTCGGCCGCGACGCGCGAGCTGCGCCGCCGCCCCGGGGTCACCTACTTCGGGATCGAGGACCCGTCCCAGGCGCTGCCGGAGCTCCAGCACGCCCACGACGCCAAGCACTGCCGCCGCTGCGGCCACCCCTACTCCTACGCCCGGGCGTTCGTCGGCCACCTCGGCCACTACAGCTGCCCGAACTGCGGCGCCGACCGGCCCGACCCCGACCTCGCCGCGACCGCGATCGAGCTGCACGGGATGCGCGGCTCGACGCGTCCAGCTGCGCACGCCCGGCGGGCGAGGCGCGAGCTCGAGCTCCCGCTCCCCGGGCCTCTACAACGTCTACAACGCGCTCGCCGCGCTCGCGGCCGCGCTGCGGCTCGGGGTCGGGCTCGAGCCACGCGGTCGGGCGCGCTGGCGTCCGTGCGCGCGGCGTTCGGGCGGGTCGAGACGATCGACGTCGCGGGCACGCCGGTCTCGATCCTGCTGATCAAGAACCCGGCGGGCGCCAACGAGGTCCTGCGCACGCTGCGCCTCGAGGCCGGCCCGGACGGCGGCGGCCTCGACCTCTGGATCGCGCTCAACGACCGGATCGCCGACGGCCGCGACGTCTCCTGGATCTGGGACGCCGACTTCGAGCTGCTCGCGGGCGTGGCGCGCAGCGTCGTCTGCGCCGGCACGCGGGCGCCCGAGATCGCCGTGCGGCTCAAGTACGCGGGCATCGACCCGGCGACGCTCGACGGTCGAGCCGTCGATCGAGCGCTCGCTCGACCGCGCCGTCGCCGCGGCCGACAGGGCCGCTCTTCGCCCTCCCCACCTACACGGCGCTGATCGAGCTGCGCCGGCTGCTCGCCGCGCGCGGGCTGGCGCAGGAGTTCTGGCGATGAGCGCGCCCGCGCTGGACTCGGAGGTGATCTGGCACGACGTCGAGTGCGGCGCCTACGCCGCCGACCTGCCGGTCTGGGCCGAGCTCGCCGCCGCAGGCCGGCGGGCCGGTGCTCGAGCTCGGCGCGGGGACCGGCCGCGTGGCGCTCGCACCTCGCCGCGCGCGGGGCATCGAGGTCGTCGGCGCTCGACCGTCGCGCAGGAGCTGCTCGACGCGCTCGCGCAGCGAGCGCCGAGCGCCGGGTGTCGAGGTCGAGACGGTGCGCGCCGACGCCCGCGAGCTCGACCTCGGCCGCGCGCTTCGCGCGCGATCCTTGCGCCGATGCAGCTCGTGCACCTGCTCGGCGGCGAGCCGGGCCGCGCGCGCGGCGCTGGCGCGCGGCCGCTCGCCCACCTCGCGCCCGGCGGGACTCTTCGCCGCGGCGCTGCTCGCCGACGACGCGCGTGCGCCGAGGGCGACGGCCGCCGAGCTGCTCCCGGACGTGCGCGAGCTCGACGGCTGGGTCTGCTCGAGCCAGCCGCTCGAGGTCGCCGATCCGCCGGCGACGGGATCGAGATCCGCCGGCTGCGCCAGCTCGTCTCGCCCGGACGGCGAGCTCGACCGAGCGCACCGCAGCCGTCCGGCTCGACCGGCTCGACGCCGGAGGACTTCGAGCGCGAGGCGGCGACGGTCGGGCTTCGAGGCGCGCGAGCGGATCGAGGTCCCCCCCACCGCCGACCACGTCGGCTCGGTCGATCTGCGTCCTGGAGGCGCCGCGATGAAGCTGCGCCTGCTCGCGCTCTACCCGGAGCAGATGAACATCTACGCCGACCGCGGCAACATCCTCTTCCTGCGGCGGCGCTGCGAGTGGCGCGGGATCGGCTTCGAGTACGCGGCCGCCGGGCCCGGCGAGCGCTTCGACCCGGCCGCCCACGACCTGATCTACATCGGCGGCGGCCAGGACCGCGACCAGCGGCTGGTCGCCGCGGACATGCTCGAGACCAAGCGCGAGGCGCTGGCCGCCGCGGTCGACGACGGCGCCGCGGTGCTCGCCGTCTGCGGCGGCTACCAGCTGCTCGGCCACAGCTACCAGCTCGGCGACGAGCGGATCGCCGGGCTCGGGCTCGCCGACCTCGAGACCGTCCGCGAGCCGGGGCCGCGGCTGATCGGCAACATCGCGATCGAGGCCGACCTCGGCGCCGGGCCGCGGCTGCTCGCCGGGTTCGAGAACCACGGCGGGCGCACCCACCTCGGCCCGGGCGCCGAGCCCCTCGGCCGGGTGGTCAAGGGCCTCGGCAACAACGGCGCCGACGGCTACGAGGGCGTGCGGCGCGCGAACCTGATCGGCACCTACATGCACGGCCCGCTGCTGCCGAAGAACGCCTGGCTCGCCGACCACCTGATCGCGCTCGCGCTCGGCCGCGCTGACCGGCTCGGCGCCCGAGCTCGAGCCGCTCGACGACGCGCTCGAGGCGGCGGCGCACGAGAGCGCTCGCGCCGCCGCGATGCGCGGCTGAAGCGCCCGTCTCGCTACCGTCGGCGCGATGCCGCCCACGTTCCGTCGCGCCGCGCTCGCGCTGGTCGCGCTCCTCGCGCTGTCCGGCTGCGGCTCCGCCCCCGGTGGCCAAGGCGAGCCGCCGTCCCGACCCGGCCGCTCCGCGCATCGCTGAGCCACCGAAGCCGGACGAGGGGATCCCGCTGGCGCCCGACCGCCTCGCCGCGCGCCTCGAGGCGACGCACAGGGCGCTCGGGACGGCGATCGACCGCTGGCGTGCGGGCGGGGCGACCGGAAGTCATCCGCCTCACTCCGTGACGCTCTACGCGCTCTACGAACAGCGCATCTACCTGGCTCTGACCGCCCGCCACCGGCTCGCCAAGGCGGTCACGCGGCGTCTGGACGGTCAGGTCGCGGCGGAGGCCCGCGACGTGCTCGACGCGCGTCGGCGGCTCAGCTCGCTCTCCACGCCGGTCGCCCGCCGGCATTTCCTCACCGGGCCTGCGGAACCAGCCCGCGCCCTGCGCCGCTACTACCGCCGCGCCGACCGGCGCTTCGGCGTCTCGTGGCAGGTGCTCGCCGCGGTGAACTTCGTCGAGTCGGCCTTCGGCCGGCTGCGCAACGAGAGCACGGCCGGCGCCCAGGGGCCGATGCAGTTCATCCCCTCGACCTGGCGCGCCTACGGCATGGGCGGCGACATCCACGACCCGCACGACGCGATCCTCGGGGCGGCCAATTACCTCCACGCCTCCGGCGCCCCGGGCGACTACCGCCGCGCGCTGCACGCCTACAACCCGTCGTCGGCATACGTCGACGCCGTGCTGCGCTACGCGCGCCGGATGCGGCGCTCGAGCGACTCCTTCTACGCCCTCTACAGCTGGCAGGTTTTCGTCAATACGCCGTCCGGCATCACCCGGATAACGGGCCCGGGACTGAACTGAACGGAAATTACCCCCCAACCCTTTAGTCTCGGCCTGGCGCTGCCGATGAGGAGGAACGAATCGTCATCTAGACGAATGTTCCACCTAAGGGGGTTGGGCCAGCGCGCGTTCGCATACGCCACTGAGAGACAACTAGTTCACGGCCAAGGAGGGTCAGATGCCAAGCCGCAACTCGAAGCTCGTCTTCGGACTGGCGGGCGCATTGATGCTGGCGGTGCTGATCGGACTGGCCGTGGTGATCGCGAACTCCCAGGCCAACGACCGCACCGACATCAAGGAGCGCTTCAGCAAGCGCCCGCAGGTCTCGGCGGCCCTGACCAGCTCCCTGTTCTCGGCGACGACGACGACGCCGAAGCAGCAGGAGCGGCTCACCGAGCTCTACGGCGGCAAGAACGTCTCCGACACGACCCTCACCCACTCCGCCACGCGCAGCAACGACATCTTCATCGCCCTGCTCGACGAGCAGGGCGAGATCATGGCGCTCTCGGCCGGCGCGCCCCCCGGCGTCGAGGCCGAGCTCGCCTCCGATCCCGCCTACGTACAGGCGGTCAGGGACGGCCAGCAGCCGGTCGCGCTCTCCGACTACCTCGACCTCGGCAAGGGCGGCCACACCACCCAGCTCTTCGTCCAGCCGATCCAGTCCGACGCCGGCACCCGGCTGCTGGTGACGGGCTTCGGACCGCAGAACCTCTACGCCTTCCTCAGCTCGAGCATCACCTCGCTCGTCGACATCACGGGCGGGCAGGGCTACATCATCGACTCCAACGGCGCCGTGGTCGCGAGCTCGGACCCGGCGGCCAAGGCCGGCGACGCCGGTGCCGGTGGCCGGGCTCACCGACGCGCTCGAGTCCGACACGGTTGGTCCCGTGGACGGACGGCCTCTACTACGCCGCCGCCCCGATCGAGAACTCGACCTGGCAGGTGGTGAGCGTCGCGCCCGAGTCCGACGTCTTCGACTCCGTCAACGGTTGGCACAAGTGGACGCCGTGGCTGATCTTCGCCGCCTTCGCGCTCGCCCTGCTCGCCGCGTTCGCCCTGCTGTGGCGGGTGCTCCGCAACGCGAACGAGCTCGCCGACGCCCACTCCCAGCTCGACGCCAGCAACCGCGTCCTGAAGCGCCGCGCGAAGGAGCTCGAGCGCTCGAACGCCGAGCTCGACCAGTTCGCCTCGATCGCGTCGCACGACCTGCAGGAGCCGCTGCGCAAGGTGCAGATGTTCTCCCAGCGGGCGCTCGAGGTCGACGGCGACCGGCTCTCGGAGAAGGGCCGCGACTACCTCCGCCGCAACACGCGAGGCGGCCGGCCGGATGCAGCTCCTGATCGAGGACCTGCTGACGTTCTCCCGCGTCGGGACGCAGAGCCGGCCGTTCGTCGAGACCGACCTCAACAAGACGGCCCGGGCCGTTGTCTCCGACCTCGAGACCGCCATCCAGGCGGCGGGCGGCACGGTCGAGGTCGGCGACCTGCCGACCGTGGTGGCCGACGAGCCGCAGATCCGCCAGCTGCTTCAGAACCTGATCTCGAACGCGATCAAGTTCCACCGCCCCGACGTCCCGCCGGTGGTCCGGATCGACAGCACGACCAAGGGCCGGTTTGCCGAGATCAGCGTCAGCGACAACGGGATCGGCTTCGACCCGCGGTACGCCAACCGCATCTTCCGGGTCTTCGAGCGCCTGCACGGCCGCGGCGAGTACCCCGGGACGGGCATCGGGCTCGCGCTCTGCCGCAAGATCGCCGAGCGCCACGGCGGCTCGGTGACCGTCGACAGCACCCCGGGCGAGGGGTCTGTGTTTACGGTTACCCTTCCGCTCCAGCGAATCGGAGAGCCCAACTTCGAGGCGGAGGGCTCCGTGGATGACCAAGAGCGGGAGGTGGTAGGTGTCTGACGGTGAAGCGATCACGATCCTTATCGCCGACGACGACGAGGAGGATCGTGTCCTGACCCAGGAGGCGCTCTCGGGAGCGCGCCTGGTCAACGACCTGCGCTTCGTCGTCGACGGACAGGACCTCATGGACTACCTGCGCCACGAGGGCAAGTACGCCGAGGGCGCCAGCGCCGCCCCGGTCCCGGGAATCATCCTGCTCGACCTCAACATGCCCAAGCTCGACGGGCGCGAGGCGCTCGCCGAGATCAAGTCCGACCCCGACTCCGCCAGATCCCGGTCGTCGTCCTGACCACCTCGAGCGCCGAGGCCGACGTGCTGCGCTCCTACGAGCTG
The DNA here is from genome assembly GCA_963785195.1 of uncultured Solirubrobacterales bacterium. Classification (GTDB taxonomy): domain Bacteria; phylum Actinomycetota; class Thermoleophilia; order Solirubrobacterales; family 70-9; genus WHSW01. Next base: position 248,910 of record CAWAUE010000009.1, on the reverse strand, counting down.
GGCGTGAACTCGTTCATCACCAAGCCGGTGACCTTCGCCGGCCTCGTCGAGGTGATGCAGGGGTTCACGCGCTACTGGTTCGAGATCGTGGAGCTTCCGGCGCGAGTGATCGCAGGGAGCAATGGCCAGCCGTGAGCTGGTCAAGGCTTCTTGTTCGCCAGGCCGCTCGCCCCCGAGGGCGTCGAGGAGCTGCTCGCGACCTGGGAGCCCGAGCGTTTCGCCGCCGCCGCGCTTAACTGAGGCGCATGAGCGAGCCGACCGGGCGCGGACACACCGTCACCGAGAGCGGCGGCGAGCCGATCGGGCGCCGGGTGCGGCTGCCGCGCGGCGCCCGTGAGCCGATCCGCGTCTTCATCAACGGCGTCGAGCAGAGCCGCGGGGTCGACTACGACCTCGAGCCGGGCGGGATCCGCTTCGCCGAGCCGATCTACAAGGAGGGCAAGATCCGCGGCTGGCGCCGCTGGACGCTCCTCCTCGGCGTCATCGGCGTCTATCGCAAGCACGAGGTCATCGACGTCGAGTACACGCTCGGCGGCCAGGCGAAGTTCGCCTCCGACCTCGAGGTCATCCCGGACCCGCCGGAGCCGGGCTAGACCCCTCTAGCGGCCCGAGGAGCCGAAGCCGCCAGCGCCCCGGGCGGTGGTGGCGAGCTCGGCGAGCTCGACCGGAGTGGCCGCGGCGAACGGGGTGATCAGGAGCTGGGCGATCCGGTCTCCGGGGGCCACGTCGAACGCGTCGAGGCGGTCGGTGTTGAGCAGCAGCACCCGCAGCTCGCCGCGGTAGCCGGCGTCGATCAGGCCGGGCGCGTTCACCAGGGCGATCCCGTGGCGCATGGCGAGGCCCGAGCGCGGGAGCACCAGACCCGCGTGGCCCGCCGGGATCTCGACCGCGATCCCGGTGCCGACGTCGAGCCGCTCGCCGGGTCCGATCGTCGCGGCCTCGGCGGCGTACAGGTCGAGCCCGGCGTCGCCGTCGTGGGCGCGGGTCGGGGTCCGCGCCCCGTCGTGCAGGCGGATGAAGCCGAGCTCCACCGCCCGAGCCTAACGACGCTCAGTCGGCGTTTGACCCGGCGCCGTTTGGCTCGACCGCAAACTCGGCGAACCGGTGGGCGAGCGCGGTCGGGATGCGGGCCGAGACGCGCACGCCGTCCGCGCCCTCGGAGCGCTCGACCGTGCCGGCGAGCTCGTAGAGCTCGGAGAGTCGGCCGCCCTCCTCGTAGGGCACCAGGAGCTCGACCTCGGAGAGGGTCTCCTCGAAGGCCCGCTCGATCCGCCCGCGGAGCTCGTCGATCCCCTCGCCCGTGGCGGCCGAGATCCCGATCGCCTCGCGATCGCCGACCAGCAGCTCGCGGCGCGCCTCGTCGCCCAGCAGGTCGAGCTTGTTGAAGACCAGCAGGCGCGGCTGGTCGCCGGCGCCGATCTCCTCCAGGACCGAATCGACCGCGGCGATTGAAACGCGCCGTTCGGACTCGGGCTCCGAGCCGTCCACCACGTGCACGATCAGGTCGGCGAGCCGGGTCTCCTCGAGCGTCGCCTTGAAGGCCTCGACCAGCTGGTGCGGGAGCTTGCGGATGAAGCCGACCGTGTCCGTGACGAGGTACCGGCGGCCGTCGTGCTCGTAGGCGCGCGTCGTCGGATCGACGGTCTGGAAGAGCCTGTCCCCCACGCCCACCCCCGCGTCGGTGAGCGCGTTCAGCAGCGTGGACTTGCCGGCGTTGGTGTAGCCGGCGAGCGCGACCGACGGAACGGCCGACGACTCGCGGCGGGCGCGCATCGTGCCGCGGTTTCGCTCCACGCGGACGAGCCGGCGGCGCAGGGCCGAGATGCGGTCGCGGGCGAGGCGGCGGTCGGTCTCGATCTGCGACTCACCGGGGCCCCTGGTGCCGATGCCGCCGTCCATGCGGCCCGGCGCCGAGGCGCTCGAGGTGCGTCCACAGGCCCCGCATGCGGGCGAGGTTGTACTCCAGCTGGGCGAGCTCGACCTGGAGCTTGCCCTCGGCCGAGTGCGCGTGGTCGGCGAAGATGTCGAGGATGATCGCCGTGCGGTCGATCACCGGAACGTCGAGCGCCGCCTCGAGGTTCCGCTCCTGGCGCGGCGCGAGCTCGTCGTCGCAGGCGACCAGGTTCGCGCCCGGCGCTCTTGATGTCGCGGCGCAGCTCCTCGAGCTTGCCGCGACCGAAATAACGGTCCGGATCGGGCTCGGGGCGAACCTGCACGAGCTCGCCGGCGGTCGCGACGCCGGCCGTCCGCAGGAGCTCCTTGAGCTCGGCGAGCGGGTCCGATCCCTCCCCCGGGGAGCCAGGGACGACCCCGATCGCGAGCGCGCGCTGGCGAGCGCGCTGGTTGACCACGCCCGCGACGGCGCCGTTCGCGCCCGTCTCCGCTTCGCCGTTGGTGGCCATGCGAACCAGTGTAAGGGCGGTAGGCTGAGCGCCAATGAAGGTCTTTCTGACCGGCGCAACCGGGTTCATCGGCGGCCACGTCGCCCGGGCCCTGCGCGACCGCGGTGACGACGTGCGGGTGCTCGTGCGCTCCAGCGCCAAGGCGGAGCCGCTCGTGGCGCTCGGCTGCGAGCCCGTGATCGGCGACCTCTCCGACACCGCCGCGATCGCGTCGGGGCTCGAGGGCTGCGACGCGGTAATCCACGGCGCCGCCGTCTACGAGGTGGGGATCCCGGCGTCCGAGCACCGGGCGATGTACGAGTCGAACGTGCTCGGCACCGAGACCGTGCTCCGCGCGGCGCTGGAGGCCAAGACACCGAAGGTCGTCTACGTCTCCACGATCGGCGCCTACGGCAACACCCACGGCGAGGTCGTCGACGAGACCTACGAGCACCCCGGCAAGGACTTCACCTCCTACTACGAGCAGACCAAGTACGAGGCGCACCGGGTGGCGCAGCGGATGATCGCCGAGGAGGGCCTGCCCTGTGTGATCGTCCAGCCCGGAGGCGTCTACGGTCCCGACGACCACTCGGCGATCGGCAAGACGATCTCCGACTTCGTCGCCGGGCGGCTGCCGCTGCTCCCGTTCCCGGACCTCGGGATGAACATGGTCCACGTCGAGGACGTCGCCGACGGGATCCTGCTCGCGCTGGACAAGGGCGTCCCCGGCCAGGCCTACAACCTCGGCGGCCAGATCACGACCATGCGCGAGATGATCGGCACCGTCGCCGAGGTCAGCGGTCGCAAGCCGCCCCGAGGAGCGATGCCCACCGGGCTGCTCAAGGTCCTGACGCCGGTGGGCCCGGTCGTCGGCAAGATCATGGGCCAGCCGCCGAACCTGCGCGAGCTGATCTCCTCGGCCGACGGGGTGACCTTCTGGGCCAAGCACGACAAGGCGATGGCCGACCTCGGCTACTCCCCGCGCGGCCTGGAGACCGGGTTGCGCGAGACCCTCACGGCCGAGGGCAAGCTCTAGCGAGTCGCGGTCCTGGCGCTCAGGCGCGTCCGGGGTCGCCGGGCGCGGGCGACGGCATCACCACGGCCGCGGCGATCACGGCGGCGAAGGCAAGCGCGCGGGCGAGGCCGTCGAGGCCCCCGGAGCCGATCGGGTCGCCGAAGACCACGACGCCGCCGAGGATCGCCGCGCAGTTGGACGACACCGAGGCGGTGGCGATCACCGGGATCGCCTCGCCGAGCTGCATCCCGCGGGCGAGCGCGAAGAAAGCGCCGATTCCGCCGATCACGGCGAGCACGGTCCACGGGCTCACGATCGCGCTTGCGCCGGCGATCCCGATGCCCTCGGTGAGCGCCTTGATCGCGACGTTGGAGACGCCGATCAAAAGGCCGGAGGCGAGCCCGAGGACGACTCCGTGGCAGATCGAGCCCCGGCGCAGAATGCCGGAGGCGAACAGCGCGCAGCCCGCGCCGACCATCACGGCTTCGAACGCGGCCAGGGTGGCAATCGAGTAGCCCTCGGTCTCCGTCGCGCGCGGGACCGTGAAGGCGAGGAACGCCAGGCCGGCGGCCGCGAGCAGGAGCCCGAGCCACTCGCGGCGGTTGAGGCGGTGGCCGAAGTAGCGCTGGGCCGGGAATGCGATCAGGACCAGCCCCCCGGCGATCACGGCCTGAACGAGGGAGAGCGGCGCGACGGCCATCGCCGCCACGTGCAGGACCCAGGCGACGGCGGCGACCGCGAACCCGACGGTCCACCACCGAGAGCCGAAGCAGCGCGGCAAGGCTGCGCAGCGGGGCTGCGCAGGTTGATGTCCGGAGCCTCACACGCACCGCGGTGCTTGAAGAGCATCGAGAGGTTCGCCATCGCGGCGCACGCGAGCGCCAGTGCTATCCCAAGTGTTGTCATCAGTTGTTGAATCGGTGAGTGGCGGGAACGGCTTGAATCTCCCCCCTCGGTCCCTAACCCAAACGTCGAGCCGTCTCCCGCGTTAGCAATTGCTAACACATCTGCCCGCCGAAGGTTTCACAGCGAGCCGTCGTTCGTGACGTTTGGGACTTACGCCAGGGAGGCCTCCGCCTCGATCTCCACGACCCAGCGCGGGTCCAAAAGCCCTGCTACGACGACCATTGTGGCCGCCGGCGCAGCGGCGCCGAAGAACTCGCGATGGACGCCCCCGACGATGTCGGCGACCTCGGGATCGGTGATCAGCATCCGCGTGCGGACCACCTGCCCGGCGGTCGCCCCAAGCTCCTCCAGCGCCGCGACGATGATCTCGCAGCACCGGCGCGCCTGGGCCGCCGGATCGGGGTCGCACGAGCCGTCGGGCCACACCGGAGCGGTCCCCGCGACGATCACCCTGTCGCCGGCCCGCACGGCGCGGCTGAAGCCGTAGCGGCGTTCGTACGGCGACGCCGATGAGGCGCTCGGGCGCGGCTCGCTCACCTCAGGAGAGGTGCTCGCGAAGCCGCTCGATCGCCTCGGCGAGCCGCTCGTCGGAGGTTGTCAGCGAGATCCGGAAGAAGCCCTCTCCGCTCGGCCCGTACATCGAGCCCGGCGAGACGACGACGCCGGCCTCCTCGAGCACCAGCTCGGCGAACGAGGTCGAGGTGTGGCCGTCCGGCACCGGGGCCCACACGTAGATCGTGCCCTTCGGGCGTCTCGACGTCCACCCCGATGGCGCGCAGCGCGCCCACCACCTGGTCGCGCCGGCGAGCGTAGATCTCGTTCATCTCGGCGACGGCCTCGGGCGGGCCGTCGAGCGCCGCCACGCCCGCGAGCTGGACCGCCTCGAACAGCCCCGAGTCGATGTTCGTCTTCAGCCGCCAGTAGGAGCTCACGGCGTCGGCATTGCCGAGGATCGCCGCGCACCGCCAGCCGGTCATGTTGAAGCCCTTGGAAAGCGAGAACACCTCGACTCCGACCTCCTTGGCGCCCGGAGTCGCCAGGAAGCTCGGCGCGACGTAGCCGTCGTACGTCGTCTCCGAGTAGGCGTTGTCGTGGACGACGAGGATCTCGTGCTCGCGCGCCAGCTCGACGACGCGCTCGAACAGCCCGTCGGGGACGATCGCGCCGGTCGGGTTGTTGGGGTAGTTGAGGAAGATCAGCCGTGCCCGGCGGAGGTGCTCCGGCTCGATCGCGTCGAGGTCCGGCGCGAAGCCGAGCTCGGGCAGGAGCGGAAGCACGACGGCCTCGGCGCCGGCGAGCAGCGGGCCACCCGTGTAAACGGGGTAGCCGGGGTCGGAGGCGAGCGCGACGTCGCCCGGGTCGAGGAAGGCGAAGCTCAGGTTGTAGATGCATTCCTTGGCACCGATCGCGGGGATCACCTCGGTGCCGGGGTCGATGCCCACGCCGAAGCGGCGCTCGTAGAAGCCCGCGAAGGCGTCGCGGAACTCCGGCCGGCCGCGGTTCGAGGGGTACTGATGCGTGCCCGGATCGGCGACCGCCTCCTGCATCGCGGCGACGATGTGCGGGTAGGTCGGGTGGTCGGGGTCGCCGATGCCGAGGCTGATCACGTCCACCCCGGCCTCGCGCTTGGCGTCGACCTTGCGCGCGAGCTCGGCGAACATGTACGGCGGGATCGCCTCGAGCCGCTTGGAGGGGTCCGTGATCGCCATCGGCGCAGACGCTAGCGGCAACCGGGCGCCCGCGTGCAGGAGAGCGGACCGTCGAGTACAAGTAACAACCGTGTCGATCCCCCAGCGGATCTTCTTGGTCTTCGGCGTCGCCGTGCTCGTCCTCGCGATCGGCCTGATCGTGGCGATGCTCATCGACGTCGGCACCGGCTCCGGCGGCGATTCGCGCTCCGTGACCGGTGTCACGTTCTCTGAGTGACGCAGGCCACATCGCGGGCCACGACGCACTGGCAGGCTCTTCTTACGCCACGAGAAGGAGACCTCAGATGCGTTCGTTTGTCCATGTGATCACCGCCCAGACCCAGGAACACGCCGGCCCAAGCATTCCGTCCGGGAGCGCTCCAAGAGCCCGTACGCGGCCCGCGCCTTCCTCGGCCTCCGCCGCGGTTGAGGACTCTTCGCTGAAACCGCACGTTGGTCGTGCCACGCGGCCAACGTGCGTTTCGGCCAGCCTGGGACCGCTTCAGCCGGAGCCCAGGGCGTCGACGAGCCCCGCGTCGAGCTCGCCGGCGTAGACCCGCGCGGCCGTCCCGGTCAGCGTCACGTCGAGCTGGTCGGAGACCGCGACCTCGAGTCGGCCGCCGTCGAGCTCCACGACCAGCGGTGACGGCGCCCCGTCCAGGAACGCCGCGACCGCGGCGCCGCTGGCCCCGGTGCCCGAGGAGAGCGTCTCCCCCACCCCGCGCTCGAAGATCCGCGCCCGCACGGTCGACCCGTCGACCGCGGTGAACGAGACGTTGGTGCGGTTCGGGAACAGCTCGGTGTTCGACTCGATCGCCGGCCCGATCGTCGCCACGTCGAGCTCCTGAGACCTCGGCGCCGACCTCGACCACGCACTGCGGGTTGCCGACGTTCACATGCCGGAAGGCCCACTCGCGCCCGCCCGAGCTGACCGTGCCGGTGCCGTCGGCGGGGCCGCCGGGGTAGTCGGGCGACGTCACCGAGGCGCGCCCGAGCTCCATCGAGACCTCGCCGGGGCCCGTGATCGTCGGCGTCACCTCACCCGCCCGGGTGATGATCGAGAACGTGTCGCGGTCGGTCCACCCGGCGCCGCGGAGATAGAGCACAGCCTCCCGCGCGCCGTTGCCCGACAGCTCGGCCTCCGAGCCGTCGGGGTTGAAGATCCGCAGCTCGGCCACGTAGCGGTCGTCGGCAGCCTCGGAGAGCAACAGGATGCCGTCGGAGCCGATGCCGAAGTGGGGATCGCACAGACGCCGCACGCGCTCGGGGGTGAGCTCCCATGCGAGCGCCGCGCGCTCGACGATCACGTAGTCGTTGCCGAGGGCCTGCCACTTCTCGAAGCGCATGCTCGATGAGGCTATTGCCCGTCGGCGTCGAGCATCGCGACGATCTGCGCCGCGACCTCTTGGTCCGCTCGGCCGGTCCGATCGATCACCGCGACGTCCTCCATGCGCCGCATCCAGGTCAGCTGGCGGCGCGCGAAACGCCACTGCGCCTGCTTGACGGCCTCGACGTCGCCGGCCAGCAGCTCGTCGAAGCCGATCGCCGCGCGGGCTGTCCGCGAGGCGCTCCGGGCGTCGCGCGTTCAGGGCGTCCTCCCGCGCCCCCAGCCGGACCATCTCGTCGACGCGAGCGCCGATGCGCTCGCGCAGCAGGTCGCGGTCGATGGTCAGCCCGACCAGCGTGGTCGGAACGCGCGGGCCCTCGCCCCACATGCCATCGCCGGTGGCGTGGGGCGCGATTCCCAGTCGCGCGAGCTCGGTCAGGCGTGCGATCCGCTTGCGGTCGTTGGGATGCACCCCCGAGGCGAGCTCGGGCGAGAGCTCGGCGTGCAGGGCCTCCGCCCCCCGATCGGCGAGATCGGCCTCGACCGCGGCGCGGACCTCCGAGGGCACCGGCGGACGCAGGTCGAGCTCGGAGAGGGCGGCCCGCATGTAGAGCCCGGTCCCGCCGACGACGATCGGGCGCCGGCCCGCCTCCAGCAGCGCGTCGATCTCGGCGTGCGCGAGCGCCGCGAACCGCCCGGCCGAGAACTCCTCGGTCACCTCCGCGATCCCGATCAGCCGGTGCTCGAGGCGCTTGCGCTCGGCGGGCGTCGCGGCGCCGCTGAGCACCTCCAGGCCGCGGTAGACCTGAATCGAATCGCAGTTGACCGCCACCGGGTCCTCGCCGCGCTCGCGCAGCAGGTCGGCGACCTCGATCGCGACGCCGGTCTTGCCGACGGCGGTCGGCCCGAAGACCGCCAGGGCCCGCATCCCGGCTAGCTGAGCGGTTCGCCCGCGCGGCTCAGGAGCCGCTCGTGGCCGGAGAGCGTCTGTGAGGTCGCTGCCTCGATCTCGACCTCGACCAGCTCGCCCGGCGCGGCCGTGCCGTCGAAGTTGACCGCCTTGTTGTGGCGGCTGCGCCCGCGCACGCGCGACGCGTCGGTGCGGCTCTGGCCCTCGGCGAGGACCTCGATCGTCCGGCCGACGAAGCGCTGGGCGCGCTCGCGCGCGCGCCTCTGCACCGCCTCGACCAGGCGCTCCATCCGCTCGCCCTTGACGGCGTGCGGCACCTGGGCGTCCAGCGTCGCCGCCTCCGTGCCGCGGCGCGGCGAGTAGACGAAGGTGAACGCGCCGTCGTACCCGACGAGCTCGACGACCTCGAGGGTGCGCTCGAAGTCCTCGTCGGTCTCGCCGGGGAAGCCGACGATGATGTCGGTGGTGAGCGCGCAGTCGGGGACGTGCTCGCGGATCAGGGCGACGCGGTCCAGGTAGCGCTCGCGGTCATACGTGCGCCGCATCGCCCGCAGGATCGGGGTCGAGCCCGACTGCAGCGGCAGGTGGATGTGCTCGCAGAGCGCGGGGAGCTCGGCGTGGGCACGGATCACGTCCTCGCGCATGTCCTTCGGGTGCGGGCTCGTGTAGCGGATCCGCTCGATCCCGTCGACGGCGTCGATCAGTCCCGAGCAGCTCGGAGAAGCTCGCCCGCGGGCGCAGGTCGCGCCCGTAGCTGTTCACGTTCTGGCCCAGGAGGGTGACCTCGCGGACCCCGTCGGCGGCCAGGCGTCCGACCTCGGCGACGAGCTCGTCCGCCGGGCGGCTCTGCTCGCGCCCGCGGGTCGAGGGGACGATGCAGTACGAGCACCGGCAGTTGCAGCCCTGGGAGATCTGCACCCAGGCCTGGAACTCGCGCTCGCGCCGCGACGGCAGATGCCCCGAGAAGTCCTCGAACTCGAAATAGCCCTGGGCAGTGAGCGAGTCCGATGTGAGGAACTCCGCCAGGCGGCCGATCTGCCCGGGCCCGAAGGCGACGTCCACGAACGGAAAGCGCTCGAAGACCTCCTCCTTGACCGACTGCGCCCAGCAGCCGCCCACGCCGACCACGCGCTCGGGGTCCTCGGTCTTCAGCCGCTTCGCGTGCCCGAGGTGGGCGAGGAAGCGGCTGTCGGCGGCCTCGCGGATCGAGCAGGTGTTGAAGAGGATCAGGTCGGCCTCGTCGCGCTCGCCGGCCGCCGTGTAGCCGAGCGACTCGAGCATGCCCTTCATCCGCTCGGAGTCGTGCGCGTTCATCTGGCAGCCGAACGTCGTCACGTGATACCGCTTGCCCTTCACGCTGGCGAATCTTAGGAGCACAGATGGACTACGAGCAGATCACCTACGAGGTCGGCGGGCACGTCGCCGTGCTCACCTACGACCGCCCCGAGCAGCGCAACGCCGTCTCGCGGCGGATGAACGCCGAGCTCCACGATGCCTGGCGCCGGTTTCGAGACGACGACGACGCCTTCGTGCTCGTCATCACCGGCGCCGGCGACGCGTTCTGTGCCGGCTGGGACCTCCAGGACGCCGCCGACTGGCCGCGCCCGGAGTGGGACGAGTTCCGCACCCACGTCTACGAGTCGGCCGGCGACTGCGGCTACACGCGCCGCGTGGACGTCTTCAAGCCCGTGATCGCCGCCGTCAACGGCTGGGCGGTGGCCGCGGGGCTCGAGAATGCATTGCTGGCCGACATCCGGATCGTCGCCCGCAACGCCGTCTTCGGGGCGCTCGAGCGGCGCTGGAACATCGTCGCCGGTGACGGGATGACCGTACGCCTGCCGCTCGTGGTCGGCTACGCGAAGGCGATGGAGCTGATCATCACCGGCCGCGCCGTGGACGCCGAGGAGGCGCTGGCGATCGGGCTCGCCAACGAGGTCGTCGACGAGGGACAGGCGCTGCCGCGGGCGCTGGAGCTCGCGCGCGAGATCGCCGCCCTGCCCCAGGGCGCGATCCGCACCGACAAGGAGACGATGGCGCGCAACGTCGGCCGCACCTACGAGGAGCGGCTGCGCAACGAGGTCGAGGCGGCGCTGTCGATGTTCTGGCGCCGCGACTCGCACGCGATCGGCGCGGCGGCATTCAAGCGCGGCGAGGCGCCCGAGTGGCCCAATCACGGGTTGTAAGCCGACCCGTGCCTACGGTCGCGCGGCCCAGGACGGGTTGATGCCTTTCAGGGTGTCGCGCGTGATCCGCTTGCGCACGGCGCCGCCAATCGTCCGGCGCGCCAGGTGGATGGTCGTGTGCCGCCCGGCGACGACGTAGACGATCTGGTTGCCCGAGGGGCTGAACTTGGGCGCGAACGTGTAGTTGGCGCGCGGGTGGTTGAGGCGCCGCAGGTTGGTGCCGTTCGGGCTGATCGTGTAGAGGCTCGAGTGCGTCTGCCCCTCCCAGGCGGAGTTGAAGACGATCCGCCGCCCGCTGGGCGAGTAGTCCGGGTTGCCGGCGTTCAGCCGCCAGGCGGTGATGCGGTGCGTGTCGAGCGAGTCGAGATCGACGGTGAAGACGGCCGACGCCTGCTTCGGGCTGTTGAGGTCCGCGAACGTCCCCGCCAGCTGGGTGCCGTCGGGCGACCAGGACCAGCCGCCGGCCTCGATGTCGCGTCGCTTGCCGTTGCCGGTGTCGTGGAGCAGCGTCCGCAGATGGGTGCCGTTGCGGTTGACGACCATCAGGTCGATGTGGTCGGCGTTGTCGTTGACGATCGGCCCGAAGGCGCGGTTGAAGACGATCTGGTGCCCGTCGGGCGACCAGGCGGGCTCCCCGTCGCCGAGGCACTTGCCGGTGCACCCGTGGGTGATGCTGTGGGCATTGGCACCCCCCATCCGCATCGTGATCACCTTGTCGGGGACTCGCCGCGAGCCGATCAGCGTGAACGCGATCCGGCCGCCGCGCGGCGAGACGTCCGGCTGGACCGCCTCGCGCTTGTAGTCGGTGAGCACCCGGGCGTGACGACCGCGCGGGGTCACGGTGGTGATCTGCGACGGGGTCGAGCCGGTGAAGTGCTCGAACACGATCCGGCCGTTGTGACCGGCGAATGTTCCTCCAGCGGGTCCGGCGGCGGCAAGCGCAACGGCTGCGGTCGACGCGGAGACGACGACGATCCAACGCTTCATGGTTCCTCCCTCCGAGCGGTGAACCGACCCTCCCACCCGGGCCGCCGGATGTCAACCGGACGCCGGCGCTACTGGCTGCCGCTGGTCGACTGGACCAGGTAGGCGACGAGCGAGTCGATCTGATCCGGCGGCAGGTCGCCGAACGTCTGCGGCATCACGTTCGGCGGGTAGCCCTTCGCGATCTCCGCATTCGGATCGACGATGGAGGTCTTGATGAACGCCGCCGACTTGCCCTTCAGCGCGCCGTCGAGATCGGGGCCGGTGGTGCCGGTCGAGCCCGCCGCGGCGAGCGTGTGACAACCCGAGCAACCTTGGCTCTCGAACAGCTGCGCGCCCTCCTGCGCCGAACCGCCGGTGGACGCGGTCGTCGACGACTCGGCGGTCGAGGTCGCGGTGGTCGAGGTCGTCGCGCCGCTGCCCGCCTCCTCATCGGCCTCGGCCGTGTTGCCCGCCTGCTCGTTCGCGGTGACCTCCTGACTCAGCTCCGCATCGCGATCGGCCTTCTCATCGGCGGCGTTGCGCCACGCGAACGTCATCGTCGCCCCGACGAGCACCGCGATGGCGATGATCCCGCCGATGAGGATCCCGCGGCTCGGCGGGAACTTGTCGAAGCGCAGGCCGATGAACGAGACGACGAGGGCCACGACGACGAGGGAGATCCCCAGGACGAAGAAGAGGGTCTGATTCATGCGCGCGAGATCCTATCTGCGTCGGGATGAGGCTCGTCTCAACTCGCGAAGGACGTGGCCCGGCTCTCGCGGATCACCGTGATCTTGATCCGCCCCGGGAACTCCATCTCCTTCTCGATCGTGGCCGCGATCTCGTGCGAGATCAGCGCTGCGCGCTCGTCGTCGACCTCGCCCGGGTCGACGATCACCCGAATCTCGCGCCCGGCGCGCATCGCGAAGACCCGCTCGACACCCTGGTGGGCGGAGGCGATCTGCTCCAGCTCGCGGAGCCTGCCGACGTACTGCTCGAGCGCCTCGCCGCGCGCGCCGGGGCGGGCGCCGGAGACGGCATCGGCGGCCTGGACGATCACGGCCTCGACCGTGCGCGGCTCGACCTCCCCGTGGTGGGCCTCCATCGCGTGCGCGACCGCCTCGGACTCCCCGTGGCGCAGCGCGATCTTGGCTCCGACGATGGCGTGCGGGCCCTCGACCTCGTGCGTGACGGCCTTGCCGATGTCATGCAGCAGCGCCGCGCGCCGGGCGGTCTCGACCGACGCTCCGAGCTCGCCCGCCATCAGCGCCGCGAGGTGCGCGCACTCGACCAGGTGGTCGAGGACGTTCTGGCCGTAGCTGGTGCGGAAGCGCAGCTGGCCGAGCAGCCGCAGGAGCTCGGGGTCCAGCCCGCCGACGTGCGCCTCGACGCGCCGCCTTCTCCCCCTCCTCGGCGATCCTCGTATCGATGTCCTCGCGGGCGTGCTCGTAGGTCTCCTCGATCAGGGCCGGGTGGATCCGCCCGTCGGCGATCAGGCGCTCGAGGGTGACGCGCGCGATCTCGCGGCGGACGCCGTCGAAGCTCGACAGCAGTACGGCCGAAGGGGTCTCGTCGATGATCACGTCGACGCCGGTGAGCTTCTCGAGGGCGCGGATGTTGCGCCCGTCACGGCCGATGATCCGGCCCTTCATCTCGTCGTTGGGCAGCTCGACGAGCCGGGTGGTCGACTCGTTCGAGTGCTTGGCGGCGAGCCGGTGCATGGCGACCGACAGGATGTTGCGGGCGCGGCGCTCGGCCTCGGCCCGCGTCTCGGCCTCGACCTGCTGCAGGCGCACGCCGGCCTGATGCTGGGCCTCCTGCTCGACCTCGGCGATCAGGAGCTGCTTGGCCTGCGCGGCGCTCAGGCCCGAGAGCCGCTCGAGCTCGCGACGCTGCACCCGCTTGGCCTGCTTCAGCTCCTCGGTCTCCTTGGCGAGGTTGCGCTCGCGGTCGTCCAGCGCCTGCAGGCGGCGGTCGAGTCGGCGCGCTGGACGGCGAGCGACTCGGTCTCGCGCAGCGCTCGCTCCTCCATCCGCGCGATCTCCTCGCGCCGCGCGCGCAGCTCGTCGTGTCCCGGCGCCGTTCGAGCTCGGGTTGACGGCGCGGGCGCTGACCGGATCGGCGTCGGCGCTCGATCGATCGCGCCGCCACGGAAGCCAGAGCGTGCGTTGAGCCATCGGTTCCTCTCCCTGGCCCAGCGGTGGGGCCGACGTCGGTATCCGCTACCGGGCGACGCTCAGCGGCGCCCCGACCGACTCGCCGGACGCGCGTTCGTGACTGCTGAACGCTCCTGCGCGAGTGCCCTCGCGCCTCGATCGACGGACTACGTCCGTCTTGGTCTGGACCTCGGGTCGGGGATGGACAAGATCAGCAAAGGCTTTGTGCGTTTCAGCAGGTCGTTTCGCGCGTTCAGGCGGCACCGGCCGCAGGACGATCGTAGTCCCGGAAGGGCGATCCCGCAACCGGCCCGCCCCGCGAGAGGGCTCGGCTAGCCGCCCTGCAGGCGCTCGTGCGTTCTGACCGCCTCGTAGGCGAGCTCGGACTCGTATCCGCGTCGCGCGAGGTAGGCCAGCGCCCGGCCCCGCGAGGCCTCGTCGACCGGAGCCTCCGAGCGGCGCTCGAGCAGCTCGAGGGCGCGCTGGAGCTGGCCCGCGGGCTCGTCGCCCTCGAGGGCCGCGTCGATCGTCGCCGGCTCCAGCCCCCGCGCCGCGAGGGCGCCTCGGATCCGCTCCGGCCCCCAGCCGCGCAGCTCGCGCTTGTCCTCGGCAAAGCGGACCGCAAAGCGCTCGTCGTCGAGCGCGCCCGCCTCGATCAGGCGCTCGATCGCCACCTCGACCTCCGCCGGCTCGAATCCGCGCCCGGCGAGCCACGCGCCGAGCTCCGCGGTCGTGCGCTCGCGATGCCCAAGCGCCTCGAGCGCGCGCTCGAACGCGTCGGGGGCCATCCGCGGCGCGGCTACGCGGCCTTGCGCTCGGGCTCGGCGTCCGCTGCGCCCTTGGGCTCGGCCTCGGCGGACTTCGCCGCCTCGTCGGGCTCCGGTGCCTCGGCGAGGACCCGCGGCGCCCGCGGGGTGCGCTCGATCCCGAGCTCGGCGAACAGCTTCGTCTCGATCTCGGTGGCCAGCTCCGGGTTCTCGGCCAGATACTGCTTGGTGTTGTTGCGCCCCTGGCCGAGCCGCAGCTCGCCGTAGGAGAAGAACGAGCCGGACTTCTGGACCAGGTCGTGCTCCAGCGCGAGGTCGAGCAGGCAGCCCTCGTGGGAGATGCCGTCCCCGTACTCGATGTCGAACTCCGCCTGGCGGAACGGGGCCGCGACCTTGTTCTTGACCACCTTCACCTTGACCCGGTTGCCGACCGCCTCGGTGCCCTCCTTCAGGGTCTCGATCCGGCGCATGTCGAGTCGCTGCGAGCAGTAGAACTTCAGCGCCCGGCCGCCCGGCTGGGTCTCCGGCGAGCCGAACATGACCCCGATCTTCTCGCGGATCTGGTTCGTGAACACGCATACGGTCTTCGCCCGGTTGAGGTTGCCGGCGAGCTTGCGCAGCGCCTGCGACATCAGCCGCGCCTGGAGGCCGACCGTCTGCTCGCCCATCTGGCCCTCGAGCTCGACCCGCGGGGTGAGCGCGGCGACCGAGTCGACGGCGACCACGTCGACGGCCCCGGAGCGGACCAGGACGTCGACGATCTCGAGCGCCTGCTCGCCGTAGTCGGGCTGGGAGATCAGCAGCTCGTCGGTGTCGACGCCGATCCGCTTCGCGTAGATCGGGTCGAGGGCGTGCTCGGCGTCGATGAACGCGCAGACGCCGCCGCGCGCCTGGGCCTCGGCGATGATGTGGTAGACGAGCGTCGTCTTGCCCGAGGACTCGGGGCCGAAGATCTCGACGATCCGGCCGCGCGGCACCCCGCCGATCCCGAGCGCGAGGTCGAGCGAGAGCGCCCCGGTGGGGATCGCCTCGATCGGCAGGGCGTTTCGCTCACCGAGCTTCATCACCGAGCCGGCGCCGAAGTCCTTCTCGATCTGCTTCACCGCCGCGTCGAGCGCGGACGCCTTCGCCTTCGCTTCCTTGTCGGCGGCCTTCAGGCTCGCCCTTTCGTCAGCCATCTTCTTTCATCACCTCTTCTGGTCCCGCAGGGGACGGCAAGTCGACGCCCGCCAGGGACACGTACTCGGCCCCCTGGGGCTTGAGATCGGAACGGTAGAGAGCCACTCGGACGGCTCCGAAGGGCTTGGTGAGCGCCGCGGGGAGCGGCTTCGGTGCCCGGGTCACGCGCCGCGGGCGGCCCTTGCCGCGCCGCTCACCGCGCTCGGGCGGGAGCCGCTCGCTGCGCACCCGAGCGACGGTCACGTGTGGCCAGAAGGCGCGCTTCTCGGGCTCATAGAAGCGCTCGGCCTCGAGCGCCTCGGCGAGCTCCGCCTGCAGCGCCACCGCCGCTTCGCTGACGGCGCCGACCGTGTACAGGCGCGGCCTGCCCTTCGGCCGCGCCGACGGTTCGGCCTCGAAGCGCAGCTCGACCGGGCGCACCGGGGTCCGCCGGACCAGCTCGGTGATCCGCGACAGCGCCTTCTCCGGGTGGTAGGAGAGAAAGCAGAGCGTCACGTGCAGTGACTCCGCTCGCATCGGCCGCAGCGCCGGGTCGGAGAGCGCCTTGGCCTGCCAGGCCGCGAGCCCGTCGCGAATCCGGTCCGGGAGATCGAGCGCGACGAACAGGCGCACCCGGGGGCTCTTGAGGCGTTCCTTGGCCACGGGGTGGACGCTACGCGGCCCCGCGGCGCGAAAGGCGCGAAGCCTGTGCCGGCTCGGTGTCAAGGCGGTGGCGAGTCTGGGACGCAACGCAGCGCCGGGACGCTGCTCAAACGCCGACTCGTCGCCAGGGGACGCATATCGGGGTCAAGTGACGACTCGGCGTTTTGGCTGCGCTGTCAGACCTCCACGAGCCGGAACCGCACCTCGCCCCCGATCCGCCACCGCCATGCCCATCGTGTGGCCTGGGGCTCGGCGGCGCTCGGTCGGGCTGCCGGGGTTGAAGATCTGAAAGCCGCCCTCGGACTCGTGCAGGGGCAGGTGCGAATGGCCGAAGACCACCGCGTCCGCATCGCCGAACGCCCGGCGCAGGCGCGCCAGGCGCCCGCGCCTGGGCCCGGCGTCGTGGATGACGGCGATGCGCGCGCCGCCGGCCTCCACCATCGCGCGCTCGGGCAGGCGCGCGCGCAGCTCGGCGTCGTCGACGTTGCCGTGCACGGCCACGAGCGGCGTGCCGAGGGCCTCGAGCTCGGCGTAGAACGCGGCGCTCGAGAAGTCGCCGGCGTGGATGAGCAGGTCGGCGCTCGCGATCCTCCGCGCGCAGGCTTCGGGCAGGCGGCGGCGACCGCGGGGCATGTGGGTGTCGGCGATGACCGCGATCTCGAGCGCGCGCGCTCAAAGCTCGGCGAGAAACGCGATCACGTCGTCGGCCAGCAGGTCGGGCTCCTCGAAGGCGGCGAAGTGACCGCCGCGGTCGAACTCGGTCCAGCGGCGCAGGTCGGCCAGCACGCGCTCCGTCCAGGCCCGCGGCGGGCGCACGATCTCGGCGGGGAAGTCGGCGACGGCGGCCGGGACCTCGATCCGCTCGCCCGGCTCCAGCCGCCAGCGGTCGCGCGCCTCGCCGGCGTAGAGGCGCATCGAGGACGCGATCGTCTGGGTCGCCCAGTAGAGGGTGAGGAAGTCGCACAGGTCGTCCTTGGAGAACCGGCGCTCGACGTCGCCGTCGCAGTCCGACCAGCGGCGGTACTTGTCGACCAGCCACGCCGCGAGCCCGGCGGGTGAGTCGGCAAAGCCGGGCGCGAGCGCGTCGGGCGCCGCGCCCTGGACGAGCAGGTGGAAGCCGCCGCGCAGGCGCCAGCGCTGGGCCGCCTGGGCGTACTCGATCTCGTCCTCGCCCATCGGGGGCTCTGCGAGGTCGGCCGGCACCGGCAGCACCCCCGGCGTGTTGAGGTGCAGGCCGGCGACCGACTCGGGATCGTCATGGGCGATCCGGGCGCCGATGATCGAGCCCCAGTCGCCGCCCTGGACGGCGTAGCGCTCGTAGCCGAGCGCGTCGGTCATCAGGGCCCGCAGGCGCTCGGACACCCCGGCCACGTTGATCGGTTGCGCCGGCGCGTCGGAGAAGCCGAACCCCGGCAGCGACGGGACGATCACGTCGTGGCCGGCGCCGACGAGGCGCGGGATCAGGTCGAGAAACTCGATCACGCCGCCCGGCCAGCCGTGAAGCAGCAGCACCGGCAGCGCCGGCTCGGCCCGCTCGGCCACCGGCGCCCGCTCCCAGATGAAGTGGATCCCCTCCCAGCGCCAGTTCGAGAGCCCGTTCAGGGCCCGCTCGACCTGCCGCCAGTCGTACGGCCCCGCCCAGTGGGCGCAGAGCTCGCGCAGGTAGCCGAAGTCGCAGCCGTGCTCCCAGCCCAGGTCCGCCGGCTGCTCCGGCCAGCGGGTGCGGCCGAGCCGCTCGCCCAGGTCCACGAGCACCGTCGTCCGGGACAGCGATCTCGTACGGGCTCGGCTCGGCCATCGTCACGAGCGGGAAGTCCTCGCCCCGCAGCAGGCGCCGGACCAGATGCAGGGCGAGCGTGCAGGACCGGTCGCGGATGTCGCTGCGATCGCCCGGGATCACCGGGTCGCGCGCGAGCGCCTCGCCCCCCGCGAGCTTCACGCACACGCAGACGTATCCGACTGGCTTTGCCTCGGTGCCGCCGTCGGGACCCGCGATCCCGGTGATCCCGACCCCGAGGTTGGCGCGGAAGCGCTCGATCGCGCCGTCGGCCATCGCCTCGGCGACCTCCGGCGAGACCGCCCCGTGCTCGTCGATCAGCTGCGCCGGCACGCCCGAGCAGCTCGACCTTGGCCTCGTTCGAGTAGGCCACCACGCCGCCCGCGAGGTAGCGCGAGGCGCCGGGCGGGTCGGCGATCCGGGCCGCGAGCAGGCCCGCGGTGCACGACTCGGCCGAGCGCGATGCGCCGCCCGTCGAGCAGCAGCTCGGCGACCTGCTGGTCGATCGTCGAGCCGTCCGTGCTGAACGATGAAGCGCCCGTGGCGCGCGGTCAGGCCCGCCGACCAGCGCCTCGCGCTCGGCGTCGGCGCCATCGGCCGGTGGCGAATCTCGACCTCGAGCTCGCCCCGGCGCAGGCAGGTCGTGATCTCGAGCGGCCGACAGGTCGGTCTCGCGCTCGATCTCCCGCAGCGACTTGGCGATCTCCGACTCGGGAATGCCGAACATCCGCAGGGTCTGGTTGGTGTAGGGCTCGGCCGCGGCCAGCACCCGCTGGGCCCCCTGCGTGGCGATCGCCGCCGGCCACATCGCGTGCAGCTCGCGCGGCGGGCCGGGCAGCACGATCACGGTCGGCCCGTCCTCGACCGGGACGACGAGCCCGGGGGCCGTCCCGGCCGGGTCGATCACCTCCGCCCCGCGCGGGACCATCGCCTGCTTGCGGTTGGCGGCCCGCAGCGCCTCGGGGTCGAAGCGCATCCGGCGCGCGAACCCGGCGATGATCCGCCGCGATCTTCTGCTCCATGCCCTCGTCGAGCTCGAGCTCGAGCCCGGCGAAGCGCGCGACGATCTCGGCGGTCAGGTCGTCGGCGGTCGGCCCGAGCCCGCCGCTCGTGACGATCAGCCGGCAGCCGTCGTCGGCCATGAACCGCAGCCCGGCCTCGAGGTCGTCGGGCCGGTCGCCGACGATCAGGATGTGGGCGACCTCGACCCCGAGCTCGGCCAGCCGCTGCGAGACCCACGGGCCGTTGCGGTCGGTGATCCGAGCGGTGATCACCTCGGTGCCGGTCACCAGGATCCCGGCGCGGACCGGGTGCTCGGGGCGTCGCTCACGGGCAGCTCTCCCCCGGCGGCTTCAGCGTCTTCACGTGCTGGGGGGCTGTGATCCCGTAGGCCGCGGGCCCGTCGAGCTTCGGCAGCAGCCGCTTGTTGCCCGCGATCTTCACGCTCAGCTGGTCGTTGGTGAACCCGGACGGGAACCGCAGCTCGAACTCCTTGCGCTCAAAGCTCTCGTGATCGCCGGCGGGCAGCACCTGGCCGTCGATGAGGGCCTCTCCCCCGCCCCCGAGCAGGCACACCTCGACCGGCGCGTGGAGGTGCAGCTCCAGCGCCACGGTCCCGGACGACTCGCCGCCGCCGTGGCCGTGGTGGCTTGCCGTGCTTGTGCCCGTTCTTGCCGTGCTTGGCGGCCTTCTTCGGGTTGTCGTCGTTGGCGTTGGTGATCAGGATCGCGGCGGCCACGCCCCCGCCGATCAGGAGCAGGAGCACGAGCACGAGCACCCAGCGGCGGGCGCCCGCGGCTCATCGGGCCCGCGCCGGCGCCGGCGCTCGAGCACCTGGTCGCCCAGCGGGTAGGACGGCTCGTCGAGCTCGCTCTCCACCTGGCGCCGGTACTCGTCCACGAGCGCCTCGGCGTCGAGCCCCAGGAGCTGGGCGTAGGTGCGCAGAAAGCCCTTCGCGTAGGCGCTGCTGGGCAGCTCGCCCCAGTCCTCGGACTCGAGCGCCCGCAGGTACTTGGCCCGGATCTTGGTCCGGTCCTCGACGTCGGCGATCTCGAGCCCGGCGCGCGATCGCGCGCCTGCTCCAGCACCTGGCCGATCCGCATCTCCCCTGGTCGATCGCCGCTCATCGCGGGGTATTGTCGCTGCTCGCGATCAGCTCAACGGCTCGAGCTCGGTCTCGGTCGGGCTCGACTCGCCGTCCGCGGCGCGCGACGATCTCGCCGCCGAGGTTGTCGAGCAGGCGCGGCAGCTCGGAGGCCGACACCAGCACCTGGCGCGGCTTCGAGCCCTCGTAGCCGGAGATGATCCCGCGGCGCTCGAGCATGTCGATCAGGCGCCCGGCCCGCGTGTAGCCGACGCGCAGGCGGCGCTGGATCATCGAGACCGACGCGGTCTCGGACTCGACCACGACCCGCGCCGCCTCGGCGAGCAGGTCGTCCTCGTCGGGCGAGAGCTCGCCCTCGGCGCCCGGCTCGAGCTCGGGCTCCTTGGCCTCGAGCAGCTCCTCGTCGAACTCGGGCTCGCCCTGCTTGGCCCAGAAGTTGCAGACCTTGGCGATCTCCTCCTCGGTGACGAACGCGCCCTGGATCCGGTTCATCTTCGATGTCCCGACCGGGCGGAAGAGCATGTCGCCCTGGCCGAGCAGCGTCTCGGCCCCGCCCCCGTCGAGGATCACCCGCGAGTCGACCTGCGAGGCGACCGCGAACGCGATCCGCGACGGGATGTTGACCTTGATCGTCCCCGTGATCACGTCGGTCGAGGGCCGCTGCGTGGCGAGGACCAGGTGGATGCCGATCGCGCGCGCCTTCTGCGCCAGGCGGATGATCGAGTCCTCGACCTCGGCCGGGGCGACCATCATCAGGTCGGCGAGCTCGTCGATGACGCAGAGGATGTGCGGCAGCGGCGGCTCGCCGGCCTTCTTGCGGGCCCGGTTGAGCTCGACCAGGTTGCGCGCCCGGGCCTCGCTCATCACCGCGTAGCGGCTCTCCATCTCGCCGATCAGGTTGGCGAGCACGTTGGCCGCCAGCCGCGGGTTGGTGACCACCGGCGTCAGCAGGTGCGGGACGCGCTCGTAGTGGTTGAGCTCGACCCGCTTGGGGTCGACGAGCACCAGCCGGGCCTCGTTCGGCGAGGCGTGCATGAGGATCGAGGTGAGGATCGCGTTGATGCAGCCGGACTTCCCCGAGCCGGTGGTGCCGGCGACGAGGACGTGCGGCATCAGCGCCAGGTCGGCGCTCACGGCCTCCCCGGAGACGTCCTTGCCGAGCCAGCACAGCAGCGGCGAGGAGCCCTTCGGCGGCTCGCCGTAGATGTCGCCGAGGCGGACGAGGCGGCGGCGCTGGTTCGGGACCTCGACGCCCGACCGCCTTCTTCCCGGGGATCGGGGCGAGGATGCGGATGTCGGTCGAGGCGAGCGCGTAGGCGAGGTCGTCGCTTGCAGCTGGGCGACCTTGGAGACCTTCGTCCCGGGCGCGAGCTGGAGCTCGTAGCGGCTCACGTGCGGGCCGCTGACCGTGCCGAGCAGCCGCGCCTCGACCCCGAAGTGGCGCAGCGACTCGAGCAGCGCCGAGGCGGTCGCCTCGCGGTCGCGCATGTCCGGGCCCGGATCGGCGCGGCCGCGGTCGAGCGCCTTCGCCGGCGGCAGCCGGTAGTCGACCTCCTCCGACTCGGTGACGCCGTCGCGCGAGCGCCGGCGTGCCCATCGGGGTCGTCGGGTGCTCGACCGCCTCGGCCGGCTCCGCGCCGCGCCATCGGGTGGCTCGGTCGGTCGTCGTCGGGCTCGAGCTCGTCCGTCGGGCCCAGTCGGCGTCGTCGCCCTCGCGGATCGCGATCGTCTCGTCCTCGTCGCCGAGCTCCGCCGCGAGCCGCTCGGTCTCGAACGTCTCGGTCTCGCGCTCGCGGCTGATCGTGATCGGCGTCGTCGGGCGCCGCCTCCCACGGGTCGGCCGTCGCGGCCGTGCGCTGCGCGCGCACCGTGCGCGCGACGTCGCGGGTGCCGCGTGCCGGCCTGGCGCAGCGCCCTGCCCGGTCGCGCGCGAGCACCGCTGGCGAGCGTCGTCCCGGTGAGCAGCAGGACGCCCGGAGACGAACATCAGGACGACGAGGATGTGCGCGCCGAGGCGCTGGAAGAGGGTCGTCGACGGCCCAGTAGAGCGCCCTCGCCGACGCGCGCCGCCGTGGGCGACCATGAACTGCTGCTCGAAGTAGTCGTGGCGGATGCGGGTGGTCGGGCCCGAGCCCGGCGGTCTGGGCGGCGAAGGCGAGCAGCAGCCCGGCGAGCACCAGGATCGCGCCGGCGTTGAGCGCCGACGGCGCCTCGATCAGCGGCCGCGCGATCAGCGAGCCGCCCCAGGCGGCGAGCGCGATCGGGACCGCGTAGGCGACCTGGCCGAACGCGTTGGCGAGCCCGTCGGCGAGCCAGCCGCCGACCCGGCCGCCGTCCCAGCCGAGGTAGAGGACGAACGCCAGGTAGACGGCGGCCGCGATCAGGGCCAGGCCGATCACGTCGAGGTGGCGCTGGCTCGAGCCCGTCGACGAGCTCGCGCGGATCGCGGCGCGGGCGCCGTGCGCGCGCGGCGGCGCTTGCGGCGCGAGGCCGGCGGCCTCGTGCGCCGCTTCGGCGCCGGCTTCGACCGGGTGAAGATCATCTCAGGACGAAGCGCGCGGACGCCCGCTCCGTGCCTGGGACTTCGACGGGCGCGGCGCGGACCCCTGCGAGCGAGCGTAAACCGGCGGTAAATATCCGTGCCGACGGGGGCATTTCGCCTCTACCCTCTTGACTGATGCTCGAGAGCGAGAACCAGCCGGGCCGCGTGCTCGTCGTCGAGGACGACGAGGCGATCGCCGACGTCCTGCGCCGCACGCTGCGCCAGGAGGGCCACGAGGTGCGCTCCTCGGCCGACGGGGTCGAGGCGCTGCGCGCCGCCGAGGAGTTCGTGCCCGACCTGGTGATCCTCGACCTCGGCCTGCCCGGCCTCGACGGCGTCGAGGTCTGCCGCCGCCTGCGCGCCGAGTCCGACGTGCCGATCCTGATCCTCACCGCGCGCACCGACCTCGACGACCGCGTCGAGGGCCTCGACTCCGGCGCCGACGACTACCTGGTGAAGCCGTTCGAGCGCCAGGAGCTGCTCGCGCGGATGCGCGCGCTGATGCGCCGCCGCCCGCCGCGCGGCAGCGCCGCCCTGGTCGTCGGCGACCTGCGGCTCAACCCCGACACCCGCGAGGTCACCCGCGGCGAGCGCGAGATCGAGCTCACCAACCGCGAGTTCGAGCTGCTCGAGCACCTGATGCGCAACGAGCGCCTCGTCGTCTCGCGCGAGCGGCTGCTCGAGGAGGTCTGGGGCTACGACCCGCTGGCGATGACGAACACGATCGACGTCTTCATCTCCAACCTGCGCCGCAAGCTCGAGGAGGGCGGCGAGCCGCGCGTCCTGCACACCAAGCGCGGCGCCGGCTACGTGCTCCGCGCCGCCGGCGGCGATGGCTGAGTCGGCGCCCAGCGCCGCCGGCGCGGGCGCCTCTCGCGCCTCTCCCCCCGTCGCTGGCCGGTCCGCTGGCGGCTCGCCGGCGTCTCGGCCGGGCTGACGCTGCTGATCCTGGTCGCTTCGCGCTCGTCGTCGGCCGCCTGGCCACCGACCGGGTCAAGGACGACTTCCATCAGGAGCTGCGAGAGCGCCGCGAGCCAGCTGCGCAACCAGTCCAGCTCGGCAGTCGGCATCGACGCGCCGGACGGGCCGCAACGTCCTCGACGCTGCTCGAGACCGGCGACGCGGCCGCTCGGATCGTCGACTCGACGGACAGGTGGTCCGCGTCAGCCGGACGCCCCAGCAGACGCCGAGCGCGCCGGACCTCGGCGCGCCCGGACGCCGGACGCGGTGCGCTCGGTCGGCAACTTCGACGTCGTCTCGCTGCCGCTCTGTCGACGCCGCTGCTCGACCCGGCGCCGACGCAGTACATCCAGTACGCGCGCAGCCGCACCTCGCTCGAGGCGACGCTCAACAAGCTCTGGCTCTTCCTCGCGCTCGGCGTGATCGGCGGCACGATCATGGCCGCGCTGGCCGGCGCTCGCGGTCGCCGGGCGCGCGATGCGCCCGATCTCCTCGCTGACCGCCGCCGCCCGCGAGATCGCCACCACCCGCGACCCGTCGCGGCGCATCCCGATGCCCGAGACCGACGACGAGGTCGCCGAGCTCGCCCGCACGCTCGAGCAGATGCTCCGCGAGCTCGACGCGGCCCGCTCCGAGACCCAGCAGATGATCCAGGCGCAGCGCGACTTCGTCGCCGACGCCTCGCACGAGCTGCGCACGCCGCTGACGAGCATCCTCGCCAACCTCGAGCTGCTCGAGGCGAGCCTCGCCGCACGCGGACGCCGATCCCGACGAGGAGGAGATCGTCGCCGGCGCGCTCGGCTCGTCGCGCCGCATGCGGCGCCTGGTCGCCGACCTGCTGCTGCTCGCCCGCGCCGACGCCGGGCGCGCCGGGCCTCGCCGGCGCGTGCGACCTGAGCGAGATCGCCGCCGCCGCGGTCTCCGAGGTGCGGCCCGTCGCCGACGATCACGGGCTCGAGCTCGACGCCGCCCGCCTCGGTGATGGTCGAGGGCAACCCCGACGACCTGCACCGGCTGGTCCTCAACCTGGTCGAGAACGGCGTCCACCACACGCCGCCGGGCACGACCGTGACGGTCTCGGTCTCGAGCCGGCGACGGCGACGCCGTGGTCGAGGTCTCCGACGACGGGCCCGGGCTGCCGGACGGAATCGGCGATCAGATCTTCTCCCGCTTCGTGCGCGGCAACGGCCCCGCCGACCGCGCCGGCGACTCCGGCACCGGGCCTCGGCCTCGCGATCGTCAAGGCGGTCGACGGCGTCTCACGGCGGGCGCGTCGAGACCGGCCGGTCGGCCGCCGGCGGCGCCCGGTTCACCGTCGTTCTGCCGCTCGCCGAGCCGGCTCCGGCGCTCTCGCCGAAATTCTTTAGCGCTCCTTTACAACCCCCTCATACGTTTCGCACTGGACGAGACACCGCCCGGCGAGGCTACCCCCGACAGTGCCTCGCCGGGCAATCAATTGGCCAGTTCTGAGTCTGAGCCAATTAGGCCCGCCGGGATCCCCCTCCCTGATCCCGGCGGGCCAACTCTTTTCAGGGCAGCCCGACTTCTTGCAGAGCTTGCGCTGCACCATGGTCGCCCTCGATCGCGGCCGCGTGGGCTCCGCCGTAGAGCATCTGGTCCGCGGTCAGATCATTGCCCGCGCACCGTCGGCGAAGCCCGACTTGCGGGTGAGCATGAAGTTGCGCCTCCAGCACGTCGCGGTCCATGATCGAGCGGCCCTGCGGGTCGTTGCCGAGCGCCGTGCGGAGCGCGAACAGGGTCGACGACCACACCTCGCCGACGCAGTGGATCTCCTTGCCGGCACTTGTGCTCGGCCTTCTTGACGTCGTAGGTGCGGTTCGCGAGCCGGCCGCAGGTGCCGGTCGGCGAGTAGGCGATCCCGTCCCAGTCGAAGATGCAGGTGTCGAACGGGCTGCCGCCGGTCGTGAGGTCGGACATCATCGCGGCGACGTAGTCGCCGAAGCCCTCGCCCATCGTCGCGCCCTCGCGCTTGCGCAGCGAGCCCGGCGACGCCTGGTCCTGGAGCGAGTGGCCGTACTCGTGCACGATCACGTCCGCGTCCTCGCCGTCGTCGACGCCGCCGGTGCCCGAGCACGAGCTCGCGCGTCATCGACGAGTAGAACGAGTTGTCGTCGGTGATCGCGTCGGCGAACACCTTCTGGGGCTTCGCGCGGAGCGGCTGGGAGAGCCCGAGGCTGTCGACGTAGGAGCGGGTGCGGTCGATGTGGAAGTAGGCCATGACCGCCTCGAAGCGGTTGTTGGAGCGCGTCAGGTTGGTGAAGTCGAGCGCCGGGTCGCAGACCTTCTTGCCCTTCTTGCCGAGGCGCGCGTCGACGTAGGTGCCCGACAGGCAGCCCTTGCCGCTCGTGATGCGCTGCAGCGGCAGGGTGAGGCGCAGCGACGTGAGCAGCGTCGAGTCCTTGTCCTTACGGTCCTTGAGCCCGGAGTAGCCGCCCTGCTCCACGACCGGGTTCGGGCTGTAGATCGCCGCGGACCCCGTCGCGTGGTCGAGGATGTCGCGGTAGCGCAGCACGCGGCCGCTGCGGGCGTCGAGCGTGACGTCGTAGTCGGCGATCGGGGTCGCGGACGGCAGGAGTCACCTGCCAGGCGAGCCGGTCGCCGGCGGGGTCGATGCCGAGCTGGGCCTTCGCGGGGGCGCGCAGGCGCTTGGCCGGCGTGCCGGCGATCGCCGCGCGCACGGCGCTGGCGCGCGAGATCGCCGCGGCCGGGTTGCGCGGCTGGACGTCCTGGGCGGTCGAGTCGGACGACCAGCACCGGCTGGCCCTCGCTGGCCGCGGCGACGACGGCCTCGGCGCCGAGCACCGGCAGGCCGCCGACGCGCTGCTGGTAGCGCTGCACGATGCTGCCGCCGGGCACCGTGACCACGGTGGGACTCGCGAGCTCGGAGACCGGGGCGTCGGCCCGTGCGGCGACCTCGGTCAGCGTCGTGGCGGCGGAGGCGCTCTGCGCGACCTGCGAGCGTTACAGCTGCGATCGCGCTCGCAGCCCCGACAGCGTGACGGAGTCTCCCTGGCATCGACAGATCCTAACGTCGGCCAAGGCCCAGAGTTTCGGTGTTCTCTAGACCTCGACGACGACCGGCAGGATCATCGGCCGGCGCCTCAGGCGCTCGTAGACGAACTTCGCGAGGTCGTCGTGGAGGTCCTCCTGGAGCAGGACGGGCTCGCTGACCCCCTCCTTCGCCGCCACCGCGAGCGAGCGCTCGACCTCGTCGCGGAGCTCGTCGAGCAGCGTCGTCGGCGGCGTCCTCGAGGAACGGGACGCCGCGGAAGATCAGCTCGGGCGCGGCGACCGAGCTGCCGTCCTCGGCCGACGACGGTGACGACGACGATGAAGACGCCGTCGGCCGGAGAGCGTGCGCCGGTCGCGCAGCGCGACGTCGTCGGGGTCGCCGATGTCGACGCCGTCGACGAAGATCATCCCGGCCTTGGTGACGCTCGCGCAGCCGGGCGCCGTCGGCGTCGATCTCGAGCGCGACGCCGTTGCGGCCCTCGGAAGATCCGGTTCGCGGTCGATCCCGACCGCCTCGGCGAGCTCCGCGTGCAGGCGCAGCCGGCGGTGGTCGCCGTGCGCCGGCAGCACGTAGCGCGGCTTGGTCAGGTTGAGCATCAGCTTCAGCTCCTCCTGCCAGCCGTGCCCCGAGGCGTGGATCGGGGCGTCGGCCGCGGTCACCACCTGGGCGCCGATCTCGAAGATCCGGTCGATCGTCTCGTTCACCGAGCGCTCGTTGCCGGGGATCGGGTCGCCGAGAAGACCACCGTGTCGCCGGAGTGCAGCTCGATGTCGCGGTGGTCGTTGAACGCCATCCGCCGCAGCGCCGAGAGCGGCTCGCCCTGGCTGCCGGTCGAGATCGCGATCACCTTGTCGTCGGGGAAGTCCTCGATCTCCTTCGGCTGGATCAGGAGCCCCTCGGGAGCGCGGGCGATCCCGAGGTTGGAGGCGATGTTGAAGTTCTTGCGCATCGAGCGCCCGACCAGCGCCACCCGCCGGTCGAGCTCGGCGGCCGCGTCGATCGCCTGCTGGACGCGGTGCACGTTGGAGGCGAAGCAGGTGACGATGATCCGGCCCTCGCAGCGCGAGAACGGTCTCGAGCAGCGCCGGGCCGACGGACGACTCCGACGGCGCGACGCCGGGGCGGTCGGCGTTGGTCGAGTCGCCGAACAGGCACAGCAGGCCCTCGCGGCCGAGCTCGGCGAGCCGCGAGACGTCCGCCGGCCACCCCGTCGACCGGGGTCTGGTCGAACTTGTAGTCGCCGGTCGCGAGCACCGTCCCGAGCTCGGTGTGATCGCGACGGCGCGCGCGTCGGGGATCGAGTGCGACATGTGGACCATCTCGAGCCCGAACGGCCCCGCCTCGACGCGCTCGCCGACGTCGAGCACCTCAAGCGGCGCGTCGCGGATCTTGTGCTCCTCGAGCTTCGAGCGCACGAGGCCGATCGTCAGCGGGCCCGCCGTAGATCGCCGGCGGCAGGCCCGATCTCCCGCAGGACGTACGGCAGCGCGCCGACGTGGTCCTCGTGCCCGTGCGTGAGCACGATCGCCTCGATGTCGTCGGCGCGATCGCGCAGGTAGGAGAAGTCCGGGCAGGACGAGGTCGATGCCGAGCATCTCGGCGGTCGGGAACATCAGCCCGGTGTCGACGAGCACGATCCGGTCGCCGTGCTCGACGACGGTCATGTTCTTGCCGATCTCGCCCAGGCCCCCGAGCGGGAGCAGGCGCACCGAGTCGCTCAACGGACTACCGAGCCCCGCTCGCCGCCAGCAGGCCCTGGCGCTCCGAGCGTCTCGCGGATCGTCTCGCGCTCGGCGGCGGACGCCGGCACCATCGGCAGCCGCACGCGCGCGCCGATCACCCCGAGCAGCTCGAGCGCCGTCTTCGCCGAGATCGCGGCCGGGGCGACGCGTCATCGCTCGGTAGAGCGGCGTGAGCTCGCGGTCGAGCTCCTCGGCGCGCTCGCGCGTCGCCGCCGACGGCGGCGTCGTAGAGCGCGCGCAGCTGCGGCGGCGGCGACGTTCGACGCGACGAGGATGCCCGCCGGCGCCGCCGAACGCGAGCGTGCGGGCGAAGACGTCGTCGTTGCCGGCCAGGATCGTCGAGGCCCGTCGATCGGCCCGAGCTCGTCGTTGTTGGCCTGCTTGACGGCGACGATGTTCGCGTGCTCGGCCGCGAGGTCGGCGAGCAGCTCCGGCGACAGGTTGATCACCGTGCGCGACGGGATGTTGTAGAGCACGACCGGGGTCTCGCGCCGCGGCCTCGGAGACGGCGCGCGAAGTGGGCCCGCAGCCCGGCCTCGTTGGGCTTGTTGTAGTACGGGGTGACGACGAGCACCGCGTGGGCGCCGACGTCGCGCGCCTTGCGCGTGAGGCTGACGGTGTGCGCGGTGTCGTTCGAGCCGGTGCCCGGCGATCACGGTCGCCGTGTCGCCGACCTCGTCGAGGACGGCGTCGAGCAGGCGCACCTTCTCGTCGTCGGAGAGGGTCGGCGCCTCGCCCGTGGTGCCGGCGACCACGAGGCCGTGGCAGCCGTCGTCGACGAGGTGGCGGGCGAGGCGCCGCGAGACGGTCGAGGTCGACCGCGCCGTCGTCGTCGAACGGCGTCACCATCGCGGTCAGGACGCCGCGGATCTCGCTCATGCGGACCAGCGTAACGCGTGCCGCGGAAGCGCTCACTCCGCGAACAGCGGCGGGCGACGGTCCGCCCAGGGCCGGGCCCGCTCGAGCTGGGCCGCGACGCGGATCAGCAGGCCCTCGCGCGCCGAGCGGCGCCGACCAGCTGGACCCCGACCGGCAGCCCGTCCTCGGTCCAGTGCAGCGGCACGGAGATCGCCGGGCTGGCCGGTCGCGTTGAAGATCGCCGTGAACGCGCCGGTCGGCCAGGCGCGCCGGATCGCGGCCATCGGGTCCGGCCCCGAGTCGTCGTAGGTGCCCGAGCGGCGGCGGCGGCTCGCCCACCGTCGGCGTGAGCAGCAGGTCGAAGCTCGGCGTCGAGCCAGGTGCCGATGATCCGGCCGACGAGCTGGTGCAGGCCGACGGCCTCGAGGTACTCCGCGGCGCCGCGCTCGCGCCCGTCCTCGGCGAGCGCCCAGGTGAGCGGCTCGACGTCGTCGGCGGTCAACGGCGCGGCCGATCACGCGCGCCGAGCTGGCGAGCAGCGCCGCCTGGCCGGCCGCCCAGCGCACCATGAAGCTCGGCACCAGCTCCTCCGCCACGCCGGGCGTGGCATCGGCGAGCTGGCGCTCCTCGATCCGCGTGCCCGAGCGACTCGAGCAGCTCCGCCGCCTCCTTGGCCGCGGCGACGACCACCGGATCGACCTCGATTCCCGGGGCCGAGCGTCGTGACGAGCCCGATCCGCAGCGGGCCGGGCTCGCATCCCGAGCTCCTCGACGTACGGGCGCTCCGGCGCCGGGGCGACGTAGGGGTCGCCCGGGGCCGGGCCGTGCGACGGCGTCGAGCATCGCCGCCGCGTCGCGGACCGAGCGCGTGACGCCGAGCTCCGACGGTCATCCCGGACATCGTGTCGCCGACCAGCGGCCCCTCGGAGATCCGCTGGCGGGTCGGCTTCAGGCCGACGAGGCCGCAGTGGCTGGCCGGGATCCGGATCGAGCCGCCGCCGTCGTTGGCGTGCGCGATCGAGACCATCCCGGAGGCGACCGCGGCCGCGGCGCCGCCGCTCGAGCCGCCGGGCGTGTGCTCGAGGTTCCACGGGTTGCGGGCCGGCGCCGTAGGCGCGCGACTCGCGTGGTCGGCAGGATCCCGAGCTCGGGGACGTTCGTCTTGCCGATCGTCACGAACCCGGCGTCGCGGAAGCGCGCGCGCCAGGAAGGTGTCGACCGGGGCGCGGAAGTCGACGTCCTTGAGCGACCTGCGTGCCGAGGTGGTAGCGGCTGGCCCGCGTAGCGCCGCGCCGATGTCCTTGAACAGGAACGGGACGCCGCTGGAACGGGCCGTCGGGCAGCGAGTTGCCCGGCGGCCTCGGCGCGCCCTGCTCGAAGAGCTCGTGGATGACCGCGTTGAGCTGCGGGTTGAGCGCCTCGACCCGCGCGATCGCCTCCTCGACCAGCTCCTGCGGGCGAGACCTCGCCGTTGCGGACGAGCTCGGCCTGGGCGGTCGCGTCGATCGCCGGCGAGGCGGTCGACGCCTCACAGCAACTTCCTCCAGCCCAACCGTGAGCCGGTCGGGAAGGTCGCCCACGCGCCGCACGGCGAGCAGCACCCCGGCCATGAACGAGCGCCGGTCGATCGAGTCGTGGCGGATCGTGAGCGTCTGGCCCTCGCCGCCGAGGATCACCTCCTGATGGGCGACGAGGCCCGGGCAGGCGGACCGAGTGGATCGGCTCGTGGACCGAGCCGCCCGCGTCGGCGACCAGCTCGCGCGGTCCGCTTCGCGGTGCCCGAGGGCGCGTCGAGCTTGCGGTCGTGGTGCAGCTCGATGATCTCGACCTCGGGCATGTAGCGGGCTGCCTCGGCGGCGAAGCGCATCATCAGCACGGCGCCGATCGCGAAGTTCGGGGCCACGAAGACGTTCGCGCTCGCCGCCGCTCGGCGACGGCTCGCAGCTCGTCGAGGTCGAAGCCCGTCGTGCCGACCACGGCGTGGACGCCGGCGTCGACGCAGGCGCGGACGTTGTCGAGCGCCGTCTCGGGGGTGCTGAAGTCGACGACGACGTCGGCGTCGCCGAGGACCTCGGCCGAGCTCGACGCCGAGCGCCGGGTCGGCGCGGCCGGTGAGCTCCATGTCATCGGCGCCCTCGACCGCCTCGCAGACGGTCGCCCCCATGCGTCCGGCCGCCCCGGAGACCGCGACCCGGATCACGACCGGTCATGCCACCAGCGCCTCGGACACCGACCCGGCGGCGGCCGTGAAGCAGTCCTCGTCGGGCCCGACGCAGGCGGCGGCGAGCTTCTGCGGGGTCGTAGAGCTCGCGCGGCGAGCTCGGCGACCTCGTCGGCGGTGACCGCGTCGACGCGCTCGAGCATCTCGTCGAGCGAGAGCAGCGGGACGTCGAACATCACCGCCGCGGGCCAGCCGGCCCATGCGCGCCGAGGTCGCCTCGAGCCCGAGCACCATGCGGCCCTTGACGTGCTCCTTGGCGCGAGCGAGCTCCTCGTCGCTCACGCCCTCCGCGGAGAGGCGGACGAGCTCGCGGCCGATGATCTCGCAGGCCTCGGCGACGTTGTCGGCGCGGGTGCCCACGTACATGGCGACGAAGCCGCGGTCGACGAACTCGTGCGTGTAGGAGCCGACCGAGTAGGCGAGCCCGCGCTTCTCGCGCACCTCGCGGAACAGCCGCGAGGACACCGAGCCGCCGAAGATCGTGTCGAGCGACCGCGAGCGCGAAGCGGCGGTCGTCCCCGCGCGCGATCCCCGGCCC
The DNA here is from genome assembly GCA_963785195.1 of uncultured Solirubrobacterales bacterium. Classification (GTDB taxonomy): domain Bacteria; phylum Actinomycetota; class Thermoleophilia; order Solirubrobacterales; family 70-9; genus WHSW01. The sequence continues at coordinate 217,014 of CAWAUE010000009.1, read as the reverse complement.
GCCGAAGCAGATGTGGTACTGCTCGGTCTCCTTCTCGTAGAAGAGCAGCCGCGCTGATGCGAGCCGTTGGCCGAGCCCTCGACGCCGGGGCCGCCGTGCCGGCGCGGGCGGGCGCAGCGTCCGCTCGGCGAGCTCGACGATCCGCGCGTGATCGACGTGGCCCGCGGCGGAGACGACGATGTTGTCGGCCGTGTAGCGGGCGTCGTGGTAGGAGGCGATGTCGGGTACCGGGATGCCGCCGATCACGTCGGCGCGCCCGAGCACGCGCCGGCCGAGCGGATGGTCGCCGTAGATCGCCTCGGCGAGCACGTCGTGGACGCGGTCCTGCGGCTCGTCCTCGTACATCGCGATCTCCTCGAGCACGACCTCGCGCTCGGAGTCGATCTCGTCCGGGCGGCAGCGACGGGGCCAGCAGCATCTCGGCCATCAGGTCGAAGGCCTCCTCGGTGTGCTCGTCGAGAAAGCGCGCGTGGAGGTGCGTGGTCTCCTTGCCGGTCGCCGCGTTGGTCGCCGCGCCCATGCCGTCGAAGAGCTCGGAGATCTCGATCGCCGAGTGGCGCTCGGTGCCCTTGAACAGCAGGTGCTCCAGGAAATGCGAGACGCCGGCCTGCGCCGGCGTCTCGTCACGTGATCCAGTTCTGACCCAGAGCCCGAGGGCCACCGAGCGAACCGAGGGCACGACCTCGGTCACGACCCGGAGTCCCGAGTCGAGCGTGCTGAGCTCGACGCCTTCGGGCAGGCCGGGAGGGCTCTCCATCAGTCGAGGCGCTCGCGCTGACGTCCACCGCGTCCGCCGCGGCCGCCCTCGCGCCCGCGGCCGCCGCGGTCACCGCCGTTGCGTCCGCCGCGGCCGCCACGGCTGCCGCCGCCGCCCATCGTCGGGTCGCCCGTGCCGAGCTTCTGCAGCTCCTCGGGCGACTTGCCCGCGATCGCCGGGTCGTCGGAGAGGCGCAGGCCGATCCGGCCGCGCTCCTTGTCGACCTCGGCCACGGTGACGTCGATCTCGTCGCCCTGTGAGAGGACGCTCTCGACCGTCTCCGACCCGCTCGCCGGGCTTGACGTTGGAGATGTGCAGGAGGCCGTCGGTGCCCTTGACGAGCTCGACGAAGGCGCCGAACGTGGTCGTCTTGACGACCTTCGCCTTCGGGAAGTGGTCGCCGACCTCCGCCTCGCGGGTCATCGACTCGATCCGCTTGACGACGCCGTCGACGAGCGCGCTGCTCGGCGCGTAGACGCGGACGGTGCCGTCGTCGTCGATGTCGATCTCGGCCTCGAACTCCTCCTGCATGCCGCGGATCGTCTCGCCGCCCTTGCCGATCACGGCCCCGATCTTCTCGGGGTCGATCTTGATCGACTCGATCGCCGGCGCGTACTCGGAGAGCTTCTCCCGCGGCGCGTCGATCGCCTCGGCCATCTTGTCCAGGATGAACAGGCGGCCCTTGCGCGCCTGCTCGAGGGCGTCGGTGAGGATCTCGAACGTGACGCCGGTGATCTTGATGTCCATCTGCAGGGCGGTGATCCCGTCCGCGGACCCGGCGACCTTGAAGTCCATGTCGCCGAGGTGGTCCTCGACGCCGGCGATGTCGGTGAGCACGATGTAGTCGTCGCCCTCCTTGATCAGCCCCATGGCGACGCCGGCGACCGCGGTCGAGACCGGGACGCCCGCCGCCTGCAGGGCCATCGACGAGGCGCAGACGGAGCCCATCGACGACGAGCCGTTGGACTCCAGCGTGTCGGAGACGACCCGGATGACGTAGGGGAACTCCTCCTCGTCGGGGATCGTCGGCAGCAGCGCCCGCTCAGCGAGCGCGCCGTGGCCGATGTCGCGGCGCTTCGGGCCGCGCATGAACCCGGCCTCCCCGACCGAGAACGGCGGGAAGTTGTAGTGGTGCCAGAAGCGCTTGGTCTCCTGGAGGCCGAGGTTGTCGACCTTCATGTCCATGCGGGTCGTGCCGAGCGCGACCGAGGACAGGATCTGCGTCTCGCCGCGGGTGAACAGCGCCGAGCCGTGCACGCGCGGGGCGATGTCGACCTCGGTCTCGATCGGACGGATCTCGTCCTGGGCGCGCCCGTCGGGCCGCTTCTTGTCGATCGCGATCCGGCGTCGGATGACGTCCTTCTCGAGCGGCAGCGAACGCGCGGGTGACCTCGGGGGCCTTCTCCGGGTCGACCTCGCTCGTCGCCCTCACCGGCCGCGAGCGCGGCGAGCGCCTTCTCCTCGACCGCGTCGATGGCGTCCTGGCGCGCGAGCTTCTCGGCGACCTGCGTCGCCTCGTCGAGCTTCGCGCCGAAGCGGCTCTTGATCTCCTCGAGGACCTGCTGGTCGACCTCGGGACTGTCGACCTCGATCTTCTCCTTGCCGGCCTTCTGGCGCAGCTCCTCCATCGTCGCGACCAGGGTCTTGATCTCGGAGTGGGCGATGTCGAGGGCGTCGAGCACCTCGGCCTCGCTGACGCCGCTGGCGCCGCACTCGACCATCAGGATCGCCTCGTCGGAGCCGGAGACGATGAGATCCATCTCGAGCTCCTCGAGCGTCTCCTCCTCCGGGTTGACGACGAAGTCACCGTCGAGCTTGCCGATCCGCACGGCGCCGACGTACTTCGCGACCGGGATCGGCGAGATCGCGAGCGCCGCGGAGGCGCCGTTCATCGCCAGGATGTCGTAGGGGTGGACGTGGTCCACCGAGAGCGGCTGGGCGACCAGCTGCGTCTCGAAGTGCCAGCCCTTGGGGAAGAGGGGGCGCATCGGGCGGTCGATCATCCGCGCGGTCAGGGTCGCCTTCTCGCCCGCTCTCGCCTCACGGCGGAAGAACGAGCCGGGGACCTTGCCGGCCGCGTAGTGCTTCTCCTCGACGTCGACCGTCAGCGGGAGGAAGTCCACGTCGCGCAGGTTGCCCATCGTCGCGGTGCAGAGGACCATCGTGTCCCCGGACCGCACAACGACGGCTCCGCCCGCCTGCCTGGCGAGCTTGCCGGTTTCGAAGGAGATCTCCTGGCCGCCGATCTCAGCCGAAACGCGGCTCACATCAAACATGCTCATCTATTCGCTTTTCCTTTCGACCGCCCGGATGGCGGCCATTTCTTCATAGAACTCTCGTTCTCGAACGCAGCGATGTTAGCGGGCCGTCAACTCGGCGAGTTGGCGCCCGACGTCGCCATCGAGGCGCTCTCCGGAGGCGAACGCCGTCGGGGTCGCGACCACCCCGCCGCGAATCCCGCTCTCGAAATCGGCCCGCACCCGGGCGGCGATCTTCGGCGAGCGACGGTCGCGTTCGAAGCGCTCCAGGTCGAGCCCGAGGGCCCGAGCGCGCTCCCACAGATGCGGGTCGTCCTGGTGGCCGTGGTCGGCGTAGATCGAGTCCACCAGCGCCCAGAACGCGTCCTCGCGCTGGAGCGCAGCCGCCTCCGCGGCCGCGTGGAGCGCCGGCGAACGGGGCCGCTTCGCCGCCAGCGGGAAGTGGCGCACGCACAGCCGCAGCGGCAGCTCTCGGACCCGCAGCCAGGCGGCCGCGCACTGCGGGCAGGCGAGGTCGAGGTAGACGATCGCCTCGATGCCGGCCCCGCGGACGTGGTCGGCGGGCCCGATCGGCGGCACCACGGCACTGGTGAGCGAGCGGTCCATGCCGAGACGGTACCCGGGCCGTAGCGCCAGCCTCCGTGGGCCGAATCGACCCCCATATCGGGGGTCGATTCGGCCCAGTGAAGCCCGCACCGGCCCCGTCCCTCGCCCTCGCCCTCGTCGGGGGCGTGGCGCCGGCCGGCCGCAGCGGGACTAGCGCGTGGCGTCCAGCGCGTCGAAGATCAGGTTCGCGCCCGGGATCGTGAGGGGCGTCTCCTCCGCGTGGACCCAGCTGACGACGCCCTCCTCGTCGATCAGCACCAGGGACCGGTTCGGCGTCCCCCAGCTCCTCGAGATAGGCGCCGTAGAGCGCGCGAGACCTCGCCCTTCGGGTGGAAGTCGGCGAGCAGCGTCATCTCGAGCCCGAGCTGCTTGCGAAACGCGTTGTGGGCCCAGGAGCCGTCGGTCGAGATGCCGACGAGCTCGGCTCCGCGCTCGCGGATCTCGCCGAGCACCTCCTGATAGATCGAGAGCTGGTCGGAGCACACCGGGCTGAAGTCGTTCGGATAGAAGCAGAGCATCACCTTGCGCCCGCGGAAGTCGGCCAGGCTGACGGGCTCGCCCCGGTGGTTGGGAAGCGTGAAGTCCGGCGCCGGGCTGCCCGGCTCGATCACGCGGGCCGCCTAGCGGCGCAGGCCGAGGTCGGCGACCAGCGCGCGGTAGCGCTCGAGGTCGGAGCGCTCGAGGTAGCGCAGCAGGCGGCGGCGCTTGCCGACGAGCATCAGCAGACCGCGGCGGGAGTGATGGTCCTTGGTGTGCGTGCGCAGGTGCCCGGTGAGCTCGTTGATGCGCTCGGTGAGCAGGGCGACCTGGACCTCGGCGGAGCCGGTGTCGCCCTCGGTGCGACCGTACTTGCCGATCAGCTCCTGCTTCTTTTCCGTGGTCAAGCCCATGCGGAGTCGGAGAGGTTAGCGAGGTGGTGCGAACTCGGCACACAGGCGCGCGCGCCTCGTCCACGTCGCGGCGCATCTGGGCGACCAGCTCGTCCACGTCCTCGAAGCGCTTCTCGCCGCGCAGCCGGGCGATGAACGCGATCCGCAGCGTCTGGCCGTAGAGGTCGGCGCTCGTGGTCGATCAGATAGGACTCGATCAGCACGCCCGCGGCCGGTCTCGAACGTCGGGCGCACGCCGACGTTGACCGCCGCCGGGATCCCGTCCGCGAACGCGGCGTAGACGCCGTGGCCCGGGATAGGCGTAGTCCTCGTCGGGGACCACGTTCGCGGTCGGGAAGCCGAGCGTGCGGCCCGCGCTTGTCGCCCTCCACGACCGTCGCCCTCGAGCAGGAACGGCGCCCCGAGGCAGCGCATCGCGCCCTCGACGTCGCCGGCGGCGATCTGCGCCCGGATCCGGGTCGACGAGACCGTCTCGCCGTCGACCTCCACCAGCGGCACCACCTCGGTCTCGAACTCCGCGCGCGGCTTGCAGCATCTCCGGGTCGCCCTTCGCCCGCTTGCCGAAGCGGAAGTTCTCCCCGACCGCGACCCTCGTCGCGCCCAGGCGTGTCGACGAGGATCCCGCGGCAGAACTCCTCGGCGTCGATGGTCGAGAAGTCCTTGTCGAACGGGATCATCACGAGCTCCTCGACGCCGAGCCCCTCGATCACGTCGCGCTTGATGTCGAACGGCATGATCAGCTTCGGCGCCGCCTCGCGGGTGGATGACGCTGAGCGGGTGGGGCTCGAAGGTGAGCACCGTGTCGGCGCCCGCGGATCACCTGCCGGTGGCCGACGTGGACGCCGTCGAAGGTCCCGATCGCGATCGTCGCGCGGGCGCGCGCTCGGCCTCCGTGAGCGGTGTGACCTTGATGCTCACGGCGGCAGAGACTAGGTGGTCACTGAAGACGGGCGAGCGCTTCGGCGCAGCGGGATCGGCGGCGGCCTCGTCGGCCTCGTCCGCCGAGAACGGGCCGATCGCGAGCCGCCGCAGCTCGGTGCAGTAGGCGTCGCCGAGGTCGGCGATCAGGCTGCGCACGTAGGTCCCCGACGAGCATTCGATCTCGAACTCGGCCTCGTCGCCGTCGCGGGCGAGCTGCTCGAAGCGGTACACGGTCACGAGGCGCTCGGGCACCTCGAACTCCTCGCCGCGGCGGGCGCGCTGGTAGGCGCGCTCGCCGCCGACCTTCACCGCCGAGTACGCCGGCGGGCGCTGGCGGAGCTCGCCGGTGGGCAGCTCGAGCTCGCCGGCCGGACGCACGCCGGTCTCGGTGATCTCGCCGTCGCGATCGCCGGTGGTCGGAGACGGCGCCGAACCGCGCCCGGGCGCGGTAGGTCTTGCGCAGGTCCATGAACCGCGCGCTGCTCGCGGGTCGCCGGGCGGCCGAGCAGGACGATCAAGCAGCCCGGTCGCGAACGGGTCGAGCGTGCCGGCGTGGCCGGTCTTGGCGCCGAACGCGCGCCGCGCCCGGGCGACCGCGTCGTGGGAGGTGATGCCCGCCGGCTTGTCGACGAGGAGGACCGCCCCGTCAGAACAAGGCGCCTCAACGGCGGCGCGGCTCGGCTCGCCCTTCGGGCTCCGCCTCACAGCTGAGCGGCGACCTCGCCACGGAGGAACTCGACGAGCTCGGCGTAGCGGCAGGTCGCTGCCGAAGCCGGCCGCCCGCCGGTGCCCGCCGCCGCCCTGGCGCGCGGGCGATCGCCGAGACGTCGACGGCGCCGTCGGTGGAGCGCAGGCTGACCTTGCGCGCCGAGCGCCCGCCGTCGGTCTTGTCGCGGATCACGGCCGCGACGGCGCGTGCCCTCGAGGCCGCGGACGAAGTCGATGATCGCCCTCGGTGAGCACCTCCCCGGCGCCGGTCGCCGCGTAGTCCTCGGCGCTGATGTAGGTGACCGCGAGCCGGCCGTCGTCGAAGCGCTGGATCTTCTCCAGCGCCCGCGCGATCAGGTGCAGCTTCTCGATCGGCACCCGCTCGTAGAGGCGGCGGTAGATGTCGTTGACGTCGACCCCGGCCTCGATCAGCTCGGCCGCCATCCGGTGCGAGGCCGGCCGCGGTGTTCTCGTACATGAACTTGCCGGTGTCGGTGACCAGGCCGACGTAGAGCGCCGCCGCGATCTCGGGCGTGATCTCGGCGCCGAGCCGCTTGGCGAGCTCGAAGCACGATCTCGGCCGTGCACGAGGCCTCGGTGTCGACCAGGTTGACGGTCCCGAAGCGGGTGTTGTCGTGGTGGTGGTCGATGTTGAGCAGCCGGGCGCCCGTCGCGCTGCAGGAACTCGACCGGCATCCGGTCGATGTTGCCGCAGTCGAGGAAGACGAGCGTGCGGTCGACGACGTCGGCCGGCGGCTCGTGGAAGACCTCCTCGAGCGGCAGGAAGCGGTACTCGACCGGCAGCGGGAACTCCTTCGCCGCGAGGAACATCACCGAGTCCTTGCCGAGCTGGCTCGAGGATGTGGTGCATCGCCAGCAGCGAGCCGAGCGCGTCGCCGTCGGGGCCCTCGTGGGTGGTGAGCAGGAAGCGGTCGGCGGCGCGCAGCTCGTCGACGACGAGGTCGAGGTCGTCGTGGCCGTGGCCGTCGCGCGGGCTCACTCATGCCGGTCCCATCCTCCAGCAGCCTGCTCAGGCGGATGCCGCGCTCGAGGCTCTCGTCGTAGCGGAAGGTCAGCGTCGGCGTGTGCTTGATCCGGACCTCGCGGGCGATCGCCGCCTGCAGCTTGCCGTGCGAGGAGGCGAGCGCGGCGAGCGTCGCCTCCCGCTCCTCCTCGTCGCCGAGCACGCTGACGTAGACGCGCGCCGAGCGCAGGTCGGGGCTGGTCGTCGACGGAGGTCACTGTCACGAATCCGATCCTCGGGTCCTCGAGGTCGCTGGCGATCGCGGACCCGATCACCTTGCGCATGACCTCGTCGATCCGGCGCATTCGGTCGCCTCCGGCCATACCCGAGCCAACATAACAGGGGCCCCATAACGGCCTCAGTCGCGGACATCGGCGAGGGTCAGCAGGTTGCGCTCGAAGCCGCAGCCGTCCGGGCAGCGCGCCTCGACGAATCGCTCCAGCTCGGCCGAGCGCTCGCGCACCTCGGCCCGCCGACCAGCGCGCACAGCAGCACGGCGCGGCGCCGATCGTCGTGCGCGTCGATCTCGGCCACCGCGGCGACGAAGCGCTGGCGGATCTGGGCCTTCAGCGAGCTGACCACCTTCCGTTTCTCCTTGAGGTTCTGGGAGTGGCGGAGATCCAGGTGGATCTCGGTGAGGCTGATGTACGTGGTCGGCGCCAGGTGCTACTCGAGCGTCTGCTCGACCTGCCGCGTCTCGAACGCCTCGATGACGTCGCCCACCTTGACGTCCTGGAAGCCCTCGAGCACGACGCCGCACTCGAGGCCGGCCTCGACCTCGCGGACGTCGTCCTTGAAGCGGCGCAGCGAGCCGATCCGCCCGGTCCAGACGACGGTCCCGTCGCGGACGAGGCGAACCTCGGCGCCGCGGGTGAGGCGGCCGTCGGTGACCGAGCAACCGGCGATCGTGCCGACCCGCGAGGCCTTGAAGAGCTCCAGCACCTCGGCCTGGCCGAGCGCCTCCTCGACCTCCTCGGGCGCGAGCATGCCCTCCATCGCCGCGCGCAGCTCCTCGGTGACCTTGTAGATCACCGAGTAGGTGCGGATCTCGACGCCCTCGCGCTCGGCCGCGCGGCGGGCGTCGGCGAGCGGGCGGACGTTGAAGCCGATGATCACCGCGTCGGAGGCGGCGGCGAGCATCACGTCGGACTCGTTGATGCCGCCGGCGCCGGCGTGGATCACGTTGACCGCGATCTGGTCCTGCGGCAGCTTCGCGATCTCGTCCTGGAGCGCCTCCAGCGAGCCTGACACGTCGCCCTTGAGGACGATGTTGAGCTCGTTGACCTCGCCCTCCTTGGCCTTGGCGAAGACCTCGTCGAGGCTCAGCCTGCGGGCCTGGCGGCGGCCGAGCTGCTCGGTCTTGAGGCGCGTCTGCGCGCTCCTGCGGCGAGCTGGCGCGCCCGGCGGTCGTTCTCGACCACCTCGACGTGCTCGCCGGCCTCGCAGACGCCCTCGAAGCCGAGCACCTCGACCGGATCGCCGGGCCGGGCCTCGTCGAGACGGGCGCCGGTGTGGTCCTGCATCGCCCGCACCTTGCCCCACTGCGGGCCGGCGACCAGTGAGTCGCCGACGTGCAGCGTGCCGCGCTGGACCAGCACGGTGGCGACCGGGCCCGCGGCCGGGGTCGAGGTGCGACTCGATCACCGAGCCGGAGGCGGGCGCGTCGGGGTTGGCCTTCGAGCTCCTCGACCTCGGCGAGCAGGAGGATGTTCTCGAGCAGGTCGTCGAGGTTCTCGTGCGTCTTCGCCGAGACGTTGACGAAGATCGTGTCGCCGCCCCAGTCCTCGGGGTTGAGGCCCTGGGTGGCGAGCTCGCCCTTGACCTTGTCGGGGTTGGCGGCGGGCGAGGTCGATCTTGTTGACCGCGACCAGCATCGGCACGTCGGCGGCCCGGGCGTGGTCGATCGCCTCGACCGTCTGCGGCATCACGCCGTCGTCGGCGGCGACCACGAGCACGACGATGTCGGTGACGTCGGCGCCGCGGGCGCGCATCGCGGTGAACGCCGCGTGGCCCGGGGTGTCGATGAAGCTGATCGTCTTGCCGTTGCGGTGCACCTGGTAGGCGCCGATGTGCTGGGTGATCCCGCCGGCCTCGCCGGCGACGACCTCGGTCTCGCGGATCGCGTCCAGCAGCGACGTCTTGCCGTGGTCGACGTGGCCCATGATCGTGACCACGGGCGGGCGGTCGACGAGCTCGTCGTCGGAGTCGTCGTAGACGGGCTCCTCGGCGGCCTCCTCGGCGGCGCTGACCATCTCGACCTTGCGGTCGAGCGCGTCGGCGAGCACCTCGATCGGTCTCGTCGGTGAGCGTCTGCGTCAGGGTCGCCATCTCGCCGAGCTGCATCAGCTGCTTGATGACGTCGGCGCTGCCGACCCCGAAGATCTCGGCCACCTCGCGCACGGTCGCGCCCGACGGAATCTTGAGCGCCGGCTCTTCGGTCTCGACGACCGGCGCCAGCGGGCGGCTCCTCGAGCAGCGGCCGGCGCCGGCGGCCACCACGGCGCCGCGGCGGGCGCCGCGGCGGCGCCTGCGGCATCTGGTCGCGGCGCGAGGCCTGCGAGTCGATCACGACGCGGCGGCGCTTCTTCTGCCCGCCCGCCGCCTGGCCGCCGCCGGCGGCGGGCTGGACGGGACGCACCGGGCGCTGGGCCTGCGGCTGCGCGGGCGCCGGCGGCGGCCTGCGGCGGGAGCCGCCGCGGCCGCCGTGGCGCGCTCGGCGCGGCGCCGCGGCTTGGTAGCGCTCGGCGGGCGCGGCTTGGCTGCCGCGGCGGGCTGGGCGGCGCCGCCGCCGTTGGCGGCCTTCAGCGCCTCGAGCGCGTCGGCCTCCTCGACGCTCGACGCCGCGGCCTTGGCCTCGACGCCGGCGGCGTGCAGCGCAGCGAGGACCTCCTTGCTGGTCAGCCCTTGCGCCTTGGCGATCTCGTGGACGCGCTTACGTGCCAACTACGACTGCGCCTCCGCCGTTTCCTCGGCCGCGGGCTCCTCGGGCTCGGCCGCGCCGTCCTCGGCCTCGGCGTCGCCTCCGCGACGACCTCCTCGACCTCGGCGGCTCGGCTCTCGGCCGACCGCCTCGGCTCCTCGCGCGGGCGCCTCCTCGGCCACCGCGTCGGCCTCGCTCGGCGCGGCGGCCTCGGCCTCCGCGGCCTCCTCGGCGAGCGTCTCCTCGACGGCCGTCTCCTCGGGCTCCGGCGCCTCCTCGGCCGCGCCCTCGGCGAACTCGGCCTCGGCGCGCTTCGACCAGCGCCGTCGACGTCGCCCTCGGAGGCGTCCGGGTCGGCGAGCACCGCGACCTCGGCGTCGTCGAGGGCGCCGCAGGATCGTCACCTGGTTGGTCTGGAAGCGGGCCAGCGCCTGGTGCTGCGGCAGGCCGCAGAAGCGCGAGCCGGCCAGCGCGGCGTTCGGGCACCGGCGGCCGGCGCGAGAGCACGGCGGCGCAGCGGCCGTCGGCCTGCTCCTCCTGCGTCGTACTCGATCTCGTCGGTCCTCCGACGAACTCGGTCTGCGACTTGATGTCGACCTTCCAGCCGGTCAGCTTCGCGGCCAGGCGGGCGTTCTGGCCCTCGCGCCCGATCGCCAGCGAGAGCTGGTCGTCGGGGACGATCACCGTCGCCTCCTTGGTCTCGTCGTCGACGAGGACCTCGCGCACACGCGCCGGTGAGAGCGCCTTGGCGACGAATCGGGCGGGCTCGTCGTTGTAAGGGATGATGTCGATCTTCTCGCCGCGCAGCTCGGAGACGACCATGCGCACCCGCGAGCCGCGCGGGCCGACGCAGGCGCCGACCGGGTCGACGCCGTCGGCGTGGGAGATCACGGCGATCTTCGAGCGATAGCCGGGCTCGCGGGCGACGCCGACGATCTCGACGAGGCCGTCGGCGATCTCGGGCACCTCGAGCTCGAACAGCTCCTTGATCAGCTCCGGGCTGCGGCGGCTGACGACGATGCTCGGGCCCTTGCCCTCGGCCGAGACGTCGGTGATCACGGCCTTGACGCGCATGCCGTGGTCGTAGCGCTCGTTCCAGACCTGCTCGGAGCGCGGCAGCAGCGCCTCGACCCGCTCGCGCAGCTGCACGAGCGTGTAGCGGTTGTCGGACTGCTGGATGATCCCGGTGATCAGCTCGCCGACGCGGTCCTGGTACTCGTCGTACATCATCTGCCGCTCGGCCTCGCGGATCCGCTGCAGGATCACCTGCTTCGCGGTCTGGGCGGCGATCCGGCCGAAGTCGTCAGGGGTGACGTCGCGCGACTTGATCTGGTCCTCGTAGGGAGCGAGGATCTCGGGGTCGAGCTCGGGCTCCTCGGGCTCGCGCAGCTCGCCCGTCTCGGGGTCGACCGTCGGCTCCTGGTCCTCGGCGACCTCGGCGAGCAGCTTCTCCTCCAGCTCCGGCGGCAGGATCAGCTCGAAGACGCGGAAGTCGGCGGTGTCGCGGTCGAGGTCGACGCGCGCGTACTTGGCCGCTCCGGGGCTCTTCTTGTAGGCCGACAGCAGGGCGTCCTCGAGCGCCGCCATCAGCGTCTCGGCGTCGATGCCCTTCTCCTGCTCGAGGCCGTGAAGGGCCTCGACGATCTCGCGGCTCAAGCGCTGCCACCTCCAAATTCGGGGATCAGGTTCGAACGGCGGATTCCCGCCAGCGGGATGCGGACGGCACTGCCGTCGGCGTCGACGCAGACGCCCTCGTCGTCGGCCTCGGTGAGCGTCCCGGTGAAGTTGCGCCGGCCCTCGATCGGCTCGTTGGTGCGCACCTTGACCCGGCGCCCGAGATAGCGGCGGAAGTGCTCCGGCTTGGTCAGCGGCCGGTCGATGCCGGGCGAGGAGACCTCGAGCGAGTACGACTCGAGCAGATCGCGCAGCTCGCCCGTGACCCGCTCGCAGAGCGCCAGGTCGACACCGCCGGGATGGTCGATGTAGAGCCGCAGCGTCTCGGCGGCCGGGCGCTCGAGCGCGATCAACTCGACGTCCGGGTCGAACGCCGCGATCCGCTCATCGATTGTGGTCTGAAGTTCCGTCAACTCGTTCACTCGTGCTCTCGATTCTCCCCCGCCCACGACCCCGAAACTGCGAAAAAAAAGGCGGGCCCGGGCCCACCACTTACAGGGTTCGGGTACGTGAGAAGGTGGGATCAGTATAGCCCCGCCCCTCGTGCGTGCCGCCTGCGTGTCAAGCCCGCTCAGAGCTCGAGCATCACGGTCACCGGGCCGTCGTTGTCGAGCTCGACCACCATCCGCGCGCCGAACGCTCCGCGCTCCGCGCCGAGGCGCTCGCAGAACCGCTCGTACAGCGGTTCGGCGACCTCGCCGGGCGCCGCCTCGACGAAGCTCGGCCGATTGCCCTTGCGGGTGTCGGCGTACAGGGTGAACTGGCTCACGCACAGGACCTCGCGCTCGCCGAGCGGCTCGTTCATGCGCCCCTCGGCGTCCTCGAACACGCGCAGGGCGCGGACCTTGTCGGCGAGCCGGTCGGCCTCGGCCTCGCCGTCGCCTCCGCGCACGCCGAGCAGCACCAGCAGGCCGGGCCCGATCCCGGCGATCCGCTCCCCGTCGACCGACACCGCGGCGCGGGTCACGCGCTGGACCAGCGCGCGCAAATCAGCGCCGCTACGAAGCCGCCCGCAGGCGGTCGCGGTAGATGCGGTAGTCGCGGCGCTCGGGCCGCAGGTTGGAGGCCAGCGCCAGGTGATGGCGGGCGCGGTCCCGGTCCCCGGTCAGGCTCAGGGCGCGGCCGAGGCAGAAGTGGGCGTAGTCGTTGACCGGCTGGCGATCGACCACCGCCTCGAACTCCGTCGCCGCCTCCTCGAACTGGCGGTTGCGGAAATAGGCGCGCCCGAGCGCCTCGCGCACCGATGTCTTCTCGGGCTCGCGCTTCGCGACCTCGGCCAGCGGCACCGTCGCCTCGCCGAAGCTCCCGTCCTCGAGCAGCTCGACACCGCGGCGGTACAGGGTGTAGAGGTTGTCGTCAGCCGCGGGCACCCACCCAGTTTAGGAGGGCATTCAGCCGGTGCTGGGAGCTCGCGCGCGGATCGCCTCGACCCGGTCCAGGATCGCCTCGGCGACCTCCCGCTTGGGGGCGAGCGGGATGTGGAGCTCGTCCGCGCGCTCGAGCACCGTCACCTCGTTGAGGTCGGAGTCGAAGCCGATCTCCGCACGCGAGACGTCGTTGAACACCATGGCGTCCACGGCCTTGCGCTCGAGCTTCGCCCGCGCGCGGTCGACCGCGTCCGCGCCGGTCTCGGCGGCGAAGCCGATCAGGGTCTGGTCGTCGTGCCGGCGGGCGGCGAGCCCGGCGAGGATGTCCTCGGTCGCCTCCAGGCGGAGCTCCGGGGCGGTCCCGTCGCGCGACAGCTTCGTCCCGGCCGGGTCGGCCGTGCGGAAGTCCGCCGGGGCGGCCGCCATCAGCAGGACGTGGGTGTCGCCGAAGCGCTTCCCGACGGCGTCGGCGAGCTCGGCGGTGGTCTCGACGCGCACCGTCTCGATCGCCGCCGGCAGCGGGAGGCTGACGTTCGCGGCGACCAGGACGACGTCGGCGCCCCGGTCCGCCGCGGCCGCGGCGAGCGCGAGGCCCATGCGGCCGCTGGAGCGGTTGCCGATGAAGCGCACCGGGTCGATCGGCTCGCGCGTGCCGCCGGCGGTGACCAGCACCCGCAGGCCGTCCCAGCTTCCGCCCGGGGAGGGCAGCATCGCCTCGATCTCGGCGAGCAGCCGCTCCGGCTCGGGCAGGCGGCCGGTGCCGTGCTCACCGCGCGAGGCGAGCGCGCCGGTCTCGGGCTCGATCACCCGGATCCCGCGCTCGCGCAGCGTGGCCAGGTTCGCCTGGGTGGCAGGGTCGGCGTACATGCGGTCGTTCATCGCCGGGGCGACGGCGCGCGGGGCCGTGCAGGCGAGGAAGGACGTGGTGAGCATCGAGTCGCAGATCCCCGCTGCGAGCTTCGCGATGGTGTTGGCCGACGCCGGCGCGACGAGGTACGCGTCGGCGTTGCCCACGACGGCGAGGTGGCCGATCGGATCGTGGGCCGGCGGCTCGTCGCCGGGGAACGCGCCGCGGGCCGGGTCGCGCTCGAACTCGTCGATGAGCACGGGGCCTCCGACGATCCCCTCGAACGATGCGGCGCCGACGAAGCGGCCGGCGTTCGGCGTCATCACGACCCGGACGCCATGCCCGGCCTTGGTCGCGAGCCGAGCGAGCTCAAGCGACTTGTAGGCGGCAATGCCGCCGCTCACGCCGAGCAGGATCCGGGCCATGGCTTGATCGTACGCCCGGCGCGGCGCCGATTTGGGGCGTGGCCTTGCGAGCGCCGGCTACCGCTAGACGCGGTAGCGGTACTCGATCTTGCCCTGAGCGAGCTCCTGAAGAGCGATCGTCAGGTAGTTGCCGGTCGCGCTCTCGACCATCGGCGGCGTGTACTCCTCGTAGGAGCCCTCGCCGAGCGCGCGGTAGTAGCTGTTGAGCTGGCGGGCGCGCTTGGCGGCCACCATCACCGCGGCATAGTGGCTGTCGGTGCGGGCCAGTAGTTCGTCAACGCGAGGCTTGATCATCGGCGGGGAGTGTAGGGGACGACGAGTTGCTAGTTGCTAGGGGCGAGTTCTTCCCTGACGATCCGCTCCAGCTCCTCCGCCGCAGCGTCCAGATCGTCATTGCACGACCACATGCTGCGAACTCCTGCTGGGCGTCGAGCTCGATCTCGGCGGTGCGCAGGCGCTCGTCGATCGCCTCGGGGCGGTCGGTGCCGCGGCGCTCGAGCCGCTCCCGCAGCGCCGCCGGATCCGGCGGGGCGATGAACACCAGCACCGCCTCGGGCATCGCGGCGCGGACCTGGCGGGCGCCCTGGACCTCGATCTCGAGCACCACCGATTCGCCGGCGGCCAGCCGCCGCTCGACCTCCGAGCGCAGGGTGCCGTAGCGGTTGCCGCTGTAGGCGGCGTGCTCCAGGAACTCGTTCGCGTCCGCGCGCCGGGCGAACTCCTCGCGCGAGAGGAAGTGGTAGTCGCAGCCCGTCCTCCTCCCCCGCCCGCGGCGCTCGGGTGGTTGCCGAGGTCGAGAGCGCGAGCTCGTCAACGCGGTCGCGAAGCATCCGGATCAGCGTCCCCTTGCCGACCCCGCTCGGGCCGGTGATCACGAAGACCTTCGCCCTCGGCTCCTCCACGCCGCGCATCCTGACCTCCCGGGCGGCGGAGCGCGGCGGGTCAGGGCCCGACGCCCTCGAGCGGGCTCGGGTGGGTCGGCTCGTAGACCCCCACCTCGCCGTGCCCGGGAACGAGGAGCATCGCGATCCGGCCCCAGTCCTGCATCGGTGATCGGTGTCGTGAACTCGCCCGGGTGCCACCAGCGAGCTGCGGCCTCGGCGGGAGGGCGAAAATCAGCCACCCGTCCCCCGCGTCGACGGACGAAAACCCCAGCACGTCGCGGAAAAACGCCCGTGCGACGTCAGCGTCGTCAGCGAAGGCAATCAGGTGAGCGGCCGTGATCATCGGGCCGCGGCCGGCCTACCGGCGGAGGAACTGGACCAGCTCGGCGCGCTGGCGCTCCGAGAGGCCGCCGATCGTCTTCGACGGCGAGATCCGACACTGGGTGAGGATCTTGTTGGCCTTCACGCGGCCGTACTTGGGCACCGCGAGGATCATGTCGAAGGCCTTGGCCGACAGGACGTAGTCGGGCGGATCGAGCAGAAGCTGCTCGATCTTCGCCTTCCCCCCCTTGAGGTCGCGCTTCAGCTGGGCACGGGCCGATCGGATTTCGTTCGCACGCCGAAGGGCCCGCATCCGCTGCTCGTGTGACCTCTCGGGGACGGCGGCGGATGTCATGTCGACGGGGGCGGGGGCCATCGGCGGTCGCACTATAACCGCGCGGGAGCGAGGCGCAAGGGCGATACCCGGGTTTTCGGCGAAATTCGGTTCGACCTCAACTTGAGGTCGATGCGAGGGGTCGCTCGGGCAGACGGTCGAGGCCGCGGCCGGCAAGCTCGGCTGCGAGCTCCGCCCGGATGCGGATCGCGGCCGCGGGGTCGCGGAAGTTCGCGGTGCCGACGGCGACGGCGGTGGCGCCCGCGGCGAGCATCGCCATGGCGTCAGCTCCGGACTCGACCCCGCCCATCCCGATCACGGGCAGGGAGACCGCGGCGCCGACCCGGCGGACCTGATCGAGGGCGATGGCGGCGATCGCCGGGCCGGAGAGCCCGCCGCTCCCGGCACCGAGCCAGGGCTCGAGGGTCGCCGGGTCCAGCGCGCTCGCGCGGACGGTGTTGATGAGCGAGACCGCGTCTGCGCCACCTGTCTCGGCCGCCTCCGCGACCGCGGCCGGGTCGGCGCAGTTCGGGGTCAGCTTCACGATCAGCGGCCGGTCCGTGAGCGGGCGCAGGGCCTCGAGCAGCGCGCGGGTCTCCGCCGGCTGCTCGCCCACGATCAGCCCCGATTTCACGTTCGGGCACGAGACGTTCAGCTCGATCGCAGCGACCTCGTCGCGGGCGCCGACCCCTTCGACCAGCTGAGCGAAGCCCTCGCGGCTCGTGGCCATCACCGAGACCACGAGCGGCACCGGGAGGCTTGCGAGCTGGGGCAGGTCCTGGGCCAAGAAGCCCTCCAGGCCCTTGTTGGGCAGGCCGATCGAGTTGATCAGCCCGGAGGGCGTCTCGTAGAGGCGCGGCGGCGGGTTGCCGGCCCGCGGCTCGGGGGTGATCGTCTTGGACACGAACGCACTGAAGGGGAACTCGGCGTCCACCGCACCGCCGAACGCGCGGCGGGCGGCGATGGCGTCGAACGTCCCCGACCCGTTCAGGATCGGGTGCGCGAGACGGATCCCGCAGAGCTCCGCCGCCAGGTCCGGCCCGGTCAATGGCCGCTCCCCGCGATCAGTGCCGATTCGATCTCGGCCGCGTTCACCGTCGGCCCGTCCACGCAGAGCCGCATGTAACCGCCTGCCGCCAGGGGCACGGCGCACCCGAAGCACGAGCCGAAGCCGCAGGCCATCGGCGTCTCCATCGCGAGCTCGGCCTCCACCCCGCGTTCGGCGCAGAGCTCGCGGACCGTCTCGAGCATCGCCGGGGGGCCGCAGGCGTACACGGCCGCCGTGGCCGCATCGTCGCCCTCGAGCAGGACCGCGAGGAGGTCGGTGACGTAGCCCTGGTGGCCGCTGTGGCCGTCCTCGCTCGCCAGCCGCAGCTCCGAGCAGCGGAAGAGCTCGAGCCCGCCCGAGTGGGCGCGGTCGCGGAAGCCGAGCAGGACCCGCTGGGGGACGCCGCGGTCGGCGAGCTCGCGGCGCAGGATCGCCAGCGGCGCGATCCCGATGCCGCCGCCGACCAGGATCGCCCCTGCCGCGGCAGGCGCCAGCTCGCCCAGCGAGGAGAACGGCCGCCCCAGCGGCCCGGTGAGGTGAAGCGTCTCCCCCACCCCGAGCCCGGCGAGCCGCTCGGTTCCCGGCCCGATCGCCTCCAGCAGGAAGTCGAGCCGGACGCCGTCGGGACCGGCCTCGGCCTCGGCCACGGAGAAGGCGCGCGGCAGGTACGGGCGGCCGCCGGGGCCTCCCCATCGGTCCGTGGCGAGCATGTAGAACTGCCCCGCGCGGGGCGCCGGGCCGTCCCGGTCCAGCGCGCTCAGGACCCGGTAGCCGCCCGTCGCCTCGTTCGCGACGACCTCGCAGCTCCGGCGCGCGAACGGCGCCAGGACGCGCTCGTCAGCGAACGATGGCTGAGCCATGCAGCTCCTGGAGGCTCACCGGCTCCGCCGGGCGCTCGCGCGCCGCGTAGATCGCCCGCGCGGCGGCCGACGCCCCGGTCATCGTCGTGATGCAGGGGATCCCCCTGCGCACCGCGGCGCTGCGAATCTCGTAGCCGTCCGAGCGCGCGCCGCTGCCCGTCGGCGTGTTGATCACGATGTCGACCTCGCGGTTGCGGATGTAATCGACCACGTGCGGGGAGCCCTCGCCGATCTTGTTGATGGAGGTCACGGGGATGCCCATGCGGGAGATCGCCTGTGCCGTGCCGCGTGTTGCGATGAGCTCGAAACCCAGGTCGTAGAAGCGCGCGGCCAGCTCGCTCGCGGCCGGCTTGTCGGTGTCCGTGACGGTGATGAACACGGTCCCCTCGGCCGGGAGCGAGACACCCGCGGCCGCCTGGGCCTTGCCGAACGCGGTCGGGAAGTCGCCGGCGATGCCCATCACCTCGCCGGTGGACTTCATCTCCGGGCCGAGCAGCGTGTCGGCGCCGGCGAAGCGGGCGAACGGCAGCACCGCCTCCTTCACCGAGACGTGGCCGTTGTGCATCGTCGGCAGCTCGATCGCCGCCAGCGGCTCGCCCAGCATGAGCCGGCAGGCGAGCTTTGCCAGCGGGGCTCCGATCGCCTTGGAGACGAACGGCACCGTGCGCGAGGCCCGCGGGTTGGCCTCGATCACGTACAGGCGCCCGCCCGCGACCGCGTACTGGACGTTGAGCAGGCCGATGACCCCGAGCTCGAGCGCGATCCGCCGTGTGGTCTCGCCGATCTCGTCGAGCATCGCCTCGCCCAGGCTCATCGGCGGGATCACGCAGGCCGAGTCGCCCGAGTGAACGCCCGCCTCCTCGACGTGCTGCATGATCCCGGCGATCTCGCAGGTCTCGCCGTCGCACAGGGCGTCGACGTCGACCTCGATCGCGTCCTCGAGGAAGCGATCGAGCAGCAGCGGGTGCTCCTGGTCGGCCTTGACGTGGCGCTCCAGGTACTCGCCCAGGCCATCCGCCGCGTAACAGATCTCCATGGCCCGGCCGCCGAGCACGTACGAGGGGCGCACGAGCAGGGGGAACCCGACGTCCTCGGCGATCATGGTCGCCTCCTCGGCCGAGTGCGCGGTTCCGTACGGCGGATGGGCGATGTCGAGCCGCCGCAGCAGCGCCCCGAACCGGCCCCGGTCCTCGGCGAGGTCGATCGCGTCGACCGGGGTGCCGAGCAGCGGCACGCCGGCGCGCTCGAGCTCGTGCGCAAGCCGCAGCGGCGTCTGGCCGCCGAACTGGACGATCACGCCCTCG
Source organism: uncultured Solirubrobacterales bacterium (assembly GCA_963785195.1). Taxonomy (GTDB): domain Bacteria; phylum Actinomycetota; class Thermoleophilia; order Solirubrobacterales; family 70-9; genus WHSW01. The sequence goes on along the minus strand of CAWAUE010000009.1, from coordinate 197,866 downwards.
GGCTGCTCGACCTCCATCACCGCGAGCACGTCGGCGGCGGTCAGGGGCTCGAAGTAGAGGCGGTCGGAGGTGTCGTAGTCCGTCGAGACCGTCTCGGGGTTGCAGTTGATGATCACGGCGTCGCGGCCGGACTCGCGCACGGTCATCGCGGCGTGTACGCAGCAGTAGTCGAACTCGATGCCCTGGCCGATCCGATTCGGGCCGGAGCCAAGGATCACGACGGACTCGCGGTCGCCTCGGCGCACCTCGCCCTTGAGCTCGGCGTTGCGCTCGTGGCTCGAGTAGTAGTACGGCGTGCGCGCCTCGAACTCGGCCGCGCAGGTGTCCACCGAGCGGAAGGTGCGGTCGAGCCCGGCGGTGCCGTCGCCGGCGGTTGCGAGGGTCTGGAGCTCGCGCAGGAACCAGGGGTCGATCGACGTGCGCTCGTGCACCTGCTCGACGCTCAGGCCGCGCCGGAAGGCGACGTCCACGAGGTCGAACCGATCGGCCCGCGGCATGGCGAGCGCGTCGAGGAGCTCGGCGTCAGCCTCGGGCGGCTCGGGCTCGGCGTCGAGCTCGCGCGACCTCATCGCCTTCGCAAACGACTCGCGGAAGGTGCGCCCGATCGCCATCGCCTCCCCCACCGACTTCATGTGGGTGGTGAGCTCGCCCTCGGCGCCCGGGAACTTCTCGAAGGCGAAGCGCGGGACCTTGGTCACGACGTAGTCGATCGTGGGCTCGAACGAGGCGGGAGTGACGCCGGTGATGTCGTTGTCGATCTCCTCGAGCGCGTAGCCGACCGCGAGCTTCGCGGCGATCTTGGCGATCGGGAAGCCGGTCGCCTTCGACGCGAGCGCCGACGAGCGCGAGACCCGCGGGTTCATCTCGATCACCGCGATCTCCCCGGTCGCGGGATCGACGGCGAACTGGATGTTGGAGCCGCCGGTCTCGACCCCGACCGCGCGGATCACGCGGATCGCCTGGTCGCGCAGCTCCTGGTAGAGCGCGTCGGTGAGCGTCTGGGCGGGCGCGACCGTGACCGAGTCGCCCGTGTGCACGCCCATCGGGTCGATGTTCTCGATCGAGCAGATGATCACGACGTTGTCGTTGCGGTCGCGCATGACCTCGAGCTCGAACTCGCCCCAGCCGAGCACCGACTCCTCCACCAGCACCTGGTTGATCGGGCTGGCGGCCAGGCCCTCGGAGACGACGCCGAGCAGCTCGGTCGCGGTCGTGCCCACCCCGCCGCCGTGGCCGCCGAGCGTGAACGCCGGGCGGACGATCGCCGGGAGCTTGATCTCGCCCGCGGCGAGCCCCTTCTCGACCTGCCCGACCGACTCGACGATCACCGACCACGGCACCCGCAGCCCGGCCTGCTCCATCGTCGTCCGGAACGCCTCCCGGTCCTCGGCGCGGTGGATCGCGTCGTAGTCGGCGCCGATCAGCTCGACGCCGAGTCGCTGCAGCGTGCCGTCGTCGTGCAGCGCCTTGGCGAGGTTCAGCGCCGTCTGGCCGCCGAGCGTCGGCAGCAGCGCGTCCGGGCGCTCGCGCTCGATGATCCGGGCGACCGTCTCGGGCAGCAGCGGCTCGACGTAGGTGCGGTTGGCGAACTCGGGGTCGGTCATGATCGTCGCCGGGTTCGAGTTCACGAGCACGACCTCGTAGCCGTCCTCCAGCAGGACCTTGCAGGCCTGGACGCCCGAGTAGTCGAACTCGGCCGCCTGGCCGATCACGATCGGGCCGGAGCCGATCAGGAGGATCTTTTCGATGTCGTCGCGGCGGGGCATCAGGTCGCCACTCGCCACCGGCCAGCCGGCCACTCGCAGGCGATCGCGAATCTCGGGCCAGTCCTCGACGGTGATCGCGTAGTAGGCGGAGTGCCGGACCCCGGTGACCGGCATCAGCATGTGGTTTCGGAAGATGCCCTCGAAGCTCGCGCCCAGCGCCTCCAGGGCCTCACGGGAGCGCTCGTTGCGCGAGTCGGTCTTGAACTCGACCCGCATGCAGCCCAGCTCATCGAAGGCGAGGCCGAGCATGAGCAGCTTCGCCTCGCGGTTGGCGCCGGTGCGCCAGGCCGAGGGGTTGAGCCAGGTCCAGCCGATCTCCAGGCCGTCGTGCTCCGGCCGCACGGCGAGGTAGGAAGAGCTGCCGATCGGCCGGCCCGTGGTGGCCGAGATCGTCGCGAAGCACCACTCGTCGCCGCGCTCGGAGGCGGCGAGCTTGGTGTCGAACCAGCGCTCGAACGCGTCGGGGTCCACGGGGATCCGGCGGTCCATCCAGGTCCAGATCCGCTCGTCGGCCGCGGCCTCGCGCAGGCCCTCGCGGTGATCCTCTGACAGCGCCTCCATGCGCACGATCGAGCCCTCCAGCGGTTCCCGGGGCGGGGGCCAGATCACGCGGCCAGCTCCAGGAAGCGGTCGAAGAGGTAGCGGGCGTCGTGCGGGCCGGGCCCCGCCTCGGGGTGGTACTGGACGGTGCACCCGGGCACCTCGCGCAGCGCCAGCCCCTCGACCGTCCGGTCGTAGAGGTTCAGGTGCGTGAGCTCGGCGGCGCCGAAGTCCGTCTCCCACCGCACCGGCTCGTCGGCGTCGATCGTCTCGCCCCCGTCGGGCGGGCGGACGGCGAAGCCGTGGTTCTGAGACGTGATGTCGATCTTGCCGGTCTCGAGGTCCTTGACGGGGTGGTTGGCGCCCCGATGGCCGAACGGGAGCTTGAAGGTGTCGAGGCCGACGGCGCGACACAGGAGCTGGTGGCCGAGGCAGATCCCGACCACGGGCTTTTTCCCCACCACTTGGCGGACCGTGTCGACGACGTAGTCGAGCGCGGCGGGGTCGCCCGGGCCGTTGGCGAGAAAGACCAGGTCCGGGTCACGATCGAGCACCGTCTTGGCCGAGACGTCGCAGGGGAGCAGAGTGATCCGGCAGCCGCGGTCGCGGAACTGCCGGATGATCGAGAGCTTGATGCCGGTGTCCAGCGCCACGACGTGCGGCCCGTCGCCGTCGAACTCCACCGGCTCGTCCGGCGTAACGGTGCGGGCGAAGTCCGCGCCGGCCATCGACGGCTCGGCCGCGATCCGCTCCCGCGCCTCGGCCTCGGGCGTGTCCGTGCCGAAGATCCCGCCGCGCATCGCGCCGAGGTCGCGGATGTGGCGGACGAGCGTGCGCGTGTCGACGCCGGTGATCGCCGGCACCCCGCAGGAGCGCAGCCAGTCGAGCCAGCCGCCCTCGGCGTCGGCGGCGTCCTCGCCGTTGCGCGCCTCGCGCATGATCACGGCGCGCGCCTGTATCCGGTCGGATTCCATCGCCGGCGCGCCCACCCCGTAGTTGCCGATCATCGGATAGGTGAAGGTGATGATCTGCCCGGCGTAGCTCGGGTCGGTGACCGACTCCTGGTAGCCGGTGATCGAGGTGTTGAAGACCACCTCGCCGGTCACCGCCGCCGGGATCGCCGCAGAGATCGCCCTCGAAGCTGGTGCCGTCCTCGAGCAGGACGTAGCCCTCGGTCATTTAAGGCGCCTCAACAGCGGCGCGGCTCGCTCCGCTTCGCTCCGCGTCACCGGACGAGCGCCTGCACTTCCTTGAACGCGGGAGCGTCGGAGCCGCGGAGGAGCTCGAAGAGGGCCATCTCGACGCTGGTCAGCAGCGCTCCCCCGCGCTCCATCTTCGCCAGCCCCAGCTCGCGGTTGGCCTCCGTGCGCGAGCCGACCGCGTCGGCGACGACGTGGACCTCGACGTCCTCGTCGAGGAGGTCGAGGACGGTCTGGTTCACGCAGACGTGCGCCTCGATGCCGCAGACGAGGGCCTGGTCGCGCTCGCCGAGGTCGAAGCCGTCGGCCTCGGCCGCCGAAAAGCGGACCTTGTCGAGCCGCTCGACGCCCTCCGGCAGATGGTCGGCGACCTCGGGAACGGTCGATCCGAGTCCCTTGGGGTACTGCTCGGTGACGACGATCGGGATCCCGACAGCGGCGGCGCCCTCGACCAGCACGCCACTCGCCCGGGCGACGTCGTCGAAGGTCGGCAGCGCCTTGCGAAACGCCTCCTGGACGTCGATCACGACCAGGCTCGCCCGCTCGGGATCGAGCTTCACGCAACCCCCGATCAATTGTGGGCGCCGCGGCATGAGCGCCACCCATCAAGCACTGGAAGTCTGCGGCGCTCATGCGGCGACCCCCAGGCAAACGAACGCTGGCGGTACGCGACTCGCCGCAGGCGACGGTGATCAGCACCCGGCTGCGCAGGCGCCGCCCGGAGAAGCAGGAGTTGTCCGAGCGGCTCTCCCAGCCCTCCGCCCCGGCCTCCCACTCGGCGTCGAGGTCGCAGAGGGTCAGGTTGGCCTCGGCCCCCTTGGCGATCCGGGGCCGGTGAAAGCCCAGTGGCTCGGCGCCGCCGCCCAGGCGCTCGACCAGCGTGCCCAGCTCGAGGACGCCCGGGATCACGAGGTCGGTGTAGAGCGCGGCGAACGCGGTCTCGAGCCCGGTGACTCCCATCGCCGCCTGCTCGAACGGGGTCTCCTTCTCGTCGGAGGTGTGCGGGGCGTGGTCCGTCGCGATGCAGTCGATGGCACCGGAGCGAACGCCGTCCAACAGCGCCTGGCGGTCGGCCTCGGTGCGCAGCGGCGGGTTCATCTTGAAGCGCGAGTCGAGGCTCCTGACCTCCTCGTCGGTGAGCGTGAGGTGGTGCGGCGTCGCCTCGCAGGTGACCGCGATCCCCTGCGGCCTTCGCCCGCTCGATCGCGACCACCGACTCGGCGGCCGAGAGGTGCTGGACGTGGATCCGGGCCTCCTCGTAGGCGGCCAGGGCGCAGTCGCGGGCGATCATCGTCGACTCCGAGACCGACGGGACGCCCGCGATCCCGAGCGCCGCTGAGACCTCGCCCTCGTGCATCGAGCCGCCGGCGGAGAGCTCCGGGTCCTCCTCGTGCAGCGCGATCGGCAGGTCGACCAGGCGCTGGTACTGGAGCGCCCGGCGCATCACGCGCGCGCTGCGGATCGGCAGCCCGTCGTCGGAGAAGCCCACCGCGCCGGCCGCGGCCAGGTCGGCCATCTCGGTCAGCTCGGCGCCGGCCATCCCCTTGGTGACCGTGGCGACGAAGCCCACCGGCACCGCGCCCCGCTCGCGCGCCTGCTCGCGCAGCGCCGAGACGTCGGCGGCCGTGTCGATGGGCGGGACGGTGTTCGCCATCCCGACGATCCCGCAGAAGCCGCCGGCGGCGGCGGCCCGGGACCCCGTCTCGACGTCCTCCTTGTCCTCGTGGCCCGGCGTGCGCAGGTGGACGTGCGGGTCGAAGAAGGCCGGAAAGAGGGCCAGGCCCTCGGCTTCGATCAGCTCGGCGCCGTCGGCGTCGGCGGATCCCGGCTGGGCGAGCTCGGCGATCTGGCCCTCGCGCACGACGACGTCGAGGGGGTCGTCGACGCCCTCGAGCGGGTCGAACACCCGGGCGCCGCGGATCACCAGCGTCCCGGCCGGTGCGCCATCGCTGCCACGCCAGTCCAGCGCGGAGACGGGGCGAGTCGCCGCGCTCCGCGTCACGCGGGCTCTCCGATCGGCGTCGGCTCGGGCAGCTCCGCCTCGCCGGAGGCCCGTGGGTCGCCCGCGCCGGTGAGCAGCTCGTAGAGGACGGCCATCCGGACGACCAGCCCGCTTTCGACCTGGGCTGTGATCAGCGAGGCGGGGCCGTCGATCACCTCCGGGGAGAGCTCGACCCCGCGGTTCACCGGGCCTGGGTGCATGAGGAGCTGGCGCGGGCCCAGGCGCCGCGAGTCGATCTGGTAGTTGGTCGTGTACTCGCGGATCGAGGGCACGAAGGTGTCCGTCATCCGCTCGCGCTGCATCCGCAGGGCGTAGACGACGTCCGCCTCGGGCAGGTCTTCGAGGGTGTGGGCGACCGAGACGCCGAGCGCACCCTCGATCCCGCGTGGGATCAGCGTCGGGGGGCCGCAGACCGTGACCTCCGCGCCCATGGCCCGGAAGCACAGCGCGCAGGAGCGGGCGACGCGGCTGTGGAGGACGTCGCCGACGATCCAGATCCGCTTGCCGTCGAGGTCGTCGCGGCGCTTGCCCTCGAGCCCGCTGAAGCGGTCGAGCAGCGTGTAGGTGTCCAGCAGCGCCTGGGTCGGGTGCTCGTGCTTGCCGTCGCCGGCGTTGATGACCGCTGCCGACGTCCAGCCCGTGACGAGATTCGGCGCCCCGGCGTGCGGCGAGCGGATGATGATCGCCTCCGGCCCGTAGGCGGAGAGGGTGGCGATCGTGTCCTTGAGCGACTCGCCCTTGTCCACCGCCGAGCCCGCGGCCTTGATCGAGACGACGTCCGCCGAGAGCCGCTTGGCGGCGAGCTCGAACGAGGAGCTCGTCCTGGTGCTCGACTCGTAGAAGAGGCTCACGATCGTGCGACCGCGCAGGGTCGGCACCTTCTTGATGTCGCGGCGGCCGACCTCGGCGAAGCTCGCCGCCCGGTCCATGATCCGCCCGATGTCGGCACGGTCGAGGTCCTCGATCGAAAGCAGGTGTCTCATCGCTCCTCCCCCACGCTCGCGGTTGCAGGTTGGATCTGGCCGATCGCCACCTCGTCGAGGCCGTCGGTCTCCTCGAGGCGGACGAACACGCGCTCGTCGCGCGCGGTCGGCAGGTTCTTGCCCACGTAGTCGGGGCGGATCGGCAGCTCGCGGTGGCCGCGGTCGGCGAGCACGGCGAGCTGGACGCGGTCGGGACGCCCGTAGTCGAAGAGCGCGTCGATCGCCGCGCGCACGGTGCGGCCGGTGAAGAGCACGTCGTCGACGAGCACCACCGTGCGGCCGTCGAGCTCGAAGTCGAGGTGCGAGCTGTGGACCACCGGCTGGGCGCCCGGCTCGCGGCCGGGCAGGTCGTCGCGATAGAAGGAGATGTCGAGGTCGCCGAGCGGGATGCCGGAGCCGCTCAGCTCGCCGACCAGCGCGTGCAGGCGGCGGGCGAGGACGGCGCCGCGGGTGTGAATGCCGACGATCGCCAGCGCACCCGGGTCGTCTTCGGCGGGATTCTTCTCGACGATCTCGTGCGCGATCCGCACGAGGGTGCGGCGGAGATCGTCGCGGTCGAGAACAACCCGTTCGGGCTGGTTTTCCATGCGCGCCCCTTCCTGGCCTCTCTGGACCTGGTTAAAGGAACCGACGCGATCAATCTACCAACCGCTCATGCGGAACCCGGGCGCTCAGCGGGTGGCGCGACGGACTTTCGCCCTAGTTGCGCTAATGATCCTCCGCGTGAACGCCGAGGTCGCCCAGGTGATCGACGTCCACAGCGCCGCGGGGCGTCGCTTCGTCGCCGGCGGGGTGCGCAGCTTCGTGCGCGAGCAGGGCAGGGGGCCCGCCGTCGTGCTCCTGCATGGCGTGCCGGCGAGCTCGTTTCTCTATCGGAAGGTCATCCCCCGGCTCGCCGACCAGGGCCTGCGCGCGATCGCCTTCGACTTCCCCGGCCTCGGCCTCGCCGACCGCCCGCGGGATTTCGACTACACGTGGTCGGGCCTTGCGCGCTGGCTCGGGCAGGCGATCGACGAGCTCGGGCTCGATCGCTGCCACCTCGTCGTCCATGACATCGGCGGGCCGATCGGCTGCGAGTGGGCGGTCGCGAATCCCGACCGGGTGCTCTCGCTGACCGCGCTCAACACGGACCTGAGCCCGGCCACGTTCCGCCGGCCGTGGACGATGCACCCGTTTTCGATCCGCGGCGTGGGCGAGGTCTGGCTGCGGGCGACGCCCAGGACCGTGTTCGCAGCGCTCTTCCGGCTCCAGGGCCTCGCCGACCGCACCGCGATGTCGACCGCCGAGATCTACGCCTACCGCGAGCTGCTGCTGCGCCTCGACCGCGGCCGCGCCTTCCTGCAGATCATGCGCGGCTTCGAGCTCACGGAGGAGAAGGACCGGCTGCTGGCCGAGGGGCTGGCCAAGCGGCCCTATCCGGCACGGGTGATCTGGGGCGAGCGCGATCCGGCGCTCGGCCTCGACCACATGGAGCGGGTGCGACGCGTGCTCGGGGTCGACGATCCGGTCCTGTTGCCCGCCAAGCACTTCCTCCAGGAGGACCAGCCGGGCCCGCTCGCCTACACGATCGCCGACCAGGTCGCCCCGCTGGGCTGAGCGCGACGTCAGCCGCGGTGTTCGACGCGATCGAGCGCCGTCGCGGTCGCGGCGTCGAGCTGGGCGGACTCGAGCTCGACGCCGGGCGGGAGCTCGACGTGCAGGTCGCCCGAGAGGTCGATGCTCGCCGTGACCGATGCGGGGCGGCAGTCGAGCACGTGGCCGCCGTGTTCGCGGTCGGCGGTGATGAAATGCAGGTGGTAGCCCTCGGCCTCGAGGCCGCGCGCGTAGTCGGGGAAGCGAAAGCCGACGACGGTGCCCTGGACGCCGGTGAACTCGAACACGTGCTGGTCGGCGACCACCTCTGCGAGCGGGCGGAACGGCGGGTGCTGGCGCGGCACCGAGCGGGCGCGGATGAGCTCGAACTCGCCGTCGAGACGCAGCGCGCAGCTCGCCTCTGGGTCCGCGGCGATCGAATCCAGCTCGGCCAGCAGGTCCGTGTAGGCGAGCGGGCCTTCGATCGCGCGCTCGAGCGAGGGCTCGAACCAGGCCATCGCGGCGAACGGGGTGCGCTCCTCGGGTGGGACCTCGTCGATCAGCCCGTCGACGTCGGCCCGGTAGAAGCTGCCGTCGACGGCGATCATCTCGCCGTCGAGCGCGTTCAGCGTGCCGAGGCCGAGGTCGCCGTGCTCGGCCAGCTCCTCGAAGGTCACGTCGCCCTCGAAGGCGCCCTCGAGCAGGGCGCCGATGGTCGACGCCTGGAACAGCACGTGCGCCTCGTGCTCGGCGTGCAGGTCCCGATGGCGCAGGGACTCGACGTGCAGGTGGCGGGCGAGCCGCTCGTCGAGCATCACTGAGCCAGGCTCGGGTCGGCCGCGCGCGGCTCGCGCGTCTGGCGCGCGCCGCCCTCGACGTGGCGGGGCTCGCCGCGTTCGGGGAACGGGACCTCGACGACGTCGAAGTCTCGGGGCGCGATCGTGCGCGGGAAGGCGGAGAGGCCCTCCTCGAGCACGGCGCGCACGTCGTATCGCGACGAGACGTGCACGAGCGCAAGCAGGTCGACCTGCGCGGCGGCGGCGAGCTCCGCCGCCTGGCGGGCCGTGGAGTGGCCGGTCTGCGCAGCGCGCTCGACCTCCTCGTCGGCGAAGCTCGCGTCGTGGACGAGCAGCTGCGCCTCGTGCGCGGCGAGGCGGGTCATCTCGCAGGGCGCGGTGTCGCCGCTGAAGACGAGCTTGCGCCCGGCCCGCGCCTCGCCCATCACCTGCTCGGGGTCGACCGGTCCGTCGGTGCCGTCGACGCGCTCTCCGCCCTGCAGGCGCTTGAAGTCTGGCCCGGGCGCGATCCCGAGCCGGCGCGCGGCCGCGGGGTCGAAGCGGCCGGGGCGCTCGTCCTCGACCAGCGCGTAGCCGTAGGCCCGCATCCGGTGCTCGACCTCGAACGGGCGCACCTCGTAGCCGTCGTGGCGCACGCCCTCGTCGGGCCCGAGCTCGACCAGCTCGACCTCGTACCCGATGCGTCCGAAGATCCGCCGCAGGGCGCTGAACAGGTCGATCAGGCCGCGCGGGCCGACGATCCGCAGCGGCCGGTCGCGGTCGTTGAGGTCGTAGGTCTTGAGCAGGCCCGGGATCCCGAGGTAGTGGTCCGCGTGCAGGTGGGTGATGTAGATCTCGTCGACCTGCACGAGCCCGGTCGAGCGCTGCATCTGGCGCTGCGACCCCTCGCCGCAGTCGAACAGCAGCCGATCTCCCCCGACCCGCACGAGCAGGCAGGCGGTCGAGCGCCGCGCGGTCGGCACCGAACCGCCCGTCCCGAGGAACACCACGTCCATGTCCATGCGCGGGAGGGTAGATGCGCGTCCGTCAGCCCACGGGCGAGCCGGCAACCAATGCGAGGGGAGTGGCATCTCCCGGGGGCTCGCACCGCCCGGCGGCCACGACCTCGACGAGGGACCCCGCCGACCAGCGGTCGATTTCGTAGTCGGCCGCGAACCGAACTCGCGTCGCTGGCTGTTCCGGGGCGGCTCGGTCCGCAGATGGCAGATTAGGTCGCAGGCTGCACTGACGGGACGAGATAGACGCCTGCTGGTTGACGGGGCGAAGACCCCGAACACGTCCGCTAACCCGTTGTAGGGAAGCGGCCCCTCCCGTGATCGGTCGTGCGCTGTTGAACGCCGAGACAGCCCGGCCGCGCTGGCCACGCGGTCTTGCACTGGATGCGCAGGAACGCCCGTCGACATGGACGACGAGGTCGAAGGCGTGGCCCGTCCCCGAACGGCTGCAGGACCTCGAAGGCGCGCTCGACGAATGCGTTGAGGACGGCCGCCTCGTCGCGTTGCCGGTCGCTGCGGTGACGATGCAATGACGATACGCGTGCAGCCGGACGAACATATGTTCGTGCAGGGCGAGGCGCATTGGTCGTAGACTGCGCCGAGGCGCCCGTAGCTCAGTGGATAGAGCGCCGCCCTCCGGAGGCGGAAGTCGCAGGTTCGAATCCTGCCGGGCGCGTAGGCCGCGGTCCCGCGCTCAGGCGCGGGGCCGCGCGTCCGGGTGCTCCCGGTACCAATCGATCGCCCTGCGCAAGCCCTCGTCCAGCCCGACGGCCGGCTCCCAGCCGCACGTCTCTCGCAACTTCGCCGGATCCACGTACTGGCGGTCGATCTCCCCCTCCGGGTTGCCGGCGCCGCGCACGTCCGGCTCGACGCCCGTGTCCGCGAACTCGGCGATCTTCGCCACCACGTCTCCGACCCGGTGCGGCCGGCCGCCGCCCGCGTTGAAGGCCTCACCGCGGACCTCCTCGCGGTCGAGGTTGTCGGCGATCACCAGGTAGGCGTCGGCGGCGTCCTCGACGTAGAGGAAGTCGCGCTCGGGTGAGCCGTCGGAGCGCAGCACCGGGGCGCGGCCGTCGAGCGCCGCGCAGACAGCCTCCGGAACTAGGCGGCTGAAGTTGAGGTCGCCGCCGCCGTAGATGTTCGCGAAGCGGGTCACGGCAACCGGTAGCCCGTAGGAGTGCCAGTAGCTGCGCGCGATCAGGTCGGCGGCGGCCTTCGAGGCCTCGTAGGGCGCGGTCGGCTGCAGCGCGAAGTCCTCGCGGTAGGGCAGTTCGTCATGAGCCCCGTAGGCCTTGTCGGAAGAGGCGCAGACGACCCGCTCGATCCCGCGCTGCCTGCAGGTCTCGAGCACCGTCCAGGTGCCGCGGACATTCGATTCGAAGGCCTGGACCGGCGAGGCGTGAACGCTGCCGACAATCGGCTCCGCGGCGAGGTGGAAGACCGAGGCGATCGCGTGTTGGTCGAGCACCGCCGCGACCTGCTCGGAATCCGTGAGCTCCGCCTCGACCTGGATCAGGTCCGATTCAATTCCCAGCATCCCGATCGCCGAGGGCCGCTCCGTCGTGCGCCTGCGGTCGAACGAGACGACCGTGTCGCCACGCTCCAGCAACGCCTTGGCGAGCCAGGCGCCGACGAAACCGCGGCCGCCGGTGACCAGGGCGGCCCCCATCAGGCGTCGATCCCCTCGCGATCCCAGATCGTCCAGGGGGCCGTCCCGCCGGCCCAGAGATCGTTGAGCGTGACCGCATCCTTGTAGGTGTCCATGCAGTCCCAGAAGCCGTCGTGTCGGTAGGCGCCGAGCCTCCCGGCGGCGGCCAGGCGCTCGAGCGGCTCGCGCTCGAGCACCGAATCGGGTGCGAGCACGTCCAGGAAGTCGGGCTCGCAGACGAAGAAGCCACCGTTGATCCAGTAGTCCATGCGCGGCTTCTCGCGAAAGCCGCTCACCCGGCCGCCGTCGTCGACCAGCGCGATGCCCCATTGGCTGTACGGGCGGACGACGGTCATCGTCGCGACGGCGCCGAGCTCCTCGTGGCGGATGGCCTGCCCCGCGAGGTCGATGTCCGCGACCCCGTCCGAGTAAGTGAGGCAGAAGCGCCCGCTCGGCGAGGCGGTCGGCGACCCGCGCCACACGCCCGCCGGTGTTCGTCTCGAGGCCCGTGTCCACGCACTCGAGCTCGACGGGCTCCGGCCAGCGGCCGGACTCGGCGGCGGCGAATGCCTGGACCTGCTCGCCGAGGTAGCCCGTCAGCAGCAGGAAGCGCCGGTGGCCCTGGCTCGCGTAGATGCGGATCACGTGCCAGAGGATCGGCTTGCCGCCGATCTCGACCAGCGCCTTGGGGATCGCTCGCGTCTCCTCCTGCAGCCGCGTCCCGCGCCCGCCGCAGAGGATCGCGACCGGGACGTCCGCGGCGGCCGCCCTAGCGCCGTCCACCGGCGACGGCGGGGAGGATCGTCACCTCGTCGCCGTCGGAGAGCTCGGTGTCGAGCCCGTCCTGAAAGCGGATGTCCTCGCCGGAGACGTACACGTTGACGAACCTGCGCAGGGTTCCGTCCTCGGTGATCCGCTCCCGCAGGTCCGTGTGCGCCGCGAACACGGCGTCGAGGGCCTCGCCGACCGTGGCGCCCTCGACCTCGAGCTCGTCCTCGCCGTCGGTGGTGGCACGCAGCTGCGCCGGGATCTTGACGGTGATCGCCATCGGCCGGGGAATCTACCTACCGCGCGCGGTCGCGCGCTCAGGCTGGGACCGCCGCGCCGGCGACCGTGGCCTCGAACGCCTCCAGCGTCGGCTCGATCTCCTCGATCGCGAAGCCCTCGCGCACCGCGTCGAGCGTCTTCAGGCCTTCGCCGGTGATGATCGCGACCACGCGCTCGCCGGCGTCGATCGCCCCGGCCTCGGCGAGCTTCGCGAGCACCGCCGTCGTCACGCCGCCCGCGGTCTCGGTGAAGATCCCGGTCGTCTCCGCGAGCAGGCGGATGCCGGCGCGGATCTCGTCGTCGGTGACCGACTCCACCGACCCGCCGGTCCGCCGCGCGAGATCGAGGGCGTAGGGGCCGTCAGCCGGATTGCCGATCGCGAGGCTCTTCGCGATCGTGCTGGGACGCTGCGGGCGGCATACGTCCTGGCCGGCCGCATACGCCTCGGCGACCGGGCTGCAGCCCGTGGGCTGGGCGCCGTTGAAGGCCGGCAGCTCGCCCTCGACCAGGCCGAGCTCGAGCCACTCCCCCAGGCCCTTCCCGATCTTCGTGAACAGCGAGCCGGAGGCGATCGGGCACACGATCCGGTCGGGCAGCGACCAGCCGAGCTGCTCGACGAGCTCGTAGGCGATCGTCTTCGAGCCCTCCGAGTAGTACGGGCGGAGGTTCACGTTCACGAACGCCCAGGGCCGCGTCTCGGCCAGCTCGGTGCAAAGCCGGTTGACGTCGTCGTAGTTGCCCCGGACCCCGACCAGGCGCGTGCCGTAGACGCTGGTGGCGAGCAGCTTCTGCTCCTCGAGATCGGAGGGGACGAACACGAACGACTCGAGCCCCGCGGCGGCCGCGTGCGCCGCGACCGCGTTGGCCAGGTTCCCGGTCGACGCGCAGGCGACCGTCGTGAAGCCGAGCTCGCGGGCCTTCGCGAGCGCGACGGAGACGACGCGGTCCTTGAACGAATGGGTCGGGTTGGCGGCGTCGTTCTTGATCCAGAGCTCGCCGAGGCCGAGACGCTCCGCGAGACGGTCCGCGCGCACGAGCGGCGTCAGCCCGGGCTGGAGCGGATCGCGCGGCCGCTCGGCGAACGGCAGGAAGTCCGCGTAGCGCCAGATCCCCGCCGGTCCGGCCTGGATCTTCCGCTTCGCCTCGGTCGCGTCGAGACCCGAGTGGTCGTAGGCGACCTCGAGCGGCCCGAAGCAGTGCTCGCAGACGTAGAGCGCCTCGAGCGGATACGCGTGGCCGCACTCCTTACACGTGAGCCCAGTGGGTGCCATGTGATGAAACTCCTTCCGATTCCGTCTTGATTACGAAAAAACCTCTGCTTTGCGAGCAGAGGTCCGGAACCGGACTTCCACTCACATCTCCCAGGCTCTCCGCCTGCTGGAATTGGCACCTGCCCTCCGGTCGTGCGGACCTTCGGTGGTTGCCGGGGTTTCATCGGGCCAGTCCCTCCACCCCTCTGGATGCAGTGGGTATGTGCGGAGCGATCATAACAATCGTGGTCGCGCGCTTGCGCCGGTCGCCCCAGGCGTGTCGTACCCTTGTTCCAGACGTCCCGATGAGCGAGCTACCGAGCGAGACGAGCAACGATGCCGAGCCTTCCAAAGCCCAGGCTGCGCCGCCAGCGCGACGGCGATCTCGTCGCGCCGGCTGAGACCGGCGATCGCACTCCCCGGGTAGAGACGGTCCAGAGCTCCGGCCTGCGCTGGGTCAACATCGAGCGCCCGACGACGCTCGAGACCGCGTGGATCGAGGAGCACTTCGAGTTCCACCCCCTCGATCTCGAGGACGTGCTCTCACGCAACCAGCGGCCGAAGATCGACTACTACGACGGCTACCTCTTCATCGTCCTGCACTTCCCGGTCTTCGACAGCCAGGAGAAGCGCCTCAACGCCGGCGAGCTCGACATCTTCGTCGGCCGGGACTTCCTCGTCACGATCCCGAACACCCCGCTGAAGCCGGTCGAGTACCTGTTCGAGCGCTGCCGCCAGAAGGAGGAGTTGCGCGACCAGCTCTTCTCCCGCGGGTCCGGCTATCTCATGTACCGGCTGATCGACGACAGCTTCGACTACTGCTTCCCGATGCTGCGCAAGATCGGCAACAAGCTGGACGCGCTCGAGGACGAGATCTTCGAGGGGCGCTCGGAGGACATCGTGCGCGACATCTCCAACGCCAAGCAGGAGATCATCAACTTCCGGAAGGTGATCCGCCCGCAGCGGACGGTCCTGCGCGACCTCGAGAAGCTCGAGCAGCCCTTCCTCGCGCCGGAGGGCGGCGAGCTCGAGATCTACTTCGACGACGTCGGCGACTCCCACGAGCGGATCTGGGACATGCTCGAGAACTACAAGGAGGTGATCGAGGGCCTCGAGGACACCAACGAGTCCTACATCTCCCACCGAGTCAACGACATCCTCCGCGTGCTCACCTCGATCAGCGTCATCGTGCTCCCGCTCACGCTGATCGCGAGCATCTGGGGGATGAACGTCGGCGTCCCGGGCGAGGGCGACACGACCGACTTCTACGTGATCGTCGGCACCATGCTGGTCCTCCTCCTCGGCATGGTCGCCTACTTCCGCAAGCGCGGCTGGCTCTGACCTGGCTGAGCGCTGACTTCGCGCGCCCCGCCCGGCTCGACCTCGAAACCGGGCATCACCTCCGGCCGATCCGGGCCGACGACGCGGAGATCGACCTGCCGGCGGTGATGGGCTCGCGCGAGCGCCTGTGGGCGCGGTACGGCGAGGCCTGGGGCTGGCCGCCCGAGACGATGAGCCTCGAGGCCGATCGCGACGACCTCGTCCATCACGAGGCCGAGATGCTCGCGCGCGAGGGGTTCAACTACGCGATCCTCGACGCCGACGAGACGGAGCTGCTCGGCTGCGTCTACATCTACCCGCCGGGGGCCGGCGCCGGCGCCGGCGTCGGTGCGGACGTCTCCTGGTGGGTCGTCGACCGGGCGGTCGGCACGGAGCTCGAGCGGGCGCTCGCGAAAACGCTGCCGACGTGGCTCGCGGACGCGTGGGGCATCCGCAGCTGGCGCGCGTACCCCTAGCGCCGCCGCCGCGGCTTCGACACCACGTGCACCTGCTCGCAGCCCTCGGGCGTGTCGAGCGCATCCACGAACGCGGTGTCGTCGCCCGGGCCGCAATCGACGAGCGAGTCCGCGACCCCGTCGGCGGCCCGGATCGTGTCGGCGCCGTGCCCGGCGCTGAGGACGTCCACCCCGCCCCGGCCGGTCAGCTGGTCGTCGCCGCGCTGCGCGACGAAGACGTTGTCCTGCGGGTCCCCGACCAGCGTGTCGTTGCCGGTGCCGTAGTTGTGGCCCGGGTCGCCCTCGTCCGGATCGGGCGGCACGCGCGAGGGAACCGAGAGTGCCTCGACATCGACGTTGTCGGCCTCCCCGATCGAGGGCCGGCCGTCGTTGGCGGTGTGGTCGAGCGAGATCCGGCATGCCGGGCAGAAGTAGACGAGGCGATCGCGTCCCGGGCCACCCGTGTACGCGTCATCGCCGGAGTCGAAGAAGAAACTGGATGAGAATGCGTCGGCGCCCGAGTCGCCCTCGAACTCGTCGTCTCCGGGGCCATCGTCGAAATGGTCGTCGCCTCCCTCGCCAGCGAGGGTGTCGTCGCCGGGCCCGCCGTCGATCAGGACCTCGTCGCCGGGCCCGCCATCGACCCGGTCGTTGCCATCGTCGCCGTAGACGTAGTCGTTCCCGCCCTGGCCGAGCACGACGTCGGGATCCGGGCCGCCGTATAGCCGGTCGAGGCCGTCGCTACCCGTGAGCACGTCCCTGCCCTCGCCCCCGTCGACGGTGCATGCCTGCGACGGGGTCGTGAGCGTCAGGTGGTCGACGCCCGCGTTGCCGTCGAGGCAGACCTCGCCCTGCGGCCCGACGTCGACCGAGTCGGCCCCCTCCCCCGCCCCAATCGTGAACTGCACGCTCGGATCGTGGTTGTCGACGACGACCGTGTCGTCGCCGTCGCCGAGGTGGACGAAGACGATGTAAAGGCCCGGGATCGAGCAGGTCACCGGGCCGGTCGGCGTCGGTTGGTCACAGCCGCCGCCCGCGGTGAGCGGCGCGCCGGTGTCATCGACCGTCACGATGGATCCGCCGGAGGACGGTGCGACGCCGATCGTCATCGCGTTCGTCTCGCCTGGGCCGGCCGTGACGTCGAGCGCCCCGTCGAACGGCGAGCCGGCCGTTGCCGCGCCGGCAGGCGCGGTGAGGAGCAGCGCGGCGGCCGCGGTCGCCGCGATCAGAACGGCCGTACGGAGCCCCGTCTCGCGCACGAGCTCAGAGTATCGCCATGACCGCCGCCCACGGCCTTCGCTCTAGCATGCCGCCGTGTGGCCAATCAGCGGATCTGGGCGCCGTGGCGCCTCGCCTACGTGAAGGACGCGTCCAAGGACGTCGAGGAGGGGTGCATCTTCTGCGCCAAGCCGGCTGCGGACGACGACCAGTCGAACCTGATCGTCCACCGCGGCGAGCTCTGCTTCGTGATCCTGAACCTGTTCCCGTACACCAACGGGCACCTGATGATCGCCCCCTACGCCCACCACGGATCGATCGCCGACCTCGACGCGCCCACGCTCGCCGAGATGATGGCCTTGTCCCAGCGGGCGATCGGCGCCCTCGACGACGCCTACGCCCCGCACGGCTACAACGTCGGCTTCAACCAGGGCCGGGCCGCCGGCGCCGGGGTGGAGCACCACATCCACATGCACGTCGTCCCGCGCTGGGGCGGCGACACGAACTTCATGCCGGTCCTGGGGGATACGCGCGTGATGCCGCAATCGCTGGAGGACAGCTACGAGACCATGCGAGGCCGCTTTGACTGACGTGCTCGCCCCGCCCGGGATCTTCAAGGCCTACGACATCCGCGGCCTCTACGGCGAGCAGATGGACGAGACCACGGCCCGCGCCATCGGGCGCGCCTTCGCGAGGGTGCTCGCCGACCTGCGCGGTAAGCCGGTCGAGGAGTTGCGCGTGGGCGTCGGCCGCGACATGCGGCTCACGGCGCCGGCGATGGCCCGCGAGCTCGTCGCCGGGCTGGTCGCCGAGGGCGTGACCGTTCTCGACGCCGGCATGGTCGGCACGGAGATGCTCTATTTCCTCGTCGGCTCGCACGAGCTCGACGGCGGGGCGATGATCACCGCCTCCCACAACCCGAAGGCCTACACCGGGGTGAAGCTGGTCCGCGAGGGGGCCCTGGCACTGTCCGGCGACGCCGGGATCGGCGAGGTCCAGGCTCTGATCGAAGAGGGGCTGCCGGAGGCGCCGGGGGGCGGCAAGGTCGAGGTCGTCGACATCTACGAGGAGTTCGGCGACCACGCGCTCGCGGCCATCGACAGCGCCGCGATCGAGCCGCTGAGGGTGGTCGTCGACGGCGGGAACGGGATGGCCGGGCCGATGGTCGGCCCCCTGCTCGAGCGCCTCCGCCTCGACCTCGTCGAGACGTACTGGGTACCCGACGGCGAGTTCCCCGACCACGAGCCCAACCCGCTGCTGCCCGAGAACCGCCAGTTCATCATCGACCGCGTGCTGGCGGAGGGCGCCGACCTGGGGATCGCGTGGGACGGGGATGCCGATCGCTGCTTCTTCATCGACGACCGGGGCGAGTTCGTCGACGGCGACTTCCTCACCGCGCTGCTCGCCGGGCGCGTGCTGGCCAAGCAGCCCGGCGCCACGATCCTCTACGACGTCCGCGCGAGCCGGGCGGTGCCCGACACCGTCGCGGCCGCGGGCGGCACCTCGTTCGTCAACCGGGTCGGGCACGCGTTCTTCAAGCAGGCGATGCGCGAGCACAGCGCCGCGTTCGGGGGCGAGGTCTCGGGCCACTACTACTTCCGCGACTTCTGGTGCGCGGACTCCGGCACGCTGCCCGCGCTGCTCGTGCTGGAGCTGCTCTCGGTCGAAAAGCGCAAGCTCTCCGACCTCGTCGGCGAGTTCCGCGAGCGCTACTTCATCTCCGGCGAGATCAACTCCGAGGTCTCCGACCAGGACGGCAAGATGAAGGAGCTCGCCGCGACCCACCCGGACGCGGAGATCGGCTGGCTCGACGGCGTCTCCGTCGACTACCCCGACTGGCACTTCAACGTCCGCCCGTCGAACACCGAGCCGCTCCTGCGCCTCAACCTCGAGTCGCTCGTCTCGCGAGAGGACATGGAGCGCAAACGGGACGAAGTCCTCGCACTGATCCGTTCGTGAGCCCCGACGAGGCGCTCGTCGCTGCGCGCGAAGCCGGGATCCGGCGGCTCCAGATCCCGACGCCGTTCGCCGTCGGGCGCGTCAACTGCTACCTGATCGAGGACGAGCCCCTGACGCTCGTCGACACCGGCCCGAACTCGGGCAAGTCGCTCGACGAGCTCCAGCACCAGCTCTCGGATGCGGGCTACGGGATCGAGCAGATCGAGCTCGTCGTCATCACGCACCAGCACATCGACCACCTCGGCCTGGTCGAGATCGTCGCCGCCCACTCCGGCGCCGAGGTGGCGGCGATCGACGTCGCCGTGCCGTTCATCGAGAGCTACGGGACCGACAGCGAGCGCGACGACGAGTTCGCCGGCGGGCTGATGCGCCGCTACGGGATCCCCGACGACATGGTCACCGCGCTGCGGAGCGTCTCGGCGAGCTTCCGCGGCTGGGGCTCGGCGGCCCGCGTGACCCGCCCGCTTCGCGACGGCGAGCTGCTGGAGCTGCGCGACCGCAGCTTCGAGGTCCAGCACCGCCCCGGGCACAGCCCGTCCGACACCCTCTTCTGGGACGCCGACCGCTCGATCCTGATCTGCGCCGACCACCTGATCGGCCACATCTCCTCCAACCCCCTGCTCGCCCGGCCGCTCGACGGCTCAGCCGAGAGGCCGCGCGCCCTGGTCACCTACCTGCGCTCGCTGGCCCGGACGCGGGAGCTCCCGGCACGCATCCTCCTGCCCGGTCACGGCGATCCGATCACCGATCACGTCTCGCTCATCGACGAGCGCTTCGCGATGCACCGCCGTCGCGCGGACAAGCTCGCCGGCCTGATCGCCGAGCGGCCGCGGACGGCCTACGAGCTGGCTCAGGAGCTGTGGGGCAACGTCGCCGTCACGCAGGCGTTCCTCACCCTCTCCGAGGTCGTCGGACACGTCGACCTGCTGATCGACGCCGGCCTCGTCCGCGAGGTCGCCGAGGGCGACGTGGTGCGCTTCGAGGCGACCGGCGAGCACGGCGAGGTTACGATCCCTCCGCCGTGAGCGCCCCCGCCTCAACCGTCACCTCCTCCCCCAGCCCGCTGGTCTCCGAGAACGGCGGCGGCGAGCCCACGCGGCCGCGCAAGAAGCGGATGCTGATCATCGTCAACCCGTACGCGACGACGGTCTCGGACCGGCTCAAGAACCTGGTCGTCTACGCGCTCCAGGGTCGCTATGAGGTCGAGGCGGTCTCCACCGAGGCGCAGAACCACGCCACCGAGATCGGCCGCGAGGCGGTCGACGGCGGCTACGACCTGGTCGTCGCCTTCGGCGGCGACGGCACGCTGAACGAGGTCGCCAACGGCCTCGCCGGCACCGACGTCCCGGTCACCATCCTCCCGGGCGGCTCGACCAACGTCGTCGCGCGCACGCTCGGGATTCCGAACGACGTCGTCGACGCCACCGAGCACCTGCTCGGCCTGGCCGACCGCTTCGCGCCCCGCCGGATCGACCTCGGGATCGCCAACGGGCGCCGCTTCGTCTTCTCCTGCGGCTCGGGCCTCGACGCCACCGCCGCGATGAACGTCGACCTGCGCCCGAAGCTCAAGGCGCGCGCCGGCCCCTACTTCTACACCTGGGTCGCGGTCTCGGCCTTCTATCGCCAGTACCTGCGCAACCCGATCCGGATGCGCCTCGAGACCGGCGGTCAGACCGCGGAGGGGATCACGGTCCTGGCCCAGAACTCCGACCCGTTCACGTACTTCGGCAGCCGCCCGGTGCGGGTCTGCGAGGGGATCGACATCGACGACGGCACCCTCTCCGTCGCCGTGTTGCGCCGGGCGGCCCAGCGCGACATGGGACCGATCATCGCCCGGGTGCTGATCGAGCGGCTGCGCGCCACCGGGCACCGTCAGATCGACCACTTCGACGACGTCACAAGCGGTCGGGTGGAGTCGATCTCAATGGACGACGAGGGCGTCCCGCGCCCGTTCCCGATCCAGGTCGACGGCGACTTCATCGGCGCCCACGCCGAGCTCGAGCTGGGGATCGACCCGGGAGCGCTAACGGTCGTTGCCTGAGCGCGACCCGGATTGCCTCTTCTGCGCGATCATCGCCGGCGAGCAGCCGGCGGAGATCGTCTTCGAGGACGAGATCTCGATCGCCTTCCTCGACGTGCGCCCCGTCTTTCACGGCCACTCGCTGCTCGTGCCGCGCGACCACTACGAGACGCTTGCCGACCTGCCCGACGAGCTGGTCGAGCCGTACTTCCGAAACGTGCGGATCCTGAGCGTCGCGATCCCGCGCGCCATGGGGGCAGAGGGCTCGTTCGTCGCGATCAACAACGTGGTGAGCCAGTCGGTTCCCCATCTGCACACCCACGTCGTGCCGCGCGTCCGCAAGGACGGCCTGCGCGGGTTCTTCTGGCCGCGCACCAAGTACGAGCACGACGACCACGCCTCGGAGACGGCGGCGAAGGTGCGGGAGGCGGTGGCGGCCCTCAGTCCCAGCTGAAGCGGACTTCGATGTCGGCGAACTCCGCGAAGCGCCGGCGGTTGAAGAAGTGGGGCATGGTCTCGGTCACCAGGCGCGCCCCCGGGTCCCAGAGCGCCACCCAGCCGAGCAGCAGGATCGCCTGCGACACCCCCTGGAGGACAATTTCGTCCGTCTGCTGGTCGATCCAGGTCGAGATGATGACGCACACGAACAGCAGGACGACCCCGATCCAGGCGGCGATCTGCTCCGAGCGCGTCAGTGGGTCGACGTCGCGTAGCCGGCCCGAGGCAAGCTTCAGGTCAGCCCCGATCGCCGCGCGAACCTCGGCCTCGTCGCTTCCCTCTCGCTCGCCGGCGGGCAGGTAGAGCGTCAGACAACCGGGATCGCCGCGCCGGGAGAGCTCCCACTGGTCGAGCAGTGCCATGCGCGCCTCGTAGTTGAGCGGCCGCTGAGCCATCGGGCGAGCGTCGAATGGCTCGAACAGGTCGTCGACCGCGGTCAGGCGGATCGCGAACTCGCTGCGCTCGAAGCGCTCATCCATCGCGGTCCTCGAGCGGCGGCAGGTCAGGCACGCCTCCCGACCAGACCGCGTCCGGCTCGGGCGGCCCGTACGTGGGCGTGTTGGGCCGATCGTCGACACCCGCGCGGCGCATGTGGCGGTACCAGCGGCGGTACAGCGGCGCGCCGAGCACGGCGAGGCCGGTCAGCACCGCGAGCCCGACCAGCATCCAGAGGTGGCGGACCAGCGGGTCGCTGTCGCCGACGTCGATCGCGGAGAGGCCCGCGAGCCCGATCGAGAGCCCGATGCCCGTGTAGTAGTCGAGCGGGAAGCGCCAGATCCACGGCACCTCGAACCACCAGACGTTGCCGCGCTTGAAGCGGGCGACGGTGTAGGCCGGGTTGAACACGAACCACATGTAGTCCCAGAAGACGGCGAGGGCGAAGAACGTCGCGATCGTGCGGAGCTCGCCCGCGAAGGTCCAGTGCACGCCCATCACGTAGGGCAGGTGCAGGACGACGAGGGGGATCGTGAACGCGAACACGTGGTAGCCGGTCAGCGGGCGGTGGCCCATGGCGACGCCGTAGATGCGCCCCACGAGGCCGCGGCCGAGCCACCAGGTCGGCAGCCGCTGAGCCCAGCCGTAACCGCCCTCGATCTCGATCTCGATGCAGGCGAGGCCGAAGCACCACAGCCACAGCAGCACGATCCGGCCGAACTCGATCTCGTCCATCGGCGCCGTATGGTGCTAGACGCGTCGGACCGACGGACTCGCGCCACGTCCTCCGCTCTCGCTCGAATTTACGCCGCGGACGCTCCGCGTCCGCGTGCGCGGTGCCGATCGGCCCCGAGCGGTCGTGCCCGGTAGCCCACCTGTGGGCGACCAGGCCGAGGCCGTCAAGCGCGCGGAACGCGGCCGGCTCGAGCCGCCCGCGCAGCAGGTTCGCGGCCACGTCCCGGGCGCTTCCCGCGAGCCCGGGGATGAGCGGCCAGTGGGGCGCGACGCCGGGGTGGCGCTCGTTCAGCCATCGCGAGCCGGCGCCGTAGCGGGCGACCATCGACAGAAACGAGACCAGGTCCTCGCGGTGATGGTGGGAGACCCGTGCCTGTGGCCGCTGCTCGAGCGTCCAGCCGCGGTCGTGCATCCGCCAGCAGAAGTCGACGTCGCCGGCCGAGCGGATCCCTTCGGCGAACCCCCCGAGCTCGTCGAACGTCCGCCGCCGCACGAGCAGGTTGCCCGTCGCCGCCGCCACGCCGCCCGAGCCGTGCATGCCCTCCGACTGATCGAGGAAGTGGCGGTCGCGCGCGTAGCGGGCGAGCAGGGAGTCCTGCCCGGGGAGCCCCACGATGCCGCCCGCGACGGCGCCGCAACGCTCGCCGATCGGCGCCCCGAAGTAGCGCTCGACGAGGTCGGCCTCGGGCACGCAGTCCGCGTCGACGAACAGCAGCCAATCGCCGCGCGCCGCCGCGGCCCCGGCGTTGCGGGCGAAGTAGGACGACGGCTCGCCGGGCGCGTGCACGACGCTGGCAAGCCCGGCGAACGGCTCGGCGGCGACGTTCCGGGGCGTGTTGTCGGCGAGGATCAGCTCGTCGCCGGGCCTGAGCTGCGAGCTTCTCGAAGGCCTTCCGCGCGCGCCACGCATAGGCCTGGTCGCCGCGCAACGGCACCACGACCGAGCAACTAGCCACCAGCAACCAGCAACTACTCAGTCAGTGGGCGTGACCCGATAGGCGTCGAACACCGCGTCGAGCGCCCGCAGCCTGCTGACGCACTGCTTGAGCTGTTGCGAGTCGCCGACCTCGACCACGAACCGGTTGCGGACCATCGGGTGCTTGGTGGAGCAGTTGGCCTCGAGGATGTTCACGCCCGCCTCCGAGAAGGTCCTCGAGAGGTCCTCCAGGAGGCGGGTGCGATCCCACGCATCGACCTGGAGCTCGACTCGGTAGGAGGCCGCGTTGTCGCCCGCCCAGGCGACGTCGGTGAAGCGCTCCGGCGCCTTCATCAGCGCCTCGACGTTGCGGCAGTCCTCGCGGTGGATCGTGATCCCGCGCCCGAGCGAGACGTAGCCGACGATCTCGTCGCCCGGGACCGGCCGGCAGCACTTGGCCAGGCGCACGACGACGTCGTCGACGCCCTCGACCTTGATCCCGTAGCTGGACGCGTCCTGGGTGCGGCGCTGGCGCTCGTCGCGGCCCTCGAGCACCCCGGCGAGCCGTGACTCGGTCTCGTCGCCGGCGACGGCCTCGCCCGCCTTGAGCCGCTGCATGAGCTTGTTGACGACCGTCTTCACCGAGATCTTGCCCTGGCCGAGCGCGATGTAGAAGTCGTCGGCCTTGCGGAAGCCCATCTCGCGGGTCAGGTCGGCGAGCAGCGGCGAGCCCGCGATCCGCTGCGGCGGGAGCCCGTTCTTGCGCAGCCCCGTCTGGAGCTGCTCGCGGCCGTGGTGCTCGGCGTCCTCGCGCTTTTCGCGCTTGAGCGAGGCGCGGATCTTGTTGCGCGCGCGGCTCGTGCGCACGAGCGCGAGCCAGTCGCGCGACGGCCCGCGCTCCTGCTTGGAGGTCAGGATCTCGACGATGTCGCCGCTCTGCAGCGTGTAGTGGAGCGGGACGATCTTGCCGTTGACCTTCGCGCCGACGCAGCGGTGGCCGATGTCCGTATGCACCGAGTAGGCGAAGTCGAGCGGCGTCGAGCCGGCCGAGAGGTTCTTGACCTCGCCCTTCGGCGTGAAGACGAAGACCTCGTCCTCGAACAGGTCGACCTTGAGGGCGGCCAGGAACTCGGTCGCGTCCTCGTCGCCGTCCTGGTCGAGCAGCTGGCGCAGCCAGGTCATCTTCTCCCGCGCCGAGGCGGACTTGCCGGCGGCCGACCCCTCCTTGTAGATCACGTGCGCGGCGATCCCGTACTCGGCCGTCTCGTGCATGTCCGGCGTGCGGATCTGGATCTCGAGCGGCCGGCCCTCGGGCCCGATGACGGTCGTGTGAAGCGCCTGGTAGAGGTTGAGCTTCGGGGTCGCGATGAAGTCCTTGAACCGCCCCGGCAGCGGCTTCCAGATCGAGTGGATGATCCCGACCGCCCCGTAGCAGTCCTTCACGGAGCCGACGATCACCCGCATCGCCGTCAGGTCGTAGATCTCGTTGAACTCCCGGCCCTTCTTGGTCATCTTCGAATAGATCGAGTAGAAGTGCTTCGCCCGGCCGGAGATCTGGGCCTCGATCCCGACCTTCGCGAGCTCGGCGGAGAGGAACCCTCCCGCGTCGGTCACGTAGTTCTCGCGCTCGGCCCGCTGCTGGGCGACGAGCTTCTTGATCTCGTCGTACTTGCGCGGGTGCAGGCGCTGGAACGAGAGGTCCTCGAGCTCCCACTTGATCGCGTGGATCCCGAGCCGATGCGCGAGCGGGGCGTAGATCTCGAGCGTCTCGCGCGCCTTCTCGATCTGCTTCTGCTTCGGCAGCGCCTCCAGCGTGCGCATGTTGTGGAGGCGGTCGGCGAGCTTGATGAGGATGACCCGGACGTCCGTGGCCATCGCGACCATCATCTTCCGGTAGTTCTCGGCCTGGTGCTCGTCGCGGCTCTGGAACGTGATCCCGGTGAGCTTGGTGACCCCGTCGACGAGCCCGGCGATCGGCTCGCCGAAGCGCTCCTGGACCTCGTCCAGGCTCGCGGAGGTGTCCTCGACCGTGTCGTGGAGCAGCGCCGCGCAGAGCGTGTCGGTGTCGAGGCGCAGCCCGGCGCAGATCTTCGCCACCTCGACCGGGTGCGTGATGAAGTCCTCGCCCGACTTGCGGCGCTGGTCGGCGTGGCGGTCGCAGGCGAAGGCGAAGGCCCCCTCGACCGCCGCCCGGTCGACCGGCGTGTCGCCGTTGGCGCTGTGCTCGCCGACGACGGCGAACAGGTCGCCGAGCAGCGCCCGGTCGTCGGCCGTGAGGTTCTTGGTGACCTCGTTGACGGGCGCCGCCGGGCCGCCAGGGTCGTCGGCGCCGAGCTGGATGTGACCGCGCCGGTCGGCGGGGACGGGCGCCCCGTCCGCCGCTAGCTCTGTCTTCCCTCGCTCAGGTATCGCCGACCCTCCTCGTAGCGCTGCCGATAGGCGACGAACGCCGCGGACCGCTCGAGATCCGTCCCCGATGAGGATACGACCCCCAGGGCCCGATCAGCGCCGGAGCCGTCCCATTCGATCAGCTCCAGCTCGCCGAGCACCCGGGCCGAGCGGGCGGCGACCTCCGGCGTGAGCGGGTGCGAACGCTCCGCGCCGCACAGCAGCGCCCGCGCCTCGTCCGCTGCGAGGCCGGACTCGGCGCGGGAGCCGAGCGCCCGGTAGATCGCCGCGAGCGAGCCGCGCGACGGCCAGTCGTCCGCGTGGACCCGCACCGCGAACTCCCGCTCGGGGTCGCCGGAGAGCCGGTGCAGATAGCCGCTGCCGGCCGCGGCCAGCCGCTCGAGGTGGGCGAACGGCGGCGGGTCGACGATCACGAGATGCGGAAAGCGCGCCGCGAGGGCGGGGTCGCGAGCGAGCGCGGCCCAGTCGGCGAGCACCACCCCGCAGCCGGCCGTGGTGACCCGGGCCTCCGCGGCGGCGACGTCGGCGTCGGCGAGCCGCGCGGAGACGATCGCGACCTCCCCGCCGCCGAAGCGGGCCGGACGTGCGGCGCCCTCGACGAGCGCGCGCCGGCGGATCGCGTCGGCGCACACGGCCAGCACCGTCTCGCCGCTGGACGCCAGCGCCGCGATCGTCGCCACGCCCGATGCCCCGCGCCGGTCGACCACCTCCCTCGCCCCGGCGGGCATGACGAAGGATTCCGGCCACGGCTCCAGCGCGCAGGCGACCTCGAGCTCGTACCGGCGCCAGAACTCGTCTGAGCCAATGCCGCCCGTCTCCTCCGCTTCGCGTCCGGGGGCGGGCGGGTCGGTCGAGGGACCGCCTTCGTCGACCGGGTACGCCGTCCCGAGCACCACCCGGGGCTCGACGGCGCCGTTCCACTCGTTGAGCTCGAGCTCGACCGAGAGATCGAGCGGCCCGGAGGCCGCGGTGGCCCCGAGGGACCCGTTGACGCCGAACGCCACGCCGAGGGCTCGCCGCTGGCCGCTGGTGATCACGAAACGCGCGTGCCGGTCGCCCTCCCCCATCGGCCGCACGTCGCCGAGCTTGGCGCCGGGCACGAGCAGGCGTACCCCGGGGTTGCCGTTGCCGAACGGGGCCAGCCGCCGCAGCTGCTCGGCGACCTCGTGCCCGAGGCTCTCGCCGCCGACGACCGCGTCGACCACCTCGGCCACCGGGGTCTCGGCCTCGTCGAGGGCCTCGGCGCAGTGCTCGGCGAACGCGACCCGGAACGCGTCGATCCGCCCCGCCTCGATCTCCAGCCCGGCGGCGGCACGGTGCCCGCCGAAGCGCGTCAGGTGCTCGCCGCACGCCTGCAGGGCGCCGAGCAGGTCGAAGCCGGGGATGCTGCGCCCCGAACCCCGGCCGTTGCCCTCCGCGTCGAGCCCGATCAGCACCGCCGGGCGCCGGTGGCGCTCGACGATCCGCGAGGCGACGATCCCGACCACGCCGGGATGCCACCCCTCACCGGCCAGCACCAGCCCGGCGGCGTCGCCGAGCTCGGGCGGCAGCTCGCGGCGGGCGCGCTCCGCCGCGTTGACGACGTCCCGCTCGACCGCCCGCCGCTCGTTGTTCGCGCGCTCGAGCTCGGCCGCGATCTGGGCCGCCCGCGCCTCGTCGTCCGTGAGCATCAGCTCGACCCCCGCGTCAGCGCGGTAGAGGCGCCCCGCGGCGTTGATCCGCGGCCCGAGCCGGAACGCGAAGTCGCCCTCGTCGAGCCGCTCGGGGGCGATCGAGGCCGAGGCGAGCAGGGCGCGCAGGCCCGGGCGCCGCGCGCGGCGGGCGACCTCGAGTCCCCGGCGCACGAGGGCCCTGTTCTCGCCGCGCAGCGGCACGAGGTCGGCGATGGTCGCGAGCGCCACCAGGTCCAGCTCGGGCTCGGCGCCCCGCTCGCCGCGCAGCGCGACCGCCAGCTTGAACGCGACCGCCGTGGCGCAGAGCTCCGTGAACGGATACTCGGACACCGACGGGTGCAGGATCGGGCAGCCGGGCAGCTCCTCGCCGGGCTGGTGATGGTCGGTGACGATCACCTCGATCCCCGCGTCCAGCGCGGCGTCGACCTCGGCAACCGAGCCGATCCCGCAGTCGGCCGTCAGCAGCAGCGCCGTGCCCCGCTGCGCGAGGCGCTCGACGCTCGCGGTGGTGAGCCCGTAGCCGTCCTCGAGCCGGGCGGGGATCAGCCAGTCGCAGTTACCGCCAAGGGCCCGGATCGTGCGCACCAGGATCGCGGTCGAGCAGACGCCGTCGACGTCGTAGTCGCCGTGGACCGTGATCTGGCGCCCGGTGGTGATCGCGACGTGCAGCCGGTCGCAGATCTCGACCATCGAGTTGAACAGGAACGGGTCGTGGTCCTCGGCGGCGTCCAGGAACGCCCGCGCGGACTCGACCGTCCGGTAGCCGCGGCGCACGAGCGTCACCGCGACGGGCTCGGCCAGGCCGAGGCCCTCCATCAGCGAGCGGACCTCCGCGTAGTCGAAGGGCTCGAGCGAGAACGATCTGACTGCCAGTTCCGCCACGTGGCCAGGCTAGGAGTCGCCTGGGACGGAACTTTCGCCCCGGGCCGGCGCGGGGACCGGATAATCGAACCTTCGCGACCGAGGAGGAGGAGCGATGGACCTGCGGGAACGCCAGCGGCCGCTCAAGGACGGCTACCGGGAGCGTCCGGAGGAGGCGCGGATCTCGCTCTCCGCGCGCGGCTCGGAGGCCGGCGAGGCCGTCGCGTGCTCGGTGGACATCGGCCGTGCGGTGCAGGCGGCCGAGGCCCACGGCGGGGTCGGCGGGCCCGGGACGGGCGCGTGCTCGGGCGATCTGCTCCTCGGCGCCCTGGCGGCCTGCGCGCAGATCACCTGTCAGATGGTCGCGGCGGCCACCGGCGTGAGGACCGAGCGGATCGAGGCGATCGCCGAGGGCGAGGTCGACCTCCGCGGCACGCTGGGGATCAGCCCGGACGCCCCCGTCGGGTTCGAGTCCATCCGGCTGCGGCTCGAGGTCGACGCGCCGAACGCCACCGACGATGAGCTCGCCGGCCTGCACGCCCGCACCGAGCGCTACTGCACGGTGCTGCAGACCCTGCTCGAGCCGCCACCGATCGAGACCTCGCTGGTCGCCGCCGCGGCTGATACGACGCTCATCGGGGGTCCTACGACCAATGTCCCGTTGAGAACTCGACCATGACCTCGCCATTCTCGACGCTCCCCCACCAAGGAGTGTCAGAGATGAAGATCGGCAACGGACAGAGGCTGGCAGGGCTCGGAGCCGCGATTGCGATCGCGCTCGGGACCGCCGGTGCCGTGCAGGCGAGCAACGGCGCCGACGACCCGCCCGGCCACCACCATCACCATGCAGGTGAGGACCACCATCACCACGGTCATCACCATCGCCACCACCACGCCGGTGACGATCGCGGGCAGCACTCGGAGCCCGGCGACGACCACGGCGGTCACGGCGAGCTCGAGCCCGGTGACGACCACGGCAGCGACGACTGAGCACCTGCTGACAGACGGGCACACGAGGGCGGCCCCGCAAGGGGCCGTTTCTCGTTGTCCGGCCGGCCTCAGTCGCGCGGGCCGAGGCCGTGCTCGGTCGCCCAGAGCGCGGCCTCGGTTCGGGTGCTGGCGCCGATCCGCCGGTAGATGTTGGTGAGGTGCGCCTTCACGGTCTTCTCGCTGATCTCCAGCTGGCGCGCGATCAGTTTGTTCGGCAACCCGCCGGCGATCAGCTCGAGGACCTCGCGCTCGCGGTCGGTGAGGTCAGCGTCCACCCCGCCCTGCCGCGCGCTGAGCAACGCCTGGGCCGCCTTCGGCGCCAGCGGCGCCTCGCCCGCGGCCGCGGCGCGGACGCCGCGAAAGAGCTCGTCGGGCTCGGCGTCCTTGAGCAGGTAGCCGATCGCCCCGGCGTCGAGCGCCTCGAGGATGCGCCGCTGGTCCGAGAACGACGTCAGCACCACGACGCGAACGCCCTCGGTCGTGGCGAGGATGCGACGGGTCGCCTCGATCCCGTCGACGACGGGCATCGAGAGATCCATGAGGACGACGTTCGGCTGCGCGTCGCCGACGACGGATATCGCCTCCGCGCCGTCGGCCGCGACGCCGACGACCTCGATGTCCTCGGCGCCGGAGAGCAGTTCCTCGAGCCCCGCCCGGACCAGCGCGTGGTCCTCGACCACCAGGACGCGGATCACGCCGGGGCCTCGAGCTCGATCCGGGTTCCGCGGCCCGGCTTGGCGTCGATCCGCAGGCGCCCGCCGGCATCGCGGGCAAGGTCGTCGAGCATCCGCAGGCCGAAGTGCCCGCTCTCGCCGTCGTCGATGTCGGGGGCAAAGCCTCTGCCGTCGTCCTCGACCACGAGCGTGGCGACGCCGTTGTGGCGCTCAGCGCAGATCCGCACCGTGTTCGCCTCGGCGTGGGCGACGACGTTGCGGATCGACTCCTGGGCTACGCGGAAGAACAGCGTCTCGAGGTGCTCCGGCAGGTCGAGGTCCGGCGGGACCTCGAGCTCGGTCCGGATGCCGCGCGCGTCGATGCCCGCGACCACATCGGAGAGCGCGGCGCCGAGCCCGGCGCGGTGCAGGTCGGCCGGGTAGATCTCGACGAGGAGCCCGCGCAGGTCGCGGACGCTCTGGCGCAGGCGCGCCGAGGAGTCGCGGAGGAGCTCCCCGTTCGGCGCCCTCCTGGTCGCCGTTGCGAGCCCCGGCGGCGGCGAGCGAGTAGGACACCCCGGCGAGGTCCTGGACGACGCCGTCGTGCAGGTCCTGGGCGATGCGCCGCCGCTCCATCTCCGAGGCGTCGATCGCGCGCCGGAGCAGGCGCTCGCGGTCCTCCTGGCCGCGGCGCAGGCGCCGGGCAAGCGACCAGGCGAGCGGCAGCTGGAGGATCGCGAGCAGGATCAGCGCGCCGATGAGCACCGGCGCCAGCGTCGACCACACCCGTGCGCTCTCCGAGGCGACGAAGCCTGACCGGATGTAGGTCTCGAAGAGCAGCGGCTCACCACCCGGGGCATGGATCGGCAGATAGACCTCGAGCAGCTCCCCCTCGCCCCGCTCGAAGCGGTTCTCGGGTCTCGACAGGTCGGTCGTCTCGGCCTCGGTGTTCCCGTTCGAGAGGCTCGCGAGGTCGTCGGCGCCGAGGGTGTAGGTGTCGCCGATCAGCCGCGGCTCGTCGGAGTAGATGATCTTGCCGTCTCGCTTCCAGATCTTCACCCGCACGACGCCGTCGTGGCTGAGGATCCGTTCGCCGACGATCGCGTCCAGCCGCCGCACCGCTGCCGGGTCCCCGGCAAGGAGGGCGCGGCTGAGCTCCGGCTCGACGATTCCCCGGCCCGCCAGCTCGGTGACCCGCTTGGCGTCGCGAATCGCCTCGTCCTCGCCCGCCTTGTTGAGCAGGTACGCGGACACGGCGCCCACCAGGGCAACGGCCATGATCGCGGCGAGGGTGAATTGGACCACGGGGCTGCGAAGCCTCGCCCGGAGGCCCTTCCCGGACTTGCTGTGGGCCGCTGCTCCCATTGCGTGCGTCTCCGCGCGGCGTTCCTCGAACATCGAGGGACGAGGATGAGAGTACGGGGAAGCCATCGGGATCGTGCAAGGACAGCGGGACGCCCCGGGGGCCGTCGCCGGTCCCCGGGGCGTAGCGCGCGGCCGACTCAGCCGAAGCGGCCCGAGGCGACCAGGGCGCCTGCCGTCGTCTCGACCCGTGTCACGCTGCCCGTGGCGACGCGGGGGATCGTGGCGCCGCTGGCGACGAACCGAGCCTTGCCGAGCTGGCTCACGAGCGCCGTGTCGACGAGCGTGCCTCTGATCTCCAGCCTGACCCGCTTGCCGGCGAGCGCGTTCGCATTCTCGAGCTGGCCCTCGACCTGGCGCACGCCGTCGTCGACGGAGTACTTGACCTTGCCGTTGGCCGCCGGGAAGGCGGCCGAGCCGTTCAGCGACGCGATGTGGACGTCGGTCGCCGCGCCGGCCGTGGCCGCCACGGTGAGCGCCAGCGCGCTGAGGGCGGCGGCGGCGATGATTGAGATCCGTGTACGCATGTCGTTCCTCCTCTGTAGTGATCCGATGTGAGGAGGTTCGCCCGCGGGCGGTCCGGATCTCAATTGGACATAGGTCGTACGACCCCGGGCGCTAGTCCTGGCGCACTAGGCCTCGAGTGCGAGCCGCGCGGCTTCCTGGCGCTCGCCGATGAAGTAGATCGCGGCGATCCCGAGCAACGTGCCGGGGATGGCGAAGAGCACGGTCTCGATGCCCGGTCTGGCCGATCGAGTCGCCGGTGCCGAGCTGGCCGAGGGCGCCGGTCAGCAGGGCGCCGGCCACCGCGCCGAGCAGGGCGCCGACGATCCCGCCCCAGAAGCGGTCCGGGAGGAAGACGGTGAAGTGCCAGATGGCGACCCCCGTCGTGAACCAGACGAGTGCGGCCATCAGCGGCTCCTTCCGTGCTTGCGCCGGCGGCGCGATTGCTTCTTAGGCCGGGGCGGCGGCTTGGTGCGCTCAGCGCCGGCCTCGGGCCGTCCGGCGACCCCGTCGCCGGACTCCTCGGCGGTGGGCTGCACCGGAGCGTCGCGCTCGACCGGTTGCGGCCGGTCCGCCGCCGCCTCGCGCTCGATCCGCGAAGCCTCGGCAACCGCGACCGGCGCCTGGGCGGGCTCGACCTCCGGCGCACTCGCCTCGTCCCCGGCCCCGTTGCCCGCGCCGACCTCGGCGGGCGCGTGGCGTTCCACCGCGTCGATGCGGGCCACCACGTTGTCCTCCGGGAACGTGGGAACGAATCCCATCGCCTCCTTGATCCGCGCCCGGCGGGATCGATAGGCGGGCTCGCGCTCCTTCCACTCGGTGAGCACGGGGGCGGCGATGAAGATCGACGAGTACGTACCGGACGCGACGCCGACCATCATCGCGAAGGCGAAGTCCTGCAGCGTGGTGCCGCCGAAGACCAGGAGGACGCCGATCAGGAACACGGTCGAGAGGCCGGTGATCAGCGATCGCGTGAGCACCTCGCTCATGGAGCGGTTGACGATCTGCGAGAAGGCGGCTCGCGGCATGCGCGGTACGTTCTCGCGCACGCGGTCGAAGACGATGATCGTGTCGTACATCGAGTACCCCAGAATCGTCAGGAAAGCGGCGACCGTCCCGCTCGTCACCTCCCGGCCGACGAGGGCGTAGATGCCCCCCGTGATGAGGATGTCGTGGATCAGGGCGATCACGACCGGCACCGCGTACTTGGCCTCGAACCGGATCGCCACGTACGCCGAGATCACGAGCAGGCTGAAGATGATCGCGATGACCGCCTTCTTCGCGACCTCCTGGCCGAAGGTCGGGCCCACCGAGGTCGAGTCGAAGCTCGCGTTGCCGTTCTCGAGCCCGAACGAGCGGTCCAGGAGTGGCTGGACCTTGTTGGTCTGATCCGGCGAGAACTGCGCCTGGATCTGGATCACGTTGTCGCCGAAGTCCGGGTTCGTCGCCGTCTGGATCTTGGCGTCGCCCGCGCCGTCGATGCCGCCGTCCTCGAGCGCCTGGCGCACCTGGTCGACGGTCGCCGGCTTGGCGAGCGCCGCCTCGATCCGCGTCCCGGACTCGAAGTCGATGCCGAGGTTGAGCTGCTTGGTTGCGAAGGCGATCGCGCCGATCGCGAGGATGCACCCGGAGAGCGAGAAGAACCATTTCGAGGCGCCGGTGAAGTCGAACTTCCACGGCCGGCCCTCGCCGCTGGCGCCGAGGAACGACGGCCGGCGGAGGATGTTCGAGCGTCCGAGCAGCCCGAAGATCGCCTGCGTGAAGAGCACGGCGGTGAACAGGGAGACGATCGTCCCGATGCCGAGCGTGAAGGCGAATCCCTTGACTCCAGCCGTCGCGAGCCCGAAGAGGATGAACGCGGTCAGCAGGATGATCACGTTCGCGTCGACAATCGTCGCGATGCCCTTGCGGTAACCCTCGGAGATCGCGGAGAGCATGGATCTCCCCGCGCGCACCTCCTCCTTTATTCGCTCGAAGATGACGATGTTCGAGTCCGCGGCGACGCCGATCGTGAGGATCAGGCCCGCGATTCCCGGCAGGGTCACCGTGATCGGCAGCGCCTTGATCAGGGCGAAGTAGAAGATCGCGTAGACGAGCAGGCCAAGGGCGGCGATCAGGCCGAGGAAGCGGTAGTAGAAGAGCAGGAACAGGACCACGAGCCCGAGGCCCACGAGGCCGGCCTTGAGGCCTTGGTCGAGCGCCTGCTGGCCGAGCGTCGCCGAGACGGTCGACTGGCTGATCAGCGCAAGCTTGATCGGCAGGGCGCCGATCTTCAGCACCTCGGCGAGGTCCTGCGCCTCCTGCGCGCTGACGCCGGAGATCTGGGCCCCGGTGCGGCCGTCGATGCCGTTCGGGTTGTCGACGAAGTTGATGATCGGCCGCGAGATCAGCTCGCCGTCGAGGACGATCGCGAACGAGCCCGAGAACTGGTCGGCCTGGTTCGACGGGATCCCGCCGCACGGCGACCCGGTGGCGGCGAAGCAATCCTCGGCCCCGCGTTGGGCGATCGACTGGGTGACGTTGGCGAACGCCTCGCGCCCCGCGTCGGTGAAGTTGAAGTCGACCGTCGGCTGGTTGAACTGGTCGGTGCCGGGCTTCGGGTCGGTGATCTGGTCGCCCGTGAGGCCGGGCTTGTCGTGCAGGACGAAGAACTGCGATGTGCCGGTCGCCGCCTCGTCCGTGGAGGTGGTCGGGTCGTCCTTGGGCTTCTCCTCGAGCACGACCGTTCCGCGCGGCACGGCGAGCACCTTGGTGTCCGCCTTCGTGGTGCCCGGCGGCAGGTTCTCGTAGAGGTCCTTCTGCGTCTCGGACGGCTCACCGATTGGGGCGAGCGTGTTGGCGTCGAAGAGGTAGTAGGTGTTGCCGCTCGCGGTGCACTTCTGCTTGACGCACTGCGCCTCGGAGACCTCCGGCTGCTTGGACGCCGCGAGCACCGCGTCGTAGAGGCGGTTGTACGGGCGCGCCGACGGATCCTGGATCCCCTGCTTGGGCGGGATCACGTTCGGCTCGAAGTCGTAGAGCAGGAGCTGCGCCGTGGTCCCGACCGAATCGGCCGCCCGTTTGGCGTTCGAGACGTTCGGCAGCCCGATCTCGATCTGGTCCTTGCCGACGCGGGAGATCTCCGGCTCTGAGACGCCGAGCGAGTCGACGCGCTGGCGGATGATCTCGATCGCCCGGTCGATGTCCTCGGGCGTCACCTCCGGGACCTGCGGCGTCGGGCGACCCTGATAGACGAGCTCGGTGCCGCCCTTGAGGTCGAGCCCGAGCACGGTCGGCTTGTCGGTGAGCACCCAGGCCGAGACGCCCAGCAGGACGACCACGACGGCGAGAATGATCAGGCTGTTTCGGCGTTTGCCCATCGCGGTGCGCTACTGGGGGGTGAGCACGAGCATCAGCCCGCCGTCATCGTCATAGGCCGGGAAGAGGTCGCAGACGGCCTCGGCGGGAAGGTCGCCCTCGGCGTTGACCGCCACCCGCTTGCCGAGCGAGCGCACGCCCCATTCGAGCGTCGTCTCGATCGGGTCGGTGAAGCCGTCGCCATCGGTGTCGGCGGTCTCGCCGCCATCGCCCTCGTCGATCCACTCGAGGCCGAGGACCTCGCGCACCGGGCGGCCGATCACCTGTTCGTCCTTGAGGCCCGTGAGCTCGAAGCCGTTGCGGCCGACGTCGAGCAGGCGGCCCTGCTGGTCGCAGATGAAGAACGCCGCGTCAGGTGCCGGGTAGTAGTCGTCGAGGAGCTCGAACAGGAACGGGGCCCCGCACTTCGAGCACGCCTTCGGTCGCGGGCTGAGGCCGGTTCGCTCTCCGGAGAGCTCACGGTTCCCGCAGTTCGGGCAGATGAAGAACGGCACGCGTCGAAGCCTAGCGATGGGGCTTCGCCCATCCGCGAGCCGGGAGCTCAGAAGAGCGACGCCGCCCGTTCGGGCACCGGCAGGCCCAGGTGCTCGAAGCCGCGCTCGGTGATCACGCGCCCGCGCGGGGTGCGCTTGATCAGCCCCTGCTGGAGCAGGTAGGGCTCATAGACGTCCTCGATCGTCTCCTGCTCCTCGTCGACCGCCGCCGCCAGGGTGGAGAGCCCTACCGGCCCGCCGGAGAACTTGACCGCGACCGTGTGGAGGATGGTGCGGTCGTGCCGGTCCAGACCGGCCGAGTCGACCTCGAGCAGGTCGAGCGCCTCGGCCGCCACGGCGGCGGTGATCACGCCGCTGCCACGCACCTGGGCGTAGTCGCGCACCCGCTTGAGCAGCCGGTTGGCCACCCGGGGCGTGCCGCGAGCGCGCTCGGCGATCACTCGCTCGCCGTCCGGGTCGATCGTGACCTCGAGGATCCCGGCCGACCGGCGCACGATCAGCGCCAGGTCATCCGGCGCGTAGTGCTCGAGCCGCTGCGAGACGCCGAAGCGGTCGCGCAGAGGCGTCGTGAGCAGCCCGGCCCGAGTGGTCGCGCCGACGAGCGTGAACGGCGGCAGGTCGAGCGTCACGGTGCGGGCTCCGGCGCCCTGGCCGATGACGATCGGCAGCTGGCGATCCTCCATCGCGGGGTAGAGCGTCTCCTCGATGGCGCGGTTGAGGCGGTGGATCTCGTCGATGAAGAACACCGAGCCGGGCTCGAGCGCGGTCAGGAACGCGGCGATGTCGGCCTTGCGCTCCATCGCCGGCCCCGCCGTGCTCACGAAGGGCGCCTCGAGCTCGGCGGCGATGATCTGCGCGAGCGAGGTCTTGCCGAGCCCCGGGGGGCCGGCGAGCAGGACGTGGTCCAGTGACTCCTCGCGACCTCGGGCTGCCTCGATGAACACCGCGAGCTGGCCGGTGACCTGCTCCTGGTTGACGAAGTCGGCCAGCCGCCGCGGGCGCAGGGAGCGGTCGAGCTCCTCGTCGCCCCCGATCCGCGCCTCCGCGATCGGCTCGGGGAGCTCGTCCCCGATGCTCGGGTCGCGCGAGACGCTCATGCCGCCTCCCTGGTCGCGCGCAGGGCCGAGCCGATCAGCTCCTCGGGAGTGTCGCCGGCCGCCGCCTCGAGCAGGCGCTCCGCCTCGACGACGGTGTAGCCGAGCCCGACGAGGCCCTCGCGCGCCAGTGAGCGTGGGTCGTCGTCGCCCGCCGGGCTGAGCGCCGGGATGCCCTCCTCGAGCTCACCGGCCACCCGCTCGCGCAGCTCGACGATCACCCGCTCGGAGGTCCGCTTGCCGATCCCGGGCACCGCCTGGAAGCGCTTTGCGTCGCCGGCGGCGATCGCCCGGCGCAGCTCGCGCGAGCTCCCGCCCGAGAGGATCGCGATCGCCACCTTGGGGCCGATCCCGGAGACCGAGGTCAGGTGCAGGAACAGGTCGCGCTCCTCCTCGGAGGCGAAGCCGTAGAGCTGCAGGGCGTCGTCGCGGGCGACGAGGTGGCTGTGCAGCACCGCCTCCTTGCCGCTCGCCGGCACGGCCTTGAGCGTCTCCGCCGAGACCGTGAGCCGGTAGCCGACCCCCGCGCACTCGATCACCACGTGATCGGGCCGGCGGACCAGCACCTCGCCGCGGACCGAGGCGATCATGCGACCGGCGCCGGGCGCCGCTCGGCGGCCTCGATCGCGTCCGCCATCTGCGCCTGCCCGGCGTGGCAGATCGCGACGGCGAGCGCATCGGCCGTATGGTCGGACTCCGGCGGGCGCGCGAGCCCGAGCAGCGCGCCGACCATCTCCTGGACCTGGCGCTTGTCCGCCGCGCCGCTGCCGCAGACCGCCATCTTCACCGCCTGGGGCGTGTAGTCGAAACACGGGATCGCGCGCTGGCCGGCGGCGAGCATGGCGACGCCGCGCGCCTGACCGACCGCGGTCGCCGAGCGCGCGTTGTTGTTGAAGTAGATGTCCTCGAGGGCGAGCGCCGCCGGCTCGTGCCAGGCGATCAGCTTCTCGAGCTCGGCGTGGATCGACACCAGCCGGCTGGCGAGGGGGGCGTCCGCGGGCGCCTCGATCACGCCGCCGTCAACGGCGGTCATCTGCCCTCCGGCAAGCCGGATGACACCGAAGCCCGTGTTCGCCACGCCCGGGTCTATGCCCATGACGAGGATCACGCTTACTGATTCTGCGCAGCGGACCGGACGCCTCCCCGCGGCGCGGAGCTCAGGCCGCGACCTGCTCCAGCAGCGACTCGGGGATGTCGAAGTTCGCGTGCACGGCCTCGACGTCGTCGTGGTCGTCGAGCGACTCCATCAGCCGGACGAGCGCCCGCGCCTCGCTCTCCTGGGCGATCTCGACCACGGTGTTGGGCTCCATGGCGAGCTCGGCGGACTCGACCTCGATCCCGTCGCCCTCGAGCGCCGCGCGGACCGCCGCCAGCGCCGCCGGGTCCGTGGTGACCTTGAGGACGTCGCCGTCGGGGGCCACGTCCTCGGCGCCCGCGTCGATCGCGCCGATCAGGTCGTCCTCGGAGTAGCGATCGCCGTCGACGATGATCACGCCCTTCTTGTCGAACTGCCAGGCGACCGAGCCCGGCTCGCCGAGGTTGCCGTTGTGACGGTCGAAGGCGTGGCGGATCTCCGAGCCGGTGCGGTTGCGGTTGTCGGTGAGCGCCTCGACCAGCAGCGCCGCGCCGCCGGGCCCGTAGCCCTCGTAGACGACGCGCTCGATCTGCTCGTCGCCGCTGCCCTCGCCCGTCCCGCGGGCGATCGCCCGCTCGATGTTGTCCTTGGGCATCGAGTAGCCCTTCGCCTTCTCGACCGCCGCGGCGAGGGTGAAGTTCGATTCGGGATCTCCGCCACCCTCACGAGCCGCGATCGCGATCGCACGGGCGAGCTTCGTGAACAGCTGGCCGCGCTTGGCATCGGTCGCCGCCTTCTTGTGCTTGATCGAGGCCCATTTGGAATGCCCGGACACAAGATCGATTCTAGGAAGGCACGGAGGTCCCCACCGCGCACGCCCGGACGCGGAAGCAGAACAAAAAGTCCGCGGCGTAGCCGCGGACAATTGATTAGCGAGAGCGGAGACGTGGCGCGAGTGACGTGGCGCGAGTCATTCAGAGGCAAGCGCCGGCCGCGACCGGACCCCCCGAGGTCCGGCCGCGGTTATCGGCGTCGGCATCCCTCACTGGCGCCGCTTTTTGACCCCCTCGCGCCCCTGGCGCAAACCCGTTGGGGCGACGCGCAGACTGAAGAACAGCCGAGCGGCGCCGAAGTTGCGGCGCCGCTCGGCGATTGCCCGAACTCAGCTCGTGACGGTGGCCTTGATGGTCATCGTGCCCATGTGGATTCCCTTGTGGAACGGGAAGCTGAAGGTGTCGGAGAGAACCTGCGCGCCCGCCTTGGCCAGGTCCGCGTCGGCGTTCTTGATCTTCAGGTTGGTCCCGGCGCTCCCGC
Organism: uncultured Solirubrobacterales bacterium; assembly: GCA_963785195.1. Taxonomy (GTDB): domain Bacteria; phylum Actinomycetota; class Thermoleophilia; order Solirubrobacterales; family 70-9; genus WHSW01. Next base: position 158,725 of record CAWAUE010000009.1, on the reverse strand, counting down.
TGATGGTGGCGTGCGAGAGGTCGAGGTCCATGAAGCGGACCGCCGCGCCGCCGGACTTGGCGAACAGCTTCGTCTTCTTCTTGCCGATCTTCACCGAGAACTTCGTGAACTTCACCCCGGGACCGCCCTCGGTGAAGAACGCGAGGCCGCCCCTGTGGTCGATCAGCCCCTTCGGGCCGGTCTTCACGTTGCCGCCCTTGATCGGGAAGTTGAATCCGTGCTTGCCGTCCTTGGCGGCGCCCGTGGACTGGATGCCGATGCTCATGTCGGCAAAGCCCTCGCCGGTTGCCTGGTCGAACTTCAGCACCGTCTTGCCGCCGGTCACCGTGTCGGCGAGCGACGCCGGCGCCAGGATCAGGGCCGCGCAGAACGCGACCAGCGGGGCGATCACCAACGCCCGCTTGCGCTTACTCGAAGACAGCATCGATCTAGCTCCTTTGCTGTGGATCAGACGGCGAAGGCGCCGTCCTGCTGGAGGACTTCGCCATCGACCTCGAGCCTCCCGCCCCGGCGCAGGTCACAGACGAGGTCCGTGTGGACGGCGCTCTCGTTGGTGCCGCCCGACTCCGGATAGCTCGCGCCCACCGCCAGGTGGATGGTCCCGCCGATCTTCTCGTCGAGCAGGATCGAGCGGGTGCCGTGCTCGATGCCGAAGTTCGTCCCGATCCCGAGCTCGCCCAGCCGCCGCGCTCCCTCGTCGGTGTCGAGCATGCTGATCAGGTACGCCTCCCCGCGCTCGGCGGTCGCGTCGACGACCTTTCCCGCCTCGAACCGCAGTCGCACCCCGGCGACCTCGCGCCCGCCGATCGTCGCCGGCAGGTGGAAGCTGACCTCGCCCTCGACCGAGTCCTCGATCGGCCCGGTGAAGAACTCGCCGTCGGGCATGTTGTGCTCGCCGTCGCACGGGATGAAGTGGCGCCCGGCGATCCCAAGGCGCAGGTCGGTGCCCTCGGCGACGATCCGCACCTCCTCGCGCCCCTCGATCCAGTCGGCGAGCCGATGGCACTCCTCCGAGGCGCGCGTCCAGGCGCCCAGCGGGTCGGGGTCGTCGGCCAGGCACGCCCGGTAGTAGAAGTCCTCGAAGTCGGCGAGGCTCATCTCGGCGTCCGCGGCGTGGGCGTTGGTCGGGTACATCGTCCCGACCCAGCGGTGCTCGCCGGCGGAGGAGCGCTGCATCATCGTCTGGAGGAGCTCGCGGGTCGCGGCGCGGCGCAGCGTCTGGCGCTCCGGCGGAACCTTGGACAGCTCACGCGTGTTGGTGTCGGCCCAGATCGCGATCCGGCAGTCGGCCTCCTCGGCGCCCCAGCGCGACAACGGGGAGATCCACTCGAGCTGCGTGTCGGACGCGTGCTTGAAGTAGGCCGCCTGCTGCCCGTCGTAGGCGAGCGCGAGCACCGGCAGCCCGCCGGCCTCGAGCACCTCCCGATAGATCGCCGCGATCAGCGGCTCGGACGCCGTCGGGCCTTCGATCAGGCAGGTGTCGCCCTCCCCGACCTTCGTCGAGTAGCCGACCAGGATCTTTGCGAGGTTGTCGATTCGTGTGTCGCTCATCTGACTCCTTCCTCAGCGCCGGCCCGCTCGCGCCGGCGGCGGTCCGCGGTTGACATCGCCATCAAGAGTGCGTGCACGCGCGAGTCCTCCGTGAGCTCGGGATGAAACGCGCAGAGCAGGAACTGATCGGTGCCCACGGCCACCGGGTGGCCGTCGACCTCGGCGAGCACCTCGACGCCGTCGCCGACCCGCTCGACCCAGGGGGCGCGGATGAACACGGCCCGCAGTGGCTCGGGTCCGATCCCGGAGAGCTCGAGGTCCGCCTCGAAGCTTGCGATCTGCCGCCCGAAGGCGTTGCGCCGGCAGCTCACGTCCACCAACCCGAGGTGCTCGCGATCGCAGAGGATCATCCCGGCGCAGGTGCCCAGCACCGGCCGCCCCTCCGCGGCGTGCGCGCGGATCGCCGGCTCCAGCCCGTCGCGCTCGATCGCCTTCGCGATCGTCGTCGACTCGCCGCCGGGGATCACGAGCCCGTCGAGAGCCCGGAGCTCGGCCGGGGTGCGGACCTCGACCGCGTCGGCGCCGAGACCGCGCAGCATCTCCGCATGCGCGGCGAAATCGCCCTGGCTCGCGAGCACGCCGATCCGCAGCCGCCCGCCATCCCCGCCGCCGAGTGCTGCCGGCAAGGTCAGTTCCCGCGCTGCTGCAGGAGCTCCCCCTGGGCCGCCAGCTCGGCGATGTCGTCGCCTCGCATCGCCGCGCCGAGCCCCGTGGAGGCAGCCGCGACCCGCTCGGGGTCGGCGAAGTGCGTCGTCGCCTCGACGATCGCGCGCGCCATCCGCTCGGGGTCGGACGACTTGAAGATCCCGGAGCCCACGAAGTTGCCCTCGGCGCCGAGCTGCATCGTCAGCGCCGCGTCGGCCGGGGTGGCGATCCCGCCGGCGCAGAACAGCGGCACCGGGAGCCAGCCGTCGCGCGCGACCTCCTCGACCACCTCGATGGGCGCGCGCAGGTCCTTCGCGGCCGCGGGCAGCTCCTCGGGCGCGAGGATGCCGAGGCGCCGGATGCCGCCGACGATCTCGCGCAGGTGGCGGACGGCCTCGACGATGTTGCCGGTGCCGGCCTCGCCCTTGGAGCGGATCATGGCCGCGCCCTCGCCGATGCGCCGCAGCGCCTCGCCGAGATCGGTCGCGCCGCAGACGAACGGGGTCTCGAAGGCGTGCTTGTCGATGTGGTTGGCCTCGTCGGCCGGGGTCAGGACCTCCGACTCGTCGACGTAGTCGACCTCCAGCGCCTGCAGCACCTGGGCCTCGGCGAAGTGGCCGATGCGGGCCTTCGCCATCACCGGGATCGAGACCGCGGCCTTGATCCCATGGATCATCGACGGATCGCTCATCCGCGCCACGCCGCCGTCGCGGCGAATGTCGGCCGGCACGCGCTCGAGCGCCATCACGGCAACGGCGCCGGCGTCCTCGGCGATGCGCGCCTCCTCGGGCGTGACCACGTCCATGATCACGCCGCCCTTGAGCATCTCCGCGAGGCCGCGCTTGACCCGGAATGTCGCCCGTTCCGCCATCGCGTTCAAGCATAGAGAGGGCGGGCCAACCCGCCACGCGCGGCTCGGTCCAATCTCAGGCGACGCCGTTGTCCGGGTCGGCGAGGCGTCGCCGGCGCACCAGAGCGCCGAGTGTCATCTGGACCACCGATAGGGCGGCTTAGATGACACTCGGCGGGTGGCGGGCCTAGTAGCCGGGCGGGTGCGTGGCCACGAAGCCGGTCGAGTCGCGCAGCGTTGGCTGCCAGCGCGGCGGCGCCCCGGAGGTGTCGAAGCGGATGCCGGCGATCTCCATGTAGGCGTGGCCCGGATTCGAGTAGACCGTGATCCACTGGCCGGGCCCGGGATCGCCCCAGGTCATGAAGCCGGTCGAATCGAGCGGCGCGGAGAGCAGCCCGCCGCCGTGCAGCGCGAAGCTCACCGAGCCGGAGCAGTCGTAGCCGCTCGACTCGAACGAGCCGTGACCGCCGCCGTACACGTACGGCGTGTTCGTGATCTGGTTCCCGGCGGCGATCGCGCCCTGGACGGCCTCCGGGGCGTCCGGCGGGCGCCGTCGCGGTGCCGTCGGCGTTGATTGTCGCCTGGGACCCGCTCGGGGCCGCGACGGTATCCGCTGCCGCGGGCGCGGATGAGTCTCCTCCCGCCGCCGGAGCGGGGGTCGGCGCGGGCGCCGGATCGGGCTTCGACAGCGCCTTGACGAGGCTCTGCGCCTTGCCCTGGAGGTCGGTGAGCTGGGTGCGCCGGCGCTCCTGCGCGGCGCGCAGGGCGGATTCGCGCTGCTCGAGCAGCGCCCGGGAGGCCGCGAGGGTCTGCTCGCGCTCGGCGATCGCGGCGCGGGCCGCCTGCATCTGGTCGATCGACGTCTGGATCTCGCTCACGTGGGCGCTCGCGGCTTCGCGGAGGTTGCGGACCCGGTCGACGACGCCGCTCTGGTAGTCCTGGATGCGCGAGAGGTAGGCGGACCTCGTCGCCAGGTCGTCGACGCCGTCGGACTCCAGGAGCACGCTGGCGATGTCGGGCTCGCCGTTGCGGTAGATCGAGACCAGCAGGCTCTCGAGCTCGTCCATCGCGCCATCGAGCCGGCGCCGGGTGTCAGCCAGCGCATCGCGCGCGTCCGCGAGGTCGGTCCTCGCCGCGGCGAGCTTCGCCTCCTGGTCGGCGAGCTCGGCGGCCACCGCGTCCTCGCGCTGGCGCAGCTGTGAGACCTGCCCGAGCAGGGAGTCGACAGCGGCGTTTTGGTCGGCGAGCTGGGCGCGCACCTGGTCCTGCTGGGCGCGCACCTGGTCGAGCTGCGCGGTCTGGGCGCTGGTGGTCGGACCTTCCGCGAGCGCGATCGCCAGCGTGCCCGCGAGCACGGCAAGGGCCACCGCGAGGCGGTGCCTGAATGGGCGGACGTAGATCTGAGCGGTCGGCATCCTGGCGCCGGGACGCGAGGTCACCGGCACCCACGACCGTAGTCGGACGACGAGCCGACTGTGAGCGTTCTATGAGATTTGCAGGATCTCTTGCATGGGAGGAATCTCCCAAGGCGCTCAGAACAAGGCGCCTCAACGGCGGCGCGGCTTCGGCTACGCCTCGCTGGGCGCGAATTGGCCGTGGAAGCCGAACGGGATGTGGTGCGGGGCCTCGGCCCGCGCGAGCTCCTCCAGCGTCGCCGCGTCGAGCACGGCGAGGAACGAGCTCCCCCGCTCCTCGTCGAGCACGATCGAGAGCAGCACGCCCGCGTCCTCGGCCTCGGCGCCTGGCTCGGCCACGAACACCGGCTCCCCGGCGTAGCAGCCCGGCTCCGCCCAGACGGCCGTCTCGCCGCTGGAGACGTCGACCTTCACGACGCTTTCGAGCCACCCCGACTCGCCCCAGCCGACGCCCCAGGCGTAGCGATACGGCCGCTCGTTGCAGCGCCCGTAGTTGATCCGCGGCAGGTCGAGCGGGACGTCGGAGAGGCGCTCGCTGGACACCGAGCCCGTGCGCCGGGCTGATTCGGAACCGGCGCAGCTGCGGCTTGGCCACCGGCCGGCCGGCGCGCAGGCGCTGCAGATAGAGGTCCTCGACGACCTGCGCGTCCTCGAACACGCACACGTCCACCACCACCTCGTCGCCGTCCTCGTAGGCGTTCACGTGGTGGAAGCCGAACCAGGCGTCGGTCTCGAACGGCCCCCGGGCCTCGCCCGTGGCGCGGTCGAGCAGCGTGAACCGCGTCCCGAGCTCGGGCTTCCAGCGGTAGTTCTCGATGTACGGGCGGCCGCTGAAGGCCAGGCGCAGCGGGTTGACGACGAACGGGAACTCCGCGAGCACGAGCCAGCGCTCGCTGAGCCCGAAGGAGTGCATGTAGGCGGGCTCGCGCGTGCGCAGGCGGGCGACGACGTCGGGCTCGGCGGCGGCGTCGGGCGCCAGCCGGAAGAAGCGGTACTCGTTGCGCGGCCCGAGGCCGGCCGCGTAGTTGAGCATGCCCCCGCTCGCCCGGTCGAGGTGCGGATGGGCGGTCGTCAGCATCCCGGGGACGTCGTAGGCGACCCCGGCCGTGGCGAGCGTCTCGGCGTCGAACTGGACGGGGATCGGCGTCTCGGTCATCGCGACGAAGCGCTCGCCGAGCTTGACGAGGTTGACGTTCGCGTTGTCCGAGAGCTTGGGCGAGAACATCGCCGTCACGCGCTGAAAGAGCGTGCGGCACGGGTCGGTGGCGAACTCCGAGTAGCTGATCGCGCCCGTCGCCCTGGCGGCGCGGTACGCGCGGGTCTCGAGGAAGCGGCTCGCGTAGGACACGGACCCGTCGCCGATCCCGAAGCGGTGCAGCATCGCGAGGCCGTCGAACCAGTGGTTCATCGTCCGCTTGCCGACCTCCCACTGAGCCGGGCCCGTGCGGATCAGCGAGCCCTCCAGCCACGCCGGCAGCTCGCCGGTCAGCGGCAGCTCGTCGACGCGAACCTCGCTCTCAAGCGAATCGAATCCCTTCGTCGGCCACGCAGCGCTCATCTCAATCCCCACAGTTCTTTTGGCACCGTGCACATTAACCGTATAGTTCGGCGGGTGCCGAAGGACCGCCTGACCCCGACGTCGTACGTGATCCTCGGTCTCGTCGAGCTGCTGAAGACCGCGACCCCGTACGACCTCAAACGCGGGGCCACGCTTGGCGTGGGCCACTTCTGGTCGCTGCCCCATACGCAGCTCTACGCCGAGCCGGCGCGCCTCGCCGAGGAGGGCTACCTCGAGGAGCGGCGCGAGCGCGAGGGGCGCCGCCGGCGTCTGTACCGGCTCACGCCGCGTGGCCGCGACGCGCTCGACCGATGGCGGCGCGAGCCGACGGCTGAGCTCTACGAGCTCCGCGACATCGGCCTGCTCAAGCTGTTCTTCGGCGCCGATCCCAACGCGATGGCCGAGGCCCAGCTCGCCGCTCACCGGGAGAACCTCCGCGCGTTCGAGCAGCTGCGCAAGGAGGCGGAGGCCGCCGACGTCCCCGAGGGCGTGCGCCTCACCCTCGAGGCCGGCATCGGCCACGCGCGCGAGTACGTGCGGTTCTGGTCCCGGCTCGGCAAGCGCCTCGAGCGCGGGACCGAGCTCGAGGGCCGCCCGCCGACGTCCGCGACGACACGCTCACCTTCGCCGACCTCGCCGGCACCGACTTCATCGGGCATGTCAGTTTCAGCGGCATTCCCAACGGCCGCTGCAAACAGGTCTCGTTCAGCGTGAGCGGCGCGCAGGTCGGCCAGATGCCGCGAATCGCGCCCGGGGCCGCGATGCAGAACGGGATCGTGCTCTACGCACAGCGGTGGAGTCCGCCGGCCATGTCGAGGTCGACACCTGCAACTTCGCGGCGGAGCGATGAACGCGATCAGCGACTTCCCGGTCCGGGTCGTCACCTTCGGCTGAGCTAGGACCAGAACTCGGCGCTGTACTCCGGTAGGGCGTCGACCATCCACATCCGGCTGATGCTCGAGCCATCGAGCTCGAGCAGAAAGCCGGCGTGGTTGTGCAACGCCTGGCCATCGCGCTCGGCGCGGATCTCGATCATCGCGAGCACCCGCCGGTCGTCGACCTCGAGCGCCTGGGTGACGGCGATCGAACCGCCGGCCGCCCTCAGGTCCGGCAGGCGCGCCATGTAGGCGTCGGCGCCGTGGACGGCGTCGGCGCCCCCGTCGGCGTTGGTCACGTAGGAGACGAGGTCGTCGGCCAGGGCCGCCCGGACCGCGTCGACGTCCCCCGCGCCGTAGGCGTCGAAGAACTCGCGAGCCCGGCGCTCCGACCGCGCTCACTTCAGCTTGAAGGCCCGGATCCGGTCCTTGTACGCGCCCTTGTCGCGGGCGTAGACGCCGTGCGCGAGCGCCTGGACGATCGCCAGCAGCGACGTGTTCGAGCGCGTGAACGAGGGCCCGTTCGACGAGTAGTAGAGAGTCAGGTCCGAGTGCTCGCCGATGTCCGAAAGGGTCGCGTCGGTGATCGCCATCGTCGAGGCACCGCGGTGCTTGGCGAGCTTCATCGCCCGGACGACGATCGGGTGCGCGCGCCCGGCGGAGAACGCGATCACGAGCGCGTCCTCGTCGACCCGCGACAGGCGCGTGATCGAGTCCTGGCGCGGGCTCGCGACGACCTCGGCCCGGATGTCGAGCAGCGCCAGCAGGTGGCGCAGGTAGCTCGCGAAGAACGCGAGCTGGTCCATGCCGACGATCATCACCCGATTGGCGCCTGCGAGCGCCGTCACGCAGGCCTCGACCTGCTCGCGGGTGAGGTTGCGGACGGTCTCCTCCACGTTCGCGTGGTCGGCGGCCAGCGAGGCCTCGAACTCGGAGTGGTCGAAGTCGAACAGCGGCGCGGTCGAGGCACCGCCCTCTGCGGGCCCGCGGCTGCGGTACTCCTCGATCGCCGCCTGCTGAAGCTCTGGGTAGCCCTCGAAGCCGAGCGCCTGGGAGAAGCGGACGACGGTCGACGAGGAGGTGTCGGCGCGGCGGGCGAGCTCCTCGGCGGTTTGGAAGGCGGCCTCGTCGAGGTGGTCGACGATGTAGCGGGCGACGTCCTTCTGCGAGCGGGAGAACTCGTCGAAGCGCTCGGTGATGTAGACGGAGAGCGCCTTGCCGTTGGGGCGCACCGGCGCCCGGCGCCCGTTGGAGCCGGAGGCCGAGCGCGGCCGAGGCGCGGGGCGAGACTTGGTCGCGGTCTTGCTCACGGCCGGTTGTTTCGCCTCACCGGACGCTTTTCCTTTTCGCCCGCCGCGCTGCAATCTCGCTCGGCATCCCCCGCGGGCGTGATAGATGTGTCGCGTGGACCTCGACCAAGCCGTGCGGCTGCACAACCGGTTCATGGTCGGGTTCGATCTGGCGCTCGGCTCCGGGGCCCTGCTCGCACCGGACCAGACCCTGCTCGCCCTCGGCCACGCCGAGCCCTCGCCGGACGCGCGCTGGCTGTTTCGCCGGTGCGGCCCGATCTGGCTGACCTTCGCCGCCGCGCACGCCGTCGCGGACCGCCGCGGCGAGCCGCAGGACTGGTGGGCGCTCGCCTGGCTGCGCGGCACCGAGCTCGCCACCGACCTCGTGTGGGCGCGCTCGGCCTCGTTCGGCGCGCGCGGGCGGGCGGGGATGGTCTTCGCCGGCGCGGCGAACCTGGCGATGACCGCCGCGTTCGCCTGGAAGGCTCGCCGGAGCTAGCCCTCTAGGCGCCCCGGCTACTGGTAGAGCAGGAAGTCGGGCTCGGGGTCCAGCCCGAGCACCGTGCCCGGGCGCATCAGCGGCGTATCGCGCAGGTAGAAGAGCGAGAAGCCGTTGAACAACGAGTCGCTCGCGAGCGACTCGTAGCCGCTCGCCTTCGGGCGCGGCGAGCCGATCCCGTCGAAGTTGAGCACGGTCTGCACACCGGGGCGGGGCTTGATCTTCGAGCGCCCGCGGATCATCCCGTGGCTGAACTGATGGACGACCAGCAGCTTCGGCGGCAGGCCGTCGGCCTTCACCGTCTTCGCGAGGCTGCGGATGACCCCGTTGATCTCCCGGTGGCCGACCTTGCCTGTCGTCCTGCCGGGGACGCCACGCGGGCCGACGTTCCACTCGGGGTCCAGGGAGATGTCGACGTCGGGCTCGGCGATCCAGCTGCGCAGGTGGCGGACCTCGGCCGCGAACGTCGAGCGACCGGGCTCGATGTCGAGCATCAGCCGCGCGCCCATCGCGCGGGCGCGCTCGAGGTAGATCTCGATCACCTCGTCGCTCTGGCGGCTTCGGTACTGGCCGTCGGGCCCGCCGCCCGCGGTCGCGAACACCGAGACGAGGTCGAACTCGCCGACGACCGGGCGATCGCCCAGCTGGGCGTAGGGAGCCGCCTGCTGCGCCAGGGCGCGCGCCGCGCCCGCCGGGCTGCGCAGTCCGAGGATCGTGCGGCCCATCTGCGGGGCGCCGTAGAAGGCGACGACGCGGCTGTCGGGCAGCACCACCGTCTCCCCCGCCCCCGACCATCTCGCCACCGTTGCCGCGGGCGTGCGCCGCGCCGGGCGCGTGCGTCGCGAGGAAGCGGTCCGTCGCGCGCCGCAGCTCGCCCCGGCCGGGCGGGGTCGTCGCGCTCGCCGCGACGGCCGCACAGGCGAGGATCACCACCGCGAAGGCGGCCGCGATCGCTACTCGGCGACAATCCCGCACGTGCACAGCTTCGAGGATCTACCGGACGCGCGAACGAGCCTGGTCGGCCACACCGACGAGGGAGATGAGGCCTGGCTGATCCGCTCGGTCGCGCAGAAGCTCTACCGCTGTCCCGGCTGCCACGGCGAGATCGGCATCGGCTCCGAGCACGTCGTGGTCCAGTACGTCCACCGGATCGGCGGCACCGAGCACCATCACTGGCACCGCGCCTGCGCGGCTGCGGTGCTGGGCGAGCTGCGCGGCGTGCGGCCGGTCGCCGCGGCGGAATCCCAGCGCGGGCGCCTCGAATCACGCGGGCGCCGGCCGGCCGGGCGCCGCCGCCGACCGCGCTGAGCGCTCAGCTCGACGCGGCCCGCTCGCGGTCCTTGAGCACCCGGCGCAGGATCTTCCCCGAGGGCGACTTCGGGATCTCGTCGAGGGTCTCGACGAGCCGGACCTTCTTCTGAGGCGAGACCTGGCCGGCGACCCACTCCATGAGCTCCTCGGAGTCGAACTCGTCCGACGCGGGCACGACGTAGGCCTTCGGCAGCTCTCCGCAGTCCTCGTCGGGAATCCCGCCGACGGCCACATCGGCGACCGCGGGATGGGTCTGGATCAGGGCCTCGAGCTCAGCGGGCGCGACCTGGAAGCCGTTGTACTTGATCAGCTCCTTCAGCCGGTCGACGATCTCGAAGAAACCGTCGGAGTCGATCACCGCGATGTCCCCGGTGTGGAGCCAACCGTCTGAGTCGACGGTGTTCGCCGTCGCCTCCTCGTTGTTGAGGTAGCCCTGCATCACCTGCGGGCCGCGGACCCAGAGCTCGCCGCGCTCGCCCTCGCCGACGTCCCCCCCGGTCTCCGGGTCGACGAGCCGGCACTCGGTGTTCGGGATCGCCGGGCCGATCGAGCCGGGCTTGTTGTTCTCGGGACGGATCACGTGCGTGACCGGACTGGTCTCGGTCATCCCGTAGCCCTGGATGACGTCGCAGTCGATCCGCGCGGCGACCTTCTCGGCCAGCTCCGCGCCGAGCGGCGCGGCGCCGGACATGATCGTCCGCATCGCCGAGAGGTCGTGGTCGTCGATCGCCGGGTGCTTGGCGAGCGCCACAGCGATCGGCGGAACGACGTAGGTACGGGTGACGCCGTGCTCCTCGAGCAGGCACAGGAACTGGTCGAGGTCGAAGCGGGGCATGGTCACGATCGTGGCCCCGTTGCGCAGACCCTGGTTCATGATCACCGTCATCCCGTAGATGTGGAAGAACGGCAGGCATCCGATCAGCGTGTCGTCGTTGTTGATGGAGAGGCTGGCCTGCATCTGGCAGAGGTTCGAGACGAGGTTGTGGTGCGAGAGCATCACGCCCTTCGGCAGGCCGGTTGTGCCGCTCGAATAGGGGATCACGGCGAGGTCCGTGATCGGGTCGATCTCGGGCTCGGGCGCGGCGTCGGGGTCGCCGAGCAGCTCGGCGAACGGGGTCGCGCCGTCCCCTTCGCCGAGCACGAAGACCTGGTCGCCGATCCCAGCCTCCTCGGCCGCCTCGCGCGCCGTCTCGAGGCACGGCGGCACCGTGACCAGCATGCGTGCGCCCGGAGTCGGTGAGCTGGTGTGCCAGCTCGTGAGCCGTGTAGAGCGGGTTCGCGGTCGTGCAGCGCCCGCCCGCCGACGCGGCACCGTGGAACAGGATCGCGTACTCGGGGACGTTCGGCATGAAGACCGCGAGCGTGTCGCCCTTGCCGAAGCCGCGCTCGGCGAGCCCCGCGGCGAGCGCGCGGATGCCCTGCTCGAGCTCCGCGTAGGTGACGATGCGCCCCGACGGACCGTCGACGAACGCCGGCTTGTCGGCACGCTCGGCGGCCGACTCGAGCACGAACGAGGTCACGTCGGTGACCGGGATCTCGACGTCGGTGTCCGCGCAGCGGTGGATCACGTCTTTAACTCCTCTCGACGCAGGGTCCAGACCGTGGAACCTACCGCCGTCGGCAGGCGTTCGCACGTATTCCGCGCGTTGCGAGGCCCACCGGGCGCCTCACCGCGAGCGGTTGGTCGCCCCACCCCGAGCAGGAACCCCACCCCGGAGCGACCAACGGCGGGGTAAAAGCTGCTGGGGCCCAGCGGGCCTCGCCCGCGAGCCTACCCCTGCTCGGCCCCGTTAAGCGCCCGCGCGGGCGTAGTCCTTCTTGGCGCCCTTCAGCCCGAGCTGCTTGAAGACGAAGCTCGTCGTCTGCGTCTCCATCTCGGTCCCGTGCTCGGCGAACGGAACGTGCACGTCGCCCTCGAACGAGGTCAGCTTCGACGGGATCCCGAGGCTCGTGAGCTTGTTGTAGGTGTCCACGGACCACTGGTAGGGCACGACGGGGTCGTTCAGACTGGCGAACAGGATCCCCGGCGCCGTGTTCTGGTCGACGAACAGCGCCCCAGGGAGGCCGCCGGAGATCGACACGAAGGCGCCAACCGACGAGTCATACCCCGGGTTACCGCTCTCGCCGGGGTCCGCCGACAGCGCCGCGACGCCCACGGACGTGATCGCGCCGGCGGACTCGCCGCCGATCCCGATCCGCTTCTTGTCGATCCGGTACTTGCTCGCGTTCGCCCGGAACCAGCGCACCGCGGCCTGGGCGTCGTGGGTCGCCTCGATCGCGGCGGCGTAGCACTCGGGCGGGATCGTGCCGGTGCCGATGCAGCCGTTCGGCACCAGGAGCCGGTAATTGATCGACGCGGTCACGTAGCCCCGGTGGGCGTAGTAGTCGGCCAGCACCGGCGCGGGGCCGTCGGCCTTGTCGCCGCTGCCGAAGCCGCCGCCGTGGACCCAGATCAGCACGGGCCGCTTGCGCGCGCGATCGCCCTTCGGCTTGTAGAGATCGAGCGCCAGGTCCTGCGGCTGGCCGTTGACCGGCGCCGAGCCGTAGACCAGGTCGGTCTTCGTCTTCACGCCCTTGAAGATGGGGTCGCGGTACCGCTTTGCGGCGCTCGCCGACGCGCTCATCGCCAGCGCCGCAACCAGCGCCACGATCGCAAGCGCGATCGTCCGACCCGAAACTCTGCCCCTCATCGATGCTCCTTCACGTCCACCCGCCTTCGCCGCGCATCCTGCCGGCGCCTCGCGAATCATCTCACTCCGTAGCGAGGGCCGCCTCCAAGGCCTCCGCGAGCGTCGCTAGGACGGGCACCGTCTGGTCGATTCCGGTCAGGCGCAGCAGCTCGCGGACGGGTGACTCCCGCAGGCACGCGATCGCGATCTTGCTCTGTCCGTTGGTGAGCGCGCGGGCCGCGCCGACGATCAGGGCGAGCGCGGTCGAGTCCATGAACGTGCAGCGCGTCAGGTCGACGACGAGCGCGCGGTCGGGGTCCGACGAGGCTCGCGAAAGCACCGGCTCGGCCTGCCCGGATACGGACAGGTCGAAATCCCCCGTGATCGCTACGACCCGGGCATTGGGGTGAACCGACTCTGTGAGCTCGAAGGGCATCCTGCGCCGACACCGGCGGAGCGGCTGGGACTCCTTCGCTACCCCACCTGGGTGATCCTGCTTTGCGCGTGACCTCGGGGGTAGATGAGCTGCATGGCCGACAAACCGCTCGACGTCTACCTGAACGACCACCTCGGTGGAGCGATGCTCGGGTCGGACCTCGCCGCGCAGATTCGCGACCAGAACGAGGGCACGCCCCTCGGCGAGCAGATGACGAGGATCGCGGCCGAGATCGAGGAGGACCGCCAGACCCTCCTCGACCTGATGGACGCCCTGGACGTCTCCCGGAATCCGGTCAAGCAGGTCACCGGGTGGGTTGCCGAGAAGGCGAGCCGCGTCAAGTTCAGTGGCGCGACGTCGGGCGAGCCCGACCACGGGTTGTTCATGGCGCTGGAGAGCCTGCGCCTGGGCGTCGCGGGCAAGCGCTGCCTGTGGATCGCGCTCCAACGGGTGCGCGGCGAGTATCCCGCGCTCGCGAACATCGACCTCGATCGCCTGATCGAGCGCGCGTCGTCCCAGGAGGGCGACCTCGAGCGCGAACGGATCGCCGCCGCCACCGCCGCGCTCTCCCGCGACTGACCCGAGCCGGCCGGCGCACGCCGTTGTCGATACTGCTCGACGAGCATGGAGCTGCAACTCGACGGGTGGCTGCCCGACCCGCAGATCCGCACCCGCCACCGGCGCGCTGCCGGCGTCCCCCCGAGCAGTTGTGGCACGCCGCCGAGACCGTCCGCGTCTGCGACGCGCCGAAGCTCGGCCGAGTGTTGCGCTGGCGCATCCCGGGCACCCCGGGTGACCTCCCGTACCGGGACGTGTTCCGGCGTTATCCGTTCTCGGTCCTCGACGAGGGCGACGGGTGGTCGGTCTCCGGGCTCTGCGGCCGCGTGTGGTCGCTCCGGCGCGACTACCCGCAGCTCGGCGGCCCGGACGACTTCCGCGACTGGGACGAGTCCGGGACGGTGCGCATCCTGTTCGCCCACTGGGTCGAGGACGACGGCGAGGCCGGCTCGGCCCTGATCAGCGAGTCGCGGGTGCAGCCGGTGGACCGAGCCGCGCGGTGGCGCATGCGCGCGCTCTGGGCGACTCTGGGGCGGTTCGAGCGCCTGATCGGCGGCGAGGCGCTGACCGCCGCGACGGAACGGGCCGGCGAACGATCCCGGGACCCCCCCCGCTCGTAACGACGGCACGGCCCAGATCGCCTTCAACGGCCACCCGCTCTACTACTTCTCCGGCGACTCCGCGCCCGGCGACACGAACGGGAACGAGAGCGACGCGTTCGGCGGCGAGTGGTACGCGATGAATGCCTCGGGTGAGTCCGTGAGCGACGAGGGCGAGAGCTCGAGCGACGACGACAGCTCGACGTCGACGTCGAGTTCCGGCGGCAGCGACTACTCGTACTGAGACTCAGCGCGAGGGTCGCCGGCCGCGCGGCGGACGGGGCCGGTGCGCGCCAGCTCCTCGACCGCCCGCGCGTCCTCGTCGCCGGGCTGGTGCCCGGCCAGGTGCTCCTTCAGGTCCGCACCCGGCGGCACCAGCGCGTCGACGAGGTCGAGTGACGCGCTCTGGAACTCCTGCTCGAAGACGATCGAGCTCCCCGGCGGGGGGCGCACCGCGAGGATGCGCAGCAGGTCGCCGCGCAGCTCCCGCGCCCGCCCGAGCAGCCAGTCATAGCCGTCACCGCCGAGCGGCCGGACGTTGAGGATCACCTCGCAATCGCAATGCCCGCCCTGGCCCGCGAAGAAGTCGAGGCTCGCGCTCAGGTCGCAGTCCGGATGGTGCTCACGAAGGATTGCCTCGGCGGCGCGGGTGTCGTTGTGACACCTCCAGATCCCGTCGCGGCTGACGTCGCAGGCCCCTGGGCCGGCGAGCCGCTCGATGAAGTCCGGCCATTCCGGATGTGCTGGCGACATATACGTCATCTGACCCCCTGCAAAGTCGTTCGACGCCAAAGACTGTGCCTCCGCGGATCCCGTACCGCGCGGCGTTGGTCTCAAACACTCTGCACCCGGAGTTGTTGCGCAGCGGTCGCGCCGAGCGAAAGCGGGTACGGGGAAGCCATGGTCGCGCTCGGCGTCGCCGCGGGCCTGGCCGCCTCGGCGGCCTACAACGGCGGCATCGTGCTCCAGGCGCTCGAGGCGCGCGACTCCCCCCGGGACTGCGCGATGCGGCTCAGCCTGCTGGTCGCGCTTTGCCGCCGCCGCCGATGGGTCGCCGGCGTTGCCCTCTCGATCGTCGGCTTCCCGCTGCAGATCTGGGCCTACGCCAACGCCCCGATCGCAGTCGTGCAGACCTGCCTCGCCGCAGGGCTGGTGCTGGTGATGCTATGCGGCGCGAGGGTGATGGGCGAACCCGTCCGCCGGCGGGACTACATCGCCGTGGTCGCCATCACCGCGGGCGTCGGGCTCACCGCGGTCGCCGCGCCGTCCCGCAGCGAGATCGAGCGCGCGAGCTCCGCGCCGGTGGTCGTGCTCGCCGTGCTCGGGGCGCTCGCCCTGATCCCGTACGCGCTCTCGCGCCGCGGGGCGGTGCCGGCGATCGTCATCACGGCCAGCGCCGGCCTCGCGCTGGCGTGGAACGACATCGCGACGAAGCTGTTCGGCAACGCGTTCGACGCGGGCATCGTCGTGCCCGCCGTGCTTTGGCTCGTGGCGATCGTGTGTTCGGCACTGGTGGCGACGGTGAGCGAGATGACTGCGCTGCAGCGAGTGCGGGCGACGAAGGTGGTGCCCACCGTGTTCGTGCTGGAGACGTTCATCCCGATCCTGCTCGGCCCGCTCCTGCTCAAGACGCACCTCCCGCTCGCGCCCGCCTCGCAGGTCGCCTTCTTCGGCGGGCTCGCCCTCGTGCTCGCCGCGATCATCGTGATCGCCCGCAGCGACCCGGTGACCGCGATGATTCGCCAGAGCGCCGAGGAGGCGCGCGAGCAGGCGCCGCTCAGCCCGCGGCCCAGGCCTTCGCTTCGTCGAGCTCGTCGAGATCGAAGACCCGCAGGTCGCCCGGCATAGCCCAGGCGAACAGCTCCATCGCCTTCGCGATCCAGTCGTGCTCTGAGACCACGGCCAGCCGCCTCCAGTCCTTGCGGTGGTGGAACTCCACGTTCAGGCCCGTCTTCAGGTCCTCGACCATGGCCTTGGCCTCGAGCCCCTCGAAGCCCTCGATCACGAACACAACGCGCGCCTCGCCGGACGCGACCGCCTCGTTGAGCCCCGGCTCGAGCACGTCGCGGTAGTCGTCGCGGCTGAGCTTGCCGGTGGCGCGCAATCCGATCACGCCCGCCGGCATCCCGTCCATCCTCTCGATCATTGGCCGAGGCTATCGCGGTCGCGCGTGGGGACCGAGAGGCGGCGTAGCCCGTTTGATCCGTGGGACCGGCTGGCGTAGGGTCGCCCGGGTGAGCACCTCTCGAGCCGACGACTGGCGAGCCCGCGGCGAATATTTCTCCTGGACCCCTGACGACTCGGACGCGGAGGCTGTGCAGGTCTTCCACGTGGAGGCAGGCGACCCGGGCGCGCCGGTGCTGCTGCTCGTGCACGGCTTTCCGACCAGCAGCATCGACTGGTACGAGGCCGTCGACCGGCTCGCCGAGCGCTTTCGCGTCTGCGCGCTCGACTTTCCCGGCTACGGGTTCTCCGACAAGCCGGCCGGCTGGGGCTACAGCTGATGCGAGACGCTCGAGTTGCTCGGCTTCTACCTGTCCGAGGTCGTCGAGACCGACAGCGCGATGGTCCTCGCCCACGACCGCGGCGACAGCGTGGCGCTGATCCTGGCGGGCGGCCACGCGGAAGGCCTGCCCGCATTGCGTCTCGACCATCTCTTCCTGATGAACGCGAACATCTACCTGCCGCTCTCCAACCTGACCCAGGCCCAGCGCATGATGCTCGACGAGTCGACGGCGGCCGGGCTGCTCGACGCCGCGACCCCCGAGTTGCTCGCACAGGGCCTGGGCGCTGCGACGTTCTTTCCGCCTCGCGCGGGTGACGATCCCGCGATCGAGGCGCTGGCCGAGACCTTCGCCCACCAGGACGGCGTGCGCGTAATGCACGAGACGATCCAGTACCTCGTCGAGCGCTCGGCCGACGAGGACGTCTGGCTCGAGGCACTCGCCCGGTCGGCGGTTCCGACGACCGTGATCTGGGGTCTGAACGACACCGTCTCACCGCCGCGCGTGGCGAGCTGGGTCTGGGATCACCACCTGATGCTGAAGCCGGGCCGCAATTCCCTCTACTTCATCCCGGACGCCGGCCACTACCTGCAGAACGACCGCCCCGACGCGGTGGTGGACGTCGTCCTGCACGCGGTCGACGCGGCGGATGCCCAGGAGCCTGGGGCGATCGAGGCCACCCGGGGCGCCGCGGTCCTGGTGGATCGCTCGCGTGAGCGGCTGCCGAGCGCGGCCGAGGTGCTGCCCGTCGACGGGTAGCCCGCTTACGTGCCTCGTTCGACCTGAATCCGCTCGCAATCCTTCGCGACTCGGTCGTTGTGGTCGGCGACGGCGAGGTCGTGACCGGGTCCGCACTTGAGCCGGTCGCGGCCGGCGCCCCCGTGCAGGTGGTCGTCGCCCGGTCCGCCCAGAAGCACATCATCGTCTCCCGGGCCGCCGCCTCCGACGCGCTTCGACCCGAAGAGGTGATCGCCCCCCGAGCCGCCGGTGATCTGATCGGCCTGTTCGTCGCCGACGATCACATCCTTGCCCGGCCCTCCGAAGGCGACGTCGTTCCCCTTCCCGAGGAAGCCCTCGTCATGACCGGCGCCGAGACACACGAGGTCGTCGCCCTGTCTCGCGTCGACGCTGTCACGGCCACCGGCCGTCTGGATCACATCGGCGCGGGGCGTGGCGCGAATCTCTTGGCCGCGATCGGTAACAGGGAAGGTGGCGTGCTCCCCCGCGCAGGCGTGGGTGCCGGCGCTCTGCCGGGCGCCCGACGGAACGGCGATCGTCAGCAGGCAGGCAATCACTCCCGCGACGAGCCAGAGGCGTCGGAAATTTGAGAATCCAAGGCCCATATCTCCTCCTTGGCAACTCCCTGGCCTCCCAACGTACTCCCAGGACCTCGAGCCCGCAAGGCTCTCGGAACCGTTCTGCGCGCCGAGGAAATACCGTGCCCGCATGACCCCTCCCTGGAGAAAGCCACCGGAGCGAGACGTCAACGGCCTGGTCGTTTCGGGTCTCACGGAACTCGCCCTCGGAGCACTGACCGGTTGGCCGATGGCGGTCGCGGTCGACCGACCGGACGACCTGCCGAAGATCGGCATTCGGTCGCGGGCCCGGCTGCGCCAATGGCACCTCGACCTGATCATGCTCGGGGGCCTTACGGCCGCGGCGTCTCGCTTCGTTCCCGATCCGCCACGCAAAGTCGCCGTACCGCTGGCCGTCGGCGCCTGGGTCAACGCCAACGCCTTCGGAGTCCTTGCCTTCCGCCCCCAGCTCATCGATCACCCCGCGTACAAGGCTGCCGTCGGCGCCTCGTTCGTCTCAGCGTCCTGGGGCTTCACGGGCCTTGCGGCCGTCGCCTGGAAGCGATGGCTTCAGCAACGCTGACCGGGAGCGCCGAGCCCGAGGCTCACCTCCGCGCATCACTGCTGTGGGGAATCCTTGTCGGCGCGCTCCAGGCCGCGACCCCACTCGCCTTCTGGTGGTTGAACAGCGCCACCGTCTACGCGCTGGGCCTGGTCCTGATCGCCGCCGTCTATGTCGGCTTTGCCGTCGCCGACGGCAGGTGGAGGGTGATCGCCGTCGAGAGCGGCGTGGCGTTTGCCTTCGTCCTTGTCGCAGCCGCGGCGGTGACCGGGTCGGCGTGGCTGCTGGTGGTGGGCTTGTTTGGACACGGCCTCAAGGACCTCTGGCAGCACCGCACCCAGTTCGTCAGGGGCACACGCTGGTGGCCCCCGTTCTGCATGGCCGTCGACTTCGTCGTGGCGGCGATCATCGTGGTCGAGATCGCCGCCGGAATGGACTTCCGCTAGGCCTGGGGATGTCGCAGGAGAACGTCGAGATCGTCCGTCGAGCGTTTGCAGAGCTCGTCATCCCCGGCGACCCGGAGCCAATGGTCGCCGCCAGCCACCCGCACTTCGAGATGGAGCTCGGCGGGATCGGAGGAGGGCCGGCCCGCTACGCCGGGGCATCGGGCATCCGTGAGTTCTTTCGCGATGTCGCGGAGAGCTGGGAATCCTTCCGTTTCGAGGCCACGGACATCCGCGACGTTGGGGAGCGCGTTCTGGTGCTCGGCGACGTGCACGCGCGTGGGCGCGGAAGCGGCGCTGAGGTCGACGACCAGTGGGCGTGGATCGTCGAGATCAAGGACGGCAAAGCCGTGAGCCTTCGGGGCTATCACGACCAATCTGCCGCCCTCGAAGCTGCCGGGCTGGCCAACTAGCGGGTCTCCAGATGCTCGAGCCAGTCGGGCCGACGGCGGTCAAGCACCGCGCTCCAATCAGCCTCCCTTCACCAGCTTGCGAAGCCGGTCGATCTGGCGTTGCTGGCGCTTGACCTGGGCCGAGAGGCGCTTGACAGCCCCGCCCTGCTTCGTGGCGGGCGCGGTCCCAAGCTGGCCGTTTGGCTTGACGACCACCGGCTCGTTCGCTCCGCTGAGGGCCGTGCCGCTGATCCCGGCGATGTAGGTGGCGGTCTGCGTGCCGTTGGTGCCGATCCGGATCGTCTCCGACTCCCCGGGCCTGCCGTCGTTGGCGATGTCGATGTTCTGGGAGCCGGTGGTCAGCTTCACACCGGCGTTCCTGCCGATTGCGACGTTGTCCGAACCCGTGTTGTTGCGCAGCGCTTTGGTGCCAGCGGCGACGTTCCGGTCTCCGGTCTGATTGGCGTACAGCGCGTGGTCGCCGGTGGCGACGTTGCTGTTGCCCAGTGTGTTGCCGGTCAGCGCCTGGAAGCCGGTAGCGATGTTGCTGGTGCCGGTCATGTTGGAGAACAGCGCGTCGGTGCCGGTGGCGACGTTGTTGGTGCCGGTCTGGTTGGCGAGCAGCGCGTGGTCGCCGGTCGCGACGTTGTCGGAGCCGGTGGTGTTGTCGTGCAGCGCGTTGGCGCCGGTGGCGACGTTGTTGTTGCCGGTGGTGTTGCGCTCCAGTGCGGAACGGCCGGTGGCGACGTTAAAGCTGCCTTCTGTGTTGGAGCTAAGCGAGTCGGTGCCGGTGGCGGCATTGTCGCCGCCGGTGGTGTTCTCGTGCAGCGCGTTGGCGCCGGTGGCGACGTTGTTGTTGCCGTCGGTGTTGGAGAGCAGCGCCTCGTCGCCGATGGCGGTGTTAAGGCTGCCGTCCGTGAGGTTGGGCATCACCGAGCGGCCCAGGCCGGCGTTGCCGAAACCGGTGAAGCTCCCGTTGAACAGAGTCTCACCCGCGCCGACGTTGTCGAACGAATCGAAATAGACGCTGCCGGTGGCCGCCTGGCTCTGCGAGGCGCCGGCGCCGAGGCCGATCAGTGCGCTGAGCGCGAGGGCGCTCAAGGTGGTTCGAAACCGACGCCCGAACGCAGTCGGCCGACAGCGACGGGAACTGGACTTGGCGGTCATGTGGCCTCTCCCTTTGGTGGCTTTGGGCGAGGCCAACGGGACGCTGCTGGGCTGTTCCAGCTGACGTTGAGCCACCGCCTTCGTAGACGCCAGCCTATGTCCGACCAAGCGACGCTCCAAAGCCGACTGCCGCCCTTGGCGAGTGATCCCTACCGAAGTCATAGAGCGGTTTTCTGGATGGGCCGGGGAGGGATCGAACCTCCGCCCTACGGATTATGAGTCCGCTGCTCTACCAACTGAGCTACCGGCCCTCCGCCTCTTTTACCGCTTCGCCGTACGGCTCCTGCACCGGCTCGCGAGGCACCCATCCCGCGACTGGTCAAAAACGATGGACTATTTGGCGAAATCCGCCAGTCGCCGGCGACGAGGTCGTGGTCAACGTGGCGCGGATCGCCTACGCGCTCGCGGTTAGCCGCGGTCGGCCAGCGCCCACGCCGCGGCGCTGCTGACGCCGGCGACGGTGAGCACCGAGGGCCAGGCGCCGATCCGGCGGCCGAGGGGGTGCGAGCCGACGAAGCCGGCCAGGTAGATCGAGCCGAGGGCGAGCGCCGTCGGGCGGCCGCGGCGGCGGTACCACTCCTGCGCGCACCAGCCGCCGCCGAGGGCGAGCGGGATGCCGCCGAGCGGGCGGATCTTCGAGTAGCGCGCGACCGCGAAGCCGACGATCAACGAGCCGCCGGCGACCGGTGCAGTGGGAACGCCCTCACCCATTCGCCGCGGCTCTCGCGAGGGTCGGCGCCGGGCGGCCGCGGATCAGGTCCGCGGCGCGCTCGGCGACCATGATCGTTGGCGCGTTGGTGTTGCCGCCGGGATCACCGGCATGATCGACGCGTCGACGACCCGCAGGCCCTCGATCCCGTGCACGCGCAGCTGGGAGTCGACCACCGCGCCGCCTCGCCGTCGTCGCTCATCCGGCACGTGCCGACCGGGTGGTAGATCAACTCCATCCGCTCGCGCAGCGCCGCCTCGAGGTCCTCCGGGCTGTCCGCATCGGCGCCCGGCTTGAGCTCGCGCACGACGACCTCGCGCAGCGGTGACTCGGCCGCGATCTCGCGCGCCATCCGCATCCCCGCGACCATCGAGGCGACGTCGTCCGGCTCGGTGAGCGCGTTGGTGAGGATCCGTGGCTTGGCGAGCGGGTCGGCCGAGCGCAGCCACACGCGGCCCCGCGCCTTCGGGCTCACGAGCACCGGCGCGATCGTCATCGCGTGCCCGTCGAACTCCTCCTCGCCGTGGTTCTCGAAGTAGACCGCGCCCATGTGGAACTGGATATCGGCCGCCGGCAGGCCCGGACCGGGTGCGGACGAACGCGACGACCTCGGCGACCGTGGAGGTCAGCGGGCCGCTGCGGCGCAGCACCCACTCGAGCAGGTTCTTCGGCTTGTCTGCGCCGTAGAGCGTCGGCCCCTCGGAGATCTCCCAGAGCATCGTCAGGTACGGGTGGTCCTGGAGGTTGCGCCCAACGCCCGGGCAGCTCGTGGCGCGGCTCGACGCCCAGCCTCCCGCAGCTCGTCGGCCGCCCCGATCCCGGACAGCAGCAGGATCTGCGGCGAGCCGATCGCGCCCGCGCAGAGAATCACCTCGCCGGCGGTGCGCGCGGTCGTCGTCGCCGCCGCGCTTGCCCCGGTAACGAACGCCGACGGCGCGGTCGCCGTCGAGCTCGAGGCCCGAGGACGGTGGCGCCCGTGACCACCTCGAGGTTCGGGCGCTTCATCGCCGGGCGCAGGAAGGCGTCGGCGGTGCTCCAGCGGCGCCCGTCCTTCTGGAAGACCTGGAACATCGAGACGCCGTCCTGCTCGGGCCCGTTGTAGTCGTCGATGCGCGGGATCCCGGTCGCGACCGCCGGCGTCGAGCAGCCGGCGGTCGAGCGGGCGCGGCGAGCGCTGCTCGGAGATCCGCATCTCGCCGCCGGAGCCATGGAACTCCGAGGCGCCGCGCACGTTGTCCTCGGAGCGGAGGAAGTACGGCAGCACGTCGTCCCAGCCCCAGCCGGGCGCGCCCTGCTCACGCCAGAGGTCGTAGTCCAGCGGGCGGCCGCGCACGTAGAGCATCGCGTTCATCGACCCCGACCCGCCGAGCGACTTGCCGCGCGGGATGAACAGGGAGCGCTCGTTCACCCCCGGCTCCGGCTCGGTTGAGAAGTCCCAGTCGAGGTCGGTGTGGAACTGGTTCGCGAACGCGGCCGGGATCTTGATGTTCGGGCTGCGGTCCTTACCGCCGGCCTCGATCAGCAGCACCCGGGTGGACGGGTCCTCGGTGAGCCGGTTCGCGAGCACGCAGCCCGCCGAGCCGGCGCCGACGATCACGTAGTCGGGATCCGCCATCAGCTCGGATCCTATGGCGGCGTGACCGCCGGCGGGGGTGGGTAGCAGAATGGGGCACCTGGCACGCGATCCCGAACAAGCCCCGGCGCTGGTCGGCGAATCGAGCGAGTACGAGCCCGACGCGGGTTTCGTCGACGAGCTCTTCGCCGCGCGCGGCACTCCCCGCGACCACGCCGCCGGCCTCGTCTCGGCGCTCGACGGGATGGGCCGGGTCACGCTCGTCGACCTGGGGCGCCGGCGCGACGAGATCTTCCGCCAGCAGGGGATCACCTTCGCGATCGCCGATCCGGACGGGGCCTCCAACCAGGAGCGGCCGTTTCCGCTGGACCTGGTGCCGCGGATCATCCCGGCCGCCGAGTGGGACTCGATCGAGCGCGGGCTCGGCCAGCGGCTGCGGGCGCTGAACGCGTTCATCGACGACGTCTACCACGGGCGCGAGATCGTCCGCGAGCGGGTGGTGCCGTGGGAGCTCGTGCTCGGCTCGCCCCAGTTCCGCCGCGCCGTTCACGGCGTGCGCCCGCCGGGCGGCATCTACTGCCACGTCGCCGGGTGCGACCTGGTGCGCGACGCCGACGGCGCCTGGCGGGTGCTCGAGGACAACTGCCGCACCCCGTCCGGGATCTCCTACGTGCTCGAGAACCGGCTCGCGATGACGCGGCTGGCACCGGAGCTGTTCACCGGCTACCGGGTGCGCCCGGTCGATCACTACCCGCAGCTCCTGCTGAGCGCGCTGCGCGAGATCGCCCCGGCGCCGGGGCGCGACCCCACGGTTGTGGTCTGGACGCCCGGGCCGGCGAACAGCGCCTACTTCGAGCACTCGTTCCTCGCCCGCCAGATGGGCGTCGAGCTGGTCGAGGCCGGGGACCTCGTCGTGCGCGACGACATCTGTTACATGCGCACCACCGAGGGTCTCGCCCGGGTGGACGCGATCTACCGGCGCCTCGACGACGACTTCATCGACCCGCTCGAGTTCCGCCCGGATTCGCTGCTGGGAGTCCCGGGGCTGATCCGCGCCTACCGCGCCGGGACGGTCGCGCTGGCCAACGCGGTCGGCACCGGGGTCGCCGACGACAAGGCGGTCTACGCGTACGTGCCGGAGATGATCCGCTACTACCTGGGCGAGGAGCCGCTGCTCGACAACGTCCGGACCTACCTGCTGCGCGACCCCGAGCAGCTCGAGTACGTGCTCGACCGGCTCGACACCCTGGTCGTCAAGCCCACCGGCGAGTCGGGAGGCAAGGGCGTCTACATCGGCCCGCGGGCCACCGACGAGGAGACCGCCCGCCAGCGCCAGCTCATCGGGGCGGCGCCGGAGCGCTGGATCGCCCAGGAGCTGGTGTCCCTGTCCACGACGCCGACCGTGACCCCGTCGGGCGAGCTCGCCCCGCGCCACGTGGACCTGCGCCCGTTCGCCGTCTACGGCTCGGAGCTGCGGATCATCCCCGGCGGCCTTACGCGGGTGGCGCTCGAGGAGGGCCAGATGATCGTCAACTCGTCGCGCGGGGGCGGCTCGAAGGACACCTGGGTGCTCTCCGAGGGCGGCCCCGAGCCTGTGCCGACCTCCGGCGAGGGCCCGCCGACGCTGCCCGACATGCCCGCGCTCCCCCACTCCACCTGGACCGGGCAGGAGCAACAGCAGCAGCAGCAGCGAGCGCGGCTGATGCTCGCCCGGATCGCGCACGAGCTCTACTGGATCGGCCGCTACGTCGCGCGCGCCGACGACACGGCGCGGATGCTCGACGGCCTCTTTCGCGCGAGCCTGCAGTCGCCCGGCGGCGACGGCTCGAGCCTGCCCTGGTCGACGGTCATGAGCGGCGCTCGGCGCGAGCACCGAGGACGGGGCCCTGCCCGTCGGCACCGACATGGCGGTGCGCACGCTCACCCTCGATGCGGACACGCCGGCGTCGGTCACCGCCTGCGTCGAGAGCGCACGCGAGGGCACCCGCCGGGTCCGCGACGTGGTGTCGCGGGAGATGTGGCAGTCGCTCAACACGCTCTACCTCGAGCTCGACACGAGCGATCTGGGCTCGGCGCTGCGGACCGGCCCCTACTCCGTCTACTCGTACGTGCGCGAGCGCTGTGCGCTGTGGTGGGGGCTGGCCGACGAGACCATGCTGCGCGATCAGGCCTACGCCTTCCTCTACGCCGGCCGGCACGCCGAGGGGGCGAGCATGATGCTGCGGATGCTCCGGGTGTCCGTGGTCCCGTCGCTGGGCGAGCGGCCGGCCGAGGGCGGCCCCGCCGCCGCGCTGCTGCAGGCGATCGGCGGGCTGGAGGCGTTTCGGCGCTCGGTCCCCGGCCCGGCGGACGCCTATCCCGTCGCCCGCTTCCTGCTCTTCGAGCCCAGCTATCCGCACTCCGTCACCGCCGCGCTCGAGCTGCTGCACGCGCGCCTCACCGACGCCGACCCGAGCTACCGCACGGCCCCTCCCCTGCTCCGCCTGGCGCGGCTGCGCGCGGAGCTGGAGTTCCACCACGGTGCGCTCGGGGTCGAGCCGGGCGAGCGGCTGGCCGGGCTGCTCGAGCACGTCAGCGACGAGCTCGCCGAGGCCGACGTCGAGATCGAGCGCCGTTACTTCGGCGGCGCGGCCACCCAGCCCCAGGTGGTGGCGCAATGAGGTTCCAGATCACCTACTCGACCGGCTATGAGTACTCCGAGCCGGTGCGCGACAACCTCAACGTGCTGCGCGTCAAGCCGGCGACCACGCGCCACCAGTCGGTCGACGACTTCAGCTTCCGGGTCGATCCGGAGGCGCGCCTGCACCAGTACCGCGACTACTTCGGCTCCGAGGTGATCGAGTTCGGGGTCACCGAGCCGCACGAGCGGCTCGGCATGGAGGCGCGGATGCGGGTGACCACGGTCGAGCAGGAGGTCGACCCGAACGAGCCCTGGGAGGAGATCGTCACCGAGGACTACCGGGCGGCGGCGGGCGAGTACCTGGTGCAGACCGAGCGCCAGCCGGCCAACGGGCGGTTCGCCGAGCTCGCCGCGGACGTGCGCGGGCGAGACGCCGCTCGACACCCTGCTGGCCGTCGCCGATGCGATCCCGGATCGGTTCGAGTACCGCTCGGGGGCGACGTTCGTGGGCTCGACGGTCAGCGACCTGCTCGACGGCGGCGCCGGCGTGTGCCAGGACTTCGTCCACCTCGGCGCGATGGTGCTGCGCTCGCACGGGATCGGCGCGCGATACGTGTCCGGCTACCTGTTCGCGACGACGGACGGCGGCGAGGAGTCGGTGGAGGTGCAGACGCATGCCTGGCTGGAGGGCCTGCTTCCCGATGAGGACGGGGAGCGGCGGTGGATCGGCGTCGACCCGACCAACCGCGGCCGCGCGGGCGCCACGCACGTGAAGATCGGGCACGGCCGCGACTACCAGGACGTGCCGCCGATCCGCGGCGTCTACCGCGGGGAGGCGAGCGCCGAGCTCAGCGCCGGCGTCGAGATGAAGCGCCTGAGCGGCGACGCGTAGCCCGCGAGGGCTAGTGGACCTTGTCGAGGGCCTGGTTGAGCTCGTTGACGCTGAACGCGCCCTCGATCCGCGTGGAGATCGTCCCGTCTGAGTTGATCACGAACAGCCAGGGCTCGGTCTGGAGGTTGAAGGCGCCGAGCTGCGGACGCAGGCCCTTGTTCGGATCGTTCTGGTTGTAGATCTCCATGTGGATGTAGGCGGCGTCGTCCGGGCGGTCGCGCTTGACCTGCTCGGCGACGTCGACCACGGGGCCGCAGACGCGGCTCTGGCACAGCGCCGGGGTGGCGAAGAGGAGGACGACGGGCTTCTTGCCGATGACGTCGGCGAAGTCCGTGTTGTGCATGTCATCGGGCGGCACGCGGGTGTCGATGTCGCTGATGTTGGCCACGTCGTCGACGGTAGGGGTGTGGATCAGCGGCGCCTTGTCGCCGACTCCGGGCACCGGGTCGTCGGCGTCGGCCCGCACATTGATGCTCGGCATGCGCACGGCGGTGTAGCCCGATTCGTCCTTGACGAGGGCGATCAGGCGCCACTCGCCGGGCTGGTCGAACGGGATGTCGGTGACGTACACGGCCTTCGCGGCATCCGGGTCGGTCGAGGTCGTCTGGGCCGTGAACGCGGGCTCGGTGGCGAGGCTCTCGACCTTCGCCCGGGTACGGGCCCTCGACCTTGCCCGTGGGGCCGTGCGCCGCGTAGACGGCGACGTCGGAGTCGGTGATCTGGGTGCGGTCGGGCTTGAAGACGGCGAACGCGAAGCGGTTCTTGCCGACGGTGTAGTCCGATCCGGCCGGCGCGACCACGAGCTCGTTCGAGGGCTGAGCCTTGGCGACCACGTTCTCGATCGTGCCGTCGGCCGTCGGGAAGGCGGACGCCGTCGGAGCCGGGTCCGAGACCGTCGGCTCGTCCTTTTCGCCACACGCGACGAGGCCCAAGGCCACGAGCGTGACCGATGCGAGGGCCCCTGCCCTGTTGATGCGTGTTCGTCGCACCGGCGGCATCGTAGAGACGCTGACTAATTGGGGCCTAAGCGGTGTGTGCCAGCTGCCCCGATAGGGTGGCGCGCCAAGCGATCGGCTGACGAAGGAGGAGGGCTGTGGCGGAGCGGGCGGCGCTGGTTACAGGAGGGTCGAGCGGCATCGGGCTCGCGATCGCGCGGGCGCTGTGCGAGGACGGCTACGGCGTGACGGTCTCCGCGCGGCGGCCGGACAAGCTCGAGACGGCGGCCGCGGGCCTGCGCGAGGAGGGCTTCGACGTGCACGTGGTGCCCGCGCAGATGACCGATGAGGAGCAGATCGGTGCCCTCTTCGCCTCGCACCGCGACCGCTATGGGCGCCTGGACGTGCTCGTCAACAACGCCGGGGTCGGGATCGGCGAGGCGATGCACGAGATCACGACGAAGAAGCTCGACATCCAGATCGGCGCGAACCTGCGCGGGGTCATCATCGCCACGCGAGAGGGACTGCCGATGCTGCGGGAGGCGGGCGCCGAGCACGGCAAGGCGCTGATCGTCAACACGGCCTCGATCGCCGGCAAGGCCGGTCAGGGCATGGCTGTCGGTCTATTCCGCGACCAAGGCGGGCGTCGTCGGCTTCAGCCAGGCGACGCAGAAGGAGTGCGAGCACGACGGCATTCAGGTGACCGCCCTCTGCCCCGGTTTCGTCGACACGCCGATGACCGAGTTCGTCAAGGGACAGGTGCCCGCCGAGGAGATGATCCGACCGGAGGACATCGCCGAGTCGGTGCGCTTCCTGCTCGAGCACGTCGCCGGCGCTGCCTGGTGCCGGAGATCGTCTTCGGGCGACCGGGCGAGATCGTTTGAAGGGCCGCTTCGCGGCTTAGTTGTCAGTTGCTAGTTCGCGCTCGGTGGCGGTGAGCAGGTCGCTCGTCGGGGTGCGGCGGCGGATGCGGATCGAGCTCTCGTCGGCTCGGGGACGCGACTCGGGGTCCGGCGCCGCGACCTCGATGTGGCCGGCGCGCTGACGGCGCTCGGCGCGGATCTGCTCGGCGAGGGTCGCGATCGGGACACGGTCGAGCGAGGTGTCGACGTCGAGGCTTGACTCGAGCAGGGAGCGCAGGGTGCGCGACCTCGCGGCGGCTCGCGCGTCGGGGGCGGCGTGCGTCGGTGTACTCGTCCCAGGCGCGCGCGAAGGCGGAGACGTCGGTGCGCCCGCCGTTTCGGTGCGCCGCCAGCATCGGGCAGACGCCGCCGGAGCTGGGGTCGACGTAGGCGCCGACGATGATCCGGTTCGAGGCGATGCCGCGCAGCATCGCCTCCCTCGTGCGCCGGGGCAGGCGCTCGACCGCGATGCGCAGTCGGCGGACGGGATCTCGTGGACGGCGGCGCATCGCGAGAATGGTCCGTCAGATGGGGCCGGTCGTCAAAGGGCGCCGCGGGGCGGGAAAGCGGATCTTGCAGGTTCCTGGTCGCCGCGTTCGGCGATGCGGGGCACGCGTTCCCGGCGATCGCGCTCGCCCGGGCGCTCGCGGGGCGCGGGCATGAGGCGGTGGTCGAGACATGGGATCACTGGCGCGACGCGGTCGAGGAGGCGGGCCTCGGGTTCACCGCCGCCGAGGAGTACAAGACGTTTCCCCCTCCCCCGCCCGGCTCCGACGGCGCCTCCGTCGCCGATGCGGCGCTCGCGCTCGTGCCGATGCTGGAGGAAGAGCGCTTCGACGTCGTCGTCAGCGACATCCTCACGCTCGCGCCGGCCCTCGCAGCCGAGCGGGTCGGGCTGCGCCGGGCGACGCTGATCCCGCACGTCTATCCGGTCCACGAGCCGGGGCTGCCGTTCTTCGCGATCGGCGCGGTGGCGCCGCGCACGCCGGTCGGACGAGGCGCTGTGGCGACGGGCCCTGCCGGTGCTGCTGGGTGGCCTCAAGCGCGGGCGCGATGAGCTCAACGCGTCGCGGGCCGCTGTGGGGCTTGCGCCGGTCGAGCGCCTGCACGGGGGGATCTCGGAGCAGCTGGCGCTCGTGGCCACGTTCCCGCAGCTCGAATACCCGCGCCGGTGGCCGGCCGAGGTGCACGTGACCGGACCGATGACGTTCGAGATCCCGCACCCGGACGTGGAGGTGCCGGCGGGCGGCGGGCCGCTGGTGGTCGTGGCGCCGTCGACGGCCCAGGATCCGGACGGCCGGTTGGTGCGCGTGGCGCTCGAGGCGCTCGCCGACGAGCCGGTGCGGGTGCTGGCGACGACCAACCGCCGCGGCGAGCCGCTGCCGCAGGCGCCGGCGAACGCCGTCGTGGTCGAGTGGCTGAGCTACTCCCAGGCGATGGCGGTCGGCGATCTGGTGGTCTGCCACGGCGGGCACGGGACGGTCGCCCGCGCCCTCGGCGCCGGGGTGCCCGTGATCTGCTGCCCGGCGGTCGGCGACATGGCGGAGAACGGGGCCCGCGTTGCGTGGTCGGGCACCGGGCTGATGTTGCCGTGGCGGCTGACGACGCCGGGGGCGCTGCGGTTGGCCGTGCGCAAGGCGCTCGCGGAGCCGGGATATGCCGTGCGCGCGGGCGCGATCGCAGGCCTGGGCGGCGGCGAACGACGGGGCCGAGCGAGGGGCGCTGCTGGTCGAGGAGCTGGCGCGCGCCTGAAAACGCGAAAAGCCCGCGCAAGCGGGCCTTTCGAGAAACTCCGGGGGTCGGACTCGAACCCACAACCCTTCGGGTAACAACCGAATGCTCTGCCAATTGAGCTACCCCGGACTACGCGATCGTGTAATCCGAGATCTTCTATCCGGCTCCGATCGCATCGGGGAGTCTAGTTAGTCCGCGCTCCACCTCGACGTGGCAGTTCGCGCACAGGAGGACGCACTTCTGGGCCTCCCGGCGGACCTCCGCGATCGCCCGGGTGATCCCGCGCTGGGCGAGGCCGAACTCCTTGTCGCTCGGGTCGAGATGGTGAAACTCGAGCGCGTGCACGCATCGGTCGTAGCCGCAGAGCGCGCACCGTCCCCCCGCTCCTCGACGAGGATCTGCTTCACCTTCTTCCGCCGCTTGGCCACCGCCTCCGAGCGACACCGCTTGCACCTCAGCCGCTGCTCGGAGCCGACGATCGCGAACTCCGTCACGCCGTGGCGGTTGCACTCGCGTGTGACGGACCGAACGCCGGTGCGCAGCGCCTCCTCCACGATTCGCCGGCGGACTTCGATCGGCTGCGGGAGCCCAAGTCGCTCAATCCGTCGGCGCACCGACTGCGGGCTCGCGCCGAGGCTCGACCGTGGGATATCAGGTCCTCGAGCACGCCGACTCCAGCGAGCCCCGGTCAGATCGCGGCAAGTAGCTCGATCCATGCCCGCATTCTCCCGCCCAGGCCGGACGGAAAAGCGAACGTATGTTCCCTCCGGGAAGCTCTACGACTGCGCCCGGGCGATGCGCTCGGTCAGCCGCGCGCGCTCGCGCTGGAGCGCGACGGGCGGCGGCCGTCGGCCGATGCGACGGCGGCGAGCTCGTCGTCCAGGCGCGCACGTTCGAGCTCGAGGAAGCTCAGCTCCATGGCGTCCGAGCTCGCCGGCTCGCGCTCGGCCTGCATCACCACCTGGGTGACGTAGGCCACCAGCGCCTCGTCGTCGCGCGGGAGCCCGTCGGTCGGCCGGTCGAGGTGATCGCGCAGCCACGCGCGCCCCCGCGCCGCGACCGGCGACGACAGGTGCTGGTCGCTGAGGCGCTCGAGCACGTCGCGGCCCTCGGCCGGCAGGCGCACGCACATCGCCAGCAGCGCGACCTCGCGCCGCTCGCGCGAGCTCAGCGACCTCGGCGCCCGTTCCTCGTCCGCGGCCGGCGTCGGCTGCGGGCCCGGGTCCTCGTCGACCCGCGGCGACCGGCGCGGCCCCCGCCCCGCGTCGGCGATCCGCCTCGCCACGAGGCCGGGATCCGCGTCGAGCCGATCGGCCACCTCGCGCATGAGCTCCTCGCGCGAGATCGAGTCGGGCATCGCCGCGATCACCTCCACCACCTCGTCCAGCGCCCGGTCGCGACCGGCCGGCGAGGTGAGGTCCGCGTCGTCCAGGCACACCCGCACGTGGAACACCGGCAGCTCCTCGGACCCCTCGATCGCGTCCCTGAACGCGTTGGCGCTCGCCGCTTCTCCCGCCGCGAGCAGGTCCGCCGGGTCCTTGCCCTCCGGCATCCGCGCGACCCGCAGCCGCAGCCTCTTCCCGCCGACACCCTGGGCGCGGAGCATCGCCTCGCGCCCGGCCCGGTCCGCGTCGAGCGCCAGCACGGCCTCCTCCGCGTAGGCGGAGAGCAGCTTCACCTGCTCGGGCGTGATCGCCGTGCCCATGATCGCCACGGCGCCCCCGATCCCCGCCTGCTCGCAGGCGAGCACGTCCGTGTAGCCCTCGACCACCAGCGCCCGCCCGCTCTTGACGATCTGGGGCCGCGCCCGCTCGATCCCGTAGAGCGTGCGGCGCTTCGAGTACAGCTCCCCCTCAGGCGAGTTCACGTACTTCGGCTTCTGGTCGGGCAGCAGCGCCCTGGCCCCGAAGCCCTGCACGCGCCCGCGCGCGTCGCGGATCGGGAAGATGATCCGGGAGCGGAATCGGTCGTAGTGGCCGCGGCCCTTCTGGCTGCGCAGAACCAGCCCCGCCGCCTCGATCTCCTCCACCGAATAGCCCGCCTGCTGGCCGCGCACCAGCACGGTGTCCCAGGTCCCGGGGGCACACCCAACTCCGAACTCCTGCAGCACGTCGGCGCCCAACCCCCTCCCGGCCAGGTACTCGCGCGCCCGCTTGGCCTGCGGCGAGTCGCGCAGGAAGCTCGAGTAGAAGCTCGCCGTGCGCTCGAGCAGCTCGCTGAGCCGCGCGCGCTTGCGTCGCAGCTCCTCGGCGCGCGGGTCCTCGGCCTCGCGCTCGATCTCCACCCCGTAGCGGTCGGCCAGCGCCTCCACGGCATCGGGGAACGCGAGCCCCTCCTTCTCCTCGACGAACTTGATCACGTCGCCCCCGACCCCGCAGCCGAAGCAGTGGTAGAGCTTCTCGTGCGGGTTCGACCGAGAACGACGGCGAGCGCTCGTCGTGAAACGGACACAGGCCGGTGAAGCGGGTCCCCGAGCGGCGCAGCTCCGTGTAGGCGGAGATCACCTCGACGACGTCGCTCGCCTCCTTGACCCGCTCGACGCTCTCCCTCGTAAAGCTCACAGCCGCGACTCCTCCGGCAGCGCCACCCGCCTGAACGTCGCGATCGCGTACCGATCGGTCATCCCTGCGATGTAGTCGACGACGGCCTGCTCCTCGTCCCCCTCGGCGAGGTAGTAGTCGAACAGCCCCTGGAGGGTGCGGTGGACCCGATCGTGCTCGCTCCGCGCCGCCTCGCCCAGATAGACCCGTTCGAACATGAACTTGCGCAGGCGCAGCATCGCCCCGCCGATCTCCTTGGACTGGGAGATGTCGTCGGTGCCGCGCGAGCTCGCGACGATGTCGCGCACCAGCGTGTCGATCCGCGCCGAGCCGGTCGGGCCGAGCAGCTCGATCTCCTGGACCGGCAGATCGCCCTCGGCCAACACCCCGGCGCGCACCGCGTCGTCGATGTCGTGGTTGATGTAGGCGACGCGGTCGACCAGCCGCACCACCCGCCCCTCGAGCGTGCTCGGCTTCCGCGAGCCGGTGTGGTTGAGGATCCCGTCGCGCACCTGCTCGGTGAGGTTGAGGCCGTGCCCGTCGCGCTCGAGCTCGTCCACCACCCGCAGCGAGTGCAGGTTGTGGTGAAAGCCCTCCTCCACGCCGCGCTCGCGCAGCGCCCGGTCGAGCGCCTCCTCGCCGATGTGCCCGAACGGGGGGTGGCCCAGATCGTGGCCGAGCCCGATCGCCTCCGTGAGGTCCTCGTTGAGCGCCAGCGCCCGCGCCACGGTCCGCGCGATGAAGCAGGTCTCGAGCGTGTGGGTGAGGCGGGTTCGGTAGTGGTCGCCCTCCGGGGCGATGAACACCTGCGTCTTGTGCTTCAGCCGCCGGAACGCCTTCGAGTGCGCGATCCGGTCGCGGTCGCGCTGAAACGGCGTGCGCACGGGGCTGTCGGGCTCGGGCTCGCGCCGCTGGGCGGGATAGGACCGCGTCGCCGGCTCGGCGAGGAACTCCGCCTCCCAGCGCTCCACCCGCTCCCTGAGCTCCCCCTCACTCTGTCCTTCCGCACCGCTCAAGACCCATTGAGCATACGGGCGCCCTCGTCGCCCTCAGACCGATCGGACCCGCTGTCCAACACGAGGTAGGAGAGCCAGATCGCGATCAGGAAGATCGGCAGACCCATGACCGTTCGCGCGATGCCGAGCGCCAGCACCGCGCCCGTGAGATACAGCGGCAGCTGAACGGCGAGCCGCAGCCCGAACACCCCCACCCAGATCCAGCTCGCCCGCGTGTAGAGGCGCACCCGCTCCGGATCCTCGCGCCAGCGCAGCCCCTCGCCGGTCAGCGGCCCGAGGATCACCCCGAGCAGCGGCCAGCGCACCAGGATCGACACCAGGTAGCCGGCTCCGTAGGCCGCGTTGAGCAGCAGCCCCGGCAGGAAGAAGTCCTCCGCCCTCCCGGTCCGATCGGCCACGAACGCGGCGAGCGCGACCCCGGCGAAGCCGGCGGCCGCAAACCGCAGCCGCTCGCGCCGCGCCAGCCTCACCACGGCGATCAGGGCCCCCGCCGCCACCGAGGCCCACGCCGCGCTGGCGATCTCCTGGCTGTTCAGGCTGTAGACGGTGACGAAGACGAGCGCGGGAATACTGGAGTCGGCGATCCCCTGCGGACCGCCGAGCGTCTCCATCAGATCGGTGCGCTGCGGCGCCTCGTGCACGTACCGATCTTCGCCTACGAGGGCCGGAAGCGCGAACCTGGGCGGCTCAGGCCGCCGCGCGAAGCTGCACGTGAGCGTGATGTTCGAGCGTCTCGCCGATCGCGCGCTCGGCCTGGCGGAGCGCCCGCGGGCTCGCCGCCGGGGCCTGGGCGAGCGGCCTGCCGAGCGCCTCGACCATAAACCCGTGCGCCTCGCCCGAGAAATCGAACCCCCCGCACGCATCGCACACCACTCCGCCGGCGGCGCCGGAGAACCCTGCGAGCCCATCGCCCTCTCCGCACCGCGCGCAGGTTCCGAGCTCGGGCGCGAAGCCCGTCGTCAGCGCGAGCTTGAGCCGGAAGGCGAGCGCGGTGGCCAGGCCCGCGGCGCCGTCGCCGACACCATCTCCGGCCACCGACTCCGAGCCGTCGAGGATCGCCAGGTACCGGCAGAGCAGGTTGTAGGCGGCGGGGTTGGGCTCCTCGGAGTCGCAGAGACGGAGCACCGCGTCGCAGGCACGGGCCGCAGCGCCGAGCGCGGCGCCGTCGGCACGCAGATTGGGGTGGCCTTCGATCGTGTTGGCGGCGGTCACGGTGGCGAGATCGCCGCGCCCCTCGTGGAGCACGAGGTCGAGCCGGAAGAACGGCTCCAGCCGGCCGCCGAAGCGCGAGCGCGGGCGCCGCACTCCCTTGGCGATCGCCCCCATCCGCCCTCGCGTCGCACTGTAGAGGTGCAGCACCCGGTCCGCCTCTCCATACCGGATGCTGCGGAGCACCACCGCCTCGGTCTTGAACTTCCCCGCCACGCCGCAAGGTTCGCCGATGCGCCGGACGGACCGGCCACGAAAAGCTAGGCCGCGTAGGTGTCCGCGCCGAGGAAGTGCAGCGACACGTACGGCTCGTCGCCGACCACCCAGCTATCGTGATCGGGCGGCACCGCGAACACGTCGCCGGGGCCCATCACGCCCTCGTATTCCGGGCCCGAAACGGCCGCCCTGCCGGAGATCACGATGCCCAGGTGTTCGACCTGGCACCGGTCATCGGGATGCTCGCCGACGTGCTCGCTCCAGCGCCAGCCCGGCTCATAGGTCGCGCGGCCCAGCGTCATCCCGCCGATCCGGATCAGCTCGAAGCGCCCGAGCGGGAACTCGCGCACCTCGTCGGGCTCGTCGAAGCGGCGCAGCAGGAACTCGTCGATCGCCATCGGCCCGCAGCCTAAGACGCAGCGTCGTGCGCGCGCACGGAGTCGCGGATGGCCGCCGCCGTCACGGTCGCCGCAAGCGACCCGATCGCGACCGAGACGAACCGGCTCTGCGGGCCGGTGAGCTCGCCCGAGGCGACGCAGAAGGCGACGTCGCCGTCGACGCTCGAGAACACCGGGTCGACCGCCCGCGCGACCCCGCCGCTCGCCATCCGGGCCACCCGCGTGCAGGTGGGCTTGTCCAGCGGCGCGTCGGTCATCACGCACACCAGCGTCGTGTTGAGCTCCTCGACCCGGGTCCAGTCCGGCGCCTCGGCCATCTCGGCCAGGATCGCGGCGGTGGACAGCGTCTTGCCCCGGTCGTCTCGGACGCCGGCCAGCACCTCCCCGTGCTCGTCGAGCACGTCGCCGAACGAGTTGGAGACCGCGATCGCCGCCACGGTCAGCCCGAGCCCCGACCGAGCAGCGGCGTACCCGATCCCACCGGGCTCGGCCCGCGCGCGGCCGAGGATCTTCCCGACCGCCGCGCCCGTGCCCGCCCCCACGCGGCCGCGCTCTGGAATCCCCGGGGCCGCCACCTCGCATGCGGCGTAGCCCGCCTCGGCGTCGGGGCGCGCGGTCGAGTCGCCCGCGACGAGGTCGTAGATGATCGCCGCGGGCACGATCGGCACGAGCCCGCCGGGCGTCACGTACCCCCGGTCGTGCTCCTCGAGCCAGCGCATGGCGCCGTCCGCCGCGGCGAGCCCGAAGGCGCTCCCGCCGCTGAGCACGACGCCGCTGATCTCCGCCGCGCCGGCGAGCGGGCCGATCACATCCGTCTCCCGCGTGCCCGGGCCCGCCGCCGCGCACGTCGACCCCGGCCCTGCTCCCGGGCGGCACGAGCACCGCCGTGCAGCCGGTGAGCCCCTCGAGGTTCGTCCAGTGGCCGATCTGAAAGCCGTCGGGCGGCGCGATCTCCGCGATCATGCGCCCACCTTCTTCCGCCGGCGCGGGCGCGCGCGCAGCCGCCGCTGACACCCGGGACAGAAGTAGGTCGAGCGCCCCGTCACCACGATCCGGCGCACCGTGCCGTCGCAGCGCACGCACTGCTTGCCCTCGCGCGTGTGGACCAGGAACTCCTCCTGCATCCCGCCCCGCTCCCCGCGAGCGTCGCGGTAGTCGTCGATCGACGAGCCGCCGAGCTCGAGCCCGGCCTGGAGCGCCTCGATGATCCCCTCGGCGAGATCCTCGCAGTGCTCGAGCTTCATCGACCCGGCCGGCGAGAGCGGGTGCAGCCGGGCGCGGAACAGCGCCTCGTCCGCGTAGATGTTCCCGATCCCGGAAATCCGATTCTGGTTGAGCAGGAACGACTTCAGTGGCGCCCTTCGGTCCGCGGCCAACTCGCAGAGCGCCTGCGGAGTGAGCGCGCCGTCGAGCGGCTCGATCCCAAGGCGCGACGCGAAGTACGGGTCGATCTCGTCCGCCGCGAGGACCACCCCGTGGCCGAAGCGCCGCGCATCGGTGAACCAGAGCTCGCTCTCGTCGTCGAGCACGATCCGGGCCCGCAGATGCCGGGCGTCGGGGTGCGACTCGTACAGGCGCGGCCCGCCGAGCCGGTCGGACTCCATCAGATCGGCCACTAGGTCCGTCCCGGGCGCGCGCAGCAGCAGGTTGCCGGTCATCCGCAGGTGCATCACCAGCGCCGCGCCGTCGTCGAGCCGCACGATCAGGTACTTGCCCCGCCGACCCACCGACTCGATCGTCCGCCCGGCGAGCGCCTCCTCGGTCGCCGAGGGCGGCTCGGGCCGCGTCCACCGCTCGTCGAGGATCTCGGCGCCCTCGATCGTCCGCCCGACGAGCTCGGGCTCGAGCTGGCGGCGGACGGTCTCGACCTCGGGAAGCTCGGGCACGCCCTCATTGAAGCGGGTGCGCCCCGGTCGGCGCCCGGGCGAGCTCCGCCACTTCAGGCGCCCCGCGAGCGAGCTCCGCCCCTCCCCTGGCGCCCTGCCTGCGAGCTCCGCCCCTCCCCTGGGCCGAATCGACCCCCTATCCGGTGGAAAATTCGGCCCAGGGGTGAGCCCCGGCCGGCTCGTGCATCGCCGGGCGACGAGCTGGGGACCCCTGGGGAGCGGGACACGTCCCGCCGCCACCAACGAGACCGCCTGCGTTGACAACGCCGACGAACTGAGAGCGAGTCCGGGTAGGCGCGGGCCAAGCGCTCGCGCCGGCCGGCCGGCAGAACCGGTTACTTATGCGCCTCCGTCGCCCGCGGGTGGGCCTTGAAGTAGACCTCCTTGATCTTCTCCCGCGAGAGGTGGGTGTAGAGCTGGGTCGTCGCGACGTCCGCGTGGCCGAGCATCTCCTGCACGGAGCGCAGGTCGCAGCCACCGCTGAGCAGGTGGGTCGCGAAGGTGTGGCGCAGGGTGTGCGGGCTCATCTTGCCGTCGAGCCCGACCTCCTTCGCGTGGCGCTGGATGATCTTGTAGAGGCCCTGGCGGGTGAGCGCGCCGCCGCGGAAGTTCACGAACAGCTTGCGCTCCATCCGCGCGCCGACCAGCTCCGGCCGGCTCGAGCGCAGGTACCGCTCGATCGCGCGCGCGGCCTCACGGCCCAGCGGCACGATCCGCTCCTTCGAGCCCTTGCCGTGCGGGCGCACGAAGCCGCGGCGCAGGTCGACGTCGCCGATCTCAAGGCCGATCGCCTCTGACGCGCGCAGCCCGCACCCGTACATGACCTCGAGCAGGGCCCGGTCGCGCAGGCTGATCGGGTCGGCGGCGGTGGCGCTCTCGAGGAGCTTCGTCACCTCGGCCTGGCTCAGCACGTGCGGCAACTTGCGGCTCTTGGTCGGCGGCGTCAGGGTGGCCGTCGGGTCCTCGGTGATCAGCTCCTCGCGGCGCAGGTGGCGGTAGAAGGAGCGCAGACAGGCCGTCTTGCGGTTGATCGTCGAAGGTGAGACTGGCGGCCTGGCGCCGTTGCCGTCCTCGTCCGGAGGCGACCCCGTCGCGAGGTCGGCGAGGAAGTCGGCGACATCCGCTCGGATGACCTCGGTGGCCTCCCTGTCGCGCTTGCGCAGGAAGGCGCCGAACTGCAGCAGGTCGGTGCGATACGCGTCCAGGGTGTTGCGGGCGAGCCCGCGCTCGAACTCCAGATAGGCGAGGAAGTCGAGCACCAGCGCCTCGAAGCGCGCGGTCGCGGCACGGGCCTCGGAGGGTGGGACGGCGATCGCCATGCCACCTGCTTTGCGCCCCGGCGCCCCTCCCCTGCCGGTGCAAAGCGCCCTGCGCGGGGATTCAGCCGAGCGACCGGCGCAGGAGCAGCATCCCGATCAAGGTCTTCGAGTCCGCGCACTCGGCGATCGCGGCGTCGAGGTCGGCCAGCGGCCAGCGCACGAGCTCGAGCCGCTCCTCGGGGTCGGGCTCGTGACCTTCGATCTCCTCGAGGCCGGTCGCGACGAAGAGCGTCACCTCCTCCTGTGCGAATCCCGGCGTCGTGTAGAAGCGCTTGAGCTCGCTCCAGCTCGCCGCGGTCATCCCGATCTCCTCCCCGAGCTCGCGCTGGGCGCACTCCAGCGGGGTCTCGCCCTCGACGTCGAGCTTGCCCGCCGGCACCTCGAGCAGGGCGGGCTCACCGACGGCCTCGCGCGGCTGGCGCACCAGGTAGAGCGTCTCGCCGTCGTGGGCGAGGATGCCGACCGCCCCCGGGTGGATGGCGATCTCGCGCTCGGCGGTCTCGCCGTCGTCGTAGCGGAATTCGTCGATCCGGATGTCGACGATCCGCCCCTCGTACACCGTCCTCGACGAGATTCGCTCCACGGCGCGTCCCTACCCGCCCGCCGCGGCGGCCAACGCCCGGCCGGCCGCCAGCGGGGCGGCGAAGAACAGCGGGTCCTCCTCGATCGTCCGGCCCATGGTGCTGGACGGCAGCCCGCTGGCCGCGTAGCCGTCGAGGTTGATCGTCTCGACCGCGAGGTCGTGATGGCCGGTGCAGAGCTCGATCAGCTCCTCGAGCGCCGCGGCGGCCGCTCCTCCGGCCGGCGCCCCCTCTCCGGCGAGCAGCGGCCAGCCCTCCAGCTCCGCCTCGGGGACCGGCACGCGCACCGGCGCAAGCAGCAGCTCCAGCACCGAGGCCGTGTGATGGCTGAGGCCGCGGTGGCGGTCGCGCGAATCGGAGCTCGACATCCGCGGGCAGAGCATCGTCGGCAGGCCGAGCGCGAGCGCCGCGTGCGCCGCGTCGAGCGCCGCCATGCCGCCGTGTCCGAGGCGCGTCGCGGAGCCGAGGATCCCGGGCCCGGGACCGACGATGATCGCCTCCCAGCCGAGCCTGCGCGCCGCGGCGTCAAGCCCGCCCACCAGGCTGATCGCCTCGTGCTCGCCGCCGTACGCGGGCCCGGCGGTGACGTGGCCGCACAGCAGGCCCAGCTCGCGCAGCGTGCGCACGTCGCGCGACATCGTCCCCGGCAGCGCCGCGCCCGCACCCTGAAGGAAGCCGACGCGCAGCCCCGGCCGGGCCTCGGCCGCGGCCCAGGCCGCCGGCGCCAGGTGACCGTGCAGCGAGAGCACCAGCGTCGGCGGCTTCGGGCCGAGGTCCGGGTCGCCGTGCTCGATCTCGACCGGCTCGACCGGGTGCTGGAGCGACGTGTAGTTGAGCTTGATCACGTGCACGCCCTCCTCCCCGTCCCCGAACAGCCCGCGCGTGAGATTGACGTGGACGATGTCGAAGCCGCCCGAGCCGAGCCCGAGGTCGCGCGCCCGCGTGTTGACCACGACCTCGTCGCCGACCTCCACCTCGCCCACCAGCGTCGTGTCCGCCCAGGCCGGGCGATGCTCGTCGCCGACGTCGATCGTCAGCGGGTCGACCGCCACGACCGTGCCGCGGCGCAGCTTCAGCACGACCCGCTCACTCCTCGGTCGTCCCGGCGAGCTCGGCGATCGCGTCGCATACGGCGAGCATCTCGTCGAGCCGCGACGCCGCCACGCTCTCCTGCGGCGTGTGGTTGGCCTCGGTCCCGTTGGCGAGCAGCACGGCGTCGAAGCCGCGCTCGATCAGCGCGTTCGCGTCGCTGCCGCCGCCAGTCGCGACCTCCCGCGCGCTCGATCCGGCAGCGGTCGAGCGCCGCGCCCGCCAGTCGGACCGGCGGTGCGCTCGACCGCAGGCGGTAGCCGCGAAAGACCTCGGTCACGTCAACGTCGACGTCGCAACCGTGCTCGCCGGCGGCCCAGGTGCACGCGTCGAGCATGGCGGTGGTCGCCGCGGCCACGCGCTCATCGTCGAGCGAGCGCGCCTCGCCCTCGATCCGGCAGTGTCCGGCGACGACGTTCGAGGCCGACCCGCCCGAGATCAGGCCGACGTTCGCCGTCGTCTCGGCGTCGAGCCGGCCCAGCTCCATCGCGCCGACCGCCGCAGCCGCAGCCTCGATCGCCGAGTGGCCGGCCTCCGGGCGGATCCCGGCATGGGCCTCGACGCCCTCGAACTCCGCCGTCACGCGCTGGTACGTGGGCGCGGCGGTGATCACCTCGCCGATCGGGCTCGCGTGGTCGAGCACGTAGCCGTATCGCGATCGCAGGCCGCCCAGGTCGACCTCCTTGGCGCCGCGCAACCCGTCCTCCTCCGCGACCGTGAACACGAGCTCGAGCCCGGCCGGGGCCGGGCTGGCGGCGCGGCGCGTCGCGAGCTCGACCAGCACGGCGACGGCGGCCTTGTTGTCGGCGCCCAGGATCGTCTCGCCCCGGCTGCGAAACACGCCGTCGGCCAGCTCGACCTCGATCGCGCCCGGCTCGGGCACCGTGTCGAGGTGGGCGAAGAACGCGACCCAGCGGTCGCCCGTGCCGGGGACCCGCGCGATCACGTTCCCGGAGCCGGCGCGGGCCGGGCCGGCGGCGTCGTCCTCGGCGACCTCGACGCCCAGCCGGCGGAGCTCGGCCAGCACGTCGTCCGCCACCGCGCGCTCGCTGCCGGTCGGGCTCGGCGTCTCGCAGAGGCGCACGAACCGCTCGCGCAGGGCCCGGTCGGCCGGATCGATGCTCACGCGCCCTCGTCTCCCGCGGCGAGCGCCGCCTGGGCGGCGGCGACCCGCGCGATCGGCACCCGGTAGGGCGAGCAGCTCACGTAGTCGAGCCCGACGCGCTCGAAGAAGCGGATGCTCTCCGGGTCGCCGCCGTGCTCGCCGCAGATCCCGAGGCTGAGGTCGGGCTTGGTCTCGCGAGCGCCCTTGACGGCGATCTCCACCAGGGCCCCGACGCCCGGCGTATCGAGCGACTCGAACGGGCTCCGGTCGAGCAGGCCGCGCTCGAGGTAGACGTTGAGGAAGCCGCCCTCCGCATCGTCGCGCGAGAGACCGGCGGTGGTCTGGGTGAGGTCGTTGGTCCCGAAGCTGAAGAAGTCGGCGTGGGTCGCGATCCGGTCGGCGACCAGGCAGGCCCGCGGGAGCTCGATCATCGTCCCGATCTCATACGGCACCCGGTCCGAGGCCGCCTCGAGCGTCGCCTCGACCGCCCGCACGATCAGGTCGCGCACCAGCGCCAGCTCGGTCTCGTAGGCGACCAGCGGCAGCATGATCTCGACTGTCGCCCGCTCCTGCGGACCCGCGACCTCGAGCATCGCCTCGACGATCGCCTTCGCCTGCATCTCATAGACCTCCCCGAACATGACCGCGAGGCGGATCCCGCGCAGCCCGAGCATCGGGTTCGTCTCCTCGAGCTCGCGCGCGAGCGCCAGCCGCGACCGCGCCTCGTCGGCCGCCTCGCCCTCCTCCCCGGCCTCCTCGAGCGCCGCCTCGAAGTGCGACACGGGGAGGAACTCGTGCAGCGGCGGGTCGAGCAGGCGGACGGTGACCGGCAGGCCCGCCATCGCGCGGAAGATCTCAGCGAAGTCGGCCCGCTGCAGCTCTCCGAGGCGGTCGAGGGAGTCGCGAAAGGCGGTCCCCGTGCTCTCGATCGTCTCCTCGCCCTCGGATCGCGCCTTCGCGCGGCGCCAGCGCTCGCCGGCGATGAACATCTCCCGCACCAGCTCCTCGCGGTCCTCGCCGAAGAACATGTGCTCGGTGCGGCAGAGGCCGATCCCCTCGGCGCCGAACGAGCGGGCCCGCTCGGCGTCCTCGGCCGCGTCGGCGTTGGCGCGCACGCCGAGCCGGCGGATCTCGTCGGCCCACTCGAGCACACGGTCGAACTCGTCGCTGATCCGCGGCTCGATCAGGTCGACCTCGTCCATCGTGACCAGTCCGCTCGAGCCGTCGATCGCGATCAGGTCACCGGCGTGGAGCTCCGTCTCGCCCACCGCGACGACCCCCTTCTCGGAGTCGATCTCGAGCACCGAGGCGCCGGCGACGCACGGCCTCCCCATCCCCCGCGCCACCAGCGCGGCGTGCGAGGACTTGCCGCCCTCCGCGGTGAGGATCCCGCGGGCGGCGTGAAAGCCGGCGACGTCCTCGGCCTCGGTGAATTGGCGCACGAGGATCACGTCCTCGCCGTCGGCGGCGCGGCGCACGGCCTCGTCGGCGGTGAAGACGATCGCGCCCTGTGCCGCGCCCGGAGACGCCGGGACCCCGCGGGCGAGCTCGCTGTAGTCGCCCTCCGGGTCGAAGGTCGGATGCAGCAGGGCGTCGAGCGTGTCGGGGTCGATCGTCGCGATCGCCGCGTCCCGATCGAGCATGCCCTCGTCCACGGCGTCGCAGGCAAAGCGCACCGAGGCCTGGGCCGGGCGCTTGGCAATGCGCGTCTGCAGGAGGAACAGGTGGCCGTCCTCGACCGTGAACTCGACGTCCTGCATGTCGCCGTAGTGGCGCTCGAGCGTCTCCAGCACCTCGAGCAGCTCGGCGTGCACCTCCGGCAGCCGTCGCTCGAGCCCGTCGAGGCCCTCCGTGTTGCGGGTCCCGGCGACCACGTCCTCACCCTGTGAGTTGGCGAGAAAGTCGCCGGAGGGCTCGCGCGCGCCGGTGGTCTCGTTGCGGGAGAACGCGACCCCCGAGCCCGACGTCTCGCCGCGGTTGCCGAACGCCATCGCCTGCACGTTCACCGCGGTGCCCCAGTCGTCGGGGATCCGCTCGAGCCGGCGGTACGAGCGCGCGCGCCCGCCGTTCCAGGACTCGAAGACGGCCACGATCGCCTCGCGCAGCTGGTCGCGGGGATCCTGGGGAAACGGGTCGCCGGCGCCGGCGATGATCT
This sequence comes from uncultured Solirubrobacterales bacterium, assembly GCA_963785195.1. Classification (GTDB taxonomy): domain Bacteria; phylum Actinomycetota; class Thermoleophilia; order Solirubrobacterales; family 70-9; genus WHSW01. The sequence goes on along the minus strand of CAWAUE010000009.1, from coordinate 115,228 downwards.
CCTTGAACCCGTCGCACAGGCGCTCGAGGTCCTCGGCCGAGAGCTCCGTGTCGACCTCCACCCCCGCTCCGTCGCGCGCCTCGCCGAGCGCGTCCTCGAACTCGCTGCCCGCGATCCCGCGCACGACGTTCCCGAACATCTGCAGCAGGCGCCGGTAGGAATCCCAGGCAAAGCGCGCGTCCGACGTGCGCTCGGCGAGGCCGGACACGGCGTCGTCGCCGAGTCCGAGGTTGAGCACCGTGTCGAGCATCCCGGGCATCGAGACGCGGGCGCCGGAGCGCACCGACACCAGCAGCGGGTCCTCCGGGTCGCCGAGCCGCTTGCCCGCCGCGCCCTCCAGACGCTCGAGCGCCTCGTCCACCTCCGCGTCGAGCCCCTCCGGGGACTCGCCGTCGCGCAGGTAGGCGACGCACGCCTCGGTGGTGATCGTGAAGCCGGCCGGCACCCGGTCGGCGCCGAGCACGCGGGTCATCTCGGCGATCCCGGCCCCCTTGCCGCCGAGCAGCTCGCGCATGTCGCGCGAGCCGTCCTGGAAGTCGACGACCCAGCTCAAGCCGCCGCGACTTCCGCCGCTCCGGCGACTACCCCCTGGTCGTACAGCCGGCCGATCTCCGTATCGCCGAGCCCGAGCAGCTCCGAGAGCACCTCGTCGGTGTGCTCGCCCAGCAGCGGCGCCCGCTGCGGACGCAGGCGCTCGACCCTGCCGAAGTCGAGCGGGGAGCCCGGGACCAGGTACGTGCCGATGCCCGGCTGGTCGACCTCGTCGAACATCGGGTTGTCCGTCGAGCAGCGCGGGTCCTCCTCGACCAGCTCGCGGAACGTCTGATACCGGCCCCAGGAAACGTCGTGGGCGTCGAAGATCGCCGCGACCTCTTCGAACGTGCGGCTGATCGTCCACGGCTTGAGGACCGCGCCGATCACCTCGCGAGCGCGGAAGCGATCGCCCTCCTTGCTCAGGTCCACGTTCATCAGCTTCTCCAGGGTCTCGAACGCCTCGTGCAACTCGGTCGCCTCGACCAGGTTCTTCCACTGGCGCCCGGTCAGCGCGACGATCATGATCCGCCGGCCCTCGCTGGTGAGGAAGTCGCGGCCGAAGGCACCGTAGAGGTAGTTGCCGTCCTTGCGCCGCTCTCGCTTGAGCACCTGCGCCTCGGCGATCTTGCCGAGGTTGCCCACCATCGCCATCGCGACGTCCGAGAGCGCGACGCGCACCAACTGGCCCTCTCCCGTCCGCGCCCGGTGACGCTCGGCGGCGAGCAGCCCGGCCGCCGCGAGCGTGCCCGTGATCGCGTCCCAGGCCGGCAGCAGGTGGTTGAACGGGACCGAGAGGTGCCGCGGCCCGGTCGCCCACGGGAAGCCCGTCGACGGGTTCACCGTGTAGTCCACCGCCGAGGAGCCGTCGTGGTTGCCGACGATGCTGACCATGATCAGATCCGGCCGGCGCTCGGCGAGCCGGTCGTAATCGAGCCAGCCGCGGACCGGGAAGTTCGTGAGCACGATCCCCCCGTCCGGGCCGGGCGCCGTGATCAGGTCGGTGAGCACCTCACGGCCGCGGCTCGGAGGTCAGGTCGACCTGAATCGAGCGCTTGCCCTTGTTGAGGCCGGCCCAGAACAGGCTCGTGCCCTCCTCGTTCACCGGCCAGCGGGTGCGGTCGAGGCCACCGCCGATCGGGTCGAAGCGGATCACGTCGGCGCCCAGCTGGGCGAGCGTCATACCGCCGAGAGGCGCGGCCACGTAGGCCGAGCCCTCCACCACGCGCATGCCCTCGAGGATCCCGTTCACGCTGCTCCTTCCATAGACGTTCAGCAGATCACCGCGATCGCCCGCCAGTCGAGCACCGGCGCCGGGACATCCTCGCCCCGGTCGGCGCTCACCGCCATCCGCAGGTCGGCGAGGCCCGCGTCGACGCCGTCGAGCTCGTGCAGGCCCTCGACCTCGACGGTGGTCGCGAGGATGTCCCCCTCGAACACCGGCCCGAGGTGGTCGCACCCTCGCCACGCGACGATCGTCGCCACCCCCGGCAACGCCCGGCTCAGGTGCGCGGCCGCGACCGAGATCGTGTGCCCGCCGTAGACCAGCCGGCGACCGTGATGGCTGCCGCCGGCGTCGGTGTGCGCCTTGGCGACGTTGAGCGTCAGCCGCGCCAGCTCCGGGGCGGCGGTGACCGTGTCCCGCCCCTCCACCTCGTAGACCGTGCCGGCCTCCAGGTCCGCGAAGCGCTCGCCGGACACGGACGCGCGCATGGCATCGAAGTTCCAGCCGGCCGGCACGGCGCCGGAGACCTCGGCGAAGTCGAGCTGGTCGGGGATGGCGTCGAAGCTGTCGGCGTGCCCGGTGGCGGCCTGCGGATCGCGCAGCGGGATCATCGGGCAGCGCCAGAAGTCGAGCACGGGCTCCCCGCGCTGGTTCTCGGTCCTGATGCGCAGCACCACGAGGCCCGCGGCGCTGCCGTCCGGGCGGGGCCGGTTCTGCTTGAGCGCCACGACCTCGGTCCGCGTGCGCAGGGTGTCGCCGATGTAGACCGGCGTCAGCAGCACGAGACCGCGGTAGAAGAGGTTCCCGAGCACCCGCTGGGTCGGCCCGGTCGACTGGCCGATCGCGATGTCGCAGACGAGGTTCGGGTGCGCCAGCGCCTCGGCGGCGCCGGTCACGGCGCGGCTGAGCTCGGCGTCGAGCGGCAGCCTCAGCCGGTCCCCGGTGAGCGCCTGATGCACCGCGGCGTGCCCGGAGGTAATCGTCAGCGCGGGCGCGTCCGCGAACAGCTGGCCGTGCTCGAAATCCTCGAAGTACGGCCCGGACACCGAGACGCTTCCGCGCGTGCGCGTCGTCGAATCGCTCACGGGCTCCTCCTCATCACCCGGCGTGGAAGCCGTAAAGCGTATCCTCGCGGCGCCGTGAGGGCCCGCCGCGCCTGCCTCTCAGTCCCCGCCGCACCCGCCTCGATGCCCCTCAAGGGGCGCGGGATAGCCGTCGACGAGGTCGTGCTCGACCTCGAGGACTCGGTCCCCGCGGCCGCCAAGGACGAGGCCCGCGAGACGCTCATCGCCGCGCTCGCGGAGGGCGATTGGGCCCCGCGGACGGTCGCGGTGCGGATCAACGCGGTCGGCACGCCGTGGTTTCGAAGCGACCTCGAGGAGCTCGTCTCCCGCGCCGGCGCGCGAATCGACGCGATCGTCGTGCCGAAGGTCGAGGACGCCGAGCAGCTCCGGCTCATCGGCACCGGCCTCGACGAGCTCGAGCGCCACGCGCACACCGACCGGCCGATCGCGCTCGAGGCGCTGATCGAGACCGCCCTCGGCCTGCGCGGGATCGACACGATCGCCGCGGCCACGCCGCGCCTGGAGGCGCTCATCCTCGGACCGGCCGACCTCGCCGCCTCGCTCGGGCTGCCGCACGAGGACCCCGAGGCGCGCGACGAGGCCCTCGGCTTCGCCCGCTCGACCCTGCTGGTCGCCGCGCGCGCCGCGGGCATCACCGCGATCGACGGGCCGTACCTGCGCGTCGACGACGAGCCCGGCCTGCGCCGCTCGGCCGAGCGCGCGTGGGCGCTCGGCTACGACGGCAAGTGGGCGATCCACCCGCGCCAGGTCGAGCCGCTCACCGAGCGCTTCACGCCGGCCGAGGCCGAGGTCGAGCGCGCCCGCGCCGTGCTCGCCGCCCTCGGCGACGCGACCCGCGGAGCGGTCGCGCTGGACGGCGAGATGGTCGACGAGGCGAGCCGCAAGCGCGCCGAGGCGATCCTCGCCCGGGCGTCCACCGCCTGAGATCTCCGCGCAAGCCACCGAGGTTCCGCGCGGGTTCGGGCGCAACTCCGGCCCCCCGCGCATCGTCGAGTGACACCTTGACCACCCATACGGTGGTTTAGATGCCACTCGACCTCCCGGCCCTCTTTGGCGCGCGCTTGATGTGGCCCTCGCGTCACACCGCGCGCGGAATTGGCCACTCCCGTCCGTCGACACCCCTCCCCGCCCAGCCAATCCACGGCCCCGACCCCTCGCCACGGCCGCGGCCAGGCGCCCCGCCCCGTCGCTACCCTGCCCCGCTCGATGCGCGCCTTCGCCTGCCTGAACTGTGGCCAGCTCGTCTTCTTCGAGAACGACGCCTGCCTCAATTGCGGCACGGAGCTGGGATTCGACTGGCGGACCCGCGAGCTGCTGACGCTGTTCGAGGCCCGACCGCGCTGCGCGAACGCCGAGCTCGCCGCGTGCAACTGGCTCGTCGACGAGCCGGGCGAGCTCTGCTTCTCCTGCGCGCTCACCCGCACGCGGCCGGCCGACGGCGACGAGGTGGGCCTGGGCGAGCTGCGGGTCGCCGAGGACGCCAAGCGCCGCCTGCTGTTCGAGCTCGGCGAGCTCGACCTGCCGATCGAACCCCGCGATGGCGGCGACTCGGGGCTCGCCTTCGATCTGCTCTCCAGCGCCTGGGAGCCGGTGGTCACGGGCCACGCCGACGGCGTCATCACCCTCGACCTCGCCGAGTCCGACGACGCCCACCGGGTGGCGATGCGCGAGCAGATGCGCGAGCCCTACCGGACCGTGCTCGGCCATCTGCGCCACGAGATCGGCCACTACTACTTCCCGATCCTGGTCGCGGACGACGCCGGGCTACAGCGGGCGCGTGAGCTCTTCGGCGACGAGCGCGCCGACTACGCCGCCGCGCTCGAGCGCCACTACGCCGACGGGCCGCCGCCCGGCTGGGAGACCGACCACGTGAGCGCCTACGCCACCATGCACCCGTCCGAGGACTGGGCCGAGACCTTCGCCCAGTACCTCCACATCCGCGATGCGCTGCAGACTGCCGCGGCCTACGGGGTGCGCGTGGACGGGCCCCACGCGCCGGCGCGCGGCGACCTCGAGTCGACGCCGGACGAGGATCCGAGCTCGGGGTTCGACGCGGCGCTCGCCGACTGGCTGCCGCTCACCTACGCCCTGAACGCGATCAACCGCTCCATGGGCCGGTCCGACCTCTACCCGTTCATGCTCTCGGAGCCGGTCACGCGCAAGCTCGCCTTCGTCGACGAGCGGGTGCGAGCCGCCGCCTAGCGGCCGCCGCTAGCGCGCCCGGTTAGGCCTCGCGCCGAACCGTGGCGCCCTCGGCGCCGTCGGACTCGACCTCGGTCTCCTCGGTCGCGGGACCGTCGTCGCGCGCGGCGGCCAGCTGCGAGGCGGCGCCCACGAACTCGCGGAAGAGCGGCTCGGGCCGGTTCGGGCGGGAGTTGAACTCGGGGTGGAACTGGGACGCCACGAAGAAGGGGTGCTCGGGCAGCTCGATGATCTCGACGAGCCGCTCGTCGGGCGAGGTCCCTCCGCACACCAGGCCCTCGTCCTCGAGCCGGCGACGAAGCTGGTTGTTGACCTCATAGCGGTGGCGGTGGCGCTTGTAGATCACGGCCTCGCCGAAGATCTCCCGCGCTCGCGTCCCCTCGTGGAGCTTCACCGGGTCGGCGCCCAGGCGCATCGTGCCCCCCATGTCGGAGACCTCCTTCTGCTCCGGCAGCAGGTCGACGACGGGGTACGGCGTCTCGGGGTCGAACTCGGTCGAGTTGGCGCCGTCCATCCCGGCGACGTGGCGGGCGAACTCGGCGACGGCGATCTGCATGCCGAGGCAGATGCCGAGCAGCGGAATGCCGCGCTCGCGGGCGATCCGCGTCGCCTCGATCTTGCCCTCGATGCCGCGCTCGCCGAAGCCGCCCGGGATCAGGATCCCGTCGGCCCACTCGGCGATCTCCTCGGGGTCGAAGTCCTCGGAGTCGACGAGCTGAACGTCGACGTTGGTGCCGTGGTGGTAGCCGCCGTGGGTGAGCGCCTCGATCACGGACTTGTAGGCGTCGGCGAGCTGCACGTACTTGCCGACGAGCGCGATCCGCGTCGTGCCCTCGCACGCGTCGGCGCGGCGGATCAGCTCCTCCCACTCCCCGAGCTCGGGGGCCGGGGCCTCGATCCCGAAGTGGTCGAGGACGAGGTCGTCGGCGCCGTCGGCGCGCATCACGAGCGGGACCTTGTAGATGTTGTCGACGTCGCGCGCCGAGAGCACGGCGTCCTCGTGGATCGAGGCGAAGAGCGCGATCTTTTGCCGGATCTCGCGGTCGAGGCCCTTCTCGGAGCGGCAGATGAGCGCGTGCGGCTGGATCCCGATCCGGCGCAGCTCGTTGACCGAATGCTGGGTCGGCTTGGTCTTCAGCTCGCCCGCGTGGCCGATGTATGGGACCAGCGTCAGGTGCAGGAACATGCAGCGCTTCGGGCCGAGCTCCGAGTAGAGCTGGCGGATCGCCTCGAGGAACGGCAGCGACTCGATGTCGCCGACCGTGCCGCCGATCTCGGTGATCACGAAGTCGACCGCCTGCGATCTCGGCGACGATCAGGATCCGCTGCTTGATCTCGTCGGTGATGTGCGGGATCACCTGAACCGTGGCGCCGAGGTAGTCGCCGCGCCGCTCGCGCCGGATGACCGAGTTGTAGACCGCGCCCGCGGTGACATTCGACGACCGCGACGTGTTCTCGTCGGTGAAGCGCTCGTAGTGGCCCAGGTCCAGGTCGGTCTCGGCGCCGTCCTCGGTGACGAACACCTCGCCGTGCTGGAACGGGCTCATCGTCCCCGGGTCGATGTTGATGTAGGGGTCGAACTTCTGCAGCTGCACACGGAAGCCGCGGCTGACCAGCAGGCGGCCGATCGACGACGCCGCGATCCCCTTGCCCAGTGAGGAGACGACTCCTCCGGTGACGAAGATGAAGCGTGTCTCGCCCGGCTTCATCGGTTCGGCATCGGTGAATTCACTCTGCCGATCGAGTCTAGCCAGCGCAGTGGCGGAACCGATTCGATCGTCCGCCGAGATCGACCGAAACTCCCCGAAGATCGTGAGGGCCACGACCAGGGCGAGGGCGATCCAGCGGCCGGTGTCGTCGAGGACCACCAGCATCGAGATCCCGGCCAGCGCCCCGACCAGGTTCGAGCCGCTGTCGCCGAGCATCGCCCACTCGCGCAGGGTGAACGCCGCGCCGACGAGCACAGGGCCGACGAAGATGCCGAGCAGCTCCAGCGGGGCGATGGTCCAGGCCCCGATGCAGAGCCCCGCCATGAGCAGCGCGAACGCCTTCTCGACCCGGCCCGGGCGCAGGTCGAGGAGGTTGAAGAGGTTCGTGGCGAGCAGCAGCAGCGCGAGGTCGCCGGCGTAGTCGATGCCCTGGCGGCCCCGGCCCGAGACCGCGTAGGCGGCCAGCGCCAGCGCGCCGACGGCCTTGATCGCCCCGGTCGAGAACCGGCCGGAGAGCACCGCGCGCGTGTGGCCCCGCCAGCCACGGGGCGTGTCGGCGGCCGCGCCGTGCCCGAGCGCGTCGTCGAGCAGGCCGAGCAGCGCGACGCCCAGCACGTACACCATCCAGCGCCGCAGCTCCGGGTCGAGCACGTCGATGTCGGCGCGGTCGTCGACCACGGCGAGCGGCACGAGCGCGATCAGCGAGCAGGCCACCAGCGGCGCGCCCGCCGGGAACGCGACCAGGCGCCCGGCGTAGTTGATGCGGGCCAGCCCGCTCCGCAGCATGTCCCGCAGCCACGGGGTCAGCGCGACCGCGGCGATGAGCGCCGAAAGGACGAGGCCCGCGAGCATCCGCGGCTAGCCCCCGACGCCGGCGGAACCGGTGCCCTGACCCTCGGGGATCAGGTCCGGGAGCAGGCCGTCGGCGGTGTCCTTGACCCCGAAGCTGCCGGTCGCGGTCCCGTCGAGCGTGTACACGAGCGCCACCCGCCCGGAGGCGAGGTCCACGCTGTCGACGCTCGGGATGCCGCGGTCCTCGAAGAAGCCGATCGACGACGGGTCCGTGTCGGTCCGCTCGGCGCCGACCGCGGTGGAGACCGAGTCGAGGCCGGCCACCAGGCCCTGCTCGATCTGGTCGGTGGCCGACTCCTGCGTCGGGATCCATGTCGGCGGGCCGGGAGCGGGCGACGACGACCGCGTCGATGTTGCCCGGCTTGCCGCTGTACCGACTGAGCAGCGTCCCGCGGAGCTCGTCGAAGCCGCCGCCGCCGAGGACGAGCGTGCGGCCGGCGCGCTCGCCGAGCCGGTGCAGCTCCTCCTCGTCGCCCCGCGCGATCGCGCGCGCGTCGCGCCCGTCGGCGGTCGAGCTGAGCGCGTTCAGGTCGGGCGGCTCGCGGACGACCGCGACCTCGGCGAGCTTGCCGCCCGCGGGCTCGATCGCGTTCTCGACCGCGTTCGCGATCCCGGGATCGAGGCCGCCCAGGGCGACCAGGGCGACGCGCTGGTCGCGGAGCCGGCCGCCGACGATCGAGGGGAACACCGCCTGGTCGAAGTCGCGCTCGGTCCCGAGCTCGCCCTGCAGAGAGTCGATCTCCGCCGCCCGTCGCGTCGAGGTCGGACTGCAGGCTCCGCTCGATGTCGTCGGCGGTCCCGGTGACGATGTCGGAGCCGAACCCGACGCCGATCAGGATCCCGATCGCGAGCGCGAGGAACACGGCGGCCAGCGAGGCCGCGTGGTAGCGAGCCGAGTACCCCATCAGAGATTCAGAGCGACCTTGATCTTCAGCCACACGAGGTCGAAGAACTCCGCCAGCGCCGGCGAGCTCAGCACGATGATCACGATCAGCGCCAGCGAGATCACCAGGAACGCCCACATGTGCCAGCCCCGGACGCCGGGGTTGTAAAGGCGGCTCACGCCCTTGGCGTCGACCAGCGTCTCGCCGATCCGCAGCCGGGTGAGGAAGGTCGACGACATCCCGGCGCGGTTCTTGTCCATGAACTCGGTCAGGTTGAAGTGCGCGCCGACGGAGACGATCAGCTCGGCGCCGTTCTCGTGCGCGAGCAGCATCGCCACGTCCTGGCTGGTGCCGATCGCCGGGGCGACGACGGGGTCGAGGCCGAGCTGCTCCAGGCGCTCCCTGCCCGGAGCGTGACCGTCGGCGTATGCGTGGACGACGACCTCCGCGCCGCTGGTGAGCGCGGTGTCGGTGGCCGAGTCCATGTCGCCGAGGATCATGTCCGGCTGAAAGCCCTCCTCGATGATCGCGTCGGCACCGCCGTCGACGCCGACGAGCACCGGGTGGGTGTCCTCGATGTAGGCGCGCAGGGTGCGCAGGTCGCGGCGGTAGGTCGTGCCGCGCACGACGATCAGAGCGTGCCGGTCGCGGAAGTTCGTCCGGACCGGCGGGAGGTCGATCTGGCCGACCAGCAGCGCGCCCTCCTCGCGCACGTGTTCGATCGTGTTCATCGCGAAGTCGGCGAGCGCCTCGTTGATGCGCTCGCGCTGGCGCTCGATCTGCTCGGTGGCGGTGTCGAGGTCGATCACCCGCCCCGTGGCGAGCTTCGTCCCGTTCGAGCGCAGCGAGTCCCCTCGATCACCACCCGGTCGCCGTCGGCGAGCTCCTCGAAGAGCGGGGCCCCGGGGACGTCGATCAGGGTCACGCCGGCCCGCGCGAGGACGAGGGGCCCCGGGTTCGGGTAACGCCCGGTGGAGGACTCCGCGACGTTCACGACCGCCGCGACCCGGCAGGCGACGAGGTCCTCGGCGGCGATCCGGTCGAGGTCGGCGTGGTCGATGATCGCGATCTCGCCGGGAGCGAGCCGCTTGACCAGGTCCTTGGTTCGGCGCCCGAGTCGAGTCGGGCCGGTGATCGTCGGGACTGCGCCGGGCTGCAGCTGGATCTCCGGACCGCGCAGCAGCGCACGCGCCCGGCTGAGCAGGGCCATCCCGTGATTATGCGGAGCCGGCGGCGGCGCTGATCCGCGCTAGGCGACCTAGGCGGCCTCGAGCAGCTCGCGGGCGTGCGTGCTCGCCGCTCGGTCGTCGCGATCGGCGCCGAGCATCCGCACGATCTCGGCCACCAGCTCGTCGCCGGCCACCCGCTCGACCGTCGCGCGCGTCTCCGCGCCCGACGTCTCCTTCTCGATCCTGAAGTGCGTCTCGGCGAGCGCGGCCACCTGCGGGAGGTGCGTGATGCAGATCAGCTGGCGGGTGGCGGCGAGGGCCCGCAGCCGCTCGCCAACGGCCCGCGCGGTGAAGCCGCCGATGCCCGCGTCGATCTCGTCGAACACCAGCGCGCGCTCGCCGCTGCGCGCGCCGAGGCCGACGAGCGCGAGCATGATCCGCGAGAGCTCACCGCCGGACGCCGCGTCGCGCAGCGGCGAGGTCGGCATCCCCGGGTTGGTCGCGACGAGGAGCTCTACGGTCTCGGCGCCGTGCGGGCCGAATCCGTCCGGATGGGCCTCGAAGGCGACCTCCAGGCGCGCGCCCTCCATCGCCAGCTCGGCGAGCTCGCCCGCGACGCGCTCCGTGAGCCGCTCGGCCGCCGCGCGCCGGCCGGCGCCGAGCTCCTCGGCGAGCGCGGCCCGCTCGGCCTCCGCCGCCTCGATCCGCGCCCCGAGCTCGCCCGCCCGGCCCTCCGCGTTCTCGAGTCGCTGGATCTCGGCGCGGCAATGCTCGGCGTGGTCGAGCACCGCGTCGATCGAGCCGCCGTGCTTGCGCTTCAGACGGTCGAGCGCGTCGAGCCGCTCCTGCACCACCTCGAGCCGGCCCGGCTCCGCGTCGGTGTGCTCGACGTAGCCGCGCAGGTCGCGGGCGAGCTCGTCGAGCTCGAGCCCGGCGGCGCGCAGGCGCTCGGTGAGGCCGTCGAGCTCGGCGTCGAAGCCGTCGACCCCGGCCAGGCCGGACTCGGCGCCGCCAAGCGCGGAGCGGGCGCCGTCGCCGTCCTCGGCGGCGCCGTCGAGCGCCGCGAGGGCGCCGGCGGCCGCGGCGCGCAGGGCGTCCGCATGGCGGAGGCGCTCGCTCTCGGCGGCGAGCTCGGCCTCCTCGGCCGCGTCCGGGCCCGCGTCGTCGATCTCGGCGAGCTCGAAGCGCATCAGGTCGAGGTCCCGCTCGCGCGAGCCCTCGCGTTCGCGAAGCTCGGCGAGCTCGGCCGCCAGCCCGGTCGCCCGCGCGTGGGCGGCCCGGTAGCGGTCGCGGATCTCGAGTAGCTCGGCGCCGGCGAAGCCGTCGAGGATCTCGAGCTGGGCCGAGGCGAGCATGAGACGTCGGTGCTCGTGCTGGCCGTAGAAGGCGAGCAGCCGCGACCCGAGCGCGCGCAGGTCGGCCGCCGAGGCCGAGCGGCCGCCGATGAAGGCGCTGGTCCGCCCGGATGACCCCACGCGCCGGCCGAGGACGACCTCGCCCGAGCCGGCCGGCAGCCGGGCCGCGAGGTCGGCGAGCTCAGGATCGTCGAGGATCCCCTCGGGAAGCTCGAACGCGCCCTCCACCCAGGCCTCATCGGCGCCGGGCCGGACGATCTGCGGCCGCGCGCGCCCCCCATCAGGAGGTCGAGCGAGTGGGCGAGCACGGTCTTGCCGGCGCCGGTCTCGCCGGTGATCGCGTTGAGGCCCGGGCCGAGGCGCAACTCGGCGCGCTCGATCAGGAGCAGGTTCTCGATCCGCAGCTCGTGGAGCACCCGCCCGTTTTAGCGTCGGGCTCCGACGGATTCGCCCCGCTGCACGCGGGCGGTCAGCCGGCGGCGGCCGGCTCGGCCTCGGGACGGACCTCCTCCGTGGGGCCCGCGGGCGCCGGCCCGCCCTGCGGCACCATGTCGCGGCCCCGCACCAGCACCCAGCTGGCGATTCCGCCGACGAGGGCGATCGCGGCGCCGACGAGCAGGATCTCATTGAGGCCGCCGATGAAGGCCTGGTTGGCCGCGCTCGCCGCCTGCTCGCGGAACGCCGCAGGCGCCTGGGAGATCGCCTGCTGTGCGGCGCCGGAGGACACCGCCTCGGAGAACGAGGCGGGCGCCTGCGGCACGAGCTCGGTGAGCTTGTCGCTGATCTCCGTCTGGAACAGGGCGCCGAGCGTCGCGACGCCGGTCGCGATGCCCACCTGGCGGAAGGTGCTGTTGATCCCGGAGGCCATACCGGCCCGGGCTGCGCTGACGACACCGATCGCGACCGAGGCGATGCCCGGATTGGTCAGCCCGATCCCGGCGCCCGCGAACGAGGAACCCGGGCAGCAGGGTGGTCCAGCTGTCGCCGACCTCGACCCCGTGCATGAGCAGCAGTCCGAGCGCCACCAGCATCAGCCCGGTGCCCATCAGCGCCCGCGCGGGGACGAAGTTGAGCATCCGGCCGGCGATCGGGGCGACGAAGAAGGAGAGCAGGGTGATCGGCAGGAAGCGCAGCCCCGACTGGAGCGGCGAGTAGCCGAGAACGTCCTGGACGTAGAGAGTGAGGTACAGGAACATCGCGAACATCCCGGCCGAGAGCGCGAAGGCGACGATCGAGACGCCGGCGAACGACGGCACCCGGAACAGCGACAGGTCGAGCATCGCGTTCTCGCGGCGTGACTCGATCACCAGGAAGGCGAGGAGCAGGAGCACCGCCGCGCCGAGGGAGAGCACGATCAGGGCGCTGCCCCACCCCTCGGGGTTGCCCCGGATGAGCCCGAAGATCAGCAGGAACAGCCCGGACGAGAACGTCACGAGGCCCGGCCAATCGATCGGCTGGGGATCGGTGGCCTTGACGTTGGCGAGCTTGGTCTCCGTGAGGAAGATCGCCGCGATCCCGATCGGGACGTTGACGAAGAAGATCCACTCCCACCCGAGGCCCTCGGTGATCAGCCCGCCGATCAGCGGCCCGATCGCGACGGAGCCGCCGACGGTCGCTCCCCAGATGCCGATCGCGTTCGCGCGCTCGCGGCCCTCGAACTCCTGGGCGATCAGCGCCAGGGCGGTCGCGAACATGGCGGCGGCGCCCATGCCCTGGACGCCGCGGGCGAAGTTGAGCACCGTCGGGTCCCCGGAGAGGCCGCAGGCGAATGAGGCGATCGTGAAGAGCCCGAAGCCGAAGCTGAACACCCGCCGGCGGCCGATCCGGTCGCCGATCGAGCCGGCGACGAGCAGGAACGAGGCGAGGGTGAGCGCGTAGGCGTCGATCACCCACTGGAGGCTCGAAAAGCTCGCATCGAGGTCGCTCTGGATGTCCGGCAGCGCGACGTTGACGATCGTGACGTCGATCAACAGCATGAACGTCGCCGTGCAGACGGCCAACAGGGTCCACCACTTCCGCTCCATCCGCACCAACCTCCTAAAGCTCAGGTCCCAGAATCGTCAGCTTGACTGACGTTCAGGGTTGTAGCATATTCCTGAGACGAGATGGCCGAGACGTCCTCGCTACCCCCCGCGCTCGCCGAGATGGCGGGCTTTCTGATCGCGAAGGCGCACGCCGTCTTTCACGATCGCGCCAACGAGGTGATCGCCTCGCCGGCGCTGACGATCAAGCACTTCGGCTGCCTGACCGTGATCGCCGACGAGGGCCGCCTCTCCCAGAGCGGCCTCTGCGCCGCGCATGCGGGTGGACCGCACGACGATGGTCGCGATCGTCGACGATCTCGAGGCGGCGGGGTTCGTAGAGCGCCAGCGCAACCCCCTCGATCGGCGGGCCTACGCCCTACTCGCGACCGACGCGGGACGGGAGTGGCTGGCGGAGAAGCGCGGGGCGCTGATGGTCGCGCAGGAGGAGCTCCTGTCCGTCCTGAGCGCGGAGGAGCGGCGCTCGCTGGTGAGCTCTCTGCAGCGGCTGCTAGTGAGCCAGCCGGCCGAACTTATCCCGGACACGCCGGTAGAAGTTCGCGCCGGATAGCTGGGCCAGGCGCCCGACCCCGTCGCGGAACCGGACCTCCATCTCGGCGCCGCTCGCCAGCTCGCCCACGGGCTCGCCGTCGAGCACGATCTCGACCGGGTCGCGCCCGGCGGCGTTGGTCACCGACAGGACGTCGGCGGGCGCGACGACCAGCGGCCGCGCGGTGAGCGTATGCGGCGCGATGAAGCTCACCACGTAACCCTTCACGCCCCAGGCCAAGATGGGGCCCTGGTTCGCGAGGTTGTAGCCGGTCGACCCAGCCGGGGTGGCGGCGACGAGGCCGTCGCAGCGCACGTGCCCGACCTCCTTGCCGCCGAGCCGGTACGAGAGGTCGGCGACGCGGCTGTGCTGGCGGCGGATCAGAGAGACGTCGTTGAGCGCCAGGGGAGGGTCGGCGTCGACCGACGCCTCGAGCCCCGGCATCTCGATGATCTCGTATTCGCCGGCGAAGGCGCGCTCGAGGCTGGATTCGAGCTCCTCCGGCTCCGCTGCGGCCAGAAAGCCGACGGTGCCGTAGTTGATCGCGAACACTGGGACGCCCTTCGTGCCGTACTCGCGCAGCCCCTTGAGGATCGTCCCGTCGCCGCCGAGAACCACGCAGAGGTCCGGTTTGTCGTGCTCGGCGAGCGCGTGAAGTCCGGCCGCGGCGTCGCTGTGCTTTCGCAGCTCCTCGGCGTCGGCCGCCACCCTCCAGCCGGCGCGCTCGGCCGCGGCGAGCAGCTCGTGCAAAGCGCCCGTGGTCTGCTCCGGCTGGGTGTGGGTGAGCACCACGGCCGTGCTCACGGCTCCACCGCCCGGATCGCCGCGTCGAGGTCGCCGATGCTCTCGCCCAGCCGCGTCGCGTGGATGAAGGTCTCACGGTTGCCCTTCGGGCCCGGCAGGCCGGACGACGCGAGCCCGCGCACCGCCAGGCCGGCCGCCTCGGCCGCTCGCGCCGCGGCGCGCAGAGCCTCGCGGCGGGCCTGGGCATCGCGAACGACGCCTCCCTTGCCCACCTGCTCGGGACCGAGCTCGAACTGCGGCTTGACCATCGCGAGGAGCTCGCCGTCGTCGTCGAGACAGCGAGCCACGGAGGGCAACACCTTGGCCAAGGAGATGAACGAGACGTCGACCGTCGCCAGGCGCGGCGAGAACGGCAGCTTGGCGGGGTCGAGGGCGCGCGCGTTGACGCGCTCGATGACCACGACCCGCTCGTCGTTGCGGAGCCGCCAATCCAGCTGGCCGTGCGCGACGTCGAGCGCGATCACCCGCGCCGCGCCGCGTTTGAGCAGGCAGTCGGTGAAGCCGCCGGTGGAGGCGCCGACGTCGAGGCAGTCGAGGCCGGCGACGTCGATCGCGAGCTCGTCGAGCGCGTTCTCCAGCTTCAGCCCGCCGCGCGAGACGTACCGGGGCGGCTCGATCACCACCAGGTCGGCGTCCGCGGCGATCAGCTGGCTTGGCTTCGTCGCGATCGGCCCGTCCTGTCCGACTCGCACTCGCCCGGCGCGCACCGACTCCGCCGCGCTCGTCCGCGAGCCCGCGAGCCCCCGCTCGGCCAGCAGAGCGTCGATCCGGCGCTTCGGCATGCGAGGACGGTACCGGTGCGACCCGAAAACCGCCCGAAGTCGCGGATAGGATCGGCCGCATGAAGACCGCTCTTGCCACCATCGCCGTCCTCGTCGCCCTCTTCGCCGCCGTCGCCGCGGCCGCCAGCCCCGCGCAGCCGGTCGGGAACTTCATTTCCCTGCACCTCGGCCCGGCCGTCGGCCAGTTCCGCGGCGCCGTGCACTCCGACGTCCTCAAGTGCATCAAGAACCGCAAGGTCAAGATCGTGCGGATGTCGGGCCCGGACGTGCGGGTCGGCAAGGGTTTCACCGACAGCCGTGGGCACTTCAACATCCAGACCACCGAGTCCAGCGGCGACTGGATCGCGAAGGTCAAGAAGCAGAAGTTCGCCCACTTCACCTGCAAGGGCGCGCGCTCGAAGATCCGCTCGGCGGGTTAGAGCCTGCGGCGAGGGCCGCCGGCGCAACGGTTGAAATCCCGCGCCGGTCCGGCAGCATGCCGCAAACACCCTCCACGGAAAGGCAAGGAAGCTCATGAGCAGGTTTCGTCCACGGCTCAGCTACGCGAACGTCGTTTCGACGCTGTGCTTGATCCTCGTCGTCGGCGGCGGTGCCGCCTACGCCGCCGACACGATCGGCAGCGAGGACATCATCAACGGGCAGGTGAAGTCGCCCGATATCGGCAACAACCAGGTCCGCTCCGCCGACATCAGGGCGGACGCTGTGGATGGCTCGAAGGTCCTCGACAACTCGCTCGGAACGAACGACGTCGCGACCAATTCCCTCTTCGGGTCCGACATCTTCGACGGCACGCTCACGAGCGCCGACATCGGCACGAGCGCCGTCGCCAGCACGGAGATCGCCAACGGGTCAATCGTCAGCGCCGACATCGCCAGCCACGGGATCGACCAGAGCAGGATCGCTGGCACCGACCACTACGGGAGCATCGGCGTCGGCGGGCTCTCGAGCGGACGCTGCACCACGGTCACGATCAGCATCGGCGGCGCCCTGCCGGGCGACGCGGGGATTCTCACGACAGACGGCACCCTCCCGGACGGCGAGGTGATGTACCTCCAGCGCGTCCTGGCCGACTCGGCGCAGGTCAAGCTCTGCAACCTCAGCGGCGGAGACCTGCCGGCGGTCACCGTGGCTGCGCGCATCCTCACCTTCCACTAGGTCGGAACCCGCTCACCCCCTGAACGCCGAGACGCCCGGCATCCTGCCGGGCGTCTCGGGGTGCGGGGCTATTCGCGCCGGCTCAGCCGAAGGTGATCGTGCGGATCGGGAGGCTGCTGAATCCACTCATGGTCGTGCCCGAGAGGTTGCAGACCGTCATCGAAACCGTGTCGGCCGACGGGACGTTCTGGCCGTAGATCACGATCCCCGCCTGCAGCGACGCCTTGGTCGAGATGATCACGCCCTGGCCCGGCATAGCCCCGGGCACCGAGATGTCGTACGACTTGCAGCGACCGTTGGCGACTGAGCCGCTTCCGAGGCTGATCGCGCCGCTGACGTCCGTGCCGGCGAAGTCGGCCGTGGTCAGCGAGTTGTTGGCGACGTTGGCGCTGCCGACTGCATTGTCGCCGAGCTCGCTGCTGCCGACCGCGTTTTCGCCGAGCTCGCTGCTGCCGACCGCGTTTTCGGCGAGCTCGCTGCTGCCGACCGAGTCCGTGGCGAGATCGGTGGAGTGCATCGAGTTGTCGATGATCTCGCCGCCGTCGATCGTGTCGTCGGCGATCTGGATCGCCTGAACGGAGTCGGCGCCGAGGTCTGGGTTGCCGATCGAGCCGTCGACGATCTTCGAGCTGTCGACTGCGTCGGCGTGGAGGTCGGCGTTGGCGACCTGGCCGTTGACGATCTTGGTCGTCCGCACCGAGTTGTTGTCGAGGTCGGCCGTCTTGACCTCCCCGTCGACGATGTCGGTGGAGAAGACGGTGTTGGCGGCGTAGGCCACCCCGCCGCCGAGAGCGAGAGCGACAGCGAAGGTCGCCATCACGTTGGCATAGGTCAGGTGCTTCCGCATGGGTCCTCCCTAGGTTGGGTCCGCCCCACTCTCTCCTGCCGTGCCACGCGGTGCAAGTCCCTGGGTCGCGCCCGCTCAAGGCGTGATAGGAAGGCAGATGTCTACGCAAGCGGAAGGAACCTCGATGCCAATTCGCAACCGTGCCGCGCTCTTCGTAATCGCAGTCGTCGCCGCCCTCGCGGTTACCGCGGGAGCCGCACAGGCCACGCTCTCGGGCGCCAACGATCGCGCCGCCACGGCGACGGTCAAGGCGGCCAACTTCACCTTCGGCCCAGTCAAGAAGAACAAGCGCAAGGGCACGGCGAAGCTCTACGTGAACGTCCCGGGACCCGGCGACCTCGCGCTCGAGGGGACAGGGCGGTCAAAGTCGGACACGGAGCAGGCGAACTCACAGGGGAGCGTCTTCCTCAAGGTGAAGCCGAACGCGAAGGGGAAGCGCAAGCTGCGCCACAAGGGCAAGCTGCCGGTCAACGCCGTGGTCACTTACACAGAGGACAATGGGCAGCCGGAGACCGAGGCGACCTCGGTGACGCTGAAGCTGAAGCGCAAGGGCTGACCGCGAAGGGTATTCGGCCCGGCGGCTGGCGCGCACTTGGCGCGCGCCTGATCCATAGGCTGGCGTCCGCCACGGAGGCGGTGCCTCGACAAGACCCGCTGGGACGCCCAGCCCGTCCTCTTGGCCTCGGTTCAACGCGAATCTGACGGTCGCCTCGATCAGTCTCGACACGGCGACGTAACTCCTTCGCGGTCACCGATCCGGCGGATCCGATTGGTCCGGGCGGTGCGCCTCGCAAGGTCGTCTTCCGCGGCAAGTGGAGGACGGACACGCTGGTCACTGGGATCACGCGGATCAGCGGCGACGGCTGCGACCACACCGACCATTGGAGGATGCACCTGGTCCCGTAGCGCGGATCACCGCCGCGCGCCCTTGATTCGTGCGGGCGCGCGGCGCCTCCGCGTGCGCTTATCCCGCATGTTCAAGCCCGAAAGCCGAAACGCCCGGCATATTGCCGGGCGTCTCAGGTACAGGGAGGAGAGATATGTGTTTTTTGGTCTGTGGGAAGAGACCGGCGGTACTCAGACCCCGCGGGGTGACGTGAACCGCGTTGCCGCGGCCAGCGTCGCCAATGCGGCGCCAATGCCGGTCAAAAAGCTTGCCGAGGTCCACTCGCCGGTGGAGAGCCCGATCGCCAGTCCGCCGGCGACGGCGACGGTCGCGAGCGCGTAGTCGAAACCGGCGTGAGCCGACAGCGGGATCGACCGCTGCGGGCCTTCGAGCTGAAGCGCCAGGCCGAAGAGCACGGCGCCGAGCGCGACCGTCAAAACCGTCGCCGTCTGCCCGAAATCGAGCAGGAACGGGGCGGCCATGATCGCCGGCGCGGCGAGCACCTCAAGCGCTCCGTGAATCGAGACTGGAACCTTTCTGGACCTCATCGTGTCCAGAGGTTACGAACGTATGTGCGATTCGAGTGTGATGGGCATCACACTGAGCCCAGGTCGGATAGCTTTCGCGCCGGAATCCGATCAAGGAGGCGCGATGTCCCGGATGCACAAGGGTGCGCTCGGTGCGGCCGCGGCGATTGTGGTGAGCGGCGCGATTTCGGCGCCGGCCGCCAACGCCGACGTCCTCATTCCGTTCAACAACTACCAGGTAGGCGGCTCGCTGACGGTCAAGAAGCTCGATCAGGACGTCAACCTGCCGGCGGGCTCGACCTTCAACGGCACCGCGAACCTCACGACGCATCGGCTCGACGGCCACGTCGCGATTCCGCGCTTCACCTCGACGATCACGATCGCCGGGATCCCGACGCAGGTGACGACCCAGCTGAAGGAGGTCCACCCGGTTAAGGGGACGCTCACGCTCGGGCAGTCGGCGACGCAGATCAATGCGACGACCTCGGCGTGGCTCTACATCCGCAAGCTCACGCTCGGGGAGCTCAGCGTCCCGACGACCTGCCGCACCGCCAATCCGATCCTGCTCCACATGGACTTCGACGGGCCGCTCTTCTACCCGATCGCCTTCGATGGGACGACGACGATCCCGCCGCTGGCCCACTGCGGGCTCCTCGGCCCAACGCTGAGCACGCTGATGTCGGGGCCGGACAACCCCTACCACCTGACGCTGGCACCGCCCGCGCCCTGAGCGGTCTGCGGCTCAGGAGCGCAGCAGGTCCCGAGCGCCGAGCGCGGCTGTCACGCGCGCGGCGACGGCGGGGCCGGTAAGGCCGACCTCCTCGCGCAGGAGGGCGGGCTTGCCGTGCGTCACGTAGCGGTCGGGAAGCCCGACCCTGAGGATCCGCGCGCGATCGCGGCCCAGGGAGTCCTCGACGTGCTCCAACACGGCTGAGCCGAAGCCGCCCGCCAGGACGTTCTCCTCGATCGTGACGACGAGGTCATGCTCGGCCGCGAGGCGCTCTGCCAGGGCCCCGTCGAGCGGCTTCGCGAAGCGGCCGTCCGCGACCGTCACCGAGAGGTCGTGCTCGGCGAGCAGGGCGGCGGCGTCCAGCGCCACCCGGACGCCGTAGCCGTAGCCGAGCAGAGCGACGCGCTCGCCCTCGCGCAACACCTCGCCGATGCCGATCGGGATCTCGCGAGCCCGATCGGGCAGCGGCACGCCCTCGGCGGTTCCGCGCGGGTAGCGCAGCGCGATGGGGCCGTCGTCATAGGCCAGCGCGGTGCGCAGCATGTGGCAGAGCATCGCCTCGTCGCGCGGCGCCATCGCGACCACGTTGGGCAGCGAGCGGAAGTAGGAGACGTCGAAGGCGCCGTGGTGCGTGGGCCCGTCGTCGCCGACCAGGCCGGCCCGGTCCATGGCGAAGACGACGTTCAGCTTCTGCAGGCAGACGTCGTGGACGAGCTGGTCGTAGGCGCGCTGGAGGAAGGTCGAGTAGATCGCGCAGACGGGCTTGGCGCCCTGGATCGCGAGCCCGGCGGCGAACAGCACGGCGTCCTGCTCGGCGATGCCGACGTCGTAGTACTGCTCGGGGCACTCCTTCTCGAGCGTGGACAGGCCCGTCCCCCCCGCCATCGCCGCGGTGATCCCGATCACGCGCTTGTCGCGCTTGGCCTCGACCACGAGCGCATCGCCGAACACGGAGGTGTAGGCGGGCGGCGGCTTGGCCGCCTCGTCGGGGCGCGCTCCCTCTGACATCTCCTCGCGAGTGAGGGGCGGCTTCGCTGCGGGCTTCTTCGGGGCCGGCTTGCCCGCAACGATCGAGCCCGGCTTCGCCGCGTGCCACTTCTCCATCCCCTCGAGGCCGCCCTCCTCGGCGGGCTCGAAGCCCTTGCCCTTGACGGTGTGGATGTGGACCACCACGGGCCGATCGGCGTCGAGCGCCGCCTCGAGGTTGGAGCGCAGCGCGGTCACATCGTGGCCGTCGAGCGGGCCCATGTAGGCGAGGTCGAGCTCCTCGAAGAAGAGACCCGGAGCCGCGTAGGCCTTGATGGCCGCCTTGATCTCAGGGCCGAGGCGGCCGATTGTGTCGCCCAGTCCGAGCGGCAGCTTGGTGAGGCGGTTCTCGACCTCCTCGCGGGCGTGGTAGAGGCGCGGGTTCGCCCGCAGGCGCTGGAACGAGCGCGCGATCGCGCCGACGTTGGGCGAGATCGACATCCCGTTGTCGTTGAGGACGATCACGATCGGCGTCTGCAGCCCGCCGGCGTTGTGGAGTGCCTCGAAAGCGACCCCACCGGTGAGCGCGCCGTCGCCGATCACCGCCACGACCTTGCCGTCCTCGCCGATGCCGTGGCGCATCGCCTCCTTGAGCCCGACCGCGTAGCCGATCGAGGTGGAGGCGTGGCCCGCCCCCATGATGTCGTGCTCGGACTCGAACACCGAGCAGAACGGCGCCAGGCCCTCGTACTGGCGGATCGTCTCGAGCCGGTCGGCCCGGCCGGTGAGCACCTTGTGCGGGTAGGCCTGGTGGCCGACGTCCCAGAGGATCTTGTCCCGTGGCGAGTCCAGCAGCGCGTGCAGGACCGTGGTCAGCTCGCAGGTGCCGAGGTTGGCGCCGAAGTGGCCGCCGATCTCGCCGATCACCTCGATGATCAGCTCGCGCACCTCCTGCGCGATCTGGGCGAGCTCCTCGTCGGAGCGATTACGCAGATCGGCGGGCCCCTCGATCGAGTCGAGCAGGGGGGTGCCGTTCGCGCTGTCCGTGGGGCCGGTCATAGAGCGGCCAGGAATTGTCGCAGCCGGCGGTCCGAGCTCGGCTAATCATCGCCCCCCTCGCCACCGCCGTAGTCGTCCCCGGTCGTGTTCGGCGTCGTCGTGCCCGGCGTCGTCGTGCCCGGCGTCGTCGTGCTCGTCGTCGTCGGCGATGTCGGCGTCGTGGTCGGCGTCGTGCCGCCGTCGCCCGAGCCCGGGCCGGCGCCGTCCGAGCCCCGGCCGCCGCCGTCGGAGCCGCCGCCGTGACCGGCAGGCGACGTCGGGCTCGGAGCCAGGGTCTCGCCGGCGCGCACGGGCTCGGACGCGAGGCCGATCCGCTGGCTTGCGACCTGGCTCGCGATCACGCCGACCGCGACCGCGATCACGACGCCGAGCAGCGCCAGAGCCGTCCAGCGGACCGCGGGCGACGACGTCAGCCGGCCGATCACCGGTCCGCCCCCACCGTCGCCGGTGCCAGCGGGAGCTCGAGGACCGCCCGCGCGCCGCCGTCGGCGCGGTTGGAGATCGTCACCGCTCCGCCCCAGCCAGCCGCGAGCTCGCGGGCGATCGGTAGCCCGAGCCCGGTCCCCGCCGGACCGCGCCTGCCGGCACTGCCGCGATAGAAGCGCTCGAAGACCGCTTCCTGCTCGTCCTGGCCGAGGCCCGGCCCGCGGTCGAGCACCTCGATGGTCCCCGGGCCGTCGGCGATCACGACCTCGGATCCCCGTCGCGAGTAGAGGATGGCGTTCTCGATCAGCGCGTCGAGGGCCCGGTCGAGGTCGGAGCCCGCGCAGAGCACGACCGCGCCCTCGCCCTCCGAGGCTCGCTCGAGACGAAGCCCGCGCGCTGCCGCGGCCTTCTGCCAGCGCGACTGGGCCCGATCGGCCGCCTCGGCGAGGACGATCGGCTCGGCGGGCATCTCGTGCTCGCCGGCGCGGCTGAGGACGAGCAGCTCGTCGATGATCGCCGAGAGCCGGTCCACCTCGGCCAGACCCGCGGCCGCGGCGGCCCGGCCTTCGCCGTCGAGACGCGACCCCTGCAGCTCCTCGAGCTGCAGCCGAAGCCCCGTGAGCGGAGTGCGCAGCAGATGCGACGCGTCGGCGACGAACTCCTGCTGGCCGTCGAGCATTCGGCCGACCCGCTCGGTCATCCCGTTGAAGCTGCGGGCCAGGGATCGCTGTTCGGTGGTGCCCTCGACCGCGGCGCGGGCGTCGAGGTCGCCGCCCGCCACCTCGTCGGCGGCCTCGGCGAGCCTGTCGATCGGGCGCGCGATCCGGCGGGCGATCAGCGCTCCGGCGATCACGCCGAGCACCAGCACGACGAGCGCCAGCAGCGCGATCCCCGCCAGCGAGCGGCGCACCGCGCTGTTGACGGCCTCCACGCTCTGCGTCACGCGCACCGCGCCAACCGTCGCACCGTGCTGGAGAATCGGTACGGCGGTTGCGAGAATGTCCGCGTTGAGCGTGTCACTGTGGCGCTCCTGCTGGTAGCTGCGGCCGTTCAACGCGGCCGTGATCTCGGGACGGTCGGCGTAGCTCGCCCCGAGCTCGGCCGGCCCCGCGCTATCGGCGATCACCTTCCCGTTGGCGTCGACGACGATCACGCGCCCGCGGACTGAGCCTGCGGAAGAGGCGACGAGGCGGTCGAGCGTCTTGCGGTCGGCCGGGCGGAGGAGCTCTGGGGCGCTCGCCGCGACCACGTCCGCCTGGCTGCGGGCCTGTCCGCGAACCTCGGCGTCGACCCGGTCGCGAAGGCTGAGCGCGAGCGGGACGCCGAAGGCGATCACCGCGAGTAGGAGCACGTAGGCGACCGCCAGCAGAAGGGTGCGCCGGAGGCTTATCTGTTCCCAGCCTCAGGGTCGACGAATCGAAACCCGACTCCCCTGACCGTTTCGATGTGCTCGGGCGCCGCGGGGTCGTCGCCGAGCTTGCGCCGCAGTGCGCCGATGTGGACGTCGAGCGTCTTCGTGGAGCCGAACCAGTTGGTGTCCCACACGCGCGACATCAGGTCCTCGCGGGTCACCACGGTGCCGGCATGGCGGGCGAGCTCGGCGAGCAGGTCGAACTCCTTGCGGGTCAGGACGAGCTCGTCGTCGGGCAGGCGAGCGGTGCGCGCCGCGACGTCGAGCTGGAGGTCGCCGACCGTGAACGCCGGCTCAAACGGCTGGCCCGAGGCCCGCGTTCGGCGTAGCACGGCGCGGATGCGGGAGATCACCTCGGCGCCGCTGAACGGCTTGACCACGTAGTCGTCGGCCCCCATCTCCAGCCCGACCACGCGATCGAGCTCCGTGCCACGAGCGGTGAGCATCACGATCGGCACGTCGGAGTCCCGACGCAGCGCGCGGCATACCTCGCGGCCGTCCCCGTCGGGGAGGTTCAGGTCGAGCAGCACGATGTCGGGCTCGACCCGGCCCGCGACCTCGAGCGCCTCCGCCGCGGTGCGGGCGATCACCGACTCGAACCCTTCGCGTTCAAGGGCCTTGGAGAACGGCGCCGAGATCGCGTCCTCGTCCTCGACGAACAGAACTCGGCCGCTGTTCTGAGGGCTCATGGGCCCACTGTAGTCGCCGTCCGGGCGCCTCTCGGGACGTCCGCGAAACCTTGTCCAAGTCTTTACCCGCAGCTTCTCCGCCGTTTCCCGACCGCTTCGCACAATCGACCCGATTCCGAAGCGACCACAAGGAGTGGCAGATCGTGAACAACGTGAGAATGAAGATCGCGGCCGGGGCCACAGCCCTCGGGCTGGGCGGCCTGGCGGGGTTCGCGCTCGGTTCCAACGCCGCCACGCCCCCGCCGGCGGCCCCGGTGAGCGCCCCAGCGGCTGCGCACCTGAAGCCGAAGGTCAAGCGCCAGGTCGTCCACCACACCGTCCACGTGCGGCGCAAGCCGCAGGGCACGCAGGTGTCGTCCGCGGCCACGCCCTCGAGTTCGGGCACACCAGCCGCGGCAGCGCCTCCGAGCCCGCCCGCGGCAGCGCCCGCACCGGCGCCGGCTCCGGCGCCGGCACCTGCGGCCTCGGTGCCGGTCAGCCAGACCAGCTCGTCGGCGCCGGTGTCCACCGGGTCGAGCGGCTCGGTCCCCACTCAGCCGGCCGCGAGCACGAGCGGCAGCTCGACCTCCTCGGTCTCCACGCACACCAGTGGCGGCGGCTCGGGGTCCGGCTCAGGCGGCTCCACGTACTCGGAAGGCGGCGATGAGCACGAGGGCGGCGATGACTGATCGCGCCCCCCGCCCAGTGCCCGCGCAGCCGCCCAGCCTGCCCACCCCGGTACGGCCCAAGGACGCGGCGGCCCCAAGCCGCCGCCGTCCTCGGGCCCTGCCGACGGCGCTCGCGGCAGTCGCCTGCTTTCTGGTGCTGTTCGAGTTCCTGGCATTCCGGTTGAGTGCCGGCCAGGACCCGGCCCTCGGCTCGCCCTCAGCCATGGTGGCGGCCCAGCAGCCGCGCCCCACTCTCATCCACCGGCGGGTCGTGAACACCAAGGTCGTCAGCCTGCCGCCGAGGGCGAGCACACAGGCGACGCCGGTCGCGAGTGCCCCGGCGGCGACCTCCTCCGCGACCGCCGGGGTGGCGTCGAGCTCGGCGCCGGCGGCGCCGGTCGCAGCCCCCGCCCCCGCGCCGGCCCCTGCCCCCGCCCCTGCGCCGACCGTCACCTCGACATCATGAGCAGCGCGGACGTCAGCTTCCGTGCGATGGGCTCGGACGTACGCCTGATCATCGAGTCGGGCACGGGCGATCCCGATCCCACGCGGGCGGCCGCGGAGGGACGCGAGTTCATCGAGCGGTTCGAGGCCTGCCTCTCGCGCTTTCGACCCGAGAGCGAGCTCTGCGCGCTGAACGCCGATCCACGCCTCGCCGTCCCGGCGTCGCGGCTGATGCGCGACGCCATCCGCGCCGCCGTATCGGCGGCCGAATCGACCGGTGGCCTGGTCGATCCGACGCTGGTTGGCGAGATCGAGGCCGCCGGCTACGCGCAGTCGCGCGAGGGCGTCGCGTCGGCGTCGCTTGCCGAGGCGCTCGCCTTCGCGCCCACGCGCCGCCCGGCCTCGCCACACCCGCATGCACGCTGGCGCGAGCTCGAGGTCGACGAGGCGTTCGGCCTTATCCGCCGCCCGCCCGGAGTGCGCTTCGACAGCGGCGGGATCGGCAAGGGCCTCGCCGCCGATCTGCTCGCCGAGGGCCTGGGCGCCCATCAGCGCTTCGTCGTCGACTGCGGCGGCGACCTGCGGGTCGGCGGCACCGAGATCGGCGACCGGCCCGTGGAGGTGCTCGTCGAGCACCCGCTCTCACGCGAGCACACGCACAGCCTCGATCTCGACGGCGGAGCCGTCGCCACCTCCGGCCTCAACGTCAGGGTCTGGCGGCGCGGCGACGGGCGCTTCGCCCACCACCTGCTCGACCCGGCGACCGGCGAGCCCGCATGGACCGGCCTGGTCGGAGCCACCGCGCTGGCGCCCACCGCGGCCGAGGCGGAGACCTTCGCCAAGGCGGCGCTGCTGTCCGGCCCCGAGGGCGCTCGCCGATTTCTCGGTGATCACGGCGGACTCATCGTTCACGAGGACGGCGAGGTCGAGCCCGTCGGGCCGATCACCGTCAATCCGCGCTACTCGATCAGCATCCCGGCCTCGGTCTTCGCCCAGCAGGTGGCGGCGTGAACATCGGCGACCACGTCTGGTGGCTGGCGAGCCGCGCGTCCGGCCTGGTCGCGCTCGCACTGATCACGATCTCCGTCGGGCTCGGGCTGACGATGGCCGGCCGGATCATGCGCAAGCCGGGCCGCGCCCGCGTGCTCGCGGCAATCCACGAGCAGACCGCCCTGGCCGGACTGGTCGCGATCGCCGTCCACGGGATCACCCTGCTCGGCGACGCGTTCCTGCAGCCGGGAATCGCGGGGATCACGGTCCCGGGCGCGATCGCCTACCGGCCGCTGTGGACGGGCCTCGGGATCGCCGGCGGCTACCTGGCAGCCGCGCTCGGCCTGTCCTTCTACATCCGCAAGTCGATCGGCCCGAAGCTGTGGCGGCGCGCGCATCGACTGACGATCGTCGTCTACCTGCTGGCCGTCGCCCATACGCTCGGCGCGGGCACGGACGCGAGCACCCCGTGGTTGCGGGCGTGGCTGATCGTCACAGCCCCGGCGATCGCGATCCTCTTCGCGATCCGAGCGACGAGCGGCTGGCGCAAGCGCCGCGCGGCCACCGGCCGCGTCACCGCGAGGCCGACGGTGTCGCCGCGCGCCGAGATCGAAGGCGGTCTCGCGTGAGCCCCGGCGTCGTCATCGCCGGCGGCGGGCTCGCGGCCCAGCGCTGCGCCGAGACCCTCCGCTCGCGCGGTTACGAGGGTCGGATCCGGGTCGCCTGCGCCGAGCCGACGCCTCCGTACGACCGCCCCCCGCTCTCGAAGGAGCCACCGCGGTCGGACGAGCACGCGCGGGCGCTGGGCCTGCGCGACGAAGGCTGGTACGCGGACAACGAGGTCGAGCTGCTGCTCGGCGCGGTCGCGGCGCGGTTGCGAGCCGGTGACCGCGAGCTCGACCTCGAGGACGGCACGACGCTCGCCTATGAGGAGCTGCTGATCGCGACCGGCGCGGCACCGCGGCGCCTCCCCGGCCTCGACCGCTTCGAGAACGCGTTTCCGCTGCGCACGATCTCCGATTCGCGCCGGCTCGGCGAACTGCTCGATGCGGGTGCCGAGCTGGCGGTCGTTGGCGCCGGCTTCATCGGGCTCGAGGTGGCCGCCACGGCGCGCGCGCACGGCGCGCAGGTCACGGTCGTGGAGCCGCTCGAGCTTCCCCTCGAGCCGATCCTCGGGCGGGAGGTCGGGCGGCGGCTCGCGGACCTTCACGCCGGCCACGACGTGCGGCTACGCCTCGGCTGCGTGGTCGCCGACACCGGGGGCAACGGCGCGGTTGAGCACCTGGAGCTCAGCACCGGCGAGCGGTTGACGTGCGACGCGGTGATCGTCGGCGTGGGCGTCGCGCCGGCCGCCGCCTGGCTCGAGGGCAGCGGGCTCGACACCGACGGCGTGCGCACGGACCCGAGCGGGCGAACCCAACTCCCCCACGTCTACGCCGCCGGCGACGTCGCGCGGCCCTTCGACCCTGGCCTAGGCACGTACGTGCGCACCGAGCACTGGGACGCTGCCAGCCGCCAAGGGATGGCCGCGGCGCGCGCGATGCTCGGCGGCCCTCCACCCAAGCCCGCCATGCCCAGCTTCTGGAGCGACCAATACGGCCTCCGGATCCAGTACGTCGGTCACGTCGCCGCGGCCGATGAGGTCGAGCTGGGCGCAGGCGACGCCGACGGAACCTTCTGGGCGCTGTATCGCCGCGACGGGCGCGCGGTGGCGGCCCTGACCGTCGACATGCCGCGCGAGCTGGCGCGGCTGCGGCGGCAAATCGAGCTCGACACGTTCCAACGACACCGACCCCAGGAGGTCAACGATGACGTACCTGCCAACAATCGATGAATCAGCTTGCAGCTCGCACGGCGACTGCGTCGCAATCGCGCCGTCCGTGTTCGCCCTGGAGGAGACCGCCGTTGTGATCGGCGCGGGCACCGACGAGGAGATCCTGGCGGCCGCCGAGGCCTGCCCCGCGCTCGCGATCACGGTCACCGACTCCGCGACCGGGGAGGTGATCTTTCCGTGATCCGGACGGCTGCTCAGGCCTGGCGGGTGTGAATGAAGTCGGTGATCCGGGCCAGGTCGGTCGTCTCGCCCGCCACCTCGGCGAGCGCCGAGCGGGCATTGCGATGCGACTCCGCCGCCAGCTCCCGCGCCCGCTCGAGCCCGAAGAGGCTCACGTACGTGCGCTTGCCGTGGCGCTCGTCCGAGCCCTGCGGCTTGCCGAGCTCCTCGTCCGACCCGGTGACGTCGAGGATGTCGTCGACGATCTGGAACAGCACGCCGAGCTCGGCCGCGAAGCGCCGGTAGGGCTCCAGCTGCTCCTCGGGCAGGCCGACGAGCAGGAGCGGCACGAGGACGCTCGCGCCGATGAGCCGGCCGGTCTTCAGCGAGTGCAGCCGCCGCAGTCCGTCGGCGTCGAGCTCGTCGCCGGCGGTGACGTCGACGTACTGGCCGCCGACCATCCCGCCCACCCCGGTCGCCTTCGCGAGCTCCGCCAGCGCGACGAGGACCCGTTCGGGATCGCCCTCCTGGTGGTCGCAGAAATGGCCCATCGCCTCGGCGAAAAGCCCGTCGCCGGCCAGGATCGCGACGTCCTCGCCGTGGACGACGTGCGAGGTGGGGCGCCCGCGACGCAGCTCGTCGTCATCCATCGCCGGCAGGTCGTCGTGGATCAGGGAGTAGGTGTGGATCAGCTCGATCGACGCGGCTGCCGGGAGGACCGTCTCGGGCTCGGTCCCCGCCGAGCGCGCCGCGGCCAGGCACAGCACCGGCCGGATCCGCTTGCCGCCGGCGAGCAGCGAGTAGCGCATCGCGTCGTCGAGGCCCGCGGTCGCCGCGCCCTCGGAGAACGAGAGATGCTCCAGATACCCCTCGACCAGCCGCCGCAGGTCCTCCGGGTATGCGGCCACCGCGCCGGTTGCCTCAGCCGTCTGAGCTGTCGGCCTCGCGCAGCGCGCGATCGATCTCGTTGCCCGCCTCGCTGACCAGCTCCGCCGCCTCGCGGGCGAGCTCAGCAGCGCGCTCGTCGCCGACGTCAGGGTCGCGCAGCTGCACGGAGAGCTCGCGGAGCTTTGCCGCGAGCTCCCGCACCCTCGCCGCCTGATCGCTCACGGCGCCGCCTCGGCCTCGGCGCGCTCGCGCGCGGCCGAGCCCAGGATCCCGTTGACGAACCCGGGCGCGTCGGCCCCGCAGTACTCGCGCGCGAGGTTGACCGCCTCGTCGATCGCAACCTCGACCGGCAGCCCGTCGCGCATCTCGGAGAGCGCCACGCGCATGATCGAGCGCTCGAGCGCCGCGATCCGCTCGAGCTCCCACCCGCGCGAGAGCCGCGCGATCTCCTCGTCGAGCTCCGGCCGGCGCGCGTCCGCACCCAGCGCGAGCTCGCGCGTGAACGGCTTCGAGTCCGCGAGCAGCTCCTCCAGCGACCGGCCGGTCACGTCGCGCTGGTAGAGCGCGAAAACCGCGTCGCGGCGTTGGTCGGAGCGTCTCATGGTGGGCGAGAGGCTACTGGCGCCTTTAGGCTCGACGCGAGTCGCGTCGCGGCGCACCGGCCGCCGCCACACGAGCCAGGGTCTGCTCGGGTAGGAGGACGGTCTGCCGCCAGTTGACGCGGAGTACCTGCTCGCCGTGCGCCTCGAGCAGGCGCTGGCGCTCGATGTCGTCGGCGCGGGCGATTGGGTTGTCGTGCCATGCGCCGCCGTCAGCCTCGATCACGAGCCGCTCCGACGGCCAGCGAAAGTCCGGAATCACGAGCCGCGCGCCAAGCCGGATGGGGACGTTCACGTCGGGACGCTCGAATCCACCGTCGAGCAGGAGGTCGAGCACCAGATCCTCGAGCTCCGTCTTCGTCGGCGAGACACCCTCGGAGAGCACCCGGCCGAGCCTCGCGTTTCCGGCCCATCCGCGCCGCCGTCGGTGGGCACCCGCGAGCTGGACGAGGCGAACCCTGTTCCGTGCGTGAGCACGACGCACCAGGTGTCGGAACTGACGCTCGCTCGTCGTCGCGGCGAGGTCTGCCAGCGTGCGAACCGGGGTCGTCAGCGGGATCTCAGCGCGGCGAGCGACGTCGGCCCGTCGGAGGTCGAAGCTCCGATGAACCCGGACGCCCCGATGGGCGCGACCGCCGCCACGCGTCACGGTCACGTCCGCGATCTCCGGCTCCTCCTCGATGAATTCCCATAGGTAGCCGGCTGCGAGATGACTGAGCACGGCGGTTGGGCCACACGCCTTCACCGCGGCCAGAAAGCGGCCCTGCGGCACGAGTCCCCGGTGGCCGACCGCATAGACGCCCCGATGCACCCGGCGAAGGCGCCCGTTCCGTGCCCGTACCTTGATCGCGTTCGGAGTCAGGCCGCACCGCAACAGCTCACTTACCGAGACCACTCCCCATCGCTCGGCCGCGAGTTCCGCGACGCGCAGGTCGGCACCAGGGTCAAGTTTGGATGCTTGACGCACCTCAACACGACTCTCGTCGAAGCCGGCGCGCGGGACTACGCGCCGGTGTGGCGAGCGTGTGCCGCTAGGCGCGGGAGACGTACTCGCCGCTGCGGGTGTCCACGCGCACGCGGTCGCCCTCGTTGACGAACAGGGGGACCTGGACCACCACGCCGGACTCAAGTGTCGCCGGCTTGCTGCCCCCGCCTGAGGCGGTGTCGCCCTTGAGGCCGGGGTCGGTCTGGGAGACCGCCATCTCGACGGCGCTCGCGACCTGGACGCCGCTCGGGCGCTCGTCGACGAGCAGGAGCTCGATCGTGTCGTTCGGGAGCACCCAGCGCATCTCGTCGGCGATCGAATCCTTGGGCAGCTCGAGCTGGTCGTAGGTCTCGCTGTCCATGAATACCGCGGCGTCGCCCGAGTCGTAGAGGTACTGCATGCGCTTGGTCTCGGTCCGCACCGGCCGGAACTTCTCCCCGGCGCGGAAGGTCTTGTCGACCACGTTGCCGTCCTCGACGCGCTTCAGCTTCGTGCGCACGAAGGCGCCGCCCTTGCCCGGCTTGACGTGCTGGAAATCCATGATCCGCCAGATCGTTCCCTCGACCTCGATATGGGCGCCGTTCTTGAACTGGTTCGTCGAAATCATCGGCGCCCGAGGGTAGCGACGGGGCGGTCGCGAGGGCGGGCTACTCGCTGAATGTGTACGGGGGGCACGGCCCCGTGCACACCAGCGCCGCGGCGACGCCTTCGCGCTCGAGCTCGGTCACGCGCGTGAAGAACGCGTTCATGTACTCCCGGCCGGTCTTGAGCGCGTGGCCGATCCTGGGTCCGTCGGCGTTCGGGATCGTCGCCTGCACCGCGAGCTCGACTGCCCCGCGGAGCCGATCGAGCGCTGCTCGCAGCGCCTCGCCGCGCTCGCGCAGGAACCTCGCGACACCCGCTTCGTCTTCGAGCACCGTTCCGAAGGAAAGCGGCGCCACTGGTCCGGAGCCCGTGGCCGGCAGGTCGGCGCCGGACCCCGTGACCGCGTCGACGTACAGGCCGCCGCTCATCGTGACTAGAACGGCGTCGGAGCCGTCGAGTCAGGTCGTTTCTCGTCATCAAGATCCCCGTGTGGGACCACGAGGTCGGCGGCGGTGCTGATGACGGGTGCGGCGGGCAGCGCGGGCGCCGCTAGACCTCGCGGTACGGGTACCCGCGCCGCTTGCTCAGGTCTTGCGCTCGAGGTCGGCGACCTCGTCGGCCTTCTTGTCCGCTCGCTCCTCGGCGCGCTCGAGCTCTTCCTTCTTCTCGCCCTTGCGCTCCTCCTGCTGGCCCTCGCGACGGGTCTCCTCGTCGCCGGTCAGGTCGCCCACGACCTGCTTGGCCTTGCCGGTCACCTTGTCGCCAATACCCATCTGACTGTCTCCTTCGAATCGCTGTCGGGGCGACGAGGTACCCGGCTGGGATCGCCATAAGCGCGGTTCGAGCCCTCTCACGGCCGGTCGGCGAATAGGGACGGCGATGGCCCCGCGCTCGGGCCGGAACGGCACGCGAACACCAAAAGCGCGCTGATCAGCCCGCCGGCGAGGGCGCCGGTTCGTTCTCCTCGCCGCGGGGAGAGCTACCGTCGCCGAACAGCGGGTCGTAGTCCTCCGACAGCTGAACGCGGAGGTAGTCGAGGCCACCCGGGACCGTCTCGTCCAGGGTTGCGAACACGGCCTCCGCATCACGCTCGGCGGCTGCGTCGGACTCCGCGCCCTCGCGATCGCGCATCCGGGCGATGAACTCGTCCGCGGAGAAGCGCTCCGGCCCCGACTCGGCCTCGAGCAGGCGATCGCTCAGGTGCTCCGGCAGCCGCCTCGCGAGCTCGGCGCGCTCGCGTTCGTCGATTCGCTCGCCCAGCGTCTCCAGAGCCGCCTCGATGGCGCGCCCGGCAGCCTCGATCGTCATCCCAGCACGCTCGGCGACGCGCTCCTCGAGTGAGTCGGACTCCAGCGGCTGGACGCGCCGACCGGGCCACCAGGCCTTCTCGCCGACCAACGCCGTCAACGCCGGGATGAGCAGCGTGCGGACGACGAACGTGTCGATGAGGACCCCGACGACCATCACGAAGGCAAACTCCTGAAATGCGTCCAACGGCACGATCGCCAGCAGCGCGAAGCTCGCCGCCAGCGCCACTCCGGCCACGGTGATGGCCTTCGCGGCCGAGGGCGTTGCGACTGCGATCGCCTCCGGCACGCGTCTCCACCTGGCCTCCCTCCAGATGCGCCCGGCGACGAAGACGTTGTAATCGGAGCCGAGGGCGACCAGCAGCACGGCCGTGGCGAACGGCACGTAGTAGGTGAGCTCGTCGCGCCCGAGGAGATCCTGGAAGAAGAAGGTCGCCAGCCCGAGCGTCGCGGCGAGGCCGAGGACGCTCGCCGCGACGAGGTACAGCGGCGCGACGAGCGCCCGCAGGAACACCATCAGCAGGACGAGGTTCGCGAGCAGCGCCACCACCCCGATCACCTTCAGGTCATCGAGCACGGCGGCGACGGTCTCCCCGGCCAGCGCCGTCTGCCCGGCGAAGCTCACCTGCGGCGCGGGGTCGAGCCCGGCCTGTGCGATCAGGGACGGCATCCGGCCTCGAGGGCGTCGAGGTCGTCGATCGCCGGGGCTCCGAGCGGGTCGCTGTCGAAGACGACCGCCAACCGGGCGCCGGTCCCATCCTGGGAGACCATCGTCGCCGGAGCCGGGGCCGGCGGCTGCTCGCGCGGACCGACGACCGCCGCGACGCCCGGTTGCTGATCGACCAGTGATTCCAGGCGAGCCAGCTCCGGCCCGCGGTCGGCGATCCCCGGGCCGACGAGATCGACCTCGGTCGGCGCGAGGATGCCGGGCGCGAAGCCCTGCGAGGCGGCATCCGCCGCCTGCTTGGCCTCGCTGTCGTTCGGCAGGCCGCTGATGTAGGTGATCCCGAGCTCGGTCGTGCGCAGGCCGCTGGCGGCCGCGAGCAGGGCGGCGATCGTCACCAACCCGATCGCGATTGCGACGGGTCGGGTGGACGCGATGCGAGCGACGAAGGTGCGCCAGGGTGACGTCTGCTCCGCGCGCCCGAGCTTCGGCGCGCGGCGGAGCGCGAGCAGAGGCCGGGCCAGCACGCGGCGCCCGCGGCTGATCGGCCCACCCTGATCGCCGTCCTCGGCGGGCCGCTCGAGCTTCAGATCACGACGGACGCCCTCGAATGCCTCGGGGTCCTCCACCGGCGCCTCGGCCGGCCCCTCGGCCAGCTCGGCCCGCAGCCTGCGCCCGAACAGGCGGCTACCGAAGATCGACATCAGCGCCGGGACCAGGGTGCCGGCAACCAGCAGGCTGATCAGGGTCGTTGCGGCGAGGCCCGGACCGAAGGCACGGAAGAAGTCGAGCTTGCCGACGAGCAGGGCCGCAGTGCCGGCGGCGACGATCAGCCCGGCCGCGAACACGAGCGGCGCGGTTTCGGTCACGGCTGCACGCGCCGCGGGCAGCCGGTCGTCCCCCTGCAGCAGACGGCGACGCATCGCCGAGAGGTAGAAGACCGAGTAGTCGGTGACCAGGCCGAGGAGAAGCACGATCAGCACCGGCTCGACCTCGGCCGGAATGGCGATTCCGAGCCGATCGCCGGCCCACGGAACCAGCCGGATCATCAGCAGGTAGGCGACCGCGCCCGACAAGAGGGTGATCAGCGGCGCGCCGATCGCGCGGAAGGCAATCCCGACGATCAGCAGCACGGCGAGGACGCTGGCGCCCTCGATCAGAGGCAACGAGTCGTCGATGGCCTTGAACTGATCCTCGCGGGCCGGGACCGCGCCGGTGACCCCGACTACGTCACCGGACTCGCCGCCGAGCTCCTCATCCGCGTACTGCTCCGCCAGGTCGACCCGCGTCGCGCCGCCGAGACCCTGCTGGAACGCGAGGTACGTGAGCATCGTCGTCGCCGTCCCGCCGGCCTCGAGCGCGGACGCGGGCGCGTCGGTGATCGGGATCGCCCCAAGCAGCTCGCCCGGGGCCGCACCGCCGCCACGCGTCGTAGCCAGCGCCGCTCGGAAGCTGCGGCGCTGGGTGGCAACCGACAGCCCCGCGTCGTTGTGCTGGACGACCGCGGTATCGGACGCGAGCGGAAACCCGAACAACTCGGTCGCCGCCTGCGTCGCCTGCTCGGCTTCGCTGTGCTCGGGAACGATGTCTCCGATCGGCGCCCCGCCCTCGGCGCCCAGCTGCGGCAAGGACACCGTGACCGCGACGGCGGCTGCGACCCAGCCGAGCGGAATCAGAAACCGCAGCGCGACGACCACGGCCGCGAACACGCGGGCCGACCGGCCTCCCTCCGCATCCACTTGCTTGCGCTTCCCGGGCATCCGATCCCTTCGTCGACCCCCGAGAGGCCATACCCCGGCGGGCTCGCGCTAATCGGTTCGGCGTCGGAAAAGCCTGCGGTCGGCGTCACGGCGCGCGGCGAGCCCTACGCGCACGCGCTCGCGCTGGAGCAGCGGTGGGTATCCAGTTACGGCCTGATCTCCTCGATCACCTCGTAGACGCCCTCGAGCGGGATGTCGTGAACGAACTCAGCCATGGCGTCCTGGCGCCGGAGCTCGGCATCGCCGTCGCCCCGCAACGCCGCCGCGGCATCGGCGTCGCCCTCGAAGATGCCGAACGAGATCACCTCGTCGGGGTCCTTGAGGTTGCGCGCGTGGTAGACCGCCACCGCACCCGGCGGCAGCTCGTCCTCTCCGCTCGCGGGGCTCCACGCCTCGCGGAACTGCTCCCACCTGCCCGGCTTCAGGCGCCGGCCGCTGAAGAACACCAACATCGAGTCTCCTTCCGTCGATCGTCCGTCGGCGCCAGCCTATTTCGACTCGGCCGAGTCCGGAAACCGCCTCCCGTTAGGGTTGCCGGATGCCTGAAATACCGGAACTGCTCGAGCAGCTGCTGACCGCCCCCTCGCCCTCCGGCTACGAAGGCCCGGCGGCCACCGTCTGGCGCGACGCCGCCGGCTTCGCCGAGCTGGAGGCCGACCGGATCGGCTCCTCGATCGCCCGCGTCGCCGGCGAGGGCGACGACGCGCCGCTCGTAGCGATCGTCGGCCACATCGACGAGATCGGGCTCGCGATCACCCACGTCGACGAGTCCGGGTTCGCCTACTTCACGCCGATCGGCGGCTGGGACCCGCAGATCCTCGTTGGCCAGCGGGTCGCCGTCCAGTCGCGCGACGGCGCCGTGCCCGGAGTCGTCGGGCGCAAGCCTGTGCATCTGCTGAAGGACGACCAGCGCAAGAAGGCCGTCGAGATCGATGGCCTGCACATCGACGTCGGCGCCGCCGACCGCGACGAGGCCCTGTCGCTGTTTCGGATCGGCGACCCCGTCGTGATCGATGCTCAGCCCCTCGGGCTCGCCGGTGACCGCCTGATCTCGCGCTCGATGGACAACCGCCTCGGCTCGTACGTCGCGCTCGAGGTGGCGCAGGCGCTGCCACGACCGCGGCGGCCACACGGCGGCCGTCGCCGGGGTCGCGGCCGTGCAGGAGGAGATCGGCCTCCACGGCGCGCGCACCTCCGCCTTCCTGCTGCAGCCGGAGATCGCCGTCGTCGTCGACGTCACCCACGCCACCGACGCCCCGGGTGTGGACGAGAAGAAGCTCGGCTCGCACCCGCTCGGCTCCGGGCCGGTGATCGGGCGCGGCGCGACCCTCTCCCCCAACGTCTTCGAGCTGCTCGCCGCGACGGCCGAGCGCGAGGGCATCGACCACACGATCGAGACGTCCGGGCGCTACTCGGGGACCGACGCCGACGCCTACCAGGTCTCGCGCGCCGGGCTGCCCACGGGCCTCGTGTCGATCCCGCTGCGCTACATGCACTCGCCGGTCGAGCTGGTCGACCTCGGCGACGTCGAGGCCACGGTCGAGCTGCTCGTCGCGTTCGCGAGCTCGATCACGGGCGAGGAGGACCTCTCCCGCTAACGCGGGCCTGTCCTGCCTAGAGCAGGTCGGCGTTCAGCGTGTAGGTGCTGACGATCTCGCCCTCGGCGAGGACGTGGCCCTCGATCGCATCGCGCACGTCGTCGAGCTTGAAGTCGCCCTCCAGTCCGAGGCTCGGGACGTCGAGCGCGTAGACCACGAAGTGGTAGTGGTGCAGGCGCTCGTCGTTGAAGGGCGGGAACGGGCCGTCGTAGTGCCCGTAGGTGCCCTCCATGTCGGGGTCCCCGGCCAGAAAGTCGGTGTAGCTGTTGACGCCGCCGATCCCGTGCTCGGTCGGGCCCGGGTCCTTGCCGCCCACGACGATCTCCGTCGAGCCGGCCCCCTCGGGCAGCTCGGTGACGTCGGAGGCGACGTCGATCAGCAGCCAGTGGGCGAAGTCGGCGCGCTCGGCGTCCTCGGGAAGGGTCTTGCCCTCCTGGTTGACGTCGGTCGGGTCGGCGGGCACGTCCGGGTCGTAGGCGATCACCGCGAACGACTCGGTCTCCTCGGGGTGGCCGGACCAGCTCAGGTGCGGGCTCCGGTTGCCGCCCTCGGCGGCCGCCCCGCCCTCGCCGTCGGGGACGCCGAACGAATGGGCATCGGGAACCCGCTCGCCGTGGGTGATGCTGTCCGACTCGACCTTCAACGCCATCCCGTCTCCTTGCCTCGGTTTCGGCGGCCAGTCTATGCGCCGGGGCACGTCCTTACTTTCGAGGGGTGCGGATCGTTTATAACGGGTATGAGCAACTCCGACGATGTCCTCGACGGCCAAGGGGGTGAGCGTGAACGCACGTCGATCTGCACGTGCCCGCGCCACCGATTCGCGACGACCGCGGGCTTGCCAGGGGCGCGGTGAGCGGGGACCGGCGCGCGTTCGACACGATCTTCCGCCGCCACCATCGCGAGCTCTACCGCTACTGCCGGGCGATCCTCGGCGACGCCGACGAGGCCCAGGACGCGCTGCAGTCGACGATGGTCAAGGCGCTGCGCGCCCTGCCGGGCGAGCGGCGCGAGATCGCCCTGAAGCCGTGGCTGTTCAGGGTCGCCCACAACGAGGCCGTCGGGATCCTGCGGGCCAGGCGCTCGTCCGTAGAGCTGGACCCCGAGCAGATCGACATCGGCGGTGGCGTCAGCCGAGCGGGCGGAGACCCGCGAGCGCCTGGAACGGCTGGTGGGCGACCTGGACGAGCTCCCGGAGCGCCAGCGCGGCGCGCTGATCATGCGCGAGCTCAACGGGGTGGCGTTCGCCGAGATCGGCGCCTCCTTCGGGATCTCGGAGGCCGCCGCCAAGCAGATGGTCTACGAGGCGCCGAGCGTCGCTGCACCGGATGGCTGAGGGGCGCGACATGGCCTGCGCCCCGATCCGGGAGGCGATCTCATCCGCGGACCGACGCCGCCTGCGCAGCCGGCGCATCCGCGCCCACCTGCGCCATTGCGAGTCGTGCCGCGACTTCGAGGCCGCGATCGGCCAGCGTCGTGCGGACCTCGCAGCCCTCGCGCCCCCGCTCGCGGCTCCGGCCGTGCTCGCAGCGCTCGGCGGCGGCGCCGGGTCCGGCGCCGCGACCGGTGGCGGCGCCGCAGCCGGCGGGACGATCGGCGCGGCGGCGGGCGCGAAGTCAGTCGCCGTGGTGCTGGCGACGATCGCGATCGCGGGCGGCGCGGCCAAGGTCGGCGGGCTTGTGGACTTCGGCGGCACGGGCCGCGGCGAGGGCGCGCAACCGAGCAGTGCCGCCGCCGACGCGACCGCTCGCGACGCCGGCGCGCGGGGCGAGTCGCCCGCGCGCGCGGCTCCGGTCACGCTCGCCCGCCCGCCGTCGTCGGTGCGTGCCGACCGGCCGATGCAAGCTGCGCGGGGCACACGCGGCCAGGAGCGCCGTGGGCAGCCGAACCACCACGGCGGCGGTGGAGCACGGGCGCACGGGCCTCAGTCATCGGGCGAGGCTCCGGGCCAGACACGGACCCCGCCGGGCCAGACCCAGACACCGCCGGGGCAGGTCGCAACGCCGCCCGGCCAGTCGAGCACCCCGCCCGGCCAGTCGCGCACCCCGCCCGGCCAGGCCGACGCGCCGACGGGCGAGGTCGCATCGCCCCCGGGCCAGACACAGACGCCCCCGGGACAATCGAGCACCCCGCCCGGCCAATCGGAGGCCTCGACGCCTCCGGGACAGTCGCGCACGCCACCCGGGCAGACCCGAACCCCTCCGGGTCAGACGTCGTCTGCAGACGCCACGGCTTCGGTCCCCGAGAGCGCTACGCCCAACGGCAACGCGACGGGCCACTCGAAGTAGATCCTTACCGCCGGCCGCCGGCGCCGTTTCTGGTCTCGAGAGGGGTCACGCGGCCCCCTGTGCGACCAACCAGACAGGAGGATCGGATGACGAAGCTGGTGACGATCGGCGTGGCCTGCGCGGCACTGTTCGCGGGCGCTACCGCGGCGAGCGCCAAGCCCCACGAGGGCGATCACCCGAACAACGGCAACCACGGCTCGAGCGCCGCGGCGAAGCTCTGCGCGGCCTCGAAGAAGGCCGACCATGCCGCTTTCAAGGCCGTTTGGGGCAAGCACGCGATGCGCGACTGCATCCGCGCCAATCGCGGCACGGAGCCGACCGCCGTCGACGAGGAGACGAGCGACTTCGCCAACGCGGCGCAGGAGTGCCGCGCCGCGCGGGATGCCGACCCCACGGGGTTCGAGGCGACATGGGGCACGAACGCCAACCATCGCAACGCCTTCGGCAAGTGCGTCTCGGCGACGGTCCACGAGCACCAGGACGACGGCGGAACGGCATAGCCGCTCCCGTCCGCTGACCCAACAAGCTGCGGCGGGTGCGCATCCACGCGGCGGCGCCGGTCGGGCCCACAGTCGGCCGGCGCCGCAGCCCGCCGCCCGGCGCTCAGACGACCCGGAGCGCCTTCGGCACCGAGCTCAGGTTGCGATAGCCGTCCTCGGTCACCACGACCAGGTCCTCGATCCGGATCCCGAACCGCCCCGGCACGTACACCCCGGGCTCGACGGTGACCACGTCGCCCGGCTCGAGCACGTCCTCGGAGCGCTTGCCGAGCCGCGGCGCCTCGTGGACCTCCAGCCCCACCCCGTGGCCGAGGCCGTGGCCGAAGTGGTCCTCGTGTCCGCCGTCGCGGATCACCGCGCGCGCCGCCTCGTCGGCAGCCTCGCCGTCGATGCCGGGCCGGATCGCCTCGAGGCCCGCCGCCTGCGCGGCCTCGACGAGCGCGTAGGCCTCGCCCGCGTCGCCGTCGGGCTCGCTCCCCGCGGCGAACGTGCGCGTGCAGTCCGAGCAGTAGCCGTCGACGATCGCGCCCATGTCCCAGACGACGAGCTCGCCGGCGCCGATCTCGCGCTCGCTCGGCTCGGCGTGCGGCAGCGCCCCGTTGGGGCCGGCGGCGACGATCGCTTCGAACGAGGGCTCGCCGCCGCGCTCGCGGATCGCCGCGTGGGCGTCGCGGGCCACGTCGCGCTCGGGGCGCCCGGCCAGCCCCGCCGCGAGCACCTCCTCGTAGACCTCGTCGGTCAGGCGGGCGGCCTCGGCGATCGTCTCGATCTCGCCGGGGTCCTTGCGGCGGCGAAGCTCCTCGACCAGCCCCCCGGCCGGCACCAGCTCCACGCCCTCGCCGAGCTCCTCCTCGAGCTTGCGGAGGTTGGCGACGCTCGTGGCCGAGTCGTCGAAGCCGACCCGGCCCTGCAGGCGGGAGGCGAGCTCGGGCATCAGCCGGCTCTGCGCGATCGCCCGGTCGAACGCGTCGCCCACCTCCTTCTCCGCCCGCTCGGTGTAGCGGAAGTCGGTCAGCAGGGTCCGTGTGTCGCCGCCGATCACGACGAGGGCGCTGGTGCCCGTGAACCCGGTCAGCCACCGCACGTTCGCGATCGCGTCCTGGCCCGAGTCGCCCGGGCGCACCAGGTCGCCGACGATCAGCAGGTCGAGCTCGCGCTCGCCCACGAGGTCCCGGAGCCGGTCGGCGCGCTCGGCGCTCATACCCCGAGCTCGGCGCTCAGCCGCTCGAGCGCGTCGCGGTAGCCGTCGGGCCCCTTGCCGGCCACGCGCGCGAGCACGAGGCCCTCGAGCACCGACTCGCGTCGCCACCCCTCGCGCTCGTCGACCGCAGAGAGATGGACCTCCACCGCCGGCACGGCGGCGGTCTCGAGCGCGTCGCGGATCGCGTAGCTGTAGTGCGTCCAGGCGCCGGGGTTGAGCACGGCCGCGTCGGCGACCTCGGGCAGGCGGTGCAGGCGCTCGACGTAGTCGCCCTCGTGGTTGGTCTGAAAGAACGCCACCTCGAGGTCGAGATCGCGCCCGAAGCGCTTGATCTGCGTCTCGAGCTCAGGCAGGGTCAGGGTGCCGTAGTGCTCGGAGGGGCGCTTGCCGAGCATGTCGAGGTTGACGCCGTGCAGGACCTCGACGCGGTTGTGCGCGGTCGGGCTCATCGAGTGGCGGAGGTGAGCTCGTGCACGGCTGCACGCAGGCTATCCCGATCCACGCGCTGCCCGGTGACGGCCTCCCCCGGCCGGGCGCAGAGGACGAACGCCGACCCCGTCGGCGTCGCGCTTCTTGTCGCGCTCGACCGCGGCGAGCACGGCGTCGATCTCGATCGCGGGGTCGAGCGCCGTGGGCAGCCCGTGACGGTCGAGGATCGCCTCGACCTCCGCGCGCAGCTCCGGAGCTTCGGAGAGCTGGAGCGCCGCCAGCAGCCCGAGCCCCACCGCCTCGCCGTGGCGGTAGCGCTCGTAGCCGCCGGCCGCCTCGATCGCGTGGCCGACTGTGTGACCGAGGTTGAGCACCGCGCGGCGCCCGGCGTCGCGCTCGTCGGCGGCGACGACCTCGAGCTTCGTGCGTGCGCACGCGAAGACGAGCTCGTCGAGATCGCCGGGATCGAGGTCGCCGATGGCGCGGACGCGCTCCCAGAGCGGGCCGCCGGCGATCAGGCCTGTCTTGAGCACTTCGACGAACCCCGCCGCGAGCTCGGCGCGCGGGAGCGTGGCGAGCGCCTCGGGGTCGGCGAGCACCGCCGCCGGCAGGTGGTAGGCGCCGACGTAATTCTTCGCCTCGGGCAGGTCCACCCCGGTCTTGCCGCCGTAGGCGGAGTCGACCTGGGCGACGAGGGTCGTCGGCACCTGCACGACCGGCACGCCGCGTTGGTAGACGGCGGCGCAGAAGCCCGCGAGGTCCCCGACCACCCCGCCGCCGAGCGCGACGACGTGGTCGGAGCGCCCGACGCCGAGCCGCGCGAGCTCTCCGAGCAGTCCCGCCGCCTCGCCGAGCGATTTCGCCCGCTCTCCGGGCTCGACCTCCACCCGGGCCTCGAGCGGCTCGAGTCCCGCCGCGTACAGCCGGCCGACGGCGGTGTCGGTCACGCAGAAGGAGCGGCCGGCCAGGCCGGCGATGCCGTGGCGTGCGAGCAGGCCGAGCGGCCGAGCGCCGAGCAGCCCGCGGCCGACGTACGCCGGGTACTCGCCCGAGGCCGACCGCGCCCAGAGCATCCGCGTCCCGGCCGGCAGCTCTCGCAGCGCCAGCAACGCCGGCAACGCGCGGGCGGCCGCGTCGTCGACGCCTGGGACGATCGCGTCGGCCAGCTCCTCGTAGATCGGCGTGCGCTCGGCGAGCAGCGCGTCGAACCTCCCGCGGTCGGTCGCGAGCGGGCGGTTGCCCTCGACCCGCTCCCACGCGGTGGCCGGATCGGCCTCCAGCCACACAACCACGTGGCGATCGAGCGCCGCGCGCACGCGCTCGGACAGCACGCTCCCACCGCCGAGGGCGATCGCCTCGCCGCGCGGCACGCTCGAGCAGCGCCCCGACCACCGCCTCCTCGCGACGGCGGAACTCGCCCTCGCCCTCGGTGGCGAAGAAGTCCGCGATCGGCATCCCGAGCTCCACCTCGAGCAGCTCGTCCGCGTCCACCACGTCGAGCCCGGCCGCCAGGGCGGACCGCAGCGCCCGGGACTTGCCGGCGCCCATGAACCCGATGAAGACGAGGGCCCGGCCGGTCGCAACCGCGGCTAGCGGCGCCAATCGATCCGCTCGCGGTACGCCTCGACCGCGGCGAGCACGTCGTCGATGTGGTCGCCGCCGAACTTCTCGCGGTAACAGCCGGCCAGCACCAGGGCGACCATCGCCTCGCCGACGACCCCGGCCGCCGGCACCACGGTCGAGTCGGTGCGCTCGCGCATCGCCTGCGCGGGCTCCTTGGTCTCCGTGTCGACCGAACGCAGCGGCTTGGTGAGCGTGGAGATCGGCTTGAGCGCGCCGCGCACGACCAGCGGCTCGCCGTTCGACATCCCGCCCTCGACCCCGCCGGCGCGGTTCGTATGGCGGTGGTACCCGAGCTCCTCCGTCCAGAAGATCTCGTCGTGGGACTCCGAGCCCGGCAGCGCCGCGACCTCCCACGCCTCGCCGACGGAAACGCCCTTGACCGCCTGGATCGAGACCAGCGCCTGGGCGAGGCGGCCGTCGAGGCGAGCGTCCCACGCGACGTATGACCCGAGCCCCGGCAGCAGGCCGAACGCCCGCACCTCGAAGATCCCGCCGAGGCTCTCGTTGGCCTTGCGCAGCCGGTTGATCTCCTCGACCATCGCCGCCTCGG
The DNA here is from genome assembly GCA_963785195.1 of uncultured Solirubrobacterales bacterium. GTDB lineage: Bacteria > Actinomycetota > Thermoleophilia > Solirubrobacterales > 70-9 > WHSW01. The sequence goes on along the minus strand of CAWAUE010000009.1, from coordinate 72,315 downwards.
CGTCGCTGTCGAGGCAGCGCACGGGCGAGTCGTCGACGCCGGCGAAGTCCTCGGGGCCGAGCGGCTCGCGCTCGGGTGCGCTCACCGAGGCGATCCGGATCACGTGGCTGAACACCTCGACCCCGAGCGCCCGCAGGAACTCCTTGGCGACCGCTCCGGCCGCCACCCGCGCGGCGGTCTCGCGCGCGCTGGCGCGCTCGAGCACGTTGCGCACGTCGCGATGGTCGTACTTCTGCGCGCCCACCAGGTCGGCGTGGCCCGGCCGCGGCAGGTGCGACTCCTCGACCTCGGCGTCGACCGGCCACGGGTTCATCCGCTCCTCCCAGTTGGCGTAGTCGCGGTTGGCGACGAGCAGCGCGATCGGGCTGCCGAGCGTATGGCCGTGGCGGATTCCCGAGCGCACCTCCACGGCGTCGCGCTCGATCTTCATCCGCCCGCCGCGGCCGTGGCCGAGCTGGCGCCGCGCCATCTCGAGGTCGATCCGGTCGCGGTCGAGCTCGAGCCCGGCGGGCAGGCCCTCGACGATCGCGACGAGCCCAGGCCCGTGCGACTCGCCGGCGGTCGTGAAGCGCAGTGCGGCCATGCGGCCGCTCAGCCTACTTCGGGGCCGCGTCGCCGGCTGGCTCAGGTGCTGTCCGGCGGGACGTTCTCGAACGTGCCCGGGTACCCGGCCGCGATCAGATCGGCGCTGGTCAGCAACTCGACGTTGCCGGCCGAGTCGACGAGCTCGACGCTGATCTTCCACGTGCCGCTCGCCGACCCGCGGGGGACGGTGATGCTCGCGGTGTAGTCCCCGTTGTGCGACGTGCCCGAGGCGAGGGTCAGGGAGGATTCGCCGCCGGGCTGGCCGACCGAGTCGGTGAAGATGACCTTCGACGCCGCGGGATCGATGCCCGACAGCGAGTCGCCGGCGCTGAGCGTCATGTCGACGGTCTGGTCGCCCCCGGACGTGTTGATCTGCCCCGGGGTGCGATCGAACGCGGTCAGCGTCGGCAGGTCCGAGTCGCCCGTGCCGATCTGCGTGAACGTGCCGTCGGCGCCGAGCTGGGCGCTCGTGCGACGGGTCTCATTCGCGGCGGCGTCCACGAGCAGGAGCTCGATCTTCCACGTCCCGTGCGGCGCGTAGCGCGGGATCGTGATCGTGGCCTGATAGTCGCCGTTGAGCGACGTCCCGGAGACCAGGTCGAGCGCCGACTGGAAGGTCTGCCCGCCGCCGGGAGCCTGAACGGTCACGTGCGACGCCGCCGGATCGACTCCCGCGAGGTCGTCGGTCGCGGTGAGGTCGAAGGTCACGTCCGCATCGGCCGCCGAGGTGTCGATGGAGTCCGGCGAGGCGTCGAAGCTCACCAGCGTCGGCCCGTGCGTGTCGCCGGCGCCGGTTTGATCGAAGTCGTGAGGCAGGCCCGCCGTCGCGAGCTCGGCCGTCGTCCAGAGGTCGTGGTTGCCGGAGTTGTCGGCGACCTCGACCTCGACCGTCCAGGTCCCCTGCTTCGAGTACCGCGGCAGGGTGATCGAGGCGTCATAGGTGCCGTCGAGCGCGTCGCCCGTCGCAAGCTCGAGCCCGTCGGTGAAGGTGGGCGAGCCATCCGGGGAATGGACGGTGACGCTGGTCGCTCCGGGGTCGACGCCCGCGGCGTCGTCGGTGAGGTGGACGCTGAAATCGACGTCGCGCGCGGCCCCGGATGTGTCCACCGAGGACGGGGTGATGCTCATCGCCGTGATCACCGGGGCGCCCGCGTCGCAGTTCCCCGCAAAGGTGTTGTTCCCCGTGCCGCCGTCGCAGTCGTTGGCGCCGTCGCCACCGTCGAGGTGGTCGTCGCCGGCGCCGCCGGAGAGGTCGTCGTCGTTCGCCTCGCCGAACAGCGAGTCCTGGCCGTCCTCGCCGACGACGTGGTCGTTGCCGTCGCCGGCAGTCAGGTTGTCATCGCCGGCGCCGCCGGCCAGGGCGTTGTCGTCGGGAGTGCCGATGATCGAGTCGTCGTGCGCGGAGCCGATCGCGTTCTCGAACCCGGTGATCGTGTCGGCGCCGTCGCCGTTCGCGAGCCCGGTGGCGAGGTCAGCGTTGACGCCCTGCGGCGAGCCCGCGAAGGAGACCGTGTCGAGGCCCCCGGCACCGTCCAGGACGTTGGCCCCGGCGTCGCCGGCGAGCGTGTCGCCGTGGTCGGAGCCGGTCACGTTCTCGACGGCGGCGAGCGTGTCATGGCCGGCGCCGGTGACGCTCGCGGCCCGTAGGTTGGCCTCGATCGGGGCCGCGGACCCCGCGTAGGAGGCGGTGTCGGCGCCCGTGCCACCGGCGAGCTGGTCGTCGCCGCCGGCGCCGATCAGGGTGTCGTCGCCGCCGGCGCCGTCGATGCGGTTGCCCGCCGCGTCGCCGGCGAGCCGATCGGCGTTGCCCGATCCCGTGAGATCCTCGAAGCCGACCAGGGTGTCGGTGCCGTCGCCGGTCGCGCCCGAGGCGCCCAGGTCGGCGTCGACGCCCGCGGGCGCCCCCGCGAAGGAGACGGTGTCGAGGCCGGCCCCGCCGTCCAACAGGTTGTCGGCGCCGTCGCTGACGATCGTGTCGTCGTGGGCCGAGCCGGTGAGGTTCTCGATCCCGGAGATCGTGTCGGTGCCGTCCCCGGTCACCGTCCCGGTGCGCAGGTCGGCGTTGACCGGGTTGGCGATCGGGGCGTAGGTCGTGCTGTCGACCCCGCCCTGGCCGGCGAGCGTGTCGTCGCCCGCCATGCCGACGAGCGCGTCGTTGCCGTCGCCGCCGCTGAGCCCGTTCGCGCCGGCGTCGCCGTGCAGGACGTCGTCGAACGCAGACCCGGTGACGTTCTCGACCGTGAGCAGCGTGTCGTCGCCGTCGCCGGTCGCGGTCCCGGCGGCCAGGTCGACGACGACCCCGCTCGCCGAGTCGGCGAGCCCGGCCATGTCCGTGCCGTCCTGGCCCTTCAGCTTGTCGTTGCCCGAGCCCCCGGTGAGCGTGTCGTCGCCCGGGCCGCCGGACAGCGAATCGTCGCCCGCCTTGCCGGTGAGCGCGTCGTTACCTCCGCCGCCCTTGAGCACGTCGTTGCCGCCCTTGCCGATGATCAGGTCGTCGCCGCCCTTGCCGCAGAGGACGTCGCGCTTCTTGGTCCCCTTGAGCACGTCGACGCCGCGCTTGCCCTTCTTGGTGCACTTGGCAGCGTCGGCGGCGCCGGCGGTGACCAGAGCCAGCGCGCAGACGGCCACCAGGCAGCCGACGAGCCGGGTGAGGCGGGTCAGCGCTGGTGGGTGGGCGGTGGTTGGGGTCCGGCTCACGATCAGGTACCTGAACGCTTACTCGGACTTCAGCTCCACATCCCGTATGGCGAGCAGGCGTAGTTCGTACGTCTGTCCGTCTGGGCCGAAGCTCAGGGTGGCCGTCTCGCCCTTCTGAAGGGTGATGTAGAGGCAGTTTTCCGGCGACGGCACGCAGGCGCCGCTGCCGTCGACCATCGTCGCGTCCCTGGCGATTACGAACGCCGCGCGCTTGCCCTTCTCGTCCGTGCCCAGGTAGGCGACCACAGGCGTGGTCGCGTCCGGCAGGATCGTCATGGGCTTCACGTTCTCGCGCAGCTTCGGGTCGCCCTGCAGGCCGATCGTCAGGTCCACCCGGCGGGTGACGAGGTGGTCGACGACGTCCACGTCCTGGTTGGAGGGTTGGTTCTGGCCGTGGGAGCCGCCGTTGCCGCCGGTCTGGCCGCCGGTGCTGCTGCCGCCGGTGCCGGTGTCCGTGCTGGTGTCGTCCGGGGGCGCGCCGGTGGTGTCCGCGGGCGTGGTGGTGTCGGCCGGGGTGCCGGTCGTCCCCGGGGTCACGCCGGTGCTCGAGCTGGGCGCGGTCGGGCTGGCGCCGTCCGTGGAGCCCGAGGTGGTGCCGGTGCCGTCGGTCGTCCCGGACTCGTCCTTCTTCGGCGGCGCGAACACCTGCCGGAAGGGGTTCTTGCTCTTGAGCTTGGTGAGGCGCCTGCGGTAGTTGCGGACGCTGACCGTCTCGTCGCCGATGACGGCTGCGGTCAGCTCGTTGCCGGCGCTGTCGGCGCCTGCGGCGATCGCCGGCGTCGGCGCCGCCGGCTCGGCGGACTTCGACAGCAGCATCGGGACGGCGACGAGGGCGACGATCAGTGCCACGGCCGGGAGCAGCAGATGGCGATCGCGCAGGTCGCGATAGATGTCCGACATGAACCCGGGAACCTTGATGTCAGGCCCCTTGAACTGAGGCCGCTTCAGCGCGGGCTTCTTGATCGCGGGCTTCTTCATCGCGGACTTCTTGATCGCGGGCTTCTTGAACTGCGGGCGCTTGAACTCCGGGCGCTTCAATTGGCCACCACCGCGGCTGAAGTGGCCGGAACGGGCGCGGTCGGGGCAGCGGGCGGCGTCGCCACCGGGGTCCCGGTCGCGGGGCCCGCGGACGTGGCGCCAGCGGTCGTGCCCTGGTCCGCCGGCGTCAGGTAGCTGGTCGCGCTAACCGTCGCGGTCAGGTGCGGCAGCCCGTTGGCGCCGGCCGCGAAGTTGAAGCCGTCGATCGTGAGCAGCCGCCCGTCGACCGAGGTCTTCTCGCCGTGCGAGTCGACCATGCCGTCGATGCGCCCGAAGAAATCGGCGATGTCGAAGAAGCCGCCGTCGAACTGCATCTCGTACGGCATCACCGGCAGGCCGGCCGGGCCCACCGAGGCGCCGATCGGAAGCAGCGCCGCGGCCGCCTCGGACGGCGTGGCACCGGTCGGCAGCGCCGTCGGGGCCGCGGTGGTCGCGCCGGTCGTACCGACCGCCCCGCCAGCGCCGCTGCTGAGGCTGATCGCGCGGAAGTCGACGTTCGAGCGCACCGCGAGCGTCTGTAGCTGGGTCAGCAGGCTCGGAGTGTCAGCGTCTACCGGCACGGCCTTGCCGAGCGTGACCAGCTTGTGGTAGTTCGAGTGGAAGTCGGCCTTCGCGGCCTCGCCGGCCGCCGCGCTCTGCTCCGCGGTCGCGACCTGGGACTCAAGCGTGGTCACCTGTTCGCTGAGGTCGGCGGCCTCCTGGCGCTTGGGAGCCAGGATGAGGAAGTAGAACCCGACGGCGAGCGCAAGCAGCCCGACGCCGATCAAAATGGCTCGGTCGCTGGACTTCATCCGCCGCCCACCCCCACGGTCGCGGCCTCGTTCTTGGCGTCGGAGACCTGCTTGTTGGCCGAGTCGACGGCGGTCTGCTGCTCGCTCGGCGTGGCGGCGGCGTCGGTGGCCGCCGGAGTCGTCGAAGTCGTTGTCGTCGGCGCCGCGGTCGTCGTCGCCGGCGGCGTCGTCGTCCCGGTGGCCGGCGCGGCGGCCGGTGTCCCGGTCGAGGGCGCTGCGGTCGGCGGCACTGGCACCGCGTCGAAGGCGACCGTGATCTCAAAACGGGCGATCGACGGACGCGTCTGGCAACTGTCGCTGTCGGTGGCGGCCGCCGCCGAGTCGCCGGTCGCGCCGGTCGTGGTCTCCTCCTCGGGCAGCTGCGAGCTCTGCATGCCGACGCGCGTGACGCCGTCGATGTCCTTGAGGGCCGCGAGGAAGGCGGCGGTGCCCTCCTGGCCGAGGGCGCAGCCCTGGATCACCAGCGAGGGGCCCGTGACCGACGCGTCCGAAGTGCTCGAGGTCGAGCTCGCCTCGCCGACGCTGCTGTCGGCTGACGCCTTGCCGGTCAGGTTCTCGAGGGTGACGTCGGGCGGGATCACCAGCGCCAGCTCCTTGAGCACGCGCTCCCAGTCGAAGCGGCTCTGGGCGAGCGTGCTGACGGTCGTCGTGCGGGCGTCCTCCAGGGTCGCGAAGTTCGCGTATGGGGACAGGTTGTGCGCGGTCAGGTCCGCCTGCGTCTTGCGCGCCTGCAGCGAGGCGAGCTCGGCCTTGCTGTCGCTGATCTGGTTCGAGCTCATCACGACGAGCACGACGCCGACGAGGGCCAGCGCGAGCGCGCCGACGATCGCGTACGAGGCGAAGCCCGCGCGCAGCGGAGCGTGATCGCCGCGGCGATCCTCCGGCGGAATCAGGTTGACGGGGCGCATGGCTACTCCGAGAGCCCCAGCCCGTAGGAGAGCGTCAGGCGCCGGGCGGCGCGCGCGGGAACGGTCCGCAGCGCCTCGGGCACGACCGCCTTCAGCGGCACGGGAAGCTCGCGCTCGAGCTGCGCGACGAGCCCCGGGATCGCGGTGCCGGGCCCGGCGACGACGACGTCGTCGACCCGAACGGCGTCCTCGAAGGCCGCGTAGTACTCGAGCGAGCGACGCAGCTCGTCGATCAGCGTCGCGGTCCCCGAGGCCAGCGACTCGCGCGTGACGGTGACGATCTCCGGGTCGCCGGAAACCTGGTCGATCGGGTCCTCGAGGCCGACGTGCAGCAGCCACTGGCGGGCGTGCTCGAGGCTGAGGCTGCTCTTGGCGGCGAGCGACTGGGCGATGCCCTCGACCCCGAAGCCGAGCACGCGGCTGAAGACGCAGTAGGACTCGCGGGCGACCGCGAGATTCGTGATGTCGCCGAGATGGCAATAGAGCGTTCCCGCCGGCACCGGGACGCCTTCCTGCGTCTCCTCTTCGGTCGGGGGCGTCGCAACGACGCCCGCGCCCTTGAGCGCCCGGATGAGGGCGAAGCTCGAATGGTCGATGCCGACCAGGCGAAGGCCGGCGCGCCGGACCGCCTCCATCAGCACGGAGAGCATGTCCCTGCGGGCGGCGACGGCGACGACCTCGACGCCCTCTCCCCCGCGCCCCGGCGCCGGCGGGATGACCTGCCAGTCGAGGATCGCGCGGTCGAGCGGCATCGGGATGTGCTCCTGGGCCGCGAAGCGGACGGCGGTGTCGAGCTCGGAGGCGTCCTCGATCAGCGGGAGGCGCAGGGTGCGCACCGCGACGCGCTGGTTCGCGATCCCGATCCGCACGTCTCGCGGCAGCTTCTGGCTCGTGAACATCTCCTTGATGGCGTCGCCGAGGACGGCCGGGTCCTGCACCTCGCCGTCGCGCATCGCGCCCGAGGGCAGCGCCGCGACGTCGTAGCGGGACACCGTCACGGAGCCGTTGACCTGGACCTCCGTGGCCGCGATGCTGTCGGCCTCGATGTCCAGACCCACGACGCCGCGCTGGCGGCCGAGGGGTTGCGTGAAGGGGTTCTTAGTCCAGGTCGCCATGAGGCTTGGGTGAGGGCGGGTGCCCTCGCAGACCTCAATCGGCGGAAATCACCGGTGACTTGAGCGCCGAAGCGACTTGACGGTGCGGCGGGACGGGGCGTCCGCGGGTCAGCCCGTGAACGTGTCCAGGTACCAGTCCACGATGTCGTCGCCGAACCACAATCCGACGACACCGCCGAGCGCCAGGAACGGCCCGAAGGGCACGGCCTGCTTGCGCGCCTCGGACCCGTGGCGGGCGATGATCGCCACCCCGACCACGGAGCCGACGATCAGCCCCACGAGCACCGCCGGAGCGATCGAGCGCCCCAGGTAGAGGGCCATCATCGCGACGAGCTTTGCGTCGCCCATGCCCATCCCGCGCGGGTAGACGAGCGCGATCAGAAAGAAGGCGCCCCCGGCGGCCGCGATCGCGATCGCGCGCTGGCCGAGGTCGTCGAGCCCGAAGATGAGCACGATCGCGAGGCCCGCGATCGCCCCGGCGAGCACGAAGGCGTTGGGGATGATTCGCAGCTCGAGGTCGGTGAGGGTGATCGCCACCAGCACCGCGCAGAGCACGAGGCCCAGCGCGAGCTCGCCCGCGTCGTCGGTGCCGAGCGCCAGCACCGTGCCGGCCCAGAGCAGCCCCAGGCCCGCCTCCGTGAGCGGATAGCGGGCCGAGATCGGCGCCCCGCAGTGGCGGCAGCGGCCGCGCAGGAGCAGCCACGAGATGATCGGGATGTTGTCGTAGGCCGCGATCTGCGCCTCGCACTCCGGGCAGCGCGAGCGCCCGGTCACGAAGCCCTCCCCGCGCGGGACCCGATGCGCGATCACGGTGATCAGGCTGCCGATCACCGCCCCGGCGACGAACGCGATTGCCGCTGCACCCGCCAAACCGGCTCGGACCCTATCCCCGCCCTCGGCCGACTAACCCGACTAGCAGGCGACCGAGGCGTCGGGCCCGCCCTGCACGCAGCCCGTCTCGCGGACGACGCGCCAGCTAGCCGAGGCGAGGTCGAACAGGTAGGGCGGCTGCTGAACGGCGAGCCGGTCGTCGTAGGTGTAGTTCTTGAGATAGCCGGTGACCGAGCTGCCGCCGGACGTGGTACCGACCGTGCCGCGGAAGAGCTGCGCGATCACGCCGTTGACCGTCAGTCCGCCGCTCGGCGGAGTGCCGCCGATGGGCGAGCCGCAGTCGAAGTTGTCGACGATGAACGAGTGGTTGAGCGCCAGCAGCGCGACGTCGATGCGCAGGCTGCTGAGCGTCTGGCTGCCCACGTTGGCCGCCGAGCCGCACTGCCCCTGGGTCGTCCCCGAGCGCGTCGTGACGCCGTGCATGACGCGGATGAAGTTGTTGGCCACGAAGCCCGCCACCGCCGGGCCGGCCAGGTTGGTGGTCACCGAGCCGTCGATGATGATGTCGTTGGCGGCGGCGATCGTCACCGAGCTCGAGTAGCTCCCGGAGACGTAGACGTTGCCGCACGTGGACGTCTTGTCGTAGACGTTCGCCGACTGCGAGAAGTACGGCGAGTAGCTCGCCGAGCAGGTGCCGCTGGTGACGTAGATGATCGGGTCGTTGACCAGGTTGATGGTCTGCGGCGTGCCCCCGCGGACGCTCACCGTGGCGGTGTTCCCGTTCAGCGTGATGTCGGTGGTGCCGTTGTAGACCTTGCCGTCCTGCTGGGCGTAGGTGAGCAGCTGCGAGTTGTCGGGCGGGGCCGAGATGAACGGCGCGTTCTCGATCAGGTCGCCGTTGACGACGGCGTTGTTGTTGCAGCCCGAGGTCGCGATCATCCCCGGCGCGGTCGGCGGTCCGGGCGCGGCGGTGAGCACGTTGTCCGTCCCTCCCAGCCGCCCGAAGGTCGGCGAGCCGCAGATCGAGTACTGGTCCTGGGTGTACATCGGGCCGTTGATCTTGTCGCCGGTGATCCAGCTGATCACGCCGCAACTCGACGGCCGGCCGTCGCGCAGGAACGCCGCGCAGTTCTGGTGGCTGGCCGGGTCGGCGTACGTGTTCGGGTCGAGGGTCTCGTAGACCGAGTACCAGAGGAAGTCGAGCGGCGAGTCGCGGCGGAAGCTGGCGACGATCGTCCGGGTCGCCTTGGTCGCCCCGGTGGCGCTCGTCACCGTGCCGGTGAACTTCATCCGGAACGTGCCGGTCGCGAAGTCGATCATCGTCCCAACCGGATTGGTGGTGCTGCAGGCACCGGCGCCGTTGGACGGGACGGGGACGTAGGAGAACTTGACCGAGGGGTCGGCCCCCGGGACCGGCGTCGTCCCCTGCGTCGGGCAGCTCTCCCACAGCTCGGTGTTCTTGTTGACCTTGTAGAGGAAGTTCGCGAGTCCGGCGCGGGCGGCGTAATACGCGCGCTTGCCGTCCAGGTCGTGCTGGCTGCTTCCGATGTCGCCGTTGGCCGCGACGAAGGCGGCGGCGATCATCAGCGTGGTCACCGTCAGCACGATCAGCGCCAGCAGCATCGTGAAGCCGTCCTCGGCGGCGGCCCTGGTGCGGAGCATCATGCGCATGGCGGCACCGTCGGCAGGTTGCCCTCGCTGGGAACGGGGGTCACGCGCAGGATCACCGAGTCCTGCATGGTCGTGTCGTCGTTGACGGCCGTGCCAGCGGCGGTCCGGGTGTCGGCGTAGTCGCCGAGCTGACCACCGGCGCCGACCTTCATCGTGATCGTGACCGCGGCGACGAGCTTCGCGTCGGCGGCGCTGAGACCGGTCGGCGCGGTCGCGGGCAGCCGGCTGCGATCGGCGGCCGAGTTGAAGGGGATCGTGTTCGCCGCGACCGAGCCGCCGCTGGCTGTGGTGACCCCGGTCGGCAGCGTCGCCGTCCCGTCGAGGAGGACCATGAACGGGTTGCCGGCCGCGTCCAGGTACTGACCGCCGGCCGAGTCCGCCGCGATCCCGTACTTGTAGTAGCGGAAGATCGGCGTGGACCCGACCGTGGTGACGTGGTCGAGGAGCTTGCGGGTCGTCGAGGCCGTGCTCGAGAACGTCCAGTTGGGAGGGGTTCCGCCCGTTGAGGGGTACGTGGTGTCGGTGAGCACGCCGCTGCTCAGCGAGATCACGTGCTTCTCCGGGGTGAGGCTCGCCGCCGAGCCGAACTTGCTGACGAACGAGATGCTGGAGTCGGTGCTGCCCGTGAGGACCGGCGTGACGTTCTCCGCGACGCAGCTCGAGCGCAGCCTGGTCTCGATCAGCTCCATCGTCGTCCGCGCGCGCTGCGTCGCGTCCACATTCGCGAACACCCGCTGGCTCTGGCGGAGGGTGACGTCCTGGAAGGCGAACAGGCCGAGGGCGACCACCGTGCCGGCGAGCAGCACCACGAGCAGCTCGACCAGCGTGATGCCTGACTCGTCGGAGCGGGCACGGCGGGCGAGAGCGCGGGCGTCCATCAGCAGAACCCCGTGGCGGAGGAGCTCGTGATCGCGACCGTGCTCGCGTTCCCGGCCGTGAAGTCGGTGTTCGCCCGGCCGGTCAGCGTCGCCTGGCGGAAGTTGCCCGGCGTAGTGCTGCTGGTTCCCTGGAACTGGTAGTCGGCGCAGATCGAGTACGTGCCGTACGGCTGGCCCGGCAGGGCCAGCCAACCGGTGCTCGGCATCGTCGAGGCGGTGTCGATCGCGGGCGACCAGATCTGCCCGCACGAGTCGGTGAGCTTGATGTGGGCCGGCTTGACCGCGGTGGCCGCCGCCGTGCCGTTCTTGTAGGTGGCGGACACGACCATGCCCGGCATCGCGACCGCGTTCGTCCCGGTCGCGCTTGTGCTCTGGCCCGGCCCGACCGTGACGTTGCGCTGGTTCGCGAGGACGGGCGGCTTGGCGGCCAGGCAGCTGCCGGCCCAGACGGTGTAGTTGTTCGTGTAGTTCCCCGGCGTCGAGACCATGAACGGGAACAGCGTCTGCGGCGACGCGATCGAGGCCGACGCCGAGGTCGGCGTGGTGACGCCCGGGGTCGCCATCCCGGCGTTGAACCAGGAGAGCGACGGCGCCTTCTGGTTCGCGAGGGTGGAAGCGCCGATCGTCGTGCTGAAGGCCGCGGTGACGCGGCCGGCCTGGCCGAGCGTGAACGGGGCGCTCGTGGTGTTCCCGGCGGTTGTGGTCACCGTCGTGGTGGGCCCCGCGTTGCCGTCCTTGTCGACGTAGCCCGCGAGCCCCGGCGTGACCGTGTAGTCGCCCACGGGCAGGACGCTGAAGATCGTGCAGCCGTCGGCGTCGGTGGTCCCGAAGCGCCTGATCGCCGAGTTCGTCGGGTCCGAGCCGGCGGCCGTGACCTTGACGCCGGGCAGCACGGCCGCGTTCTGGTCGAGGACCTTGGCCAGCAGCGAGCCTCCCGCTCGGGGGCTGATGACGCTGCTCAGCGTGATCGGCCCCCGGATGTTGGACGTCCAGTTCACGGTCGTGGTGACCTTCGCGGAGTCGGCCGCGGCGCCCGAGCTCGAGCAGCTCGCCGATCCTGCGGACTGGCTCAGGAACTGGCCGCTCGAGTGAACCGAGTAGGCGACGCCGTCGAGCGTCACCGTGCGGTCCTGGTTGAGGGTCGAGATCTGGTCGCCGGACAGGCCCTTGATCCGCTCCTGGTCGGCCTGGGCGACCGAGAACGCCTGCGAGCGCCGGCGCTGGTCGGCCGTCGTCTTGCCGGCGGCGTCGAGGCCGATCAGGGTCAGGGCGATCAGGCCGACCATCAGGGACGTGACCACGACCTCGACGATCGTCATGCCGTCCTCGCCCGCGAGACGCGCGTGCGCGCGCCGTCGAGCGGCGTCCGAGCTGAGGCGAGTGATCAGTGGCATCGCGGGTCGGGACCTCCCCTGAAGATTCGGCACCGAAGGGCGCTTGCTTGAGCGCCGAAGACGACCGTTGGAGCGCCGAAAAGAGATGGGGGGCGGCCCGCAGGCCGCCCCCCACACCAGGCTTGGTCAGTTGCCTGGGACTAGTTCCACGTGTCGCCGGCCGGGCAACCGCCGCGGTCGACGCCGCTCGGGACGGTGCACGGATAGGTCAGCGTGCCGCCGCTGCGGTCGATGCTGAACGTCCGGCCGTCGGTCGAGGTGACCGTGACCCGGTAGTTGTTCGAACCGGGGCTGCCGGTGCCGCCGGTGCCCGCGATGCCCGTACCGGTGCGGACGGTCGGCTCGATCGCCTGCAGGTCGGCCACCACGGCGCCGGAGTAGGAGCCGCTGTGGTCGGTCGAGTACGTCTCGATCGCCGTCTGAGCGGTGCGGACCGACTCCTTCGCGCTGGCGTCGTTGGCCTTGTTGCGCTGGTTGAAGAACGCCGGGATGGCGATCGCGGCCAGCAGGCCGATGATGAGCATCACGACCAGGAGCTCGACCAGCGTGAAGCCGGATTCGCTCTGGGCCCTGACGCGCAACTTGTTGAGCATTAGAACCTCCTGTGGTTCCCGTTGTTATTTGCGCCAGAGCCCGTGAAGTCCGAGAACACTGGCCTCGCAGCTATCGGGCGCCTGAGGGCCAACCTTGAGGCAACTAGACGGAGGACCGACCCACCGTGCGGGTCAACCTTCATCTAGTTCCAGGTGCTGCCGGTCGGACAACCGCCGCGCTCGACGCCGCTTGGGACGGTGCACGGATAGGTCATCGTGCCGTCATTGCGGTCGACGCTGAACGTGCGGCCGTCCGCCGAGGTGACCGTCACGCGGAAGTCGCGGTTTCCGGGAACGCCGCTGCCACCCGTGCCGGCGACGTTGGTCGACGGGCGGACGGTCGGCTCGAGCGTTCGCAGGTCGGCGACCGTGGCCCCGGAGTAGGAGCCGCCGTGGTCGGTCGAGTAGGTCTCGATCGCGGTCTGGGCCGTGCGGGCCGCCTCCTTGGCGCCCGTGTCGGCGGCCTTGCTTTTCTGGCTGAAGAACGCGGGGATGGCGATTGCGGCCAGCAGGCCGATGATGACCATCACGACCAGGACCTCCACCAGCGTGAAGCCGGATTCGCCTCGGGCTGTAACACGCAATTTGTTGAGCATGCAACCTCCTGGTTCGGAGCGCCAGAGCGCCGGCTTGAGGTGGACAGACGAAGGGGCGGCCCGAAGACCGCCCCTCTCGCCAGGTTCGATTACCGGCGTGGAACTAGTTCCACTGGTTGTTCGACGGGCAACCGCCCCGATCGACGCCGGTCGGGACCGAGCACGGATAGGTCAGCGTGCCGCCGTTGCGGTCGATGCTGAACGTCCGGCCGTCGGTCGAGGTGACCGTGACCCGGTAGGCGGTCGAACTCGGGGTGCCGGTGCCGCCGGTGCCCGCGATCGCCGTGCCGGTGCGGACGGTCGGCTCGATCGCCTGCAGGTCGGTCACAGCAGCGCCGGAGTAGGAGCCATTGTGGTCGGTCGAGTACGTCTCCAGCGCCGTCTGAGCGGTGCGGACCGACTCCTTGGCGCTGGCGTCGTTGGCCTTGTTCCGCTGGTTGAAGAACGCCGGAATGGCGATCGCGGCCAGCAGACCGATGATGAGCATCACGACCAGGAGCTCGACCAGCGTGAAGCCGGATTCGCTCTGGGCCCTGACGCGCAATTTGTTGAGCATAGGAACCTCCTGGGAACCCAATGTTTGCCTTGCGCCAGAGCCCCGGGTGTCCTACCCGTCGGAAGTCTGTCGACCCCGGTGGCAGCCCGGCCGGCTCCTAACTGAGAGCCCCGTGGGCTTTGCGCCCCCGCCTTGCAGCGGGTTTGCCTTTCGCACCGAAGCGCTGGCCTTCAGGCGAATTCATCGGCGGGGGTCGGTGGAAGCTTTAGGGAGCCTGGGGGGTACATCTGTCCGGCATGGGGGCCAGCCCCTATATCCGGCCATCCGGCCGCTGGCGGCGCCGCCTGCCCGGTCTAAGCTCCCTTGCGTGGCAGCGCGCCGCCTGATCCTGATCATGCTCGCGTTGCTCGTGCTTTCGAGCATCGCAGCGGCGCTGATTCCGGTCGAGCGCAGTCGCCTACCCGCGCCCGAATCGACCACCACAAAGCCCACCGAGCCAGGCATCCCGGCGGGTACGTTCGTCCACCGCACCGTCTCCGCGCAGGCGTCGCGGCCGGCGAAGATCGCGCTCGAGGTCGGTGACCAGCTCGCGCTCACGGTTCGCACCAGGACGGCGGGGCTCGTGGAGATTCCCGCGTTCGGCGAGCTCCAAAACGCCGACCCCGCGTTGCCCGCGCATTTCGACCTGCTCGCGCTCGAGCGCGGGCGCTTCCCCGTGCGCCTCGTGGATCGGCGGACGGTCGCGACGCTTGTGGTCTCCGGGCGCGCTCAGGCCGACGGGGACAACTCGAGAGCCGCACCCGGCTCGAGCACGCAGGCCTCGACGTCGGGCGCGAGCTCGCCGAGCTGAGCGACGAAGCGCTGGGCGGGCTCGTTCGAGAGCTCGCCGGCCCGATGGCGCAGGTCGGCGCGGATCAGCGTGCCCCAGTGGATCGGGATCGCGAACCTCGGCCGCAGCATCGCGGCGGCCTTGGCCGCACGGCGCGGATCGAGGTGCCCGCTGCCGACCTTCGGCCCCCATCCCGCCACGGGCAGAAGCGCGACGTCGAGGTCGTCTCCCAGCCCGCGCATGCCGTCGAAGAGGTCCGTGTCGCCGGCGAAGTAGATCCGCAACCCCGCCGCTGCAACCACGTACCCGAGCGCGTCCACGCGCGGTCCGAGCTTGAACCGCCGGCCCTCGTGGACCGCGGTCGTGGCGAGCACGTCCGCGGCGCCGATCGCGGTCCGGTCGCCGGCGCTGAGCTCGACCGCCTGGTCGAAGCCGCGGCGCCTGAACGTCCGCCCGCCGCCGCTCGGGACCAGGATCGGCGCCTTCCCGCCAACCATCCGCAGCGACGGGAAGTCGAGATGGTCGTGGTGCATGTGGGAGATCAGCACGCCGTCGATCGACCGGGGCGACCTCGGCGTCGGGCTGGGCGCCGTGGCGGTGGATGATCCCGAGCAGGCGCGGGCGCAGCACGGGGTCGGTGAGCAGCCGTAGACCGGCCAACTCGAGCAGCACGGTCGCGTGACCTACGAACGTGATGCGCGCCGCGCTCACGCGCCGCGGCTCAGGCTCGGCGAAGCCGGCCGCCCTGCGAGTACGCGCTCAAGTCGATGACGAACGCGAGCCCGACGATGAACCACTCGAACCCGTAGACGCGGTTGTCCGAGCTGTACATCGCGGCGTAGGCGAGCGTGGTCCACGGCAGGAGGAAGAAGCCGATGAACGGGACGATCCAGCTCTCGTAGGCGCGATCGAGGAGATTGCTGAACAGCCACACGAGGATGATCGCCAGCCGTGGCGAGATCAGCGCGAAGAGGACGATGAAGCAGCCCACGGCGCCAGCCTATTCGCTGGGGCGGCGCGGGGCCCGTGCGAGTGCGCGAAACGAGCGGGCGGCACCGTCCTGGCGCCGCCCGCCCGCGCGCGGGAACGTCAGCCGCCGATGAAGTCGACGTAGACGTCGCGGTCGACCGCATCGCCGTTCGAGGCCAGGCGGGTGACCGTCGCCGCGTCCGTGTACGGGGCCGTGCAGCCGCCGGGCGGTGCGACGACCAGCTCGACGGTGGTGGCGGGTCCGGCCGAGCGGCCCACGGTCGCCGTGCCCGACACCGGCGTCGAGGCGAGGTCGTAGCAGATCAATCCGGGCCCTCCGCTGGAGGTCCCGGTGATCCCCACGGCGCCCGTCTCCGGGGCGACCGTCGCGCCGTTCTTGTTGACCCGGCCGTACGCCATGTGCGGCGGGAGCACGTCCGGGGCCAGGTCCTTGGCCTTGATCTTGCCGTCGACGATCTTGCCGCTCTTGATCGCGTCCTTCGCGATTCGCGAGCCGGTGACCGCCTTCTTGGCGATGTCCTCCGTGTTGATCTTGCTGGCGGCGATCGCGCCACCGGTGAACGCGAACACGAGCGCGATCGTGCCGATCAGCACGCCCGGGGTCGGGCGCAGGTTGCTGAGCTTCACTTTCTTACGCACCTCCTGGTGTCGTTTGCAACGCAGGCCCCCCGCAGGGCCCGTACTGAGCCCTCATTCGTTTCAACACGCGCGCGGGTGCCCGGGTGCGGTCGTGGGCGTTAGGGTCCGACGATGAGCCAGCTCCTGGACCCGGCGCTGCTCGAGGAGGAGTACGGCGTCCACAACTACCACCCCCTCCCCGTGGTCATCACCCGGGGCGAGGGCTCGTGGGTCGAGGACGTCGACGGGCGCCGCTACTTCGACGCCCTGTCGGCCTACTCGGCGCTCAATTTCGGCCATCGCCACCCGCGGCTCGTCGCGGCGGCCCACCAGCAGCTCGATCGCCTGACCCTCACCAGCCGGGCCTTCCGCAACGACCGCCTCGGCGAGCTCTGCATGCGCCTCGCCGAGGTCAGCTCGACGGAGCGGGTGCTGCCGATGAACACGGGCGCTGAGGCCGTCGAATCCGCGATCAAGGCGGCGCGCAAATGGGGTTACGAGGTCAAGGGGGTGGCGCCCGGCCGCGCGAAGATCGTCGTCTGTCGCGGCAACTTCCACGGCCGCACGACCACGATCGTCTCGTTCTCCGACGACCCGACGGCGCGGACCAACTTCGGCCCCTACACCCCCGGCTTCGAGGCCGTCCCGTACGGGGACCTCGAGGCGCTCGAGGAGGCGCTCGATGACGACACGGTCGCGTTCCTGGTCGAGCCGATCCAGGGCGAGGCCGGCGTGATCATCCCGCCGCCGGGTTACCTCACCGGCGCCCGCGCCCTCTGCACCCGCGCGAACGCGCTCTTGGTCGCGGACGAGATCCAGTCAGGCCTGGGACGCACCGGCAGGACGTTCGCCTGCGAGCACGAGCAGGTCGCGCCGGACCTGCTGCTGCTCGGCAAGGCACTCGGTGGCGGGATCGTCCCGATCTCCGCCGTCGCGGGCTCCGACGAGGTCCTCGGGCTGTTCCGGCCGGGAGAGCACGGGAGCACCTTCGGCGGCAATCCGCTCGCCTGCGCGGTCGCGCTCGAGGTGCTGGAGCTGCTCGCCGACGGTGAGCCCCAGCGCAACGCGATCGAGCTCGGCGGGCGTTTTTACGATTCGCTGCGGGCGGCTTCGCACCCCACGGTCGCCGAGATCCGCCAGCGCGGGCTCTGGATCGGCGTCGACCTCGACGACTCCGCGCCGGACGCCCGCACGGCATGCGAGCGGCTCATGGCGACGGGCGTGCTCGCGAAGGAGACGCACGAGCGCACGATCCGGTTCGCGCCGCCCCTCACGACCGCCGCCGACGAGCTCGAGTGGCTGCTCGAGCGCGTCAACGGCGTGCTTGCCGACGCCTAGGGCGCTAGCCCAGCGCCTTGGCCTTGATCGAGTCGAACTCGCCCTGGGTGATCGTGCCGGCGTCCAGCAGCTCCTTGGCCTTGGCGATCTCGTTCGCCGAGCCGCCCGCGGTCTGCTTGACGTAGCTGTCGAAGGCCGCCTGCTGGTCCTGAGCCTGCTTGACGCTGCGCTCGCGAATCCCGTCGTGCTGGGCGATCAGATACACCAAGACGCCCAAGAACGGGATCACGATGATGAACACGACCCAGAGCGCCTTGTGCCCGCCGCCGATGTCGTGGCGTCGGAAGATGTCGATGAAGCACGTGATCGCGATCCAGATCCACGCCAGCCAGGCGAAGAAGACGACGATCGTCCAGAGGACGTCGAGGAACGGATAGTCGGCGGCGATCAGCATCTGGTTCTCTTCCCCATTTCTTTCAGGACGTCTACGTCGCCGATCATCGCTCAGGCGTCGGACGACCCAAACACGCCGAGCCCCGTTCTAGGCTCACCCGATGACGATCGCCGTCGTCGGCCACGTCGAATACACCGAGTTCGCGCCCGTCGAGCGCCTGCCCCGCCCCGGCGAGATCATCGAGGCGCACGGCGCCTGGCAGCAGGCGGCCGGCGGCGCGGCCGTGGCCGCGGTGCAAATCGCCAAGCTCACCGGCGGTTGCCTGTTCTTCACCGCCCTCGGCGACGACGACCTTGGCCGCCGGGCGGCGAGCGAGCTCGAGGCGATGGGCGTCGAGCTCGCGATCGCATGGCGCCGAGAGCCGCAGCGCCGCGCGTTCGTCTTTCTCGACGCCGACGGTGAGCGCACGATCACCGTGATCGGCGACCGGCTCGTCCCGCTGGGCACCGATGCCCTCCCCTGGCCCAGGCTCGCCGAGGCCGAGGCGGTCTACTTCACCGGCGGCGACGCCGGCGCCCTGCGTAAGGCGCGTGCCGCCCGCCGCGTCGTGGCGACCGTGCGCGCGGGCCCGGCCCTCGCAGGGTCGGGCGTCGAGCTCGACGCGCTCGTGATGAGCGCCGGCGACGCCGGCGAGCGCTTCCTCGACGGCGACATCGACCCGCCGCCGCGCGCCGTGATCCGCACGCGCGGCGCGCGGGGCGGCACGATCGAAACCGCGCCCGGCGCGGAGCGCGAGTGGGCTGCGCCGCCGCTGCCCGGGGCGTGGGTGGATGCGCACGGGGCCGGCGACTCGTTCGCCGGCGGGCTCGCCGTGGGTCTCGGCCGCGACCTGTCGCTCGACGAGGCGGTCGCCCTGGCCGCCCGGTGCGGCGCCGCAGCCGTCACGGGGCGCGGTCCGTATGCGGGTCAGCTGACCGCCTGAGCGGCGAGCCGGACGCGCGCTACTTGTCGGCGCGCGAGGCTGGGGCGTTCGCGCGCAACCCGGGCAAGCCCGCTTGACTTCGGACCTGCCGGGTGTACCGTCGCGCGTGAAACGCCGGGACAGGGCACGGGGGCCCATGAATCGACCGCGCTGTATCCACCGCAACCACGCCTTCACCCGCGACGGCGAAATTCGTGTCTTGCTCGCCGCGTTGATCCTGCTGATCGTCGCTTTGGCGCCGGCATCGCCGGCCTTAGGCTCGCCGACCAAGGTTCGTTCGGAGACTCAGCTGAGGCGGGCGTGGCAGAACCCCAGGACCCGAGCGATCAGCGTCGAGCGCGACATCTTCCTGCGCGCCTGCCAGCACGGATCCCCGATCCGCGAGTCCTCGCGTCCGTTGCGGCTAAACGGCCACGGCCACACGATCCGCCAGACCTGCTTCGAGAAGCGACTGCTGCGTCAGGACGGCACCGGCTTTCTGGTCCTCAAGAACGTCACCCTGACCCGAGGAGGTAACGACGGTCCCGGTGCGGCGGTCACCACGCGGGGCGAGATCGTGATCAAGGACTCCGAGGTGACCGAGAACCTCGCCGAGGAACCCGGCGGAGCGATCTTCTCCCAGCGCCGCGCGACGATCATTCGCTCGGTGATCACCGGGAACCTCGCGAACGACGACGGCGGCGGCGTCTACGCGCGACGCGGCGGAATCGAGGTCTATGACTCGATCATCAGCAACAACCTCGTCGACGGGTCGGGCGGCGCGCTTGGCTCCACGGGAGACATCCTCGTCGTTAACTCGCACGTCGACGGGAACACGACCGACGGCGACGGCGGCGCGATCTACACCGACGAGGACGGCGACGTCACGGTGATCAATTCGACCGTCGACGGGAACACCGCCGACGGTCCGGGCGGTGCGATCTTCACCTTGGAGGGTGATGTCACGATCATCAACTCGACGCTGAACGGCAACCGCGCGGACGATCGCGGAGGGGCGATCTCGGGCGAGGCCGACGTGACGGTGATCGGCTCGACCATCGCCCGGAACGCCGCGTTCGCGCACGTCGGCGGGGGGATCTGGGCCCGCAGCGATCTGTATCTGACCAACTCGACGGTCAGCCACAACTACGCCGAGGGTGAGGGGGGCGGCGTCCTCGCTGCCGGGGTCCTGGGCATGGTCAACTCGACCGTGGCCGACAACGTCGCCCCGGTCGGCGCAGACGTGGGTGCCGGATCGCGTCTCAAGGCCTTCGGGTCGGTCATCGGCCCACCCGACCCGACGCCCGTCGGCGGGCAGATCCAGCCGATCGGGCCCAGCTGCCGAGTCTCGCGCCCGCAGTCGTTCGGCTACAACTTTGTCAGCGACGACTCCTGCGGCCTCAACGGCCCGAGCGACGTGGTCGGTACGGATCCGATGCTCGCCGTCCACCTGGGCGACAACGGCGGGATCGGGGAGACGCGGATGCCACAGCCGGGCAGTCCCGTCGTGGACTGGATCCCCGCCAGCGCGTGCGATTTCGTCCCGTTTGGCTACTCGCTCGAGGGTGAGCAGCACCTTGCTCAGTTTGGAATCGATCCGCTGGCGCCCGTCAGCGTCGACCAGCGTGGCGTCAGCCGCCCTCAGGGCGCCGGATGCGATGCGGGCGCGGTCGAGGTTGAGGCCGCTGTCCCGGCCGCCGGGCGGCGCTCGGATACCACGGCCGTCGTGCGCCTCCTGGACCGCAGCGAACGGATGATCAAGCGCATGGAGCGCCCCGCAAAGCGCTGGCGGCGATGGCGGAGGTGCATCTCGGAGGTGCCGGTGAGCGAGTACGGAGATCCCGACCACCGGTTTGGCTTCCTCTACGACGAGCGCGACGGAACCGGCCTCGACCATCGGCCCGCGCTCAGCTTCGACTACGAGAGCCGCCGCCCCAATCTGGTCCTGTTGCAGTTTTCGCGCCGCCCGGGCTGCCGGGGCCTGGGAACCGAGCCGACTAAACCCGGGACCCCTGGGACGCCGGGCACGGCCGACCCGGCGAAGCTGCCGCGTCCGCGCGCGTACACGGGCCGGGCAAGCCTGGGGGCGCTCGAGCGGCGATTCGGAGGGCTCGAGCAGCGAGAGGCCCGGCTGGAGCGCATGTCCGAGCAGTTCGACGAGTTTGAATCGTGCCTTTCCTGGGTGCCCGTGACCGAGTACGGAGACCCCGAGGGACGCTACGGCTACGTGTATGCGGACAAGGCAGGCGAGCGGGGCTACAAGCCGGCCCTGGCCATCGACCGCAGCGAGTGGGACGACCCCGACTACATGTTCTTGGGCGGCGAGCTCTCTCGTGTTCACCTTCGACGCCGCGGCGGCGACGAGGGGTACCAGCCACCGCCACAGCCAGCGCCACCGCCGAGCTCAGAGCCGGGCTTTCAGCGGTGTAACGACGAGCCCGGGGAGTCCGTCGATCGACCCGTGGCCCCGGCACCGAACCCCGGCCTTGATCGTGACACCGCCACGAGCGACCGCCTAGAGGACCTGCGGCAGGACCTCGACTCCTTCCTCGAGGACGTCACGGACCTCGGCGAGCCCGTGGAGGAGTTCGAGACCTTCGATCAGTGCATGCACCTGATCGGTGTCGCCCAACGCGGCAGCCGCTCAGGCGACTCCGGCTATGTCTACGGAAAGAGCGGGCGGCTGAGGCCTGCGCTGGCAATGGACATGCGGGGCTTCAAGGAACCGGAGTACGAGTTCCTCGCCTTCCCCGGCGAGGAGCCACCGAGCATCGAGTGCAACGAGGACGCCGGCGGCCTGTTTACCAACTGAGGTGAGGCCATGGTGGCTACTCGATGAGCGTCTCCGTGGACGGCTTTGTCGCCGACCGCGAGGGCGCGCCCCGGCGCCCCGTTACCGGATCTTGTCGTAGAGGCTGAAGATCGGCAGGTACATCGAGATCACGATGAACCCGACCACGGTGCCGACGACCACGATCATGATCGGCTCGATCAGCGACGTGAGGGCCTTGATCTTCGCGTCGACCTCGGCGTCGTAGAAGTCGGCGATCTTCTCCAGCATCTGCTCGAGCTGACCCGATTCCTCGCCGACGGCGACCATGTGGGAGACCATCGGCGGGAAGACGCTCGCGTCCTCGAGCGGCTTGGCGATCGTGCCGCCCTTCTTGACCGAGTCGTAGACGGCCTCCATCGCCTCCTGGATCACCGCGTTGCCCGCGGTCTGGCCGGAGATCTGGATCGCCTGCAGGATCGGCACGCCGGAGGAGACGGTCCCGGAGAAGGTCCGCGACCAGCGCGCCAGGGCGACCTTCTGCACGACGTCGCCGATCTTCATCGGGATGCGGAGCTTGAGGCGGTCCCACTGGAGGCGGCCGCGCTCGGACTTCTTCCAGCGCACGAACACGTACGCGCCGACGAGGACGACGGGAATGATGATGTACCACGAGCCGGTGACCGCGTTCGAGACGCCGACCGTGATCTGGGTCATGATCGGGAGCTCCGCGCTCTCGCCGTTCTCCGAGGAGATCTCCTTGAAGATGCCGACGAAGACCGGCACCACGAAGGCGACGATCACGACCATGACGACGAGCGCGATCGTGAAGACGATCGCCGGGTACATCATCGCCGACTTCACCTGGCGCCTCAGGGCGTCGAGCTTCTCGAGCTGAGCCGCGACGCGGTCGAGCGCCTGCTCGAGGCGGCCCGAGCCCTCGCCGGCCTGCACCATCGAGCGGTAGAGCGGATCGAAGACTCCCGGCTGGCGCTCCATGGCCTGGTGCAGCGAGCTGCCGGCCTCCACGTCGTTGCGGACGGCCACGATCGCCGGCTTCAGCATCTCGTCCTCGGTCTGGTCCTCGAGCGTGTAGAGGGACCGCAGCATCGGCATGCCGGACGAGATCAGGGTCGCGAACTGGCGCGAGAACACCGACAGGTTGCGCATGTTGACGCTCTTGAAGCGCTGGAAGATGCTCTCCAGCTTCAGCGCCTCGCGCTCCTCGGCGACGTCGAGCACGATCAGCCCGCGCTGGCGCAGCTGCTCGGAGACCTGCGCCTTGGTGCTCGCCTCCATCTCGCCGCGGGAGGGAACCCCGGCCAGGTCGACGGCCCGGAAGGTGAAGGTGCTCACCGGGTCGCCCTCCTCACATAAGGCGCCTCAACAGCGGCGCGGCTCGGCTTCACTTCGTTCCGCCTCACATCATCGTCGCCGGCGCTGCCGACGAGTCGCGCTGCGTCGCCGCGGCGGGCTGCTGATCGTTGGACGACCCGTTCGGCGCGCCGCCGAGCAGCCGCCTGAGCTCCTCCGGCACCGTCGCGCGCTGCTCGGCGAGCGCGCGCGTGATCACGCCGGAGCGCACGAGCGAGGCGAGGTGAGAGTCCATCGTCTGCATCCCGACCGCGCCCGAGGTCTGCAGGGCGGAGTAGATCTGGTGGGTCTTGCCCTCGCGGATCAGGTTGCGGATCGCGGGGTTCGGGACGAGGATCTCGCTGGCGACCACGCGGCCCGCGCCGTCGGCCGTCTTCAGGAGCTGCTGGGTGATGATCCCCTGGAGCGCGATCGAGAGCTGCATGCGCACCTGTTGCTGCTGGTGCGGCGGGAAGACGTCGATGATCCGGTCGACCGTCTGCGAGGTCGACTGCGTGTGCAGCGTCGCGAAGACGAGGTGCCCGGTCTCCGCGGCCGTCAGCGCGGTCGAGATCGTCTCGAGGTCGCGCATCTCGCCGACGAGGATCACGTCGGGGTCCTCGCGGAGCGCGGCGCGCAGGGCGGTCGAGAAGTCGGTGGCGTCCGCCCCGATCTCGCGCTGGTTGACGATGCAGCTCTTGTGGCGGTGCAGGAACTCGATCGGGTCCTCGATCGTGAGGATGTGCTCCGAGCGGTTGCGGTTGATCAGGTCGACCATCGACGCGAGCGTCGTCGACTTGCCCGAGCCCGTCGGCCCGGTGACGAGCACGAAGCCGCGGGGCTTGCGGGTGAACTCCTCGACCGGCGCCGGCAGCCCGAGCTGGCTCGAGCGTCTTGATCTCGCTCGGGATCAGGCGGAACGCGGCGCTGATCGAGCCGCGCTGGAAGAAGCACGTTGACGCGGAAGCGGGCGAGGCCGGGGATCGCGTAGGAGAGGTCGAGCTGCCGCTCGTTCTCGAAGCGCTTGCGCTGCGCGTCGTTGAGGACCGAGTAGACGATCTCCCGCGTGTCCTGCGGCGTCATCTTCTCGAAGTCGGCCAGCGGCCTGATCGCGCCGTTGACGCGCATGGCGGGCGCGATCCCGGGGGAGATGTGCACGTCCGAGGCGCGCACCTTGACCATCTGGCCGAGCACGGAGGCGAAGTCAATGCTCACGGCCGATGAATCGTCAGGTCGGGCGCAAAGCTTGAGCGCTTTTGCGCTCGGAGAACGACGGGCTGCGTCAGGAAGCGACGCGGGCGAGCTCGGCGATCGACGTGACGCCGGAGCGGACCTTGTTGAGCCCGTCCTCGCGCAGGCTCAGCATGCCCTCCTCGCGGGCGACGTCGTTGATCTGCGCCTCCGGGGCGCCGCCGACGGTCAGGTCCTTGATCCGCTCGCTCATCTGCATCACCGAGAAGACGCCGATCCGGCCCTTGAAGCCGGTGTTGTTGCAGCGCGCGCACCCGGCGGGCTCGTAGGCCTCGATGTCGGTGCCGACGCGGAAGCCGGACTGCAGGAGCGCGGCCTGGGAGATCACCGTGCGCTTCTTGCAGCCGGTGCAGAGCTTGCGGGCCAGGCGCTGGGCGACCACGCAGTCGAGCGCCGAGGCGGTCAAGAAGCTCTCGATGCCCATCTTCTGCAGGCGCGTGATCGCGCCCGGGGCGCTGTTCGTGTGCAGGGTCGAGAGCACCATGTGGCCGGTGAGCGCCGACTCGATCGCGATCCGCGCCGTCTCCGCGTCGCGGATCTCGCCGACCATGATGATGTCGGGGTCGGCGCGGAGCATCGAGCGCAGGCCGGCCGCGAAGGTGAGCCCGGCCTTGCGGTTGACGTTCATCTGATTGATGCCGTCCATCCGGTACTCGACCGGGTCCTCGATCGTGATGATCTTCTTCTCGACCGAGTTGATCTCGTCGAGCGACGCGTACAGCGTGGTCGACTTGCCCGACCCGGTCGGCCCGGTTACCAGGACCGCCCCGTGGGCGAGCGCGATCGACGCCTGGAACCGCTCGCGGCCGCTGCCGTCCATGCCGAGCTCGTCGAGGCTGCGCAGGGCCTGTTCCTTGTCGAGGATCCGGATCGTCGCCCCCTCCCCCCGCTGCGTCGGCAGGGTGGTGACGCGGAGGTCGACCTTGCGCCCCTCGACGTTGACGCCGACGCGGCCGTCCTGGGGGACGCGCTTCTCGGCGATGTCGAGCTCGCTCATGATCTTCACGCGCGAGATCACGCCGGAGACCATGCGCCGCGGCACCCGCGCCGCCTCGTAGAGCACGCCGTCGACGCGGAACCGAACCCGCATGTCCTCCTCGCCCGGCTCGAAGTGGATGTCGGAGGCGCCCTCGCCGGCCGCCTGGCCGAGGATCGAGTAGACGAGCTTGATGACCGGCGCGTCGTCGGCCGACTCGTGCAGCTCCTCGATCTGGCCGAGCTCGGCCTCCTCGTCCTCGTCGGTCGCCTCGGTGACCGCGCGCTCGAGCGTGTTGAGGCGCCCGATCAGGCCCTCGATGTCGTCGGCCGCGGCAACCGCGATCTTGCAGTTGAGCCCCGTGATCATGTGGATGTCGTCGATCGCGAGGACGTTCGCGGGGTCGGCGATCGTCACCAGGAGGGTCTTGGAGTCGACGTAGCCGACCGGGACCGCGCCGTAGCGGCGCGCGGCCTGGGCGGAGAGCAGGTTCGCCGCGCCCATGTCCACGTGGTAGACGTTGAGGTCGACGTGGTCGAGCCCGTAGCGCTCGGCGATCGCGCGCGAGAGCTGGTCGCGCGTCGATCAGCTTGCGGTCGACGAGCAGCTCGTCGGCCGAGCGGCCGGCCACCCTCGCCTCCTGGATCACCTCGTCGACCCGCTCGCGCGTCGCGTAGCCCAGCTCGACGATCACGTCGGTGAGGAACATCGCGGAGTTGCCGCGCCCCAGCGGGGGCGTGAGTCCGAGGATGCCGTCGGATCCCGGCTCGTCCGAGATCTCGTCGCTCGCCCGCGCGGGGACCGGGCGGAGGTGACCGGGGCGCTTGTCGACTGCCATGTGTTGCTTCAGCTCTCGTGAGCCGCTTGCCGCATCTTCTCCAGCGGGGCCTCTAGCCCGGTCCAGATCCGAAGCGAGGCGGCTCCCTGGTGGACCAGCACCTCGAGCCCGTCGATCACGCGTGAACCTCGGTCCCGTGCACGGGAGGCGAGCGCGGTCTCGTGAAACCCGTAAACGAGGTCCACCACGACTTGTCTTTCGGAGAGTGAATCGGCAGCGATCGGGAGCGCCTTTAGGTCTGCGGACGTCGGGGCACGTGTTGAGGCCTGCTGCAAGCCGATGGTGGTGGCGTTGAGCAGGAGGTCGAAGGTTCCGAGTTGCTGGTTGCTGGTTGCTAGTTGCTCGTGTGCGATGCCGAATTCTTTGGCCAGGGATTCGGCCTTTGCCGCGGTTCGGTTCCAGACAGACACGTCCGCCCCCGCGTTTCGCAGGGCCCAGATCGCGGCGCGGGCGGAGCCGCCGCCGCCCAGGACCAGTGCCCGCCTGCCCTCGAGGGGCTCGCCGATCGCCGCGGTGATCCCCTCCGCGTCCGTGTTCGCGGCGGCGATCGCGCCGTCCTCGAAGCTGAGCGTGTTCGCCGCCCCGATCGCGCGCGCCGCGCCCGATGCGGTGTCGGCCACGGCCAGCGCGGCGAGCTTGTGCGGGACGGTGACGTTGACCCCGGCGAAGCCCGCCCCGGGCAGCGAGCGGACCAGGTCGGCGAAGTCCTCGGGCGCGACCTCGATCGCCTCGTAGGACCAAGCCTCCCCCAGCCCCAGCTCGGCCAGCGCGGCGGTCTGCATCGCCGGCGAGCGCGAGTGGGCGACCGGCTGGCCGAGCACAGCGAGGCGGGGCATGGGCGTCAGCTCAGCACTCGGTCGGCGAGCCGCCCTGGGCGGCGAGGGCCTGCTGGTACTCATCCTGCGCGCGCTGGAAGGCGGCCTCGCTGGAGGTGAAGAAGGTCTTGTTGCACGTCCCCGGGCGGACCACGAAGTAGAAGAGGTCGCCCTTGCCCGGGTTCGCGGCCGCCTCGATCGAGTCCAGCCCCGGGTTGCCGATCGGGGTCGGCGGCAGGCCCGGGTGGGTGCGGGTGTTGTACGGGGTGTCCTGGGCGAGCCGGCTCTCGGTGAGCTGCTCGTCGTAGTTGTGGTCCTCGTAGCGGATCGTCGCGTCGATCCCGAGCGGGTTGTTGGCCTTGAGGCGGTTGTAGATGACCTCCGCGGCCAGCGGGCGCTCCTTCGGGATCTGGACCTCGCGCTCGACCATCGACGCGATCTTGAGCACGTCGTAGACGGTCAGGTTCTTCGACTTCGCGTATGAGAAGTCCACGTCGGCGATCCGGGTGTTGAAGTCGTCGAGCTGGCGCTGGACGAGGTCATGGACGGTGCCGTGCTTCGGCAGGTCGTCCCAGGTGTCCGGGAAGAGGAAGCCCTCGAGGTTCGGGGCGCTCTTGGCGCCGTACTTGGCCAGGTCGAAGCCCTTGGGCGCCTTCACGGTGGCGCGGAGGTAGTTGCCGCGCAGGCCCGCCTTCTTCGCCACGTCCGCGATCTGGTGGCGATCGAGGCCCTCGGGGATCGTGATCGAGGTCGTCTTGACCGGCTTCGGCTTCGGGGGTGGCGGGCTCTTCTCGTTGAGCCTGTCGATGACCTTGACCGCGGCGAAGGCGATCGCGCCCGCGATCACCAGGAAGGCGAGCACGCCGAGGATGCGCCGGTTGCGCATCGACGCCGCCGATCGTCCGCCGGATGATCGGCGCGCCAGGAGCGGGCGGGCGGGCGGGAGCTCGTCCGGGGGCGGAGAGGCCGCGACCTCTGGCGGCTCCGCCGGCGGCGGTTGCGCCGGTTCCGGCGGCGGCGGGGCGGCGACCGAGGAACGCGCCGCCTCGCTCTGCTGGACCTTCTCGGCCACCGACTCGCGCTCGCCGCGTCGGCGCGCCTCGCGCTCCGCTCGCCGGCGCTCGCGGGCCAGCGCCTCCTCGTCGTCGGCGAACGGGTCGTGCCAGTCGGGGGTCGGCGTCACGAGGCTGGGCTCGCGCCCCATCAGGAAGGACTCGAGCAGGTGCGCCGCGGCGAGCGCGTCGGCCGGCGCGCTGGCCCCGGCGCGTGCGCTGGCGCTCGCCATCCTGGTCGTCAGGCGCTCGTCGTAGGTCTCCACCGGCACCGCGGCGAGCTCGCCGACGGCGGCGGCGAACGAGCGCGCCGACGCCGCCTGGTCACGCTCCGCGCCGTCCAGCGACACGGGCAGGCCCACCACGATCAGCTCGGCCCCCTCCTCGGAGGCGAGCCGCGCGGCGGCGCCGGGGTCCGGCGGAGAGATCACGCCGAGGGGTCGCACGATCGTCCCGCTCGGGTCGCAGATCGCCGTTCCGGCACGCACCTCGCCGTGGTCGATAGCCAGTATCCGCATGCGCAGGGACCCTACGAGAGCGCCCGCTGGATCGCCGCGCGAGCGGTCTCGAGCGCCTCCTCGAGGCGCTCGGGGTCGCGGCCCCCGGCTTGCGCCACGTCCGCACGCCCCCCGCCGCCCCCGCCGACGACCGCCGCCGCCTCGCGGATGACCTCCACCGCGTTTGCCCCGCGCTCGACCGCGCTGGGGCTGAAGCTCGCGACCAGGGCCACCTTGCCGTCGTTGCGGGCGCCGAGCACGACCGCGGCATCGCCGCGCTGCTGCTTGATCTTGTCGGCGAGGTCGAGCAGCCGGTGCTGGTCGCCCTCGGCCGGGCTCGCGATCACCCAGATCCCGTCCACGGCCTCGCCGGCCGCGGTGATCTCGTCGACCGCGGCGCCGGCCGACTCGCGGTCGAGACCCGCGACCCTCGCCTCGAGCTCGGCGAGTCGCTCGGCAGCGCGCTGCGCGGCGCCGACCGGATCGCGCGGCGACCCCAGCAGCGCGCCAGCCTCGGCGAGCTCGTCGCTGCGACGGCGGTAGTGATCGATCGCCTCGGGGCCCGTGAGCGCCTCGATGCGGCGCACGTTCGCTGCGCTCGAGCCCTCGGAGACGATCGCCACGATCCCGACCTCGGCCGTGTTGGCCACGTGCGTGCCCCCGCAGAGCTCGCGCGAGACCTCGTCGACCTCGACCATCCGCACCCAGTCGCCGTACTTCTCGCCGAACAGGGCCATCGCCCCGAGCGCCTCGGCCTCGGGGCGCGCCATCTCCAGCGCCCGCACCGGGCGGCTCGCCTTGACCCAGTCGTTGACCCGATCCTCGATCGCCCGCAGCTCGTCGGCGGCGAGGGGAGCCCCGTGGGTGAAGTCGAAGCGCAGCTTGTCGGGGCGCACGGCCGAGCCGGCCTGGCGCACATGGGTGCCGAGCCGCTCGCGCAGCGCCGCGTGCAGCAGGTGCGTGGCGGTGTGGTTGCGCATCGTTGCGTGACGCGTCGGGTGGTCGACCCGCGCAAGTGCCGGGACGGCACTCGCCACTCGCCACTCGCCACTCGCGCGGATCACCTGGTCGCTGCCCACGCGGTACACGTCGTCCACGCGGAGCTCGTGACCGTCGATGGTGATCACGCCCGAGTCGGCGACCTGGCCGCCGCCCTCGGCGTAGAACGGGCTCTCCTCGAGCTTCAGCAGCGTGGAGCCGTTGTCGCCGACGGGCTGAGCGGCGGCCACGCTCGTCTGCGCGCTGAGCTCCTCGTAGCCGACGAACCGGGTCGCCGGCGCCGCCGACGCGAACTCGATCACCGCCTCGTGGCGGTCGGCGTGCGGGCGTGCCCGTGCTCCCGCGGGCGCGTTCGCGCTGCTGCTCCATGAGCGCCTCGAAGCCGTCGTCGTCGACCGCCAGGCCCTGCTCGGCGAGCAGCTCCTTGGTGAGGTCGTACGGGAAGCCGTAGGTGTCGTGCAGGCGGAAGGCGTCCTCGGCGTCGATCCACGAGGTCGACGCAGCCTTCGCGTCGGCGACCAGCCTCGCCAGCAGCTCCGTGCCGCGGTCGAGGGTGCGCCCAAAGCTCTCCTCCTCGTCCGCGACCCACCGCATGATCGCCCCGCGCTCGGCCTCGACGTGCGGGTACGCCGGCCCCAGCAGGTCGATCGCCCGCTCGGCGAAGCGGCCCAGATACGGCGCCTCGAGGCCCAGCACCCGGCCCTGCTGGATCGCGCGCCGCATGATCCGCCGCAGGACGTAACCGCGATCCTCGTTGGACGGCACCACCCCGTCGGCGATCAGGTTGACCGAGCCGCGAACGTGGTCGGCGATGATCCGCATCGCGCGGGTGACCTTGGGCTCCGAGTCGTACGCGTGCCCGGACAGCTCCTCGGCAAGCGAGACCAGCGGCCGGAACCCGTCCGTGTCGAAGACGGAGTCGACGCCCTGCTGGATCACGGCCATCCGCTCGAGCCCGAGGCCGGTGTCGATGTTGCGCTGGGGCAGGTCGGTCAGCGAGCCGTCCTCGTGCAGCTCGTAGGTCATGAAGACGTGGTTCCAGTACTCGAGGTAGCGGTCGGTGTCGTCGCCCGGCCGCAGGTCGTCGGAGCCGAACTCCGGGCCGCGGTCGATGTACATCTCCGAGCACGGCCCGCACGGCCCCGTCGGGCCCGCCTGCCAGAAGTTGTCCGCCGTCGGCAGCAGCACGATCCGCTCCTCGGGCACGCCGATCTCGCGCCAGATCTCGATCGACTCGGTGTCGGGGCCGAGGCCGAGCTCGTCGTCGCCCTCGAACACGGTCACCCAGACGTGCTCGGGGTCGAAGCCGAAGCCTCCTGTCGAGAGCTCCCAGCCGAAGCGCAGCGACTCCGCCTTGAAGTAGTCGCCGACCGAGAAGTTGCCGAGCATCTCGAAGCAGGTCAGGTGGCGCTTGGTCGTCCCGACGACGTCGATGTCGACGGTCCGGAAGGTCCGCTGCGAGGAGGTCAGCCGCGGGCTCGGCGGCTGCTCACGGCCCTCGAAGTAGGGCTTGAACTGCTGCATCCCGGCGACCGTGAGCAGGGTCGATGTGTCCTCGGCGGCCGGCACGAGCGACGACGACGGCACCCGCAGGTGGCCGCGCTCTTCGAAGAACGACAGGAACGTCTCGCGGATCTCGTCGGATCGCATGCACGCCAGTCTAGGTATGCGCGATACGAGCGGATCTACGCGATCGTCGCCCGCCCGACCACCACGTCGCCGGACAGCAGGCACGCCGTCTGGCCCGGCGCGACGCCGTAGGCCGGCTCGGCGAGCTCGAGCTCGAGCCGCTCGTGGGCGCCGGCGGCGACCGGCGTCACCGAGCACTCGAGCGGGCGCGAGTGGTAGCGCAGCAGCACCCGGTCGACGCGCCCCCCGGGGCGATGCAGGGTGGCTTCCCGGACCGCGACGCGACGGGTGGCGAGCTCGTCCCGTGAGCCGACGACGACCGTGTTGGTCTCCGCGTCGGTGGCGAGCACGTAGCGCGGCTCGGGGCCTCCGGCGCCTCCCAGGCCGCGGCGCTGGCCGACGGTGAAGTGGTGATGGCCCGTGTGCTCGCCGACCCTCCGGCCCGCGCGGTCGATGATCGGGCCGGGCCGCTCGCCCAGGCCGCCGTGGCGGGCCAGGAACGAGCGCTTGCCTTCGCCGGCGAGGAAGCAGAGGTCCTGGCTCTCGGCCTTGGCCGCCACCGGAAGGCCGGCGGCAGCTGCGATCTCGCGCACTCGGGGCTTGCGCAGCTCCGACAGCGGGAAGCGCAGCCGGGCGAGCGACTCGGGACGCAGCCCGGAGAGCATGTAGGACTGGTCCTTGGCCGGGTCGGCGCCCGCGCGCAGCAGCGGGCCCTCGCCGTCGTCGGCGACGCGCGCGTAGTGCCCGGTGGCGAGCGCCGCGCAGCCGAGCCGATCGGCGAGCGCGATCATCGCGTCGATCCGCAGCTCGCCGTTGCAGACCACGCAGGGGTTCGGCGTGCGCCCGGCGCGGTAGCCGTCGACGAACGCGCCGACGACCCGCTCGCGGAACTGCGGCTCGAGGTCGAGCGTGAGGTGCGGGATCCCGAGGCCGTGCGCGAGCCCGCGGGCGCCCAGGACGGCGGCCGGTGAGCAGCAGCTGCGCTCCGCGTCGGTACGCCGGTCCGCCCAGAGCTTGAGCGTCACGGCAACCACCTCCGCCCCGCGCTCGCGCTCGCGCAGGGCGGCCACGGCGGAGTCGACGCCGCCGCTGAGCGCGACCAGGACGCGCTCTCCCGCGGCCGGCGGGTCCGCGAGCTCGAGGCCCGAGCCGGCGGCCGCGGCGAGCGCCCGGGCGAGCGCGTCCGCGGCGAGCTCCACGGCGTGGCGCCCGTGCGGGCCGACGCCGCCGAGCGCGTCGCCGACGTCGTCGGGGCCGATCAGGGCCGCCCCCAGCAGGGTCTCCCCCTCGGCGAGCTCGGCCGCCGCGGCGGCGGCGGCACGGGCCGTCGCGCAGCCCTCGGCGTCGAAGCTCGTGCGCGCGATCAGGCCGTCGGCGAGCTCGATCGAGATGCGGAGCGAGGTCGCCGCAGGGCGCGCCACCGGCGGCGCCGTCGAACCCGTCGGCAAGCGGCGGGCCCAACCGGTCGCGGTCGGCGAGGTAGTGCTGTACGAGCTCGGCATCCATCGGTTCCGCGAGCGCCCGAGCGCCCGCGGGGCAAGGGTAGACGCCGCTCGGACTACCGCGGGTAGTACGGGAGGTCCGTCTTGCCCTTGTACTCGGCGTCGGCGACCGCCGTGATGATGCTCCCCGGGCCCCGGAATCCGTAGGAGACCGAGGCGTGCGGGAGGCCGCCGTCGTTGAGCCGCTTCGGGGTCAGGACGACGAGCGCAGGGACGCGGTTGACCTCGACGCCGGTGGTGATCCGCGAGTAGGCGGCGATGTTCGAGGCGTGGGTGATGAACAGGGCGACGTTCTGCTGGTGCGCGAGCTTGTCGATCACGCGGACGATCGTCGCCACCTGGCCGTCGTCGATGCCGCCGCACTGCTTGCTGACCAGCTTGGCGCGCGAGTAGCAGCCCTGCGGGTGCTCGCGCAGGATGAGCAGCACCACGGTCTTGTCGTCCTTGTAGGCCTTGACAACGTCCTTCGGCAGGCCCTTGCCGGCGACGAACCCGCCGTCCACCGAGGCGGGCGTCCCCGTTCCGGGCGTGCTCGCCGCGCCGGTTGCCGCCGCGCCCGTGCTCGCCGCGTCGGTTGCCGCCGGAGCCGCCGTCGCGGGAGCGGCGGCGGTATCGGTCGAGGCGTCGTCGGAGCCGCCGCCCATCCGCAGCAGCAGGAGCATGACCACGCCGATCGCCAGAACGCCGATGAGCGCGGCCTGGACGACCGGGTTCTCGTTGATCGCGCGTCTCATCGCGCGGCCCCCGTGAACGAAAGAGGCTCCAGCCTGCCGTTACCGCCCTGCCTGCGAACCTGATGAAACAGGTGGGTGCCTGCCGGCGCTACGACCAGCGCGCTACCGGACGGTGGCTCCCAAGGCAATTGTGTTGGTTCACAACTTGGGCGGCTCGCGAACAGGCTCGAGCCTACGGACAAGTTACCAACGGGGGCGCGACCGAAGGAGTTCATCACCCCCCTAGTCGGCTTGGAGGGCGAAAGTCTTGAGAGCTGTTAGCCCCCGCCGGAGCGGCGCAACCAGGGCCGGGCCCCGGCGATGAGCTGTAGATCCGGGACCGGACGGCCTTACGAGGGGCGCTTGGCGCGCAGCTCGAGCCCGAGCTCGCGGAGCTGGGGCTCGTCGACCGGCGCGGGCGCGCCGGTGAGCGGGTCGGCGCCCGAGGCCGCCTTCGGGAAGGCGATCACGTCGCGGATCGAGTCCGCGTGCAGCAGCCGCTGGACGATCCGGTCCAGGCCGTAGGCGATCCCGCCGTGGGGCGGCGCGCCGTAACGCAGCGCCTCGAGCAGGAAGCCGAAGCGGTCGTTCGCCTCCTCCGGGGAGATCCCGATCGCCTCGAGCGCGCGCTCCTGAAGCTCCGGGTCGGAGATGCGGATCGAGCCGCCGCCGAGCTCCTGGCCGTTCCAGACGACGTCGTAGGCGAGCGCGCGCGCGGCGCCCGGGCGCTCGGCGTCGAACTCGCCGTCGGGCGCCGTGAACGGGTGGTGCAGCGGGTCCCACCGGCCCTCGCCCTCGTTGAACTGGAACATCGGCCACTCGGTCACCCAGCAGAACTCCTCGGCCGCCGGGTCGATCAGGTCGAAGCGCTCGGCGAGGTCGAGGCGCAGCTGGGCGAGGACCGCGTTGGCGACGGCCGGCTTGTCGGCGACGATCAGCATCAGGTCGCCCTCCTCGGCCCCGAGGCGCTCGTTGAGGCCCGCGAGTTCGGCGGCCGTCAGGAACTTGGCGGTCGGCGAGCGCCACCCCTCCCCCTCGCGGAACGCCCAGACGAGCCCCTTGGCGCCGAGCTCCTGCGCGCGGCCGATGAAGCCGTCCAGCACCGAGCGCGGGACGTCGCGCGCGCCGGCGTTCACGCCCTTGACGATCCCGCCGCCCTCGATCACCCCGCGGAAGACCTTGAACTCCGTCCCGGCCAGCAGGTCGGTGAGCTCGGCGAGCTCGAGCCCGAAGCGCAGGTCGGGCCGGTCGGTGCCGAAGCGGGCGATCGCGTCGTCGTAGGCGATCCTCCGCAGCGGGAGCTCCAGCCGTGGCCCGCCCACCGCCTCGAAGACCGCCGCGAGCATGCGCTCGTTGAGGTCGAGGACGTCCTCGACGCCCACGAACGACATCTCGATGTCGAGCTGCGTGAAGTCCGGCTGGCGGTCGGCGCGCTGGTCCTCGTCGCGAAAGCAGCGGACGATCTGGAAGTAGCGCTCGAAGCCGGCGACCATCAGCAGCTGCTTGAAGAGCTGCGGCGACTGCGGCAGCGCGTAGAACGTGCCCGGCTCGCGGCGCGCCGGCACGAGGAAGTCGCGGGCGCCCTCCGGCGTCGAGCGCGAGAGCATCGGCGTCTCGATGTCCAGGAAGCCCTCGCCGTCGAGGAAGCTGCGGATCGCGGCGGCAACCGCGTGGCGCTTGGCGATCGCCCGGGCCATGCGCTCGCGGCGCAGGTCGAGGTAGCGATAGCGCAGGCGCATCTCCTCGCCCACCTCGCCGGAGAAGCTCTCGATCTCGAAGGGCGGCGTCTGGGAGTGCGCGATCAGGGTCGCGTCGCGAACGCGCAGCTCGAACTCGCCGGTCGGGAGCTCGGGGTTGACGGTCTCGGGATCGCGCCGGACGATCGGCCCGGCGACCGTCAGCACGTCCTCGGGCCGCAACCGGTGCGAGAGCTCGAACGCGTCGCCCGAGTCCTCCGGATGGAAGACGAGCTGGACGAGCCCGGTGCGGTCGCGCAGGTCGATGAACACGAGCCCGCCGTGGTCGCGGCGGCGGTGGACCCAGCCGGCCAGCCGGGCGTCGGAGTCGACCCGGTCGCCGAGCACCTGGCCGCACCAGGTGTCGCGGTACTCGTTCGCGCGTAGCGCCGGCGCCGGTGGAGCGTCACTCATCGCGGCGCAGTCTGCCATCGGCCGCGGGGCCGGGTCGCGCGCCCGGATCAATCAGCTAGAGCTTGACCTTGACGTTGCGGCGTGCGTGGCTGTTGAGGCCCGCGTCGTCGGTGATGTTCACCGTGACGCGCACCCGCAGCTTGTGGATCTTCGCTTTGGCCGCGGCCTTGCGCACGTTCTTGGGCACCTTGAGCGTGAACGAGTGCTTCTGGCTGCCGACCGTCGCCTTGAACTCGGAGATCTTCAGGCCCCGGCGATTGAGCTTGCGGGCCTGGTTGTAGCTCAGCTTCATCTTGCCGTGCAGGTCGCAGGGCGGCGTCCCGCAGCTCACGGTGAACTTGACCTTGCCCTTCTTGCCCTTGCTCGGGAGCTTCGCCTTCGGGCCGGGTCGCACCGAGACGCCGGCCGTCGCCGTGCCCGCGCCGCCGCGGAAGTCCTTGACGGAGACGGTCGCGGTGTGGTCGCCGGCGTGGTCGTAGCCGCCGTCAATGGGCGCGCCAGGTGCGAGGCAGACCGAAGCGCCCGGGCCGTGGCGCCGAACCCGGCGAGCCCCTGGCGCCCGGGGCCGTGGCGCCAACCAGGCGGGCCCTGGCGCCCGGGCCATGGCACCAGCCCCGCCCGGGCGAGCGCGGCCAGCCTCGCCCGGGCGAGCGCCGCCACCGCGCCCGGGCGAGCGCCGCCACCCCGTGGGCCGAATCGACCCCCATATGGGTGGAAATTCGGCCCAGTGAGGGGGCGGCGCTCGCTCGGGCCGCCGCGGCGTGGCTGGCCTGGCCGCTCCGCGCGCCCGAGGGACGGCGCGGCGGCGCTAGACGGGCAGGCCGGGCCGGTGCGCCTTGCGTGACGTTCGTCGCGCCCTGCGCGCGCTCCGGCTGCCCCCAAAAACGCCGACTCGGCGCGGAGGGCCGTATACGGGGGCGAAGTGACGACTCGGCGTTTGGGCTCGTGCCGGGGTGACGCTTTCGTACCGTTTGCCGCGTTCCTCGCGCGCTTCTCGGCCCCGCGCCACGCGAGTGGCCCAGAACGATGCGCTATGTAGCGAAATGAGCCACTCGCGTTTGGGGGGTTCGCGGCGGCCCCCGTCGAATCCGCGTTGCACTTCCGCGAGGGATCGGCAGCTCAGCCGGCGAGCTGCTCCCGCGCCCGGCCGAGCTCGAGCTCGCGCTGCTCGCCGCTCGACATGTCGCGCACCTGGGCGCTCCCGTCGTCGTCGATGATCACCGCGCGCGCCGCGCCGAGCCGGTCGGCATGTTTCATCTGCCCCTTCAGCGAGCGCCCGGCGAGGTCGAGCTCGGCCCGCAATCCGGCGCCGCGCAGCTCCCGCACGAGCGCGAACGCCCGGGCGCTCTGCGCGGGCGGCGCGGCGACGAACACGTCCGCCTCGGGCACCGGCTCGGGCTCGTCGAGCGCCAGCAGGATCCGCTCGATCCCGGCGGCCCACCCGCAGCCGGGCGTCGCCGGGCCGCCCAGCGCCTCGACCAGGCCGTCGTAGCGACCGCCCCCGCCGAGCGTCGCCGCCTGCGCGTCGAGGCGCTCGGACTCGAACTCGAACACGGTCCGCGTGTAGTAGTCGAGGCCGCGCACGAGGGTCCCGTCGAGCTCGTACTCCACGCCCGACTGATCGAGCAGCCGGCGCAGTTCGGCGAAATGCTCCGCGTCCTCGTCGTCGAGCCGGTCGAGCATCCGCGGCGCCTCGGCCATCACGGCCTTCGTGTCGGGGTCCTTGGAGTCGAACGCGCGCAGCGGGTTCTCGTCGATCCGCCCGCGCACGTCGCCGGCGAGCTCGCTCTCGTGCGCGTGCAGGAACGACCGCAGCTCCTCGCGATAGGCCGCACGCGACTCGGGCGTGCCGAGGCTGGACAGGCGCAGACGCAGGCCCGGGATCCCCGAGCCCCCGGAGGAGGTCGTCGAGCAGCATGATCAGCTCGGCGTCGACGAGCGGCGACTCGGAGCCGATCACCTCGGCGTCGATCTGGTTGAACTCCCGGAAGCGGCCGGCCTGGGGGCGCTCGTGGCGGAAGAACGGGCCCCAGCTCCAGAGCTTCACGGGCTGGGGCAGGCGGTGCATCCCGTGCTCGACGTAGGCGCGGCAGATCGCCGCGGTCGCCTCGGGCCGCAGGGTCAGGCTCCGCCCGCCCTGATCCTCGAAGGTGAACATCTCCTTGTGGACGATGTCGGTGCCCTCCCCCACCCCGCGCACGAACAGGTCGGTGTCCTCGAAGGCGGGCGTCTCGATCCGCCCGTAGCCGGCCCGGGCGAAGAGCTCGAGGGAGGCGACGTGCACCCGGCGGCGGGCCGGCTGCTCGGCCGGGAGGATGTCGAACGTCCCCCTGGGAGCCTGGAACTTCGAGCTCAACCTAACCCGCGAGCTCGGCCAGGAAGGGGTTCGAGGCGCGCTCGGCGCCGAGCGTCGTCAGCCCCATGTGGCCCGGATAGACGACCGTCTCCTCCGGATAGCCCTCGACCAGCCCGCGGATGCTCTCGAGCAGGGTCGGCCAGTCGCCGCCAGGGAGATCGACGCGGCCGACCGAGCCCTGGAACAGCACGTCGCCGGAGAACAGCGCGTCCTCTCCCGGGATCGCGTAGGTGACGTGGCCGGGACTGTGCCCCGGCGTGAACAGGACGTCGATCTCCATCCCGGCGAGCTCGAGCCGCTCGCCGCCCGCGACGGTCTCGTCGGCGTCGTAACTCTCATATGGGCCAAAGCCGGGCCACGGGACGTAGGACATGATGTCCGCGAGCACGGGGACCTCGATCTCGGGGCAGTAGACGGGCGCCCCGGTCGCCTTCGCCACCGGCGCGACTGCGCCGATATGGTCGAAGTGGGTGTGGGTGACGAGGATCGCGTCGATCCCGATCCCCAGCTCGTCGACAGCCCCGAGGATGCGCTCGGCCTCCTCGCCGGGGTCGACGATCAGGCCCCGGTCGGCGCCGTCGCGGCGCAGCACGTAGCAGTTCTCCGCAACCTGGCCGACGGTGAAGCAGCGGACGTCCATCGCCGGACCGGGCCCCGCTAATCCTGCGGGCGCTTGGCCGCGCGGGCGGCCTGCTGCTGGCGCATCCGGCGCCGCCACATGAACCGGTCGATGTAGTAGCCGAGCGGCACGTACATCGCCAGCATCGCGATCGACAGCACCGCGGCGCCGGCGACCGGGCGCTGGAAGGCGAGCCAGAAGAGCAGGAAGAAGACGCCGGCGCCGATCAGGCCGCGCTTGAAGGCGCCGCTCCAGGTCGGATGGAGGTCGCGCGGATCGACACGCTTCTTCTTCGACGACTGCTTCTGGCGGGCGCGGGACTTGGCCTCCTCGCGGGTGCGCGGGCGTCCGCGCGGCCCCCGGGTGTCGATGCGGCCGGTCTGCGTTCCCCGATGCTTGCGGCGACGTCGCCTCTTCGTCTGCGCCATGGGCGCTCAGGGTATCTGAGCCGAGTCCGAGCCGAGGTCGCCGAGGCGCCGCTCCAGCACGTGGCGGTCCGGCTCGAAGCCGCGCAGCGGAACGTCGTCCGGGAGGTTCCGCACGGCGGCCTCGGGCACGAGCCCGACCAGCTCGCCGGCGACCGGGCGGGCGTCGAGCTCGGCGGCCAGTTCGCGGACGCGCTCGATCACGGCGGCGAGCGGGACGGCGGCGGGGTCGTGGACGTTGGTCGAGACCTGTGCGACGCCGTTCAGGTCGACGCCAACCGCGCGCACGCCGGCGAGCCCGCCGCCCGCCTCGCGCAGGTCGGCGGCGACCGCGCGCGCGACCTCGACGTCGGCGGTGTCGAGCTCCACGTTGAACGCCGCGAGCGGCGGACGGGCCGTCACCAGCGTCGCCCCGGCGCGCGGGTGCGGCTCCGCCGGCCCCATGTCGGCGACGAGCTCGCCCGAGCGCATCCGCTCGGCGAGCGCGGCGAACCCACCGCGGCGAAAGAAGGCTCGCTCGCGGCGCTCGGGCGCGCTTGCGAGCTCGCCGTAGAGGAACACCGGGACGCCGAGGGCCGCGATCCCCGCACCGGCCTCGAGCGCGAGCTCGCGCGCCGGCTCGTGCTCGTCCTGCGAGGTCCAGACGAGCGGGCAGACGTCGAGCGCTCCGATGCACGGATGAGCGCCGGTGTGCGAGGTCATGTCGATCCGCTCGACGCAGGCACGCGCGCCGGCCGCCAGGGCGGCGACGAGATCAACGCCGGGGGCGGCAAGGGTGAGCACGGTGCGGTTGTGGACGGCGTCGGTGTGGCGGTCGAGCAGCCTCGCGCCGCCGAAGGCACCGGCGATCGCCGCGATCGCCTCCTGGTCACGCCCTTCGGAGAAGTTGGGGACCGCGAGCGCCACAGCGCTCAGACGAGCAGCTCCCCGCCGCGCAGGATCGGCTCGCCGTCGATCCTGAGCTCGGGCTCCAACACGACGCAGTCGAGGTGGACGGGCACCTGGATGGTGCCGCCGATCGCCGCCGAGGCGCCGAAGGCGACGTGAACGGTGCCAAGGATCTTCTCGTCCTCGAGCAGCTCGCCGGTGAGCTCGGCCTTCTCGTTGGTGCCGACCCCGAGCTCGGCGACGTTCGTCGCGCCCTCGCCGTGGGGGCGCAGGAGCTCGAGCAGGCGCTCCCCGTCCTCCCCGCTCGCCGCGACCAGATTGCCGCCCTCGACCTCCAGCGCCACGGGTTCGGAGACGCGGCCGATCGCCGCGATCGTCCCGTCGACGACCAAGCGGCCCTCCGACGATCCCTCGATCGGCGCGATGAAGCCCTCGCCGCAGGGCAGGTTCCCGAAAGCGCCCGGGGCGGTCAGGTCGCCGGCGTCGGCGATCCCCGCACGGTCGCCCAGCCCGAGCCGCAGGTCCGACCCCCGCGCGCAGGTGATCCGAGCCTCCGATCCGGCGGTGAGCCGCTCGGCGATCGCCCCGCCCTTGCGGCGCAGCCCCTCCATGTCGGCGCTCATCACCCGGGCGAGCATCTCCTCGGTGATCCCGGGCAGGGTGGCGATCCGCGCCCCGCCCTCGGTGGCGGCCCGGCGCGCCGCGGTGTGGGAGAGCGACTGCCGGGTCGGGCAGAGGACGACGTCGGCGGCCGCCATCGCAGCGGCAATCGGCGCCGGTGGCTCGGTGCCGTGCGTCTCGCGCTCGGCCATCAGCGCCAGGACGCCGTCGGCGTCCGCGCGACCGGCCTCGGCGCGGAAGCGCTCCCCGAGCCCGATCGTCGCCGGGTTGGCGACGACCAGGACGTCCTCTCCCTCCTTGACCCCGAGGCAATCGCGCATCACCGCAGTCACCGCGCGGTCGAGGTCGGTCATCGGTGCTTTCGCTTGCGCTTCAGCTTGACCTTGTCGTTCTGCTGGGCCGCGTCGCCGCCGTTCGGGGTGAAGACGACCTTGGCCTTCACCTTCGCCTTGCCCTTGCGCTTGAGGTTTTTCGCGAGCTTGCCCTTCGGCTTCAGCTTCAGCTTGGCCGAGCCCGGACCCGCGGACTTGCGCTGCGTCTTGAGTCCCTTGCCGGAGAGCTTCAGCTCGCCCGCGGTCCGCAGCCCGGTGACCTCGAGCTTCGCCGTCCCCTTCTTCTTGTTGCGCTTGAGCTTGCCGAGGTCGAACGGCGACCCGCTCTCGAACCAAACGGGGCTCGAGTAGACCTCGATGCGGTTTCCGGACGGCTCCTCGCGTACGACCTCGACCGAGTAACGGCCGGCCTCGGCGGCGTCGAAGGTGTTGCTGAAGTCGTCGCTGGTGATCGGCACCGACCCGACCTCCCCGCCGTCGCGGAAGAGCTTCAGGTCATAGATGCCCGGGCGCGCAGCGGAGGCGCCCGCGTGCAGCACCTGGACGTCGAAATGCGCCTCGGGACCCGTGAGCGTGTCGCCGAGCGTCCGGTTGGTGTCGCCCGGAGCGCGAGCGGTGACCGTGATGTCCGGGCCGTCGTTGCCGTAGAGCTTCACGTAGGTGCGGTCGTCGCGGATGCCCTGGACGATCGCAGCGCGCGAGAGGTCGGTCGCTCCGACTACCGTGGTCGCCTGGCCGATCACCGCGCCGAACTCGTTGGTCTTGTGGGCGTCGCTCGAACCGACCGCGGCGACGTGGGCGCCCGTCGCGAGCGCGCGCTGGTAGAAGGCGATCGCGCTCGCCGTGAACGGGCTCGGGATCACGTTCGGGGGCTGGCCGAAGTCGGCCGCGCCGTTTTGGACCTCGATCGCGTCGACCTTCGAGTAGTCGGTCTCGGCGGCCGTGTAGTCCCACGGGCAGCCGCGGCACACGGACCCGCCGATCACGGTCGGGTGGTTGATCTGCGTCCAGCCGCCGGACGCCTGGATCGGGCCGAACTGACTGGCCGGCGCGATCCCGTCGGTGACCTTCTCGAGGTCACCGTTGGATTTGCGCTGGTAGATCGGGCCGCCTCGGAAGTCGGCGAAGGTGCTCGAGCCGAGGTTGTTGTAGTGGCCCTTGTAGGTGGTGACCTCGGTGCCGGGGATGATCAGCTTGCCGGGATAGTTGCCCTGGTAGCGGCCGATCTCACCCCTGTTGATGTTGTTGTTGTGGTCGACCAGGCCGACGAAGTCGAGGCCGGCGCCCCCCGCCGACAGCGGGGCGAACGCGAAGTTGAACGACGTCGACATCAGCGAGTTGCCGGGCTCCTCCTCGCCGTGCACGTGGACGTCGCCGGAGTACCACCCGGGGCCTGACGCCGCCGCGGTGTCGTCGTACGGGACGCTCGAGTACGGATCGTTGGCCCAGCTGGCGTCCGTGCTCGTCTCGACGCGGACGCGCCAGTCGACGCCGTCCGGGTCGTTCGGCGGCCCGACGATCGAGGCCAGCCCCAGCTCGGCCGCCCAGGTGCCGGCCGGCATCGGGCCCGCCTGATAGGCCCGGGTCGTGTACCCGTGCACGAAGGCCTTGCGGGTGTCGTCGGTGGTGCCGTAGACGGCCGGCGGCGAGTACCCGTTCTCGGAGATCGCCAGGTCCTTGACCGCGCTCCCGCTCCAACCCCGCTGCTCGGCCGGCCCGTAGACGGTGTCGGACACTGGCTCGTAGACGCCGATGTCGAGGGTGTTGCTCGGACCGCTGGTGGGCGGCTGGTCGTAGCAGTAGCGCACTCGGATCGCGGTCGTCCCCTGCGGCACGTTGAACGGGATCTGCACGTACGAGCCCTGCTTGGCGGCGTCGAAGTTGCCGTTGAAGTTCTGGACGGGCCCGTCGAAGCTGTCGTCGATCGGGTCGCGCGGCGGGCCGCTCGGGATCGTGCAGTCGGCGCTCGCGGCCGCCGGCAGCGCGAACGCCGCCATCACAGCCCCCAATCCCGCCAAGGTCAGAGTCCGCCTCATCCGCGAAGGAAGCTAGCCCATGCGCGTCGGTAGGGTGGCGCGGTGAGCCGACCGCAGCCCTCGCGAAGCGCTCGAACTCGCCGACTTCCGAACCCGCGTCGCCGAGCTCTACCTCGAGTGCGCGGGTGCGGGCGCGGACGCCGTGGCCGAGTTTCGGAGCCGCCGCGACCGGCTGTTCGCCGAGCACCCGTCCTCGGCGCTCACGCCCGAGCAGAAGGAGGGATTCGAGGGTCTCCCCTACTTCCCCCACGACCCGGCGGCGAGGGTGACCTGCGAGCTGTGCGAGCCCGACGAACCGGGCGGGCTCGAGATCGACTCGGGCGGCGAGGATGGCGTCGTGCGCTACGCGCGGGTCGGGCGGCTGGAGACTCCTTGGGGCGAGCTGACCCTGTTCTGGACCGAGGGCTACGGCGGCAACCTCTTCCTGCCGTTCCGCGACGCGACGGCGCCCGCGGAGACCTACGGCGCCGGGCGCTATCTCACCGATGCGATCAAGGGCACGTTCGCGGGCGGGCTCGAGGTGCCGGCGCCGGACGCCGACCCGCTCACGGTCACGCTCGACTTCAACTACGCCTACAACCCCTCCTGCGCCTACAACTCGCGTTGGGCGTGCCCGCTGGCGCCGCCGGAGAACCGGCTCGAGGAGCCGATCCGGGCCGGCGAGCTCAAGTTCCCGAGCGCCGTGTGACGAGCGGCCCTAGGCGCTGACGGCGGACTCGGCCACCTCGGCCGCCTCGTCCGCCACGCCGTCCTGCGCGTCGAGGTGGGCGGTCAGGGCGGCCACGACCTCGGGGTCGAACTGGGCGCCGCTGCAGCGGCGCAGCTCGGCGAGCGCCTCGTCGACGGGGCGTCCACGGCGGTAGGGACGGTCGGCGAGCATCGCCTCGAACGCGTCGGCGACCGCAATGATCCGCGCCTCGAGCGGGATCGCGTCGCCGATCAGGCCGAACGGGTAGCCGGCGCCATCGAGCCGCTCATGGTGGGCGAGGATCGAAGCACGCAGGTCGCCGAAACCGGGCCCGCTCAGGAGGCGGGCGCCGATCTCCGGGTGGTTGCGGATCTCGTCCCACTCCTCGTCGTTGAGCGGACCGGGTTTGAAGAGGATCGAGTCGCCCACGCCGATCTTGCCGATGTCGTGCAGGATCCCGGCGAGGCGGATGCGCTCCACCCGGTCCGGTCGGAAAGCCGAGCTGCTTGGCCATGCCCTCCGCGTAGCGGCCGACGGTCTCCGAGTGGCGAGCGGTGCGCCGGTCGCGCAGGTCGAGCGCCTCGGCGAGGGTGAGCAGCGTGGTGAGGTTGGCGCCGCCACTGAGCGCGTCGCCCTCCGGCCCCGGCACGAAGGCGCCGACGACCTCGCGGCTGTAGATCACCGTCCGGTCGCGCCCGAGGGTCTTCGCGGCGTACAGCGATTTGTCGGCGCAGCGCAGTAGGCGCCCGACCGAGTCGCAGTCGCTCGGATAGGAGGCGATCCCGAAGCTGATCGTGAGCCCTGGGTGGCGCTGGCCGACCGCCTCGCGGACGCGGTGGCGCAGGCGCTCCGCGATGACGTAGGCACCCCGCGCGTCGGTGTTGGGGATCACGAGCGCGAACTCCTCGCCGCCCACGCGCGCGACGCAGTCGATGCGCCGAGCGTG
The DNA here is from genome assembly GCA_963785195.1 of uncultured Solirubrobacterales bacterium. Taxonomy (GTDB): domain Bacteria; phylum Actinomycetota; class Thermoleophilia; order Solirubrobacterales; family 70-9; genus WHSW01. Next base: position 28,196 of record CAWAUE010000009.1, on the reverse strand, counting down.
GCGACGCAGCACCTCGCCGACCTGCATCAGGACCTCGTCGCCGCTTTGGTGGCCGAAGCGGTCGTTGACGCGCTTGAAGTGGTCGAGGTCGCCGATGATCAGGCTGACGTCGTGGCCGAACCGGGCGGCGCGCTCGAGCTCGAGCTCGAGCTGGCGGTTGAAGCCGCGGCGGTTGAGCAGCCCGGTGAGCGGGTCGGTGTCCGCGGCCTCGGCCAGCCGGCCGACCAGCCGCTCGACGTGTTCGCGCGTGACCACGAACAGCGCCGCGGCCATCGTCAGCGTGCCGACCGCGACGATCCAGGCCTGGACCATGCCCGGCGCATGCGGCTTGAGCGCGAGGGCGAGCGCGTACCCGGCGGCGACGATCAGGAGCTGGACGACGACCTTCGAGCGACTGAAGAAGTAGGCCGAGCCGAGCACGACCCAGAGGTAGAAGAAGGCGCCGGTGGTCGTGACGGGGCCGGAGAAGTAGATCGAGAGGCTGATCATCAGCGTCCCGAGCGTGACCACGGCCTCGATCCCCCACGACGGGAGCCGGTTGCGGAAGATCGCAACCGTGGCCGCGATGACGTACGCGGCAAGCGCCAGGGAGGCGAGCGCCGAGGTCGTTGGCGTCCGCGGAGTGCGGGAGGGCCAGACCGATGAAGCCGAGGGTCGGACCGGCGACGAACATCGCGATCACGAAGGCCGCGAGCATGCCCCGCTCGCGCGTGCCGGCGGTCTCTGGTTCGCCCCTCTCAGTCATCGCACCATCCGGCTTCACATCGGCTGTTGCAAGGGCCGCCTTGAGGGTCGGGAGAAGGCGGCCCGAGGACCGTCGCGCTACGTTCGGAGCGTGGAGGCTCGAGCGCTCGTCCGGGGTGCGCCGGTTCGCCGTCTGGCGGCGCTCGGCGCGCTCGTCGCGGCGGGACTGGCGAGCGGCGCCGGGGCGATGGTCGTGCAGCGGCGCTGCGGATAGTCAGCCGTACCAGCTCTGCATCCGGCCGAGGACGCCCTCGAGGTTGCGCTCCTCGAAGTCGAGGTGCTCCAACAGCAGGTTGCCGAGCCCGGTGAGCGCCGTGACCACCCGCGCCCGCGCGGCGTCCGGCTCCTCGGTGCCGTCGAGGGCAGCGGCCGCGGCCTCGAGCTCGTGCACATGCTCGGCGACGGCGCGGTGATCGCTCTCGAGCTTGTCGACGACCGGGTCGAGCTCCGGGTCGACGCGGCGGATGACGGGGAAGATCGCCCGGTCCTCAAGGCCGTGGTGAGCCTCGACGAACCGGCAGTGGCGCAGGCACCCGAGTTTGAGCTGCCAGAGGATGCTCGACGACTTGAGCGCAGCGACCCGCTCGCGGATCTCCTCAGGCGCGGCGCCGCCCGCAGCGTCCTCGGCGAGCAGGGTCACGTGGGCGAGATCGCGCCGGATCATCTCGTGGACGCCGCGGAGCTCGTCGAAGAGCGGGTTGTCGGACACCGGCGTGATTGTGGCGTTGCGGGTAAAACGGAGGCATGCGCGCAGCAAATCTGGCGCTCCGGTTCGCGCTCGAGCTCGCCTCAATCGCGGCTCTGGTCGCGTTCGGGCTCTCGCTCGACGCCTCCGTGGTCGTGCGGGTGGTCGTCGCGGTCGCGGCGGCGGCCGCGTTCATCGCCATATGGGGCCGCTGGCGCGCGCCGAAATCCGCGCAACGGCTCGCCGACCCGGAGGGCCTCGTCTTGGAACTCGTGCTCTTCGCCGCGGCGACGGCAGCCCTGATCGCGGCCGGCTCAGCCGCGCTCGCGGCGATCTTCGCCGCGCTGGTCACCATCAACGAGGTGTTGCTTCAGGTGTTCGACCAGAGGGAGATGTGACGCAGCTGGGGCCCTACGGGGATCCGCCGGCCGTCCGCAACCCCCACCCGAACGGATAGAGCGGGTCGTAGTTCTCGTCGCCGATGTTGATCGGCTCCTGCGACAGCGACCGCGGCCAGCTCACCGGCAGCTTGCCCGTGAACGGGCGGGCGCCGAACAGCGTGTCCGCGACGCCGCCCCCCTCGCTGCCGGGCAACCAGGCGGCGACCAGGGAGTCGGCCGCGCGCCGCCTCCGGTCGTCGATGATCAGCGGCCGCCCGGAGACGATCACGACCACGCAGTCCACGGCGTGACAGACGCGGTCGACCGCAGCCTTGTCGTCGGTCGACAGCTGCATGTTCTTGACCGGGCGCGGGACGTTGTTGTCGCCTGGGTCGAACGCCCAGCGCGGTCCGTACACATCGCCGAAGCCCTCGGAGTACGGCGTCTCGCCGACGACCACGACGCCAACGGCGTCCTGCGGGATCGGCGCCGAGCCGTCCTCGCTGAACGTGACGTTGCCGCCGCCGGTGGCGGACTCGATCCCCTGGAGGATGGTCGTGCCGGGGATGACGTTGGTCGAACCGCCCTGCCAGGTGAGCGTCCAACCGCCGGCCTGGTTGCCGATGTTGTCGGCGTTCGAGCCGGCGACGTAGACGTTTTGCCCGGCCGAAAGCGGGAGCAGGTCGCCGCTGTTCTTCAGCAGCACCTGCGACTTGGCCACGGCCCGCCGGGCGACGGCCCGGTGAGCGGCCGAGCCGATCTCGCCGATGTGACTGCGGTCGGTGAACGGGTGCTCGAAGAGGCCGAGCTCGAACTTCGCCCGCAGGATGCGGCGAACCGCGTCGTTGATCCGGCTCATCGAGACCTGGCCGGCGTTGACCTCGTGCATCAGGGTGGTCTCGAAGTCCTGGTAGGCGTTGGGCTCCATGAACATGTCGATGCCCGCGTTCGCGCCGGTGCGCACCTGCTTCGCCCAGTTGCCGGGGAGCTGGTGGATGCCCTCCCAGTCGCTGATCACGATGCCCTTGAAGTCCAAGCCGTCCTTGAGCACGCCCTGGATCAGCTCGCGGTTGCCGTGCATCTTGATCGGGTTGCCGGTGCCGTCCTCGGTCCAGTCGACGCTCGAGAACGACGGCATCACCGCGCCAACGTCGTGCCTCTGGACGGCGGGAACGTAGGGGCTCAGGGCGTCGCGCCAGAAGTCCTCGTGGTTCGTGATCGCGATCCCCTGGTCGATCGGGTAGTCGCCGCTGCCCGTGCCGTACTGGGTGTCGCCGTCACCGGCGTAGTGCTTGGCCGTGGCGAGCACGCGGTCGGCGTCGTCGAGGTGCCCGGGCGGGCCCTGGAAGCCGTCGATCGCCGTCTCCATTTGCCTGACCAGGTCCGGAGACTCGCCGAAGCTCTCATACGTCCGGCCCCAGCGGTCGTCGCGGGCCACGCAGATGCACGGCGCGAACGCCCACTGCGGCCCGCTCGCGCGGGTCTCCTCGGCGGCGATGTGCTCGACGTCGCGCACGAGAGCCGGGTCGCGCGTGGCGCCGAGCCCGATGTTGTGGGGGAAGACGGTGGCGCCGAACATGTTGCCGTCGCCGTGGACGGTGTCGATCCCGTAGAGGATCGGGATGTGCAGGCGGGTCCGCATGGCAGCTCGCTGGAAGCGGTCGACCATGTCCGCCCAAGCCTCCGGGCGGTTCGGCGTCGGCACCGAGCCGCCGCCGGAAAGGATGCTGCCGAGATGCCAGTTCTTGATCGGCGCGGTGTTCTCGTCGACCTGCAGCCGCTCGGTCTGGGTCATCTGCCCGACCTTCTCGGCGAGCGTCATCCGACCCAGCAGGTCATTGACCCGCTGATTGACGGGCAGGCTCGCGTTCTCGTAGGGCAGCGTCGAGCCCTGGCCTGAGGCCGGACCGGCGCTCAGGCCGATCGCGACGGAGATCAGGCCAAGGGCGAGTGCCGCCAGGACCAGCGGTCGCCGGCGGGCGGGTGAGTCTGGAGCCACGTTCTTCCTCCTCGTGCTCGCGCGCTCCCCCGAGGCGCATCCGAGGGCCGCACCGAAGCGGTCCTCCCCACGTCGCCCGCTACCCACCGCAACCGCCGGCGTAACCCGCCCCCGGCGAGTCCGCCCGATCGGATTACCCGCCGTCCCCCACCTGGACGAGTTCGGCCCGCGGGGCGCACTCGTGCGCGCCGAGCTCGGCGATCGCCGAGCTCGCGTCAGACCCGGCGGCGCGCAGGGTGTCCTGAGCGGCCGTGACCGCCGTGGGGTCCGCGGGTTGGGCGCGAAGCGCCGCGGCGATGCTGCGCTCGGCGTGAATGCGATCGTCGGTAGAGGCCAGCCAACTGTCGACCGTGTCGGCCTCGGCGTCCGGCGGCGCGAGGCGACGGGCCTGCACGACGAGCCGCTCGAGCCCGTCCGCGAGCTGGTCGTAGCGCGCGGCCGTCAGGCGCACGCGCTCGTCCGCGGGCGCCTGAACCTCGACGGCCTCGAAGTGCTGCGACGTCTTGGTCACGCCGCGCGCCCATGCCGCGCAGAGATCGTTGAGGTCCGCGACATAGGCCGCGCGCGCCTTCGCGTCCGTCGGCGACTCGGAATCCGACGAGCCACCGCAGCCGCCGACAGCGACCGCGACGGCCAGCACGATCATCGCTCTGCCACGGGTCCCGTCCACACGCCAAAGGCTACGGAGCACGACCCCGAACCCCGCCAAACCACCGCTACGATTCGGCCCCCGCCGGAGTAGCTCAGCTGGTTAGAGCAGCGGAATCATAATCCGCGTGTCGGGGGTTCGAGTCCCTCCTCCGGCATCCCTTGAACGAGCGGATCGAGTTCGTTTAATTGGCTCGGGAGGGGTTGGGTGGCAAGGGAAGTGGCAAAGCGTTAACTCGGCGTGGCCCTTTTTGTGAGCTGACCTCCGCAAGCGGCAGTTGCCACGCCGGCGACTCGGCCCTCGCCCGCCACGCCGCGCCGCGGTCGCGAAGCAGACGCAACGGAGCGCGGATCGCCGACGCCGGGGGCCGCCACTCCTCCAACCGGATCGACGCCGTGATCGCGCCGGCGATGGCCGTCCGGGTGGCTCTGATGATCCGGCCCTGCCTAGGTTGCGGGACGTTGATCGCGGCCGGCAGCCGCTGCGATCGGTGCCAGCTCCGCCGCCCTCGTGGTCGGCCGTGGCGACGAACCCGCGAGGTCGTGTTCGCCCGGCGCGGGCGTTCGCCGTAGTGGTGGCGGTCGTCGCCGTCTTCTTGCTCGTCGACGTCCTCGCCCTTGGCGGGCCACCGGTTGGATGAACGCGCTCTACCCGACGGCCGCCCCGATCACACTGCCCACGCCGAACGTGAGAGCGGCGGCGGCGACGCCGATCACCAGTTGGCGCATGCCGGAGAAGAGCACACCGCGGCCGGTCATCAGAGTCGTCGCGGCGCCCAGCGCGAAGAGGGCCGTGGCGCTGAGGGCGATGCTGATCAGGACGGCGACGGCTCCCGACGTGAAGATGAACGGGGAGACCGGAATGATCGCCCCGATCGCAAACAGGCCGAACGAGGTGATGGCCGCCGTCCACGGTGAGCCACCCAGCTCACCGGGGTCGATCCCGAGCTCCTCGCGCACGAGGGTGTCGAGGGCCTGGGCGCGATCGCTGAGCAGTTGGTCGGCAAGGCGGTCCGCCGCCTCCGGGTCGAGCCCCTTCGCGCGGTAGATCAGCGCCAGCTCCTGGCGCTCCTCGTCGGGGATGCTTTCTAGTTCGGCGGACTCGACCGCGATCTGGCGCTCCTGCAGCTCGCGCGAGCTCTGCACCGAGATCCACTCTCCGAGCGCCATCGATCCGGCGCCGGCGAGAAGTCCGGCCAACCCGGTGATGAGGATCTGGTCGGTGGCAAGCGAGGCGCCCGCGACGCCCATGACCAGGCTGAAGTTCGAGAGCAGCCCGTCGTTGGCGCCGAGCACGGCGGCGCGCAGGGCGTTGCCGCCGATGGCGCGGTGGCGACCTTCCAAACGTGCAAGCGCGCCGCCCTCCACCCCGTCGCTGAGCGTTCGCAAGAGCCGCGCGTGCGAGCGCTCGTCGGCTGCCAACTCGGCAGCCCCGGGCGTCGCGTCGTAGCGCCCGCGGTCTGCCTCCTCTTGGTCGGTCAGCGACGGCAGGACGAACTGTGCCCCGAAGCGCCGCGCCAGCCAGACCAGAATTCGCGCGCGCCGACTGGGGCCGATCGCGTCCAGGTCCGCCTCCTTGCCGCCGGTCCGCTGGACCCACGTCTCGGCGTGGCGCTGCTCCGTGGCCGCCAAACGGCGGTAGAGCTCCGCGACGGAGTCGGACTCCTCCAGGTCGGCCAGCGCTTCGTAGATGTAGGCGCTGTCGAGCTCGTCCTGGATGAAGCTCGTCTCGGTGTCTGCCGTCGCCATACGTCCTGGGGCATCGACCCCCTTCGGCTGACCCTACTCAACGGCGGGTGGTGTATTACGGCATCCAGTAGCGCCTACCGATGTGGCCCCGCGGCTCGCGGGGCAGACTGGGTCGGAATCACAATTCCAATGCCAGGAGGCACGATGCCAACAACAACTGAGAAGCCGCCGACCAAGACTTCGACCGACTACCTGCAGGACGCGCTCGAGGACCTCGACAAGGCCCGCGAGAAGGCGGGCGGCGACGTCAGCGCCAGCATCGACTCGGCACGAGACCGAATCGGCGAGGCCCGCGAGGACATGTCCAGCCGCAGCCACGACCAGATCCGGGACTGGCGCGAGCAGTTCGGCAGCGCCGCGGACGATGCCCTACGCGAGCTCGGCCGATGGACGATCCGCTCGCAGCGCAGCCCGGATGCCCTCGCCGAGCTCTCCAAGGAGATCACCAAGCGCGAGGCGGAAATCACCAGCTGAGCCAGTCGCCGGGCCGGTCGCCGACCGCGACCGGCCCGCGACCAGGCCAGCATGATCGGCCAAGAGAGTTCACCGAGGAGAGAGGATCACTATGCCCACCACCAAGAAGCCCGCAACCCGAGGCAAGGCCGCTCGCAAGCGCCCGGCCGCCGGCGAACCGGCCGCTGTCAAGCGGCTCAACAAGTCGCTGGACGCAGCCCAGGATGCCCTCGCGGCGCTCCGAGGCGATGTGAGCAAGGACGTAAGCGCCGGTGCGCGAGACCTCTACAAGGACGTCCAGAAGTTCGTCAAGGACGCACGGCGCGACAGCGGCAGGCTTGGCAAGGCCCTGCAGCGCGATATTGAGAAGGCTCAGAAGCGGATGGCGCCTGCCCCGAAGGCAAAGAAGTCGAGCCGCGCCGGCACACCACGCAAGGCCGCAGCACGCAAGGCCGCAGCTCGATCAACGGCCAAGCGCACCACGTCTCGGGCGCGCGCCAAGTAGACGCGGACGCCCCGCTTTCCTCACTCGTTGTCGCCCACGCGGCAGCGGAGACCAGTCAAGGCAGGAGCACCAGCTCGATGGAAATGCTGCTGGCAATCCCGTTCGGCCTCGCGATCGGTGCGGTCGTCGGCACCGTCGGCGGGGGCGGCGCGATCCTCGCTCTGCCAGTCCTCGTCTACGTGCTCGACCAGGGTGTTAGCTCGGCCTCAACTGCCTCGCTCATCGTCGTCGCGTTGGCCGCATCGGTTGGCGCCGGCTCGCAGGCCCGCGATGGTCACGTGTGTTGGCGAGTGGCGCTGATCTTCTCGGTTCCAGCCGCCGCCGGCGCGTACGCCGGCACCGTGGCCAACGGGGCGGTCAGCCCGCAGGGTCTGATCTTGGCCTTCGTTCCGGTGATGCTCACCGCCGCTCTGCTCACCTACCGTCGCGGCGACGACCCCGGGGCGGCGGAAGTCCCTGATCGTTGCCCGGAGCCGAGCATCACCCGAGCCGCCGGCGCTGGCATGGTGGTGGGGTCGATGACAGGGTTCTTCGGGGTGGGAGGCGGCTTTTTGATCGTGCCAGCGCTGACGTTGCTCCTCGGCCTCGGCATGCGGCGAGCGATCGCGACCTCGCTTGCGATCATCACCTTCACCGGTGCGGTGGCCTTGATCAGCCACCTGGCCCGCGGCGCGCAGCCGGACTGGCCGTTGACCGTCGTGCTGGCAGGTTCGGCGGGTGTGGGAGCGCTGGCCGGCAGCGCGCTGGGTCGCCGCGTACCGGTGGAGACGTTGGCGCGGGCTTTCGCCGTAGTGGTGGCCGTGGTGGCCGTCTTCTTGCTCGTCGACGTGCTGGCTCTTGGCGGGCCACCGGTGGGATGAGCGGACTAGGCGTTGTCGTCAGCGCCTTGCGCTAATAGCCACCGGACTCGCTCAGAGAAGACTCGCCACCGACGTTCGTTGCCGTGGACAAGGATCGCCGACTCGGCCATCAGATCTGTCGCGTGATCGATCAGCTCCGAGGCGGAGAAGAGATAGCCCGGCGCCGTCCGATCACGGGCGAGGTCCAAACGCAAAGCGTCGGGCGAGAAGTCGACCGCGTTCAGAAGGTCAAGAGAACGGTGAAGGAGACGCGCGATCAGCTGCTGGAGCTCCGCCGCCTGCCAGTCGTTCGCGATGATCCGGTGCCGCTCACCGAGGAGGTCTGCAAGCGCAGGGAAAGCGGCCGCCGCGCCCGCGATTTCCCACGACTGTTCCATTGCCCGAGCCAGCCACTCGGATGCGGCCTCCATGTCCTTCGCCGTCGTCTCCAAGCCCCGTTTCAGCTGGACAATTTCGGTTGGCTCCTCCTCGCCTTCCATGAAGAGGACCCCCGTCTCGCCCGTCAGCCCGGGGGCGTTCAGATCCTGGGCTCCCGCGTAGGGGTTGCCGGCCGGGTGGTCGGTTGGAACCGCCTCAGACCAGTGCGCGGCGAGAGCCTTGAGGATGCGTGAAGAGGTCTGCGTCTCCGCGGCAAGGCGGAGCGGCGACTGCGAATAGAACTTCTCGTGCTCGTGGTGCGTCTCGGCGAGGTTCGCCATCGTTTCGAGCATCGGGCGCGGTGGCGTCGCGGGCATCGTCGTGAGTCTCCCACTCAAGGGCGAAGAGCCTGACCAGGCGTTACGGTCAAGGCCGCCGTGATCGAGCGCTCGTTCCACGCGATGGGCACCGAGCTGCGGGTGTTCGTAGGGTCGCGCGCCGACGACGCCGTCCCCGACCCGTGGATCGCCGCCCTCTCGGCCGAGGCGATGCTGCGCGACTTCGACCGACGCCTGTCGCGGTTTCGGCCCGATAGCGAGCTCTCGAAGCTCAACAGCGACCCGCGGGAGGAGGTCCCGGCCTCAACGTTGCTGTGCGCGGCCGTCCGCGCCGGGATCTGGGCGGCCGAGCACACGGATGGGCTGGTCGACCCGACGCTCGTGCCCGAGCTGACGGCGGCCGGATATGCCGCCTCACGCGACGGCCTGGACTCGGCATCGCTTGCCGACGCGCTCGCGGCAGCCCCGCCACGCCGCCCCGCGCGCCGAGGCGCGGAGGCTCGCTGGCGCTCGATCGAGGTGCTGGACGATGCCGGCGCAATCCGTCGGCCGCCCGGCCTGATGTTCGACACCGGGGGCATCGGCAAGGGACTCGCCGCCGACCTCGCGGCCCGGCCCCTGACGCGGTATGCCCGCTTCGCCGTCGACGTCGGCGGCGACGTGCGCGCCGGCGGCCTCGATACGGCCGGCGAGCCGATCGAGATCGAGGTCCGTCACCCGCTGACGGGCGAGGCCGCCGACCTGTTCGTGATCGGCGAGGGAGCGGTCGCCACCTCGGGCATCGACGTGCGACTGTGGCAGCGCGACGATGGCGGCTACGCGCACCACCTGATCGACCCCTCAACGGGTTCGCCGGCCTGGACGGGGCTCATCTGCGCCAGCGCCAGGGCCCCGACCGCGCTCGAAGCGGACACGCTGGCGAAGGCGGCCTTGCTCAGCGGCCCCGATCGCGCTCGCGAACTGCTCGCGGACTACGGCGGTCTGATCGTCGGCGAGAACGGCCGCGTCACGCGGATTTCGCCCCTTGGCACCTGACCCCACTGTGGCTCACTACTTAGTTGTTTAGGGGTCCAGAGCGGATGTGCGGGGCGGTCGCAACTCTTACGTTGACGAGGCCATGCGCCGCCACGCTCCGAGCCGAAGATGACCGACGGGGTCCTGATCGCCGGCGGGGGACTGGCCGCACAGCGCTGTTGCGAGACGCTTCGCTCGCGAGGTTTTGAGGGCCGCATCCGGATCGTCGGCGATGAGCGGCGCGAGCCATACGACCGCCCACCGCTCTCGAAGGCGATCCTCTCGGGCGAGCAGAGCCCGGACGCGATCTGCTTTCGCGATTCGGGGTGGTACGCAGACCACGACGTCGAACTGCTGCTCGGCGAGGCGGCGGTAGCGCTCGATCTCGGAATCAAGACGCTCACGCTCGCCTCGGGCGCGACGCTTCGCTACGACGCCGCGGTCGTCGCCACCGGCAGCCGTCCGCGCCCGCTTCCGGGTACCGAGAACTTCGCCAACACACACCTACTGCGCACGGTCGAGGACGCCGAGCGCCTCCGCGACGCGCTCCCCGATGCGGGAGCCTGATCGTCGTCGGCGCCGGCTTCATCGGCCTCGAGGTCGCGGCCACCGCACGACGCCTCGGCGTCGACGTGACCGTGCTCGAGGCCGCGCCGGCGCCGCTGATGCGGGTGCTGGCGCCGGAGCTGTCGGGATGGTTCGTCGAGCTTCATCGCGCCGAGGGCGTCGATCTGCGCCTCTCGGCGCACGTCGCCCGGTTCGGCGAGGGGCCAGGCGGCGCCGAGTGGGTGCAACTGACGGACGGCCAGCGGCTCGAATGCGACGCCCTGGTGATCGGGATTGGAATCGAGCCGGCGACGCAGTGGCTCGAGGGCAGCGGCCTCGAGCCCGACGGCGTCCGCGTCGACGCCGGCGGTCGCACTCGTGCCCCGGACGTCTTCGCCGCCGGCGACGCGGCCCGGGTCCTCAACCCCCTGACCGGCGAGCACGAGCGCAGCGAGCAATGGGAGTCCGCGGCCCGCCAGGGCGCCCAGGTCGCGCGATCGATCGTCGGAGCCGAGCCACTCCCAGTCGCCCTGCCCTCCTTCTGGACCGACCAGTACGGCCATCGGATCCAGCTGATCGGCGACGCGCGGGAGGCCGACGAGATCCGGTTCGACGGCGACCCGACGAGCCGCGACTTCGCGGCCGAGGTCATCCGCGACGGGCTCACGGTCGCCGGGATGGCGGTCGACCGACCGCGGTCCATCGCGCGCGTGCGCAAGCTGATCGGCGAACCGGCCTCCATAACCGAGAGGAGCGAACGTGAGGTACGTGCCGCAAGTGGATGAGAACGTGTGCGCGGCGCACGGCGACTGCGTCGATATCGCCCCGCAGGTGTTCGAGCTCAACGACACCGCGCATGTGATCGGCGCCGGGCCGCCCGAGCTGATCATGGAGGCGGCCGAGGTATGTCCGTCGGTCGCGATCACCGTTATCGACGAGGACACCGGTGAACAGGTCTATCCCTAGAGCCCTGTGCGCGCTCGCTGTCGCGATCGCGATCCCCCTGCTCACCGCCTGCGGGGGCGAAACCGGCCGCGCCGAGACCTCGACGACGGTCGCGCAGACGCCCGACTACGGCTCGGGCACGCAACTCGCGACGACCCCCTCCACGGCCAACGTCAACGATCCCGCCCGCCGCGCCTACATCGCGCGCGTCGACGGGGTCTGCCGAAAGCTCGATCGCGAGCGCAACGCCGCCCGCGAGCAGGCGGCGTCCGGGGCCGAGACGAGCGCGGGGACACAGGCTTACGACGACTCGATCGCCCTCGGCTGGCGCCAGCTGCACGCGATTGAGGCAATCCAGACGCCGCCGGGCGACGCGAAGCTCCTGCGCACGAACGTGTACGACGTGCTGCGTCGCCAGCTCGCGATCAGGCGCCAGATGGGCGGCGCCCTGGCCGAAACCGACGTCCCCCAGCTGCAGACCCTGCGGACACAGCTCGACAGCCTGACCCAGTCGCTGCTGGGCTTCGCCCGCGGCTACGGGTTCCGAGTCTGCGGAGAGGACTGATGATGCCCGGGACACCCACGACACCCGATCGAACCCAGCCCCGAAAGCCCCGGCCTCCCCTTCCCAGTCCGCTCGCCGTGATCACCGCCGCGCTTGGCACCTTCTTCATCGTCCTGACCCTGCTCGCGATCCAGGTCCGCAACGGACGCGACCCGGCCCTCGGACCGGGCCCGGTGGTCCCGAAGACGGCGCCGGCTTCGACCAAAGGCGGCAAGGCGGCCCAGGCTCAGCAGGCGACCAAGATCGTGACCCAAACCTCCCCCACCCACCCGTGAGCGCCGGCGCCGCGACAAGCGCTCACCGCGAGGTCGCGCGCCCGAGCGCTCGGACGCGGATGCTCGCAGTGCTGGTCGTCATCGCCCTTGCGGCACTGGCCGCGTATGCGGTCTTTGCCCCGCCGACGACGGTGTCCGTCAACACCGGCACCCGCACTACGCCCACCCAGACGTCCCCGGCGCCCGCGCCCGCTGAGCCGGAGGGCAACGAGGGAGGTGGCGAGGGCGGTGACTGAGCCCGACCCCTCCCAGTACTCGTTCTGGCTCGCGTCGCGGTCCGCGGGCGTTGTCGCCTTCATCCTGATCGCCACCGCCGTGATCCTCGGCCTGTACATGGCCGGGGGCGTGTCGAAGCGCCCCGGCGCGAAGCGCACGCTGGTCAAGGTCCACGAGCAGGTCGCCCTGGCCGCGCTGGCGGCGATCGCTGCCCACGGACTGCTGCTGCTCGGCGACAAATGGCTTCACCCCGGCGTCACCGGGATCGCGATTCCGTTCACGATGAGCTACCGGCCGGTGTGGACCGGGATGGGGATCACCGCCGGGTATCTGGCCGCAATTCTCGGGCCAAGCTTCTATCTGCGCCGGCGGATCGGCGCGAGGCGCTGGCGGCAGGTGCACAGGGCGACTGTGATCGTCTACGCGCTCGCGATCATGCACTCGCTCGGGTCGGGAACCGACGGCGCCAGCCTCTGGTTTCAGGCGCTCGTCGTCGCCAGTGCGATCCCGATCGTGACGCTGCTCGTGATCCGGTACGGGTTCGCCGGCCGCCGGCGTTCGAAAGTGAAGGCGCGCCCGCCGGTGCAGCGGCCGTCCGAGGCGGCGCCCCGCGCAGCGTCCTAGGGCGGCTTGACCGCCGGCCCGGACCCGCGGGTCCGACGTTCAGCAGTCACTACTGAGCCAGTCCGTTGCTCGGCCCGGATGGCATGCGCCCGGCGCGTCCATAGGCTCGGCACGTAAGTACCCCTGTAGACCCAAGGAGGGCCGGGAGATGCAGAAATGGGAGTACAAGGTGGTGCCCCTCGCGGAGGCCGGAACGCTAAAGAAGAAAGCTGAAGCGCTGTCGCCAGACCGACTCAACGAGCTCGGATCGGAGGGATGGGAGGCGGTCGGTCTCTCGCTGAAGCGCGGCGATCTGGTGGCTTGGCCCGTGGTCTTGCTCAAGCGGCCTACGGACTGAGGCATGGCGACGGACGTTCTCGGAAGCACACCGCGCCACAGCCCGTGGGTCGCTCCTGGGTTCGAGGAGGTGCGGGCCGAGTTCGAGCGCAACTTCGCCGAGCGCGGCGAGATCGGCGCCGCCGTCGCTGCGTACTGGCGTGGCGAGAAGGTGGTCGACCTGTGGGGTGGCCGCCGCACGCCCGACCGGCGACGCACCGTGGAACGAGGACACGATGGTCGTCGTCAATTCGACGACCAAGGGCCTGGCGGCGATGACGGTTGCCGTCGCGAACTCGCGCGGCTGGATCGACTACGACGCGCCAGTCGCCGAGTACTGGCCGGAGTTCGCGCAGAACGGCAAGGGCGCGATCACGGTGCGCCAGCTCCTCAGTCACGAAGCGGGGCTGGTCTGGATCGACGAGCCGTTGCGCTTCGAGGACCTGCGCGACCTCGACCACGTGTCCGGCCTGCTCGCGCGGCAGAAGCCGGCCTGGGAGCCGGGAACGCGACACGGCTACCACGCGATGACGATCGGGCTCTACATGCAGGAGCTGATCCGCCACGTCGATCCGGCGCACCGCACGCTCGGCCGGTTCTTCGCCGAGGAGATCGCGAAGCCGCTGCAGATCGAGTTCTACATCGGGCTGCCGCCGGAGATTCCCGACGAGCGGCTCGCGCAGCTGAGGCTCTTCACTCCGATGCGCGCCATCCGAGCGCTGCCCTCGGTCCCCAAGGGGTTTGTGATGCGGATCCTGTGGCCGTGGTCGCTGCTGCGAAAGTCGATGCTCTTCGCGGACATGAACCCGAACGATCGCCGCTCGCTCGAGGTCGAGATCCCGGCGGGCAACGGCGTAGGGACGGCGCGGGCGATCGCGCGGGCCTATTCGGCGTTCGCGGAAGGGGGAGCGGAGCTCGGCATCACTCCGGCAGACGCTCGCGAGCCTCACGGCGATCAACGACGCCGAGCGCCCGAAAGACGAGGTGATGGGCGTGCCCAGCTGGATGTCGCTCGGTTTCCTCCGACCGGGGCCGCAGCTCGACTTCGGCTCGAGTCGGCGCGCGTTCGGCACGCCGGGCGCCGGCGGCTCGTTCGGCTTCGCCGATCCCGACGCGCAGCTCGGCTTCGCCTACGTGATGAACAACATGGACTTCCACATGTTCGACGACCCGCGCGAGAAGGCGCTGCGCGATGCCGTGCACCGCGCCATCCGGCGCCTCTCCGGCTGAACGCCCGAGACCCCGCCCGGGACGTGGCCGGCGTCTCGCTTGAGTAAAACTCGACTCGACTCGCCTCGCTGAGACCGGCGTTCTATGTCGAAGCGAAGCAGTACGGACCGACGAGCAACGCCAAGCGGGACCTGACGGAAGTGTTCTTAGATTGTCGGCGTTGTCCGCCGCGGCCGCGCGAGCATTCCCTCCCATCGACAGCGACACTTCTGGATTCGCGCGCGATCGAGGCGTCAGCTGAGCGCGCACCATCGCGGCCGTCTTCATCCAACGGAACGTTTCTGACGCCCGAGCTGGCTAGGGGTTTTGAGGGCGAATCCGCGCCGAAGCAGCGGCCGCGACGCGCTCATAGACGGCCGAAAGCCAGTCCGCGAATCTATGCAGCGGTTGTCGGATCGGGGGAGCCAGAAAACCAGCGCCGCCGCGATCCCGATTGCCGCGCCCGCAAGCACGTCGCTCGGGTAGTGGGTGCCAACCGCGACGCGCGAGATCGCCAGCAACCCGGCCATCGCGAAGGCGACCTCTCCCGCCCGCCGGTTCCTGAGCCAGATCGCCATCGCGATCGCGAACGCTGCGGTGGCGTGATCGCTTGGAAACGACGAGTCGTGCGACGGGGCGATGAACAAAGTTGAATCGTCCGGATGAGCGACGTAGGGCCGCGGTCGCTCCCACAGGGTGGCGAGTACCTGGGCGATACCGAGGGCCAATGCCGCGCTGAGGCCGGCGGCGACGACGCCGTGGCGCGCATTTCGCGACGCTCGTTTACCGCGCGCAAGGAACAAACCAGCAAGCAGGGCCACGAAGAAGAACTGACCGTAGAGGGCGATGAACTGCAGGACGTCCTCGATTCGGTCGCTTTTCTCAGCCAGTCCGTTCAGCGCCTGGTAGAGACCGAAGTCCACGCCGACAGCTTAGGGGCGTCCTCGACTGAGTTCAGGCGCTTTTCGTACGCCTAAGAGTTCTCTAATCCTCCCGATACCCGCTGCTTAGGGCGGCCGTCCACCCTCAGTGGATGCATGACAGGCCGCTCACGCCCGGCGGAGTTGTCCCGAAAGCGCGACGCGAGACTGGGAACCCTGACCCGACTGCGCGGCTGGATTGCAGTCGGATGCGTCGCGCTGATCAGTGGCTTCGCCGCGTTCGTCGCCCAGGCCAGGCCCGGTAAGTCGACCAGCGTCGCCACCGGAAACCATCCGCAACGGACGGGACCGAAGCCGCGCTTCGCCCAGGCCCCGCTGAACTCCGTGCCGAGCTCGGGGGCTACTCCGGGGATTGCGCCACCTCCCGAGGCTCCGGTTACAGCCACCCCCGCGCCGGCGCCGCCGCCGCCGTCGTCTCGGGCGGCTCTTGAGCACCGTTGCGACGGAATCGTTTCGAGCGCTCGGGACCGGCGTCGCGATCTTCGTCACCGAGCCCGCGGGCCTGGAGCGTGCGAGGGCGATTCTCGGCCGGGAGCTGGACGCGATCGATCTGGCGTGCAGCCGCTTCCGCCCCGACTCAGAGCTCGCCGAGGTAAACCGGGCCGGTGGCCGCCCCGTTCTGGTCTCCGATCTCTTCCTCGAAGCCATAACCGCCGCGCTCCGCGTCGCGAAGGCGACCGGGGGCGTGGTCGATCCGACGGTCGGCACCGCCCTCAGAATCATCGGCTACGACCGCGACTTCGCGCAGATTGGCTCCCGGGGTTTCGCGCCCGAGCGCGTGCGGGAACCTGCGCCGTCGGGTGGCGAACTGTCGACGTCGACCGCGAGCGGTCCCGGTTCAAATGCCGTCCGGCGTCGAGCTCGACCTCGGTGCGACCGCCAAGGCTTTGACTGCCGACCGCGCCGCCGAGCGCGTCCACGCCGAGATCGGCAGCGGCGTTCTCGTCAACCTCGGCGGGGACCTGTCGATCGCCGGCGATCCGCCGGCCGGCGGGTGGATGATCCGGGTGACCGACGATCCGCGGCCAAGCCGACCGATCCCGGGCAGACGATCGGGGTGTTTGCGGGCGGACTCGCCACTTCGAGCACGACCGTCCGCCGGTGGCGGGACGCCTCCGGCTCCTTCATCACATTGTCGATCCGCAAACCGGAGAGTCGGCGCGTGAGGTTTGGCGAACCGTCAGCGTGGCGGCAGGGTCCTGCGTCGACGCGAGCGCCGCAAGCACCGCGGCGATCGTTCGCGGAGAGCCGGCTCTCGCTTGGCTCGATGAGCGGCGGCTGCCCAGCCGGCTGGTCCGAGCATCCGGGAGGTCGTGCTGCTCGGCGGTTGGCCCGAGGAGGATCAGCGATGAGCCTTCCGCTCGCTAGCGGCCCGAGCGCGTACTGGTACACAGCCCGGGGCGCCGGGGTTGTAGCCCTGCTGCTGCTCACGGCGAGCCTCGTGATGGGGATTGTGGACCTCTCCCGCTGGCAGTCCGAGCGCTGGCCTCGATTCATGGTCGATGGCATCCACCGCACGCTTTCGCTGTTCGCCGTCGTGGTGGTCGCGATCCACTCCTCACCACCGTCCTGGATGGCTTCACCCAGATCGGCTTCCGTGATGCGATCGTGCCGTTTCCTTCAGTTACAGGCCGATCTGGGTTGGCGCCGGTGCGCTCGCCCTCGACCTCCTGCTCGCGCTCGTTGTGACCAGCCTGTTAGGCGCGAGTTCGGCTACAGGGCATGGCGTGCGGTCGATGGCCTCCTATGCCTGCTGGCCGCTGGCGCTGGTCCACGGCCTCGGCTCGGGCACGGATGCGTCGCTGGTCTGGATGCTCGCGATCAGCGCTTCCTGCCTCGCCGTCGTCCTGGTCGCGGTCGGCTGGCGGATCGCCACCGCCTGGCCGGGCGGCGACGGGCGGCGTGCCCTTGCTATGAGCGCGATCGCAACCGCGCTGCTGGCGATGGTGGTCTGGGTCGTAAGCGGGCCACTGGGCTCTAACTGGGCCGCGCGAGCAGCTACCCCGGCCGCGCTGCTCACCGCCTCCACCGGATCGACGACGGGGGGAAAGACGAAGCAGGTTGTGACATCGACGCTGCCCTTCCCCTTCTCGTCGGATCTGACCGGCGTCATTCGCCAGCACGAGCTCAGCGGTGCGGGCCTGGTCGTCATCGACATCCGAGCCGTGTCCATGGCTCGTCGCCGGCACCCTCGAGATCCAGGTTCAAGGTCAACCGCTGATCGGTGGCGGGGTTTCGATGACGGACAGCGAGGCCTCGATCGGCCCACCCGGACAGCCCCTGCTCTACCAGGGCCGCCTGCGGTCTCTGCAGGGGACTCGTTTGCTCGCTTGGTCTCCAACGGCAATGAGTCAGCGAGGCTCGACGTTCGGCTTTCGATCGATCAGACGACCAACCGGCTGACCGGCACGGTCACCGCGCAGCCGACCGGCGGTGGGAACCTCTGATGAGCGATGGTGCGGTCTTACCGCGTCTGCTGTGGGCTGGACCTCGGACGGCTCGACACCGCTGAACGAGCACCTGGAGCTGCACGGGGAGGCAGCGGTTCCGGGCAAGGACCGTGTGGCTGAGCTGATCGAGACGGTCGAGCGAAGCGGCCTCCGCGGCCGCGGTGGATCCGGCTTCCCGTCGCGACGAAGATCCGTGCGGTGGACGCGGCGCCGCGGCGGAAGCGGCGCGTGGTCGTGGCGAACGGCGCTGAGGGTGAGCCCGCGAGCTCGAAGGACGCGTCCCTACTCGCGCACGGACCTCACCTTGTACTCGACGGTGTCGCCGTGGGGGTGGCGGCTCGATGCCGACGACGCGGTCGTCTGCGTCAAGGCCGGTGCCGAAGAAGCCATCCGCGCCGTCAAGCGCGCAATCGCCGAACGCGCCGGCGCCGATCGGGTGACTCCGAGCTTGGTCGAGGTCCCGAGCGATTACCTCGCCGGCGAGGAAAGCGCCTTGGTCAACTACCTGAACACGGGCGCGGTGCTGCCCACGTTCGTTCCGCCGAGACCCTTCAAGCGTGGCGTTGCAGGTCGCCCGACCCTGGTGCACAACGTCGAGACGCTGGCCCACCTGGCCTTGGTCGCGCGCCACGGCGCCGAGTGGTTCCGAGGCGTGGGATCCGACCAGGATCCGGGTTCGATCCTGATCACGGTCTCCGGCGCGGTCAGAGCTCCGGGCCTGTACGAGGTGCCCGGCGGGATGTCCCTCGGCTCCCTCGTCGACCACGTCGGCGGGTACGCGGCACCCGTCCAGGCCCTGCTCGTCGGCGGGTATTCCGGCTCGTGGTTCACCCATCAGTCCGGGGCGAATCTTCGGCTCGGACACGCCGCCATGCAGACGGCCGGCGGCACGCTCGGACCGGGCCTCGTCACGGCGCTATCCGGTCGCGGCTGCGGAGTTGCCGAGACGGCACGGATCGCCCGCTATTTGGCCGATCACTCGGCCGGCCAGTGCGGTCCGTGCGCATTCGGGCTGCCCGCGATCGCCGAGGCCCTGGAGGAGATTGCCGACGGCACCGCCGGGCCTGGCACTAAACGCTGGGTCGAGCACTGGGGGGCTCGGGTGGCCGGCCGGGGTGCATGCCATCACCCCGACGGCGCGGTTCGTATGGTCGCGAGCGCGCTACGGGTCTTCGGCGAGGACATCGCTCGCCATGAGCACGGCGAGCCATGCACGGCTCTGGCACCCGACCGGGAGATGCAGGCGCTCACGCCCGGGCTCGAGGGCATCGGGCGATGACGATCGTTCGCGTCAACCCGATCGCATGCGAGGCCCACGGCCTCTGCGCGGAGCTCCTGCCGGAGCGGATAACCCTCGACGAGTGGGGCTACCCCATCATCGACCAGGAACCTATCCCCGCAAGTCTGTACGAGCACGCCCAACGTGCCGCCGCCGCCTGTCCGACGTTGGCCCTGATGCTCGAATCGAAGCGGACCAGCGACGTGAAGCGCGGTCCGCGGGGGTGAGCTGGACGGCGACCGCCCCCAAGTTCGGTACGAAGCCGATTCCGAGCTCGTCACAGGTCTCAAGGACGCCGTTGTGCTCTGGGTCCGCTCCACTCGCCTACCGGGCGTCGACGGACGCGGATGTTCCCCCGACTCCGGACTTCGAGCAGGGCGGACCTTCAAGGACCCGAAGACCTACCTCTTCTTCACCCGGACGTCGAACGGCAAGACGGCAGCCCGTGAGTTCACGAAGCGGTTGAAGGAGCGCACGGAAGGTCGCGACAACGCGATCTCTCCGATCTCTTTCCGTCGTCAACTCGAGGCCA
Organism: uncultured Solirubrobacterales bacterium; assembly: GCA_963785195.1. GTDB lineage: Bacteria > Actinomycetota > Thermoleophilia > Solirubrobacterales > 70-9 > WHSW01. The sequence goes on along the minus strand of CAWAUE010000009.1, from coordinate 8,567 downwards.
TTCACGCCTGGGCGACCCAGCGGCCGTCGGACCTGTCGCACATCCGCCAGCCGGTCTTCGTCGCCAACGGCGATAACGACGGATGGTCGCCAGAGCCACTCCGCCGACCTGGCTCGGCGCATCCCCGATGCCGAGCTCAGCTCTACCCCGACTCCGGGCACGGCGGGTCTTCCAGTACCACCGGGAGTTCGTCCCCGCGGTCCTCGAGTTCCTCGAGGGGCTGAGTGACCCTGCCTACGCAAACGACCAACAACCTCCCTCCCCTCGATCTGCCGTTCGTAGTTCCCATGAAGGCCTACCTCGTCGAGAAGTACAAGAGCCCGATGAAGGCCGGCGAGGTCGCGGAGCCGACTGTCGGCGACCGCGACGTGCTCGTCGAGATCCACGCCGCCGGCGTCAACCTGCTCGACGCGAAGATCCGCGACGGGGAGTTCAAGCTCCTCCTCCCGTACAAGGCTCCGTTCGTCCTCGGGCACGACCTCGCCGGCGTCGTGACCCGCGTCGGCCCGGCGGTGACGCGCTTCACCGTGGGTGACGAGGTCTACGGGCGGCCGCGCGACGGCCGCATCGGGACCTTCGCCGAGCGCATCGCCGTGCACGAGGACGATCTCGCGACCAAGCCGGCAAGCCTCTCCATGGCCGAGGCGGCCTCCGTGCCCCTCGTCGCCCTGACCGCGTGGCAGGCGCTTGTCGAGCGAGCGAACCTACAGCCGGGCCAGAAAGTGCTCATCCACGCCGGCTCCGGCGGCGTCGGCACCTACGCGATCCAGCTGGCCAAGCACCTCGGGGCGACCGTGGCCACCACGACGGGCACCAGCAACGTCGAATGGGTCCGCGACCTCGGCGCCGACGTCGTCATCGACTACCGAACGCAGGACTTCGAGACGGTCGTGCGCGACTACGACGTAGTCCTGGACTCCCAGGGAGGAGACACGCTCGCCAAGTCGCTGCGGGTCCTGAAGCCCGGAGGCATCGCGATCGGCATCGCCGGCCCGCCGGACCCGGATTTCGCCCGCCAGCAAGGACTACGTTTGCCGCTGCGCCTAGTGATGGCCCTGCTGAGCTGGAAGACGCGCCGAGCGGCGCGCCGCCGCGGCGTCCGGTACTCGTTCCTCTTCATGCGCGCCAGCGGTGCCCAGCTCGACGAGATCACCAAGCTCATCGACTCAGGCGCCCTCCGCCCCATCGTCGACCGGACGTACCCGTTCGACGAGGCCCCGCAGGCCCTCGCTCATGTCGAAGGCGGTCGGACCAAGGGCAAGGTCGTCATCACGATGGTCTGAAGACCGCGCCCGGTTGTCCCTCGCCCGGGTCAACACCGGGTCAACACGAGGTCAGGAAATAGCCGCAAATGAGCGCCGGTAACAAATCGCCGAAACCGGACGATTACCAGGCAAAACGCGGAAGAACCGCAGATGCCGGAAAACGCTGGGGCAGAATCATAATCCGCGTGTCGGGGGTTCGAGTCCCTCCTCCGGCATGGCATGGACAAGCGGGAGACGGTGTCCTGAGCGCGGCGATCTCGACCGGGGTGTCAACAAAGTGCGAACACCTCAGGGGACACCACGCACCCGCCTCCTACGTGCTTCGCCGCCAAGGCCATTGCCACGTCGTCGACATGGACCCAGCGGGATCGGATCCGCGCGCGCTGCAGGACGCTCGGGCCGTTTCGCAGCAGTGGCGACCGTCTCGCCTTCTGAGCCCGGTCTCCGCCGACCCGGCTAACTAGACCGGACAGCCAAAACGACGCCGCAGAGGCGCCGTGAGAGGACCGGAGGGGAACGACCGCCGACCTGCGCCGAGCCGCTCGCTATGTGCGTCGAGTTGCGGTGAAACTGTGCAAGCTCTGGGATGGGGAGGCCAGTGCCTTTGTGGGAACGCGGCTCGATCACGGGCTCGTAGACCAGGGTCGCGCAGACCTATCGGTCGTGCGCGACCTAACCCACGATCTCGCCGCAGCCCGCCCAGCAGGCGCGAGCGGGCTTACAGCGCCTCCGGCTCCTGGGAACCCGACGGGGGCAAGACCGGCGCGCAGCGGCGACGCAGGCTAGGCGCTGACGCGCATGGTCGGACGCGCGATAACCTCGCCGAAGCCGAAGGAGGCACCATGTCCGCGCGGAGCACTCTGAGCGAGGAGGACGAGCTGGCGCCGGTGGCTACGCCAACGACCCCCGCACGGCACGTCATCGCTGGCGTCGCGGCGGCGCTCGCGCTCGTCGCCCTGCTCGGTGCGAACTGGTACAGCCTCGACATCGACGACTCGATCGCGAACTCGATCGGAGGCCCGTCCACGGCGTCCGCGAGCGCGTGGCAGGCGTTCGACGGGGCCGACGTCGCGCTCGCGCTGCTGGCGAGCCTCGCCGCCCTGGCGCTGCTGGTCGGCGGGCTGATGGCAGCGGCAGCGGCAATGGTGGCGGCACTCGCCGCAGCGGGGATTGTCATCTACCACCTGATCAACCTGCCCGAGGAGGGCCTCGTGGCGGGGACGATCAGCATCGAAATCGGAGCCTGGCTGGCGCTAGCCGCGACGCTCGTGCTCGCGGCGGCGGCGGCGCTCGAACTACGGAAAGTCATCGCCGGGATTTCCTAGAGCGCGCGAGGGGCCGGGTTTCTTAGCGGAGTGTGAAGTTGATGCCGCCGAGCTCCTTGAACTCGCCGCCCAGGCGGTGTCCGCTTCGGCGACTACTAAGCCGCGCTCGGCCATCGCGCGGCGAGCTTCACGCGCGACGTGTACACGCACCTGTTGGACGATGGGTCGGCGACGCGCTCGACTTGGACGCCGAGCTGGCCGGGGGTGTCAACAGAGTGTCAACGGAGCCACCGGGAATCCGCGGGAACAGAACGGAATCGCTGATCGCGGAACCCGCCATCCAGGGCGGATTCACCGACTGAGTAATGCCGACCTCACGGCGCTTCCCGCCCTTGCCGCTGCGCACAAGAAGCGAGCCACGCGACCTCTCGAGGTCGGTTTCAGCGAGCGCCAACGCCTCGGAGATCCGGAGGCCAGCGCGCCACAGAATCACGATCAACGTCCGCAGCCGCATCGCGCAGGGCGACTCGCCGGCCGTCTTCACGACAGCAACGATCTCTTCTACACGTGGTGGATCGGCCGGAAAGCGACGGCCTGCGGTGGACCTTTCGCGAGATACTCCGTGGGCGATGTCGCAAGAGAACGTCGAGATTTCCCGCCGGCTTTTCGAGGCGTTCAACCGGACATTCACGGAAGGGACCGACGATCTTTATGCGCTCCTTGACCCGGATGTCGAGTGGGTTCCGGTCACGGCCATCCTCGAGGGGCGGAGCTACCACGGCCACGAGGGTGTGCGGGAGTGGATTGAGGACATGAAGCGGGATTGGGAGGCGTTCGAGGCGAGACCGGCGGATTTCCGGGACCTGGACGACGACCGGGTTCTGGCCCTGGGCTCTTGGCGTGCCCGCGGCAGGGGAGGCGACGTGCCGCTCGACTTTCCGCGAGCGGCCTGGCTGGGGCAGTACCGCGGGGGAAAGCTCGTCCGCATGCAGACCTTCACCGAGCGAAAGGACGCCCTCGAAGCCGCCGGGCTGTCGGAGTAGCTGAGAAGTTGCGCTTTGCACGAGCAGCGACTAAGTCTCTAGCCGGTCGCTTTCCAGCGCAGTCGGCCGCTCCGGCAATCATCGGTCTCGCCGTTGGGCAGGCGCATCGCAGTGTCATAGGCGCGCACCGTCCCCACGGCTTTGCGCGGCGCAACGAGCTTTCCGCGATAGGACCAGCCGTTACGGGCGCCGCCTGAACCCTGACCCGCAGCCCCGAGACCGAACCGCATGGCCCCGGGGGCGTTGTTGCGGATCGTCTGTCCTGTGTGCCTGACCGTCAGGGTTACGGTCTGCCCCCGCGAGCATTTCATCGGGATGTCAACGAGCGACACGACATACCGGCGGTAGGTCCGGCCGTCGCGCTGGTGGTAAGAGATCGCGACGGCTATCTCCCCCGATGAGGCGATCGCGCCGCGCAGGGTTCGGTCCTGTACTCCCAGTGCGGGCGCTGCCCACACGAGACCGGCCACGATCAGACCAACAAGAAGTCCGCCGGTCCGTGAGCGTGCTTGCCGGGACATATTCATTGAGAGCCTCGCTTCGTTCGAAAGTATCGCTCCGGACTGCCATGAAGAAGGGCCCCCTCTGGTGACACGCTCCGGCTGTCACCGAGAAACGAGCACCAAGGAGGCCCGCTTCAATGTTGCACGCTGGATTGGATCTCAGCCGCAAGAAGCTCGATGTCTGCCTGCTCTCCGAGAGGAGAGCACCTCGACCAGCTCGTCGTCCCGCCTGACGCCGACGCGCTGAGGACCCTCGCGCGCCGAATCGAGGAGGTCCACCGCGAGCCCGTCTGCGCGGTGATCGAGTCGATGACCGGCGCCCGCCTCGTCCACGACACGCTCGAGCAGGAGGGCTGGGACGTCGAGATCGCCGACGCCCAGAAGGTCAAGGGCCTCGCTCCGCTTGCCTGCAAGACCGACAAGATCGACTCGAGGTCCTGGCCACGCTCTGAGCCACCGCGACCTGGTGCCGGCGATCTGGCTGCCCGACCCACGAGTCCGAGAGGAGCGCGAGCTCGCCCGCTTCCGCCTGCACCTGGTCAAGCACAAGTCGGCGCTCAAGAACCGGATCCACTCGACCCTGATCAACTTCGGCCGGCCCTGCCCGGTCACCGACCTGTTCGGGGTCGAGGGCCGCAGGCTGCTCGCCCGTCTCGAGGTCCCCGAGCCCTGGCGCGGCAACGTCACCGCCGCGCTGTCGAGCTGATCGACGACCTCGAGCGCCAGATCGCCGAGTCAACCGCCGCCTCGAGGCCGGCCACGCCGACCACCCCTACATCCCGCTGCTGATGAGCGCCCCGGGGATCGGCTGGGTGCTGGCCTTCACGATCGCCGCCGAGATCGGCGAGATCGAGCGCTTCGCCTCGCCCGCAGAAGCTCACCGGCTACACCGGCCTTTGCCCGCGCGTCAACCAGTCAGGAGACAAGGACCGCCGCGGGCCGCTGACCAAGCACGGGCCCACCTACCTGCGCTGGGCGATGCTCGAGGCGACCATGCACGCGCTCAAGCCACCCCGCCTACTCCGAGCGCTACCAGCGCACCAAGAAGCCGGCTCGGAAAGCAGCGCGGCGCCAAGGTCGCCCAGATCGACATCGCCCGCCGGCTCACCCACGCGATCTGGCACATGCTTTCTCGCAAACGAGCAGTTCGCTCCCCGAGGCGCCGCTTTTCGTCTGGCGGCCTGACCGCCCTTTTGGACTTGCGCCCGAGAGCGAAGCATCCAATTTCGCCTGATCCTCCCGACGAGGAGGCCATAGAGACATGAGCACCGCTCCACACCACCGACCGAGAGGAAACGAGCCACCGACCGTTACTTGACAACCGGCCCTTCTTCATAGAGACGAGAAGCGCGACCTTCGCTTCGCACGGAAAGCAGGCCGCTCTCGGCGATACTGACCCGGATGTCTCAGGAAGTCGTTGACGCACTGCGGACTAGCTTCGACCAGTTCGAACGGGGGGACTTCAGCGCCTACGCCGAGCTCCCCGACGAGTTCGAGCTTGTCACCGCCGCGGAGATGCCAGATGCCGGGACCTACCGCGGTGAGGCGGCGCGCCGCTGGCTGGCTGCTTGGGTGGAGTCGTTCGAAAAGCTGACCCAGGAGGCCGTGGAGTTCATCGAAGCCGGCGACCGCGTCCTGATCGAGTTGATCCAGCGCGGAACGCCTCGCGACGGCGGCATCCCGGTGGAGCTTCGTACCTGGTCGGTCACAACATTTCGCGATGGCGCTATCACTCGCATCGAGCTGTTTCTCACCCGCACTCAGGCCCTTAACGCCGCTGGGATCCCCGAGTAGGCGGTTTGCGCTTCTCGTCGAAAGGCGAGCGTTTCAGAGCGTCGGCGCCGCCAGGCTACCCACTCGTCCACAGGGTTCCCTGGGCCTGGAAGCCGCACGGCTGACCGTTAGCGCTTTGATTGCGAACGCATCCAGCGTCACGATCCTCCTGGCGCCGGATCGTTGCCACCCCGAGTGCGAGCGTTCCGCCGGAACCCAGCCCCCCAGCCGTGGCAGTGCTCGCGATGGTCGCTCCCTCGCCCGGCGGAACCAGCTCGGCCGACGGCTTCCGTTCTGTTCGACCCACCGATCGATGGTCGAGCTCGTCGTGTTGGTCCAATAGATGAACGCGGGCTCGGGAGCAGGCGGCCGTCAGCACGCCGAGACCCGGGATCACGAACAGCCTCCTGGTAAATGGCGCGCCAGGCACGTCGGGGGGCAGGAACACGATCCGATTCGAAAGCAACGTGCCCTGGCGATGCACGAAGTCGCCCGAGCCTGGCCCGATGGTAAGCGTCGACTCGTCGATGTCGGCGCCCTCGAGCGAGTTGGCGGCGATGTCGTCGCCGGTCAGCGTCTCGTTCTTGACATCGGCCGACTGGACGTGGTTGTTGCCGATGTCCAAGCTGTGGACCTCACCGTTCTTGATGTCCTGGGACTGCAGCGACTCGTCGATCACGTCCGAGCTGCCGATCGTGTTGGCGGCGTATGCGGTACCGCCAGCGACTACGCCGAAGAAAGCGAGTATCGCCAGCACGTCGTAGAGCGAGCGCGGTCGGAGCCTGCGGATCATCTTCCCCTCCAGTCGGGAGCGAGGGAAGACGCACATCCCCGGCGCGCGCTTTCCTGAATCGTTCGGCGGCCCTCAGGTCGAATCGAGTGCGCCGAGCCTAGACTCGCCTGGAGTGCCCGTCAAGGCAGAAGCATCGCTTCCATGCGAAGCGGAACGTTGCGGTCCTCGTCCAGAGCGATACCTACTCAGAGTCGGCTTCGAGCGCCTGTTGGGCGGCGGCCATATCGTCGTAGCCGTCCTGTCGGAGCAGTTTCCCGTCGCGCACCGTGAAGACGTAGAGCCACTCTCGGTCCACTTGAATGCCGCTCTTGCGGCCCTCAAGCAGTAGCCGGGCTCGCATCAAGGCGCGGTCCCCCGCGATTCGAAGCTCCAGAGGCTCCCAGCGAAAGCTCGACCAATGCGCCTCGAAGCGTTCTAAGTAGTGCCGGACCTGCTCCAACCCGACCGCCGAAATGGCGCCTGGGGAGCAGTGAGGCTTCATGTAGCTCTACCGCCGGATGAAGCGTCGCGAAGACCCGATCAATGTCGTCGCCGTTGCAGGCGTCGATGTACTCGCGGACAACGGTTTCGGTTTGATCCATCAGCGCAGTTTCGCCTACCGGCGATCGCGACCCGCCTGGGACACGGGCGCTCGAAGCATCGCCCACATGGGCGGTGAAGATCCTGCCTGGATCACACCCACTAGATGCGCGCTCGGCTTGCCGAGGCCTACCCGATGAGGGAGGGTGGACGGACCAATCACGAAGGGAAACCCCATGCCGGGCTTTTCCTCGTGATGGCCGGCGGCACGGCCTACGCCGCGAACACGATCAGCAGCACAGACCATCATCAACGGGCAGGTGAACCCGGCCCGACATCGGCAACAACCAGGTGCAGTCGGCCGACGTCCGGGATTGGGCCGCGGGGGGCGGATTCTGGGTTCCAGGACTTGGGGGCGGACTCGGTCGCCAGCTTCCAACTTCGACTTCGCTGCCGACGTCGGCACGGTTCCCGCGCACAGTTGCCGCGACGGAACGATCACGGGAATCAACGACCAGAACGGACCACCTGCTCCTGACCCCGTATGCGGGGGACGCGCTCCCGGGCATGATCTACAACGTTCTCTACGGAGCTACCGGGGATGCGGAGCTCCGCAGCTGCAACGTTCGGACGGGAGCGTCGCCGACGGGACCACCCACTTCAACCTGCTGGTGATCGACGCTGGATAGCCGGAGATCTACACGCTGACGTCGAAGCTGAACATCATCCCGCTCTCGGTGTGTTCGGCGATGTGGCAGTGAGCCATCCACAGGCCGGGGTTCGTCACGTCCAAAAGGATGTCGATCGTCTGGCCGGCGCGGAGAAGCACGGTGTCCTTCCAGACGAAGTTCCGCTCGGGCTCGCCGTCACGACTCAGCACCAAGAAGCGTCCCGCGCCGTGAATGTGGAAGGGGTGGTGCATCGGGTGGTCTTGGTCCATCTCGTTGGCGAGGCGGATCTTGACCCGATCGCCAACGCGGAAGGACCAGGTGATGCCGGCATTCTCAGCCCCCGTCTCCTTGTCGACCAGCTGCCAGATCATGTTCGTTGGGTTGGTTGTGGTTGATCTCCGGCATCAGGTCTTCCCATTCGAGCCCGGCGGCGTGGTCGTGCCCGGCCTCGTGGCCCTCGTGCTCGGCGTGCTCGTGCCCGCCCTCCCCGGCGCCGGGAACCTTCCCGGCAGGGACGAGCGTCATCCCGCACCTCGGGCAGGCGGCCCGTTCGGAGGCGGTGACCTCCGGATGCATCGGGCAAACATATGAGGTCGGCGCCGACTCGGTCGGGGACCAGCTTCATGCCGCACTTGGGGCAGCTCGAGGCTTCGGCGTCGGTGACCTCGGGGTGCATAGGGCAGACGTAGGAAGAGGCCTCCTCGGCGTCACCGCCGTAGAGGATCGGCATCTGCG
>CAWAUE010000008.1:0-544916 GCA_963785195.1 uncultured Solirubrobacterales bacterium | reverse complement strand
TGCTTCTTCCATGGCCGCTCGACCCTCTTGGTCGCGGCCATCTCGAGCCCGCGGATGATCCGCGGGCGCGTCTCGCGCGGGTCGATGACGTCGTCGACCAGTCCCCTGCCGGCGGCCTTGTACATGTCGATCTGCTCGCGAACCGCGTCGACCATCTCCTCGTCGCCTCGGGTCGTCGGACGCCTCGATCGCCGAGCGGCCGATGATGTCGACCATGCCCTCGGCGCCCATCACCGAGATCTCGGCGCCCGGCCACGCGACGATCAGGTCGGGCTCGTAGGCGCGGCCGCACATCACGTAGTAGCCGGCGCCGTAGGCCTTGCGGACGACGACCGTGATCTTCGGCACCGTCGCCGCGAGACCGGTGGAGCATCTTCGCGCCGTGGCGGATGATCCCGGCGTGCTCGACCTTCGAGCCGACCATGAAGCCGGGCACGTCCTGGAGGAAGACGAGCGGCACGTTGAAGGCGTCGCAGATCTTGATGAAGCGCGCCGCCTTGTCGGCCGAGTCGTTCTCGAGGATGCCGCCGAGCTGCTTCGGCTGGTTCGCGACGATGCCGACGCGCTTGCCGCCGATGCGCGCGAGGCAGGTGATGATCGCTTCGCGAACCGCGGCTTGATGTCGAGGTACTCGCCGTCGTCGACGATCGCGCGGATCAGCTTGTACATGTCGTACGGCTTGCGCGTGGACTCGGGGACGATCTCGAGCAGCTTCTCGGACATCCGGTCGTCGGGGTCGGCGATCTCGCGGACCGGCGGCTTCTGCTCGCAGTTCGACGGGAAGAACGAGAGGTACTTCTTCATCGCCTCGATGCACTCGGCGTCGTCCTCGTACCTCGCCGTCGCCGACGCCGGACTTCGGAGTGGATCTTCGACCCGCCGAGCTCCTCCTCGCGATGTCCTCGCCGGTCACCGCCTTGACCAGGGCGGGCCCGGCGAGCGCCATCGCGCCCTGCCGACGACCATCGGCACGAAGTCGGCGAGGCCCGGGATGTACGCGGTGCCGGCGGCGCCGGGGCCGACCATCGCCGCGACCTGCGGGACGACGCCGCACATCATCGACCTGCTCGCGGAACAGGTGCCCGGAGCCGGCGAAGAGCGAGCCCGGCCGCCTCCTGGATCCGCGCGCCGGCCGAGTCGAGGAGCCAGATCAGCGGCATCCGCTTCTGCAGCGCCATCTCGCGGAGGCGCGTGACCTTCTTCTCGCCGGTCTTGCCCATCGAGCCGGCCATCACGGTGAAGTCGTAGGCGGCGATCGCGCAGCGGCGGCCGTCGACGTCGCCCCAGCCGGTGACCACGCCGTCGGCCGGCGCCTCCTTGCCCTCCATCGCGCGCTGCGAGAAGTGCGGGCGCGCCGTGGATGCCGATCTCGACGAAGGTGCCGTCGTCGACCAGCAGGTCGATCCGCTCGCGCGCGGTCAGCTTGCCGCGCGGCGTGCTGCTTGTCGATCTTCTCCTCGCCGCCGCCGAGCTTGGCCTTCGCGCGGCGCTCGTGCAGCTCCTCGGTGAGCGCCGTCAGCTCGCCGTTCCCTCGGTGGCGCCTCCGGCGCCTCGCCTGCCTCGGCGGCCGCGCCGCCTCCTCGGCTCGGTCGGCTTCGCTCATCGCGCCCTTCCATTCGGGCTCGCGCTTTTCGAAGAACGCCGTGACGCCCTCGATCGCGTCCTCGGTCGAGAGCTCGATCGTGAGCTGCGAGCGCAGGTAGTCGAGCGCGTCGGCGAGCGCCATGTCCATCTGGCGCCACATCGCGTCCTTGCCGAGCCGCATGATCAGCGGCGACTTCGAGGCCAGCTTCGCGCGCCCACTCGGCGACCGCGGCGTCGAACTCCTCGGCCGGGCACGACCTTGTTGACGATCCCCGCCTCGCGCGCCTCCTCCGCGCGTCAGCCGCTCGCCGAGCAGCAGCATCTCGTTCGTCTTCTTGCGCGGCGACGTTGCGGTAGATCAGCGCCATGATCATGAACGGGAAGAGCCCGACGTTGATCTCGGGGGTGCCGAAGCCGGCGCCCTCCTTGGCGACGATCAGGTCGCAGGCGAGCGCGATCCCGAGCGAGCCGGCGAGCACGTGGCCGTTGGCGGCGACGATCGACGGCTTGCCGAGCTCGCCGAGCGCCCTGAAGACCTCGAGGAACGCTGCCGTGCCCGATGGTACTTGTGAGCGGTCGGCGCGTCGGCGCGCGAAGCCGCCGAGGTTGCGCGCCGGAGGAGAAGACCTTCTCGTGCGAGGAGGCGAGCACGACGACGCGCACCTCGTCGTCGTCCTGCGCCGCTCGCAGCGCCTCGAGCAGCTCCGCGAGCAGCTGGTCGGAGAGCGCGTTGCGGGTCTCGGGGTCGTCGAGCGTGATCGTCGCGACGCCGTCCGCGACCTCGTAGCGGATCTTCTCGAACTCGGCCATCAGAGTAGTAAGTATTACTCTCCACTTCATGCTGACGTTTCGTCGAGCGAGCCAAGGAGACGCGACCAGGTGGCGCAAGCTGCGACCGCGACCGTGATCAAGCCCGAGCACGAGGCCGGCGCGCAAGCACTTCCTCTTCACCGACGAGCACGAGGACCTGCGCGAGTCGATGGAGGCCTGGGTGAAGAAGGAGATGCACCCCCACCGCAACGAGTGGGAGGACACCTACTGGCCCGACCGGGTCATGCGGCGCGCCGGCGAGCTCGGCTACCTCGGCCTCTGCTTCCCGGAGGAGTACGGCGGACAGGGCGGCGACTACTTCTACTCGCTGGTCCGCGCCGAGTGCATGAGCTACTCGGGCTCCGGCGGCACCGACATGGGCTTCGCCGTCCAGACCGACATGGTCCTGCCCCCCGATCCACCTGCTCGGCACCGAGGAGCAGAAGCAGCGCTACCTCGTGCCCGGGATCAAGGGCGAGAAGATCGGCTGCCTCGGGATCACCGAGCCCGGCGCCGGCTCCGACGTCGCCGGCATCCGCACCACCGCGATCCGCGACGGCGACGAGTACGTGATCAACGGCTCCAAGACGTTCATCACCAACGGCGCCCGCGCCGACTTCATGCGTGCTCGTCGACCAAGACCGACCCCGACGCAGCGCCACGACGGGATCACGCTGTTCCTGGTCGACCTCCGCGACGAGGACGGCAACCACGTCCCCGGGCTTCTCGGTCTCGCGCGAGCTCGAGAAGATGGGCATGCACGCCTCCGACACCGGCGAGCTCGCCTTCGAGGACATGCGCGTCCCGGCCGACGCCGATCCTCGGCGAGATCGGCAAGGGCTTCTACCACATCAGCTGGGAGCTCCAGGGCGAGCGGCTGGTCGCCGCCGCGGGCTGCTACGCCGGCGCCGAGCGGATGTTCGAGAAGCACGCTCGAGTACGCCAAGGAGCGCGAGGCGTTCGGCCGCCCGATCGGCAGTTCCAGGCGATCCGCCACAAGTTCGCCGACATGGCGACCAAGATCGAGGCCGCGAAGCAGTTCACCTACGCGACCGCCTGGCGCTTCGCCAACGGCGAGTACCCGGTGCGCGAGATCTCGATGGCGAAGCTCTACGCCTCGCGGATGTGCCGCGAGGTCGCCGACGAGTGCGTCCAGATCCTCGGCGGCTACGGCTACATGAAGGAGTACGAGATCGAGCGCGCCTACCGCGACCATGCGCCTCAACCGGATCGGCGCCGGCACCGACGAGATCATGCTCGAGGTCATCGGCCGCAGCTACGGTCTATGAGCGCCGCTGAGCCGATCCCTTGCGTCACCTGCCGATCGTCCCCAGTGACGAGGAGGTCGGCTGATCCGCGAGCCGCGGTGCGCGGCATCTGCGAGGGCTTCGGCGGGCCCGACTACCACCGCCGGATGCGTCGCCGGCGAGCGAGCCGCCGACGCGAGCTGTGGGACGCGCTCGCCGAGAAGGGCTACCTCGGCGTCAACCTGCCGGAGGCGTACGGCGGCGGCGGGCTGGGCATGTACGCGCTGCAGCGGTCGGCGAGGAGATCGCGGCGGCCGGCTGCTCGCTGCTGCTGATCGTCGTCTCGCCGGCGATCGTCGGCTCGATCCTCGCCCGCCACGGCACCGAGGCCCAGAAGGAGCGCTGGCTGCGCGGGATCGCCGCCGGGACGACCAAGGTCGCGTTCGCGATCACCGAGCCCGACGCCGGCACGAACTCGCACAACCTCTCGACCGCGTCGACGCGCGACGGCGACGCTACCTGCCTGCAGCGGCACGAAGACCTACATCTCCGGGGTCGAGGACGCCGACGCGATCCTGGTGATCGCGCGCAAGCGCGACGGCCGACGGCAACGCTCGGCCTCCCGCTGCTGATGATCGTCGACGTCGACTCGCCCGGGCTCGAGACGCAGTTCATCCCGATGCGGTGCGCGGCGCCGACAAGCAGTGGACGCTGTTCTTCGACGACGTCGAGGTCGCCGGCCGACCGCCTGATCGGCGGTCCGAGCCGGCGGGCCTGAGGCCGCCTTCGACGGCCTCAACCCGGAGCGGATCATGGGCGCGCCGATCTCGAACGGCGTCGGGCGCCGGGCGCTCGAGCATGGCCGCCGCGTACGCGAGCGAGCGGGTCGTCTGGGAGCCAGCCGATCGGCGCCCACCAGGGCATCTCGCACCCGCTCGCCGCAGGCCAAGATCGAGCTCGAGCTCGCGCGGCTGATGACCCAGAAGGCCGCGGCGCTCTACGACGCCGGCGCGCCGGCCGGGCGAGCCGCGAACATGGCCAAGTACGCGGCCGCCGAGGCGGCGATCCACTGCGTCGACCAGGCGATCCAGACCCACGGCGGCAACGGCTTCGCGCTCGAGTACGGGCTCACCGACCTGTACTGGGGCGCGCGCCTCGCGCGCACGGCGCCGGTCTCGCGCGAGATGATCCTCAACTACGTGGCCGAGCACTCGCTCGGGCTGCCGCGCTCCTACTAGCAGCGCCGCGTAGTCCTCGTCCGAGAGCTCGAGGTCGAGCGCGGCGAGGTTCTGCGCAGTGCTCGATCGAGGCGTCCCCGGGATCGGCAGCATCGCCGCGGACCGGCGCAGCAGCCAGGCGAGCTTGACCTGTGCGGGGTCGCGCCGGGCGCTCGGCGATCTCATCGACCGCTCCGGCCGCCGCCGCGCAGCGGGAAGAACGGCACGAAGAGGATGCCCTCGCTCGGCGCAGAAGTCGACGACCTCGTCGTGCTTGCGCTCGGCGAGGCTGTACTCGTTCTGGACCGCGGCGATCGGGACGACGCTGCGCGCCAGCTCGATCTCCTCGACGCGCACCTCGGACAGCCCGACGTGGCGCGATCCGGCCGCGCGTCGTGGTACTCCGCGACGCCGCAGAGCGCCTCGAGCGGCGACATCCGGGTCGACCCGGTGCAGGTAGTAGAGGTCGATCACCTCGGTGCGCAGGCGCTCGAAGCTCTCGCTCGAGCTCCGCCCGCAGCCCTCGCTCCCGCCGCCGTGGTAGCCGCCCTTCGTCGCGACCACGAGCTCGTCGCCGAACGGGGCGAGCGCCGCGCCGATCGTGCGCTCGCTCTCGCCGCGGCTGTAGAGATGAGCGGTGTCGATCATCTGCAGCCCCGGCCTCGACCGCCGCCCTGCAGGAAGGCGCGGTTGGCGGCGTGTCGGTGAGCCGGTTCGTGCCGAGCCCGATCCGCCCAGCTCGCGGCCGCGCGAACGGGATCGTCTCGAGCGTCGCCGCCCACGGCCGCTACCTTCCGAAGGTCCGCTGGAACTCCCGCGCGACCGCCGGCGGCACCGCGCCGAGCAGCTCGCGGACCTCGGGCAGCGCCGCGCGCGTCCAGCGTCGCCGGCCTCGATCGGGAGCATCGAGTCCTGGAGGTCGGCGACCACCAGGTCGGCCTCAGCCGCAGCGCCCGCGGCGGCTCGACCAGCAGCTTCGCGCCCTACGAGGGCGGGCCCGCCGACGGGCTCCACGGTCGCCGGGGCGCAAGGCCGACGCGCTCCGCGAACGATCTGAGCCCGCTTCGCCCGCGTAGGCGCGCTGCACCGGCCGGAAGAGCCCGGTCCTCGGCCGCTCGGCGCCGGCGTCGTCGAGCAGCTCGAACGCCTCGCCGTGACAGGCCGTCGCCAGGGAGGCCCTCTCGATCGCCACCGAGAGCCTGGCGAGGATCTCCGCGCGTGCCTCGAGCGTCGTTCGCATCCGCCGCCAGGTTAGCCGGGCCGCACCGCGGCGAGGCGCCGCTCGAGGAAGGCCCGCTCCACCGGGTTCGCGCGCGAGCTCGATCGCGCGATCGTAGGCCGGGCGCCGCCTCGGCGGCGGCCCGAGCCGCCGCAGGAGGTCGGCACGGGCGACGTGGTAGGGCCCGTAGTCGTCGAGGCCGTCGATCGCGTCGATCAGCTCCAGCCCGGCCTCGGGCCGTCGGCCATCGCGACGGCGACGGCGCGGTTGAGCTCGACCACCGGCGAGGGGTCGATCGCGGCGAGCCAGGAGTAGAGGCGGGCGATCCGCGCCCAGTCCGTCTCCGCGGCGCGCTCGGCGCCGCGCGTGCTCCGCGGCGATCGCCGCCTGGATCGTGTACGGACGCGGCCCGGCGGCCGCGGGCCTCGCCGACGAGCGTCGAGCCCCTCGGCGATCTCGCTCGCGGTCCCAGCGGCGAGCGGTCCTGTCGGTCGAGCAGCACCAGCTCGCCGTCGGCGCCGGTGCGCGCCGCGCGGCGCGAGTCGTGCAGCAGCATCAGCGCCAGCAGCGCCGTCGCCTCGGGCTCGCGCGGCATCACGCTCGGCCAGCACCCGCGCCGAGGCGGATCGCCTCGGCGCAGAGCTCGGCCCGGACCAGCTCGTCGGCGCCCGAGGCCATGTAGCCCTCGTTGAAGATCAGGTAGAGCGTCGCCAGCACCGAGCCGAGGCGCTCCGGCAGCTGCTCCGGGCCCGGGCACCTCGTACGGGATCCGCGGCGTCGCGGATCTTGCGCTTGGCCCGCACCAGCCGCTGCGCCATCGCCGGCTCGGCGACCAGGAAGGCGCGGGCGATCTCGGCGGTCGTGAGGCCGCCGAGGGTGCGCAGCGTCAGCGCCACCCGCGCCTCCGGCGCGAGCGCCGGGTGGCAGCAGGTGAAGATCAGCCGCAGGCGGTCGTCGCGGAAGCTCCTCGGCTCTCGTCGCGCCCGGTCGCTCGTCTGCGGCGGCGCAGCCGCTCGAGCGCCTCGAGCTCGGGGCGCTTGGCCTCCAGCGTGCGCTCGCGGCGCAGCCGGTCGATCGCCTTGTTGCGCGCGACGCGGGTGATCCAGGCGCCGGGGTTCGCCGGGACGCCGTCGCGCGGCCAGCGCTCGAGCGCGACCACGAACGCCTCCTGGACCGCCTCCTCGGCGGCGTCGAAGTCGCCGAGGACGCGGATCAGGGTCGCGACCGCCCGTCCCGACTCCTGCCGGAACAGGCGGTCGACGACGACCTGATCGCGCTACGAGCCCGCCTCCGCGGCCGCGGGCTCCTCGGCCCCGAAGGCCTCGTAGTCCATCACCGGCCGGACCTCGATCGCGCCGCCGCTGGCAGCCGGGATCTTCTTCGCCCACTCGAGCGCCTGGTCGAGGTCCTCGCACTCGATCAGATAGAAGCCGCCGACCTGCTCCTTGGTCTCGGCGAACGGCCCGTCGGTGACGACTCGCTCGCCGTCGCTCGGATCCGGACCGTGGTCGCGGTGGCGCTCTCCTGGAGCCCCTCGCCGGCGACGAACGCGCCCGCGTCGCGGAGCGACTCGCGTGTAGGCGTCCCAGCGGCCCATCTCGGCCCGCATCTGCTCGGGGGTCGCGTCCTCCCAGCCGCCCTCCTCACCGATCAACGTCAGCATGTACTTCATCTACGCCTCCTTGGCCTCGCGCGGCCGCCGTCTGCGGCCGCTCTCACCCTAACGACGAACGGAGAGCCCCGAAATCGACAACCTCGCCCACATCCGCAGCTACTACGAGGCGCTCAACACCGGCGACGTCGAGCTGATCCACTCGCACTTCACCGACGACGCGACCCACTACTACACGCGGCTCGGGCCCCACCACGGGCGCGGGATCGCCGAGAACGCCCGCTGGGCGATCGACAACATGGACGGCCAGTGGTGGTACGAGCACGGGCTCGCCGACGGCGACGAGGCGGTGATCGAGTGGACGATGACCTGGCGCGATCCGAAGTCGGGCGAGCGACGGCTCAACCGAGGGACCGAGTGGTTCCGGCTCGAGGACGGCCGCATCGCCGAGGTACGCGCCTACCATCACGGCGACCGCGCCAATCCGACCGGCGACCTGGTCGGCTTCGACTTCGCCGGGCGGGGCTACACGACGCTCGACGACCAGACGCCTAGGCGCCGCGCCGCGAGCTACGGCTGGATCAGGTCCTGATCGTCGGCGCCCTGGCGGCGCTCGTCGCTGGCGATCCCGGCGAGGGTGTAGTTGCCCGGACTCCCCGATCGTGGCGCTGAGCTTGACCACGTCGCCGGTCTCGACGTTGGCGAGCTGGAACTTCGACGGGACCGCCACCGGGATGTCCTGGCCCGACTCGCGCAGGTCGTCGGCTGAGACCACGAGCTTGCGCGAGCCGCTGCGGCAGACGCCCTCGACGATCGCCTCGATGTCGGTGGTGCCAGCCGTGGCCTCGTCGGCGCTCGGGTCGTCGCCGGTCGATGGACCGTGCCGGCCTGCTCGAGCGCGATCCGGCGGCGGCTTGGGCAGGGCGGGCGGCTTCCCGCAGCCCTCGTGGCCCGCCGGCGAGATCGCGAGCTCGTCCGGATTGTCGGCGAACCGCACCTCGACGTCGGCGCGCTTGCCGAGCGAGGGTGGCGTGCGCTGGGCGCCGCCGCGCACGAGCACCGAGGCCCCGGGCGCGGAGAGCGTGTAGATGCCGCTGCGCGGATCGCGGAAGCTGACGACGCCGCCGATCGAGACGCGACCGCGCTTGCCGGTCCGATGGCGGTTGCCGTCCTCGCTGTAGGTGCCGTTGGCCAGCGTCGTGCGTGTCGACCTCGAGCGTCTGGCCGATGTCCGGCAGGTTGCCGGAGTGGATCGCGATCAGCTCGCCGTCCGCGGCGATCGTGTAGCTGCCCGCCTTCGGGTTCAGGTGCACGACGGGGCCGGTGAAGGTCGTCGTCGTCGGCTCGGTGGGCTGCGTTTCGTCGGTGGTGTCGTGGTGGTGTCGACTGGTGGGATCGTGGTGGTCGGCGGCGGCGTCGTCGGGAAGCTCGGCGGCACCGTCGTCGGTGGGATCGGGTGCTCGGGAACGACGGCACGGACGACGGGTCGATCTGCGGGCTCGACGACGAGTCGGCGGCTTGAACGGCGGCGGCGCGGAGTCGTGGCCATGGCTGCTCGAGCCGGGCAGGTCGAGGCCGCTGCCGCCGGAGGGGACGGGGCCGCGCCGGCGCGGCGGCCTGCGCGTTGGGGTCCGGGACCTGCACCATCACCGGCGTCGTTGCTCCCGAAGCTCCCCTGGGTACCGGGGCCGATCGCGACGCCGACGAAGAGCCCGAAGCCGAGCGCGATCGCGGACAGCGGCGCCGTCCAGCGGCGGTCGATCACCGGCAACGCGGCCCAGCGCATCGAGGCGAACCGCAGCGCGGTCCACCGGTCCGGGCGCACGCGCCCGCGCACGAGCCGGCCGGGAACCCTCATCGCGAGCCTCCACCGGCCGGGCGCTGGGCCTCCGCGGGCGGACTGGGAGCCGGGGTGACGCGGGTGGGCGCGTCGGCGGCCTCGCGGGCGGAGCTATCGGGCGGG
Source organism: uncultured Solirubrobacterales bacterium (assembly GCA_963785195.1). Taxonomy (GTDB): domain Bacteria; phylum Actinomycetota; class Thermoleophilia; order Solirubrobacterales; family 70-9; genus WHSW01. The sequence continues at coordinate 535,264 of CAWAUE010000008.1, read as the reverse complement.
ACGGGTCGCGGTCCAGCCGGCTGTGGCGACGCGGCCGGGGCCGGCGCCGGGCGCGCCGGAGCCTGCTCGGGCTCGGGCGGCTGGCTGCGGCGGCTGGGCGGCGACCGGCTGAGCCTGGACCGCCTGCGGCTGGTGCAGGCTGCGCAGCGGCGAGCCGCAGTGCCCGCAGAACGCCGCGTCAATCGCAGCAGGGCTGCCGCAGGCCGGGCACTTCGCGCCGGGGTCGCTCGAGGCGATCCCGAGCGCCCGCTCCACCGCGCTCAGCTCGAGGTCCACGGCCTGTAGCTTCGCAGCTTGGCGGGCGACGAGCTCGGTGCGGAACTCGTCGCGCATGGCCATCTCGTAGACGAGCCCGCCGAGGTCGGACTGGAGCTCGGCGAACTCGCGCGCGAGCTGCTCCCGCCGATTCGCCAGCAGCGCCATGTGGGCCGCGGGGGCACCGGGCGGCGCGGGCGCGGACGGCGCGCCCGCGGGCTGCGCCGGCACGCCCGGCGGGCGGCTGCGGCAGGGGCTTGGCGGCGCGCTTGCGGCGGCGCAGCCCGCGCCGCTGCCTGCGCGGCTTGGCCGCGGCCGGGGAGGCCTGCGGCGCAGCGGCGGGCGGCGTGGCTGCGGCGGGGGCGGCCTGCTGGGCGGTCTGCGGGGGCTGCGGCGCCGCGGTCGCCGGGCTCGGCGCGGCCTGGCCGGCTGCCGGCTGCGGACTTGGCCTGCTGGCGCCGCGGTCGCCGGGGTCGGCGCGGCCCCGGGCGCACCCTGCGCCTTCGGCGTCCGCGGCCGGGTCTTGAAGTACGGCTTGAGCCGCTCGATCACGCCGGGGCTCATTTCTCCGACTCCGTCACTCCACCGGTGTCCGCGCCGGGTACCAGCGCGGGGTCGGACGGGATCGTCGTCTCGCCGTTGACGCCACCGAGGTCCGGGGTGGTCGTGGTGTCGCCGGCCTGCGGGATGCTGCTCCCGCCGCCGCTCGCCTTCGTCGAGACGTGGATCACACTCGCGTCCGGGAAACCGTCGCCGAGCTGCTGGAGGCCGGCGTCGGCCTCCTTGCGTCGGTCGTAGACGCCGGAGTAGACGATGTAGTTGCCGGGCGGAAGGCTCGGGTAGAGGTCCGAGTCGAGCACGGACGCGTGCCGACGCGCCGCTCGTGAGGGCTGACTGCTTGGCGGCTTCGACCGAAGCGGGCGTGGCGCCCGCCTTGGGCACCGAGCTGACCTGCACTGTGTAGCCGTTCGTGCCCGCCGGCCACTCGCTGGTGATGTCGGACCCCGAGCCGCCCTGCCCGCCGCCCAAGTCTCGACGTCGACGTCGCGGCGGTGCTGCCGGTGCCCGACCTGCACGATCGGTTGCTGGTTGTCATCGGAGTTGCCGCGCCCGATCAGCACGCCGATCAGCAACATCCCGCCCAGGAGGGCGATGCCGATCACCGCCGCGAGCGGCGAGACGTCGGCCGGACGCCCGCCCTGCTGTGGGGCCGGCGGCGCAGCTGGTTCGGCGGCCGGGCCCGACACGGGCACACGCGGCGCGCCGCGGCGGGCGCCGCAGGCCAGGCAATAGCGCTGGTCCGGCGCCATCGCACCACCGCAGTTCGCGCAGGTCGTCCCGGATGGCGGCGTGGGCGGGGGTGCCGTCTGCTGGTCGGCGGGGGCCATCAGAGGTATTCAACAGGCTCGGCGGCCCGTTGTTCCGCCAGAGCGCCCGCCGGGTAGGCTGAGCCGCTCGATGGCGGTGATCAAGGACGCCGGCAAACGGGCGACGCTGCCGCCGTTCACCGACGAACACGCCCAGCTTCGCGAGACGATCGGGCGCTGGGTGCGCGACGAGATCGCCCCGCATGTGGACGAGTGGGAGGCGCGCGCGCGAGTTCCCGCGCGAGCTCTACACACGCGCCGCGGAGCTCGGCTTCCTCGGGCTCAAGTACCCGGAGGAGCTCGGGGGCCAGGGCGGCGACTGCGTCCACGACGCCGTCTGGGCCGAGGAGCTCGCCGCCGCCGGCGCCTCGGGCGGGGTCGGCGCCGGGCTCGGCGCCCACACCGGAATCGCCACTCCGCCGGTGTACAGGTTCGGCACCCCGGATCAGCACGAGCGCTTCCTGCGCCCGGCGATCGCCGGCGCGCAAGATCGCGGCCCTCGGGATCACCGAGCCCGGCGCGGGCTCCGACGTCGCCTCCATCCGCACGGAGGCCCGCAGGGTCGCGGGCGGCTACGTGGTCAACGGGTCGAAGACGTTCATCACGAACGGCGTCCGCGCCGACTTCCTCGTCTGCGCCGTGAAGACGACTCCCGAGGGCGGCCACCAGGGGATCTCGTTCCTGATCCTGGAGCGCGACATGCCCGGCTACGAGGTCACCCGCAAGCTCGAGAAGATGGGCTGGCACTCCTCGGACACGGGCGAGCTCTCGTTCACCGACGTCGAGGTCCCGGACGAAAACCTGCTCGGCGAGGAGAACCGCGGCTTCTATCTGATCATGGAGAACTTCGCCTGGGAGCGGCTGCTGATGGCGCTCGGCGCCGTCGGGGCGATGCACCGGCTGCTCGCGACGGCGCTCGAGTACGCGGGCGAGCGCGAGGCGTTCGGGCGCCCGATCGGGAAGTTCCAGGCGATCCGCCACAAGATCGCCGAGATCGGGGTGAAGGCCGAGGTCGGCCGCGCGCTCACGTACCACGCCCTGCGCCGGTACGCGGCCGGCGATGAGGTGATCGCCGACGTCACCAAGGCCAAGCTGTTCACCCAGCGCGCGTGCGTCGAGGTGGCCGACGAGGTCGTGCAGATCCTCGGCGGCTACGGCTACATGCGCGAGTACGGCGTCGAGCGGGCGCTGCGCGACGCGCGGCTCGGCCCGATCGGCGGCGGCACCGACGAGGTCATGAAGGAGATCCTCGGCCGCCAGTTGGGCCTCTGAACCGCCCGCCGCCCGCGCGCCAATAGAGTGCGCGACCGTTACATCGACTGACGTAATCGACACGGGAGTGAAACGAGAACATGGGATTGCTTGACGGCAAGGCGGCGATCGTCACCGGCTCGGCGCGCGGCATCGGGCGGGCGACCGCGGAGCTGTTCGTGCGCGAGGGGGCCAAGGTCCTGATCAACGACATCGACGGCGACGTCGCCGAGCAGGCGGCGGGCGAGATCGACGGCGAGACCGCCGTCTTCGCCGGCGACCTGACCGAGCCCGGGGTCCCGGACGACCTCGTCAAGACCGCGGTCGACGCCTTCGGCGAGATCGACATCATGGTCAACAACGCCGGCTACACCTGGGACGGCGTCGTGCACCGGATGACCGACGAGCAGTTCCAGGCGATGCTCGACATCCACACGATCGTGCCGTTCCGGATGGTCCGCGCGATCGCCCCCCACTGGCGCGAGGCGGCGAAGGCCGAGCAGGCCGGGGGCACGGAGCGCTTCCGCAAGATCGTCAACGTCTCCTCGATCTCGGGCACGATGGGCAACGCCGGCCAGGTCAACTACTCGGCGGCGAAGGCCGGGGTCGTCGGCTTCACGAAGACGCTTGCGAAGGAGTGGGGCCAGTTCAAGATCAACTGCAACGCGGTCGCGTTCGGCTTCGTCGAGACGCGCCTGACCCAGGCGAAGGAGAAGGGCGAGCAGCTCGAGACGTCGAGCGGCGAGATGGTCGACCTCGGCATCCCGGAGCAGATGCGGGCGATGGCGACGATGGTGATCCCGCTGGGCCGTCCGGCGCAGCCGGAGGAGGCGGCGGGGCCCGTGCTGTTCCTCTGCTCTTCGCTCGCCGACTACGTGCATGGCCAGACGCTCAATGTCACCGGTGGCCAGTTCGGTGGGATGTATACGTAGGTGTTAGTTGTTAGTTGTTAGTTCTTAGATGAGTGGTGACCCGGCCGCCCGGCGAGCGAGCGCGTTCGGCTCGGAGGCCGAGGCCTACGAGCGCGGCCGGCCCTCCTATCCGCGCGCGGCGATCGAGTTCTGCATCGGCGACCGGCCCCTGCGGGTGCTCGACCTAGGCGCCGGCACAGGCAAGCTCACCGCCGAGCTGCTCGAGCTCGGGCACGAGGTGGTCGCGGTCGAGCCGCTGGACGAGATGCGGGCCCGGATCCCGGCCGGGGCCGAGGCGCTCGCCGGGTCGGCGGAGGCGATCCCCCTCGACGACGCGAGCGTCGACGCGGTGGTGGTCGGGCAGGCCTTTCACTGGTTCGACCACCAGCGGGCGCTGCCCGAGATCGTCCGCGTCCTGCGCCCGGAGGGCGCGCTCGGGCTGCTCTGGAACCTGCTCGACGACGACGTGCCCTGGGTCGCGGCCGTGACCGACGCGTTCGACGCCGAGGACCGGGTGAGCCTCAGCACCGAGGGCGAGTCGCCGTTCGCCGGCGTGCCCGGGCTCGCCGATCCAACCGAAGCCCGGTTCCGCCACCTGCAGGCGACCGACGCGCGCGGGCTCGTCGCCAACGTCGCGTCGCGGAGCACCCTGATCCTCGCCGAGGAAGACCGCCGGGCCGAGATCCTCAACCGGATCGCCACCCTGGCCCCGGCGGAAATCTTCGAGGTCCCCTACATCTGCGTGACCTGGCGCTCGAGCCGCGCGGCGGGCGGCTGAGCGGCGTCACTCGAGCAACTCGGTGTCGGCGTCCGTGTAGGGCGGCGCGCAGCAGCACAGCAGCGCGAGCGGCTCGGCGCCCGGGTTCCAGAGCTTGTGCGGCGTGCCGGGCGCGATCAGCACCGAGTCGCCGGCGCGGACCTCGAACGACTCGTCGCCGAGCCGCATCGTTCCCGCCCCGGCCGTGAACACGTAGATCTCCTCGCTGCGACGGTGGAGGTGAGCGGTCGTCTCGCCCCCGGGCGGCACGACCGCCTCGGCCAGCGACTGGTTGCGGGCGCCGTCGCCGACCTGGATCAGCTCGCGCACCTCGGAGCCGTCCAGGGTCTCGAACGCGGGCTTGTCCTCACGGCGGACTGGCACTCGGAGCAATCATCTAGCCTGCCCCCGCATGAGCGTCGAGAGCCCAATCCAGCCCGCCTATTCCATCCCCCAGGACTTCGAGGACTTCCGCGAGACGATCCGCAAGATCGCCGTGGAACGGGTCGCGCCCCGGGCGCAGGAGATCGACGAGAAGGCCGAATACCCGCAGGACATCCGCGAGCTGTTCGCCTCGCACGACCTGATGGGCCTGCCGTTCGCCGAGCAGTACGGCGGCACCGGCACCGGGACGCTGATGCTCAACATCGCGGTCGAGGAGATCGCGAAGGCGTGCGCGTCGTGCGCGCTGATCCTGATGATCCAGGAGCTCGGGACGCTGCCGCTGAACCTGTTCGGCACCGACGAGCAGAAGGAGCGCTTCCTGCCGAGGTGCGCGAGCGGCGAGTGGTCGCCGGCGTTCGCCCTCTCCGAGCCGGACGCCGGCTCCGACCCCGGCGGGATGCGGACGAAGGCGGTCCGCGACGGCGACGAGTGGGTCATCGACGGGACCAAGAACTGGATCACCAACCTCGGCATCGCGGACTTCTACATCTGCTTCGCGGTCACCGACGCGGCGGCGGGCCATTCGGCCGGGATCTCCGCGTTCGTGGTCGAGGCCGACCGGCCGGGCTTCAGCGTCGGCAAGCTCGAGAAGAAGATGGGAATCAAGGGCTCGCCCACCGGCCAGCCGATCTTCGACGGCGTCCGCGTCCCTGCCGAGAACCTGATCGGCGAGGAGAACGGCGGCTTCAAGGTCGCGATGGCGACCCTCGACCGCTCCCGCCTCGGCGTCGCCGCGCAGGCGGTCGGCATCGCCCAGGGCGCGACCGACTACGCCGCGGCCTACGCCAAGGAGCGCCAGCAGTTCGGCAAGCCGATCGCGAGCTTCCAGGGGATCCAGTTCAAGCTCGCCGACATGGAGTCGAAGACCGCGGCCGCCCGCGAGCTGCTCTACCGCGCCGCGTCGAAGGTCGACGCCGGCGACCGCGACATGGGCAAGCACTCGGCGATGGCGAAGCTGATCGCGTCCGACACCGCGATGGCCGTCACCACCGAGGCGGTCCAGGTGCTGGGCGGCTACGGCTACGTCAACGAGTACCCGGTCGAGCGCATGATGCGCGACGCCAAGATCACCCAGATCTACGAGGGCACGAACGAGATCCAGCGGCTGGTGATCGCGCGCACCATGACGCGGTAAGCGCGCGTAACTCCCGCTCGAGCTCGCCCCGCCCCGAGCGGAGGCGTCGAGCGGTGACGCGCACAGTCCGGATTCCGATCGCGAGCAGGGCGGCGTCCCGAGCGCGGTCTTGCTCCGCAGCCTCCCAATCCGCGTGGTGCGTACGGCTATCGAGCTCGACCGCGAGGCCAGCCTCCCGCCAGAGGCAGTCAAGCCGATACCACCGGTCGCTAACAGCCACCCAGACGTTGAGCTCCGGGATCGGCAGACCGCGTTCGGCTAGGAACGCGGCGAACTCCACCTCGAGCTCGCTCTCGGCGACGTCGATGCCGAGGCGCCGGTCGGCGAGGATCGCGCGGAGGTTCGCGGCCCCCCGGAAATGCGGATGGCGCTCGATCAGCTCGGGCAATGAGGGCGAATCGGCGAGCAGGCGCTGCTCGGCTCGTCCCACGACCTGGTCGAGACGGTGGACGTCCAGGACGGCCGCGAGGTCGAGCAGGGTCCGGGCGACCGTCGTCACCGGGATGCCGTCGTCGACGGTGATCTCGTCCGGGAACACCGCGATCCGGTGGAAGCACAGCTGCCACCGGTTCCGACGGGCGTGAGGGACGATCACGTCGTAGGGGCCGGAGTACGAGCGGAGTTGCCAGTGGGCTCCCGCAGACCGGACGCCCAGCGCGGCGCCGACGCCGCCCGCGAGCGTCGCGGCCATTCGCCGGCCGGCCGGTCCGAGGACCCTGTGGCCGACGGCATAGACGCCCGCGTGAATCGGATGGAGGCGAGCCGCCTCGATTCGCCGTCCGACGGCGCTCGTGCTGAAGCCTGCCCCGAGGAGCTGATAGCGGGCGACGACGCCGTGTTGCTTCGCGGCAAGCTCGGCGATCAGCCGTTCGGACGGCCGAGTGGTGCATTCAGCCCGGTATGCGGGTCGGATGTAACTCTCGGCGGACACGCCCGCCAATGTGGCGCCCCGGCACGCGCGGGTGGTGCGCTGAATGTGGCGGGCGTGCGGCGCTACGCGCGCGGGCCCAGGCGCACCGGCAGCGTGGTGAGCTGGTTCACGAACGGGTTCCCCGCGTACCGCGGGTGGCCGGCGAGCTCGATCTCGGGGTAGCGCTTCAGGGTCTCCTCGAACAGGATCTGCAGCTCGAGCCGGGCCAGCGCGGCGCCGAGGCAGAAGTGGCGCCCCCCGGCGCCGAACGCCTGGTGCTCGGGGTTGCGCTCGACGTCGAAGCGGTCGGGGTCGTCGTAACGCGACTCGTCGCGGTTTGACGACACGTACCACATGACCACCTTCTCGCCCTCCCGAATCGTCGTGCCGTTCAGCTCGATGTCCTCGTTGGCGGTGCGGCGGAAGTGGGCGAATGCCGGGAACATCCGCAGCGACTCCTCGACCATGCTCGGGATCAGCGACGGGTCGGCGACCACCTTCGCGCGCTCGTCGGGGTGCTCCATCAGCGCCCGCATCCCGGAGCAGTAGGTGGCCTTGGTGCTGTCGTTGCCGGCCGCCATCAGGAGGAAGAACCCCATGACGATCTCGTGCTCCTCCAGGCGCTCGCCGTCGACCTCGGCGTGGACCAGGACGCTGGTCAGGTCGTCCGTCGGCGTCGCGCGGCGATCGGCGATCAGCTCGCGGCAACGCTCGAAGATCTCCGGGACGTCCTCCTGCATGATCAGCGCAGTGTCCTCGGGCCCCTGGCGCTCGCCCGCGCCGAGCGTGTTGTTCATCAGCCGCGCCCAGACGACGTCGTCCTCGGGCGTGATGCCCATGAAGCTGCCGATGACCCGCGCGACCACCGGCTGGGCGACCTCGGTGACCAGGTCGCACTCGTCGCGGCCGTCGAGCCGGTCGAGGACGCCGACCGTGATCTCGCGGATCGCGTCCTCGTGCTCGGCGATGCGCTTCGGCGTGAAGCCGCGCTGGAAGAGCGCCTTGAGCCGGTCGTGCTTGGGCGGGTCCATGCCGATGAACATCGCCTGGATCAGCTCCAGCGGCATGATCGCGTCCGTGAGCGCGGTGATGCCGCCCCGCTCGGACGAGTAGGTCTGCCAGTCGCGGCTGACGGCGTGGACGTCGTCGGCGAGGGTCACCGACCAGAAGCCGGCCTCGTCCGGGTACTCGGGGATCGTCTCGGACCAGTGCACCGGACACTCGCCGCGCATGCGCTTGAACAGCTCGTAGGGCGGCCCCTCGAGCCAGCGCCGGCGGTCGCCGACGAGCACCTCGTCCAGCGGCTCGGAGCCGGTCGGCTCGCCGCGCTCGGTCGCGCTCTCGGTCATGTGCGGTCCCCTCTCGATCGCCGGGTGGTCACCCCGGGAGCTAATCAGGCCGCGGCATCTTCCGATGTGTCGAACACCTGGGTCACGCGCCCCGAGGGCATCGAGACCAGCGCGACCACGAACGCGATCGCCATCGCCACCGCCATCCCGTAGAAGACGGTTCGGCACGACAGCGCGAAGTCGTGCTGCACCTGACCGAAGATCTTCTGCGCCGCGGCTCCGGCGTGCTCGGAGAAGCTGCCGGAGGGCGAGCCGCCGCCGGAGCCGCTGAGGGCGTCGGCGATCGAGTCCGCCTTGGCGGCGGGGATGCCGAACGTCGACAGCGAGGACTCGAGATGCGACTTGTTCTGCTCGATCAGGATCGTCCCGAGCAGCGCGAGCCCGAAGCTGGCCGCGAAGTTGCGCACCGTCTGCGTGATCCCGGTGACCTCGCCGTAGCTGGTCTTCGGCGCCCGGTTGACGGCATCGGTGCTGGCCGGGCCGAGGACCAGCCCCATGCCGGCTCCGGCGACGACCACCCAGTACCACTGGTTGTTGAAGTTGAGGTCGGGCAGCTGGCGGGCCCAGAGGAAGTAGCCGACGGCGGAGATCACGCAGCCTGCGACCACCGCCGGGCGCGCCCCGCGCTGGTCGAGGATCCGGCCCCCCACCTGGGCCGCGGTCGCGAAGCCCGCGAAGAAGGTCAGCAGGTAGAGGCCCGCCTCCCCGGATCCGTAGCCGAGCGAGATCTGCGCGTACTCGCTCGCGAACAGGAACATCGGCACGAACGCGATCGAGATCAGAAACAGCACCGCGTTGTCGACGAAGAACGCGCGGATCTTGAAGATCCGCATCTGGATCAGCGGGTACTTCGTGCCCAGCTCGACCCTCACGAAGACGACGAGGAAGATCAGGCCCGCCGCGATCGTGCCCCAGGTCGCCGGGTCGCCCCAGCCCCAGGTGCTCGACTGCTGCAGCCCGAGCACGGCGAGGCCCATGCCGAGCGCGATCAGGACGGCGCCGCGGTAGTCGAGCGGCGCCGGGCGCTTGATGTTGTCCGGCTTGGACCGGATCGTGAGCACGGTGGCGATCACCGCCACGGGAATGTTGACCCAGAAGATCGCCCGCCACGTCCACTCGGAGAGCACGCCGCCCGCCATCGGGCCGATCGCGGTGAGGCCACCGGCGACGCCGAAGAAGATCGCCAGCGCCTTGCCGCGCTCGTTGACCGGGTAGGCCGCCACGACGATCGCCAGCGCCGCCGGGAACATGATCGCGGCCCCGGCGCCCTGGATCACGCGGAAGATGACGATCCACGTCTCGGCGAGCGACCCGGTCGGGGTCGCGCCGCAGAGCGCGGAGGCGGTCGTGAACACGCCGATCCCGACCAGCACCATGGTCTTGTGGCCGGCGATGTCGGCGAGCCGGCCGCCGAGCGCGAACAGCGCCGAGAGCGAGAGCAGGTAGCCGTTCACCACCCACTGCACGCCGGTCGCGGAGAGGTGGAGGTCCTTCTGAAGGTCGGGGACCGCGATCGAGACGATCGTCTGGTCGATGAACGTCATCGCAACCGCGAAGACCATCGCTGCGAGGACGAGACGCTTGTTCGGCTGCGCGTTCAGGTCTGCTCGATTACGACGAGGGGGGTCTCCTTTCCTCTATCGGCGGCTCGCCGCTGTCCCCGTAGACGCCGGGCGGCCACGCGCCGAACCAGTTGTCCCGCGCGCCGTCGATGGTGATCGTCGTCCCGGAGAAGAAGTCGCCGGCCTCCGAGGCGAGGAAGGCGATCAGCCACGCCATCTCCTCCTCGGTTCCCATGCGGCCGATCGGGATCGTCCTCGGGACCGCCTCGACCACCTCCTTCGGATACTTCGTCCGGAGGGTCTCGGTGTCGAACTGGCCGGCCGCGACCGCGCAGAGCGTGATCCCGAACCGCGCCCACTCGACCGAGAGCGTCCGCATCATGTTCTCGACCGCCGCCCGCCCCGCGCCCGAGTGGACCATCCCGGGCATCCCGTTGTGGGGCGAGAGGGTGACGCTCAGCACCTTGCCGCCGCCCTGCGGGATGAACGCCTTGGTCGCCGCGGCATGGGTCATGAGCCAGGTGCCGACCACGTTGAGCTCGATCACGGTCCGAAAGCCCTTCGGCGAGATCGCCTCGGCCGGGCTCAGGAACTGACCGCCGGCGTTGTTGACGAGCACGTCCAGGCGGCCATGGCGCTCGAGCACCCCGTCGAAGAGCGCGTCGACGGCCTCGTCGTCGCGGATGTCCATCGGCACCGCCTCGGCCGCGCCCGCGAGCGGCTCGGCGGCCGCGACGGTCTCCTCCAGCGGCTCGGCCCGGCGGCCGCAGCCGACCACGGTCGCACCCAGTCGGGCGAGTTCGAGCGCCGTCTCGCGGCCGAGCCCGCTGCCGGCCCCGGAGACCACGCAGACCCTTCCTGCGAGCAGTCCGGGCGCAAAGATTCGTGAGCTCTCAGGCGCCATGGCGCCCGCAGGCTATACGGCTACAGTGGCCCCGCGATGGGCGTCAGGGCTGAAACCAAGCCGCTCCGCGCGCCGCTCGCGGGCGGGCGCGAGGGCGCGTCCGTGGTCGTCGAACCGATCCTCACGGGCACGATGGAATCCCCGCGAGCGTTCATCGAGAGCGCCTCCGCGGCGCCGACCCTGCGCATGCTCGGCGTCGGCACGCCCCGCTCCGCGTATCTGAAGCTCCCGATCCCCGCCTACCTGATCCGCCATCCGGTGGCCGGGCCGTTCCTCGTCGACACGGGCCTGCACCCGTCCGTGGCCACGAAGCCGGTCGCCAATCTCGGACGCTCGATCGCCCGCTTCTCGCGCCCGAAGATCCGAGCCCGGCGAGGACCTGCCGGCGCAGCTGCGCGCCAAGGGCGTCGACCCGAAGTCCGTGCGGCTCGTGGTCATGACCCACATGCACTTCGACCACACGTCGGGCATGTCGGACTTCCCGGGCGCCGCGTTCGTGATCACCGAGGACGAGTGGATCGCCGCCGCCGACGACTCGCGCCCGTTCCTGCGCGGTTACCGCCACCAGCACTTCGACTACGCCTTCGACTACCGGACGCTCAGCTACGAGTCCGACGCGATCAGCTCCTACGCGACGTTCGGCCGCACCTTCGACCTCTTCGGCGACGGCAGCGTCCGGCTCGCCTCGACCCCGGGCCACAGCGCCGGCCATCAGTCCGTGATCTGCCGCCTGGGCGACCGCGACCTGGTGATCGCGGGCGACGCGATCTACACGATCGGCCAGCTCGCCGACGCCCCCGAGCCGCCGCGACCCCTCGACCGGCACCGGTGGCGGCGCTCGATGCGCGAGCTCCAGCACTTCGCCCGCACCTACCCCCAGGCGGTGATCCTCCCGGGGCACGACCCCGAGCACTGGAAGACGGTCCAGCCCCGTTACGAGTGAGGCTGGGCGCTCGGTGGCGGTCCCGCCGCCGCCGCGCCCTCGCGAACCGCAGCGATGGCGCCTCGGCGGCCGCCCTCGTCGAGCACCGCGTACATCCCCTTCACGCGGTCGAAGACCTGCTCCGCGGCAGCGAGCTGCTGGTCGCGGTCCGGATCGGCGACCCGGTCGAAGCTCAGCGGCTCGCCGTACTGGACCGTGACCTTGGGGAAGACGAGCCGCTTCCACGCCCGGACGCTCTGGGAGCCGTGGATCGCGACCGGCACCACCGGTACGCCGGACTCGAGCGCGAGCCGCCCGACGCCCGGCTTCGCCTCGCCGAGCTTGCCGGTTCGCGAACGCCCGCCCTCGCAGTAGATGAGCACGCAACCGCCGTCGTCGAGGATCGAGTGCGCGGTGATGAACGCCTCCTCGTCGTGGTGGCCGCGGCGGACGGGGAAGACGCCGCCGACCCGGTAGATGTAGTCGAGCACCGGGTTGCGGAAGAAGAGCTGCGACTTGGCCATGAACCTCACCTTCCGCTTCAAATAGACCGCGCTGAAGAAGTGGTCCATGTTCGAGAAGTGGTTCGGCGCGAGGATGAACGGCCCGTCCGCGGGGACGTTTGACGTCGAGATCCCTCGGGTCCGGTAGAGGAAGACGGCGATCGGCGTGAGGATCACCCGCACCAGCTCGTAGATCCAACCGGGCCTGTGGGTCCGCGACCACTCATGCACCGGCATGAACTGCTCCGCCGGGCGGTCGTCTTTGTAGCGCTGCGCCTTGAGTTCGGCCATGTCTGAGTGCGGGAACCTCCCCGCGCACGCCTCCTACCCCCGGGTGAGCGGTTTGGTTACTCGCCGGCCTCGGTGCTCGCCCAGCCGCGGGCCCGGTCGATCGCCTCGGCCCAGCGTCCGAGCAGACGCTCGCGCTCGCGAGCATCCATCGCCGGCTCGTAACGCGCGGCCTCCGTCCACATCTCCCCGACCTCGCCGACCGTCCAGCGCCCGGCGCCGATCCCGGCCAGGTAGGCGGCGCCGAGGGCCGTCGTCTCGGCGATCGCGGGGACGATCACGGGCACCCCGAGCACGTCGGCCTGGAACTGCATCAGCCAGCGGTTGGCAACCGCCCCGCCGTCGGCCCGCAGCTCGGAGAGCCGCTCGTCGGCGACCCGCTCCTGGGCGCGGACGGCGTCGACCGTTTCGTAGGCGATCCCCTCGAGCGCGGCGCGGGCCAGGTGCGCGCGCGAGGTGCCGCGCGTGAGGCCGACGATGGTCCCGCGCGCGTACGGGTCCCAGTGCGGAGAGCCGAGGCCGGTCAGCGCGGGTACGAAGTAGACGTCGTCGTTGGACTCCAGCGAGGCCGCCATGCCCTCGGTCTCGGCCGCCTCGGTGACGATCCCGAGCCCGTCGCGAAGCCACTGGACCGCCGCGCCGGTGACGAACACCGCCGCCTCGAGGGCATAGGTGACCCGGTCGTCGATTCCCCAGGCGATCGTGGTCAGCAGGCCCTCGGCCGGGTCGGGCACCTCCTCGCCCGCGTTGAGGAGCACGAAGCTGCCGGTGCCATAGGTGTTCTTCGCCATGCCCGGGCGGTGGCAGGCCTGGCCGAAGAGGGCGGCCTGCTGGTCGCCGGCGATCCCCGCGACGGGGATCTCGCCGCCGAACTCGGTGGTCGTGCCGAAGACGCCCGCCGAGGGCAGCGGCTCGGGCAGCCTCGCCGGGTCGACGCCGAGCAGGTCGCAGAGCTCGGGGTCCCAGCGCCGTTCGCGGATGTCGAACAGCATCGTCCGCGACGCGTTCGAGAAGTCGGTGGCGTGGCGCCCGGTGAGCTTGAACACCAGCCACGAGTCGATCGTGCCGAAGACGGCGTCCGCGGCGGCGTCCACGTTGCGCAGCAACCACTCGATCTTCGTCCCGGAGAAATAAGGGTCGAGGACGAGCCCGGTGCGCTCGCGGACGAGGTCCTCGTGCCCGGCCTCGCGCAGCTCGTCGCAGCGCGACGCCGTGCGCCGGTCCTGCCAGACGAGCGCGTTGTGGACCGGCTCGCCGGTGTCCGGATCCCAGGCGACGACGGTCTCGCGCTGGTTGGTGATCCCGATGGCGTCGAGGCTCCCGGAGTCGGCCTTGGCGTCGGCGAGCGCGTGCGAGGCGACCCGCCTGGTGACGTCCCAGATCTCGTTCGGGTCGTGCTCGACCCAGCCCGGGCGCGGGAAGTGCTGGCGGAACTCGCTGTAGGAGCGTCCTCGGATCCGGCCGTCGCCGTCGAAGACCAGGCAGGTCGTCCCCGTCGTTCCCTGGTCGATCGCGAGGATCACGGGCGGCGCCTACTCCACCACACGCTCGCGAAGTCCCGCAGCTGGACGGCGCGGTGCACGAAGCCCGAGAGCGTGCGGCCGGTGGCGCGGTGCTCGAGGTCGAGCTCGAGCTCGTCGATCTCATAGCCGGCCCGGACCGCGTCCACGCTCATCCCGATCTCCATCCCATAGCCGCGCGCGAACGGGAGCACCGCCCGCAGAACCTCCGCGCGCATCGCCCGCTGGCCGGAGATCGGCGCCTCGGCCTCGTAGCCGCTGCGGCTGCGGATCGCCCAGCGCGCGAAGCGCAGCGCGACCCCGAAGCCGCCGCCGACCCGGCGCCGAAAGGCGGCGACGGCGAGGTCGCACCGCCCCGATTCGATCGCCTCGACGAGCGGGGCGAGCCGGCCGGCCGAGGCGCCGAGATCGCCGTCGCAGACCAAGACCGGCCGTCCTGCGTCGACGCCGTCGGTCAGTGCCGCCTCGGCGGCCGCGGTCATGTTGGCGCCCTTGCCGTGCGGGCGCCGGCGGCTCACCACGCGCGCCCCGTGAGCGAGCGCGACCTCGGCCGTTCCGTCGGTGGACGCGTCGTCGGCGACCCAGAGCTCGACCTCCGGGAAGGCTGCGGCCAGGGCGTCAAGCGTCGCCCCGACCAGGTCCGCCTCGTTGCGGGCGGCGACGATCGCCAGCACCTTCGTCATCGTGCGCGGATATTCTCCCGCCCGCATGAGCATCGCGGTCGAAGCGCACATCACGGGCACGGTCTGGAAGATCGAGGTCGCCGTTGGCGACACCGTCTCCGACGGCGACACCGTCGTCATCCTCGAGTCGATGAAGATGGAGATGCCGGTCGAGGTCGAGGACGATGGGAAGGTCGCGGAGATTCGGTGTGAGGAGGGGCAGAGCGTCCAGGAGGGCGACGTGCTCGTCGTCCTCGAGTAGCGCTTGACCGAGCTCGCCTCTGGCAAGCTGATTCTCGACCGCCCCGCCGAGGCGGTCGCCCGCCTCCGCCTCAACAACCCCGACAAGCTCAACCCGCTCGACCACGAGGTGCTCGACGCGATCGCCTCGACGCTGCCAGAGCTCGCCGAGGGGATCGAGGTCCGCTGCGTGATCATCACCGGCACCGGCCGCGCCTTCTCCGCCGGCTACGACATCGGCGCGATTCCCAGCTCCACGTTCGAGCGCGACGCCGAGGCACTCGTCGCCCACCCGTTCCACGCGGCGATGGAGGCGGTCAGCGCGCACCCGTACCCGGTGGTGGCGGCGATCAACGGCCACTGCCTCGGGGGCGGGCTCGAGCTCGCCGTGCGCTGCGACCTGCGCATCTGCGTCGGAGGCCGCCAAGCTCGGGCATGCCGCCGGCGAAGCTCGGCCTGATCTACTCGCACACCGGCCTCGAGCGCTTCGTGGACGTCGTCGGCGTCGCCTTCACCCGCGAGCTCTTCCTCACCGGCCGCAACCTCACCGCCGCACGCGCGGAGCGGATCGGCCTCGTCAACGAGGTGGTCCCCGGGGACGGGCTCGACGACGCCGCGGTCGAGCTCGCCGCCGAGATCGCGGCCAACGCGCCGCTGTCGATGACCGGGAACAAGCGCGCGATCGAGGAGATCGCGCGCGCCGCGAAGCTCAACCCCGAGGTCGAGCGCGAGCTGATCGAGCTGCGCCGCTCCTGCTTTGCCTCGGAGGACTTCCGCGAGGGCATCCGCGCCTTCGCCGAGAAGCGCAAGCCCGAGTGGAGAGGGCGCTAGCCGCTCACTAACCTCGCTCGGGTGACCCTGCTCGGCGTGCTCGTGGCCTGCATCATGTTCGCGCTCGTCGCCCGCGCCTTCGTCCAGTCCTACGGCGAGCGCGCCCCCGTCAACCCGCGGCTGGCCGAGTGGCCCGACGACCCGCGGCTACTGACCGTCGACGAGGTGGCGACCGAGCTCGAGACGACCCGCGCCGAGGTCATGGGACTCGTCGAGCGCAACGCGATCCCGTTCTTCGTCGTCGAGGGCTTCAACCGGTCGAACGCCGAGCGCTACCGATTCGACCGCGACGAGATCGACGACTGGGTGATCGGCTAGCCGATTGATCCCACGGGCTCGCGTGCGCGGGGGCGCGCGGGACCGAGCTGGGCGTGGCCGGCGGGCGAAGCGCATGCCGGTTGGCATGTGCGAGTCCCGACGGGCGCGATCCAGCGACGGTATCCGCGCGTCATCCGCGTGCGTGATGCCGTGGGATCACTCGGCTAGCGGCAGTACTGACCGCTCGCGGGCTCGGGGTCGCGGCCCTCGATCCCGGCGCAGACGTGGAGCTGGTCGGTGAGCGTGGACAGGCGCGACTCGAGCTGCTCGGTCGGCGAGTCCGGCGGCGCCGGCAGCAGGTTCTGGAGCTCGAACGGATCCTTCACGTGGTCGTAGAGCTCGCGCACGTCGGTCGGCTGGCACTGCCCCGTCGCGAGGTCGGGAAGCGACGTGTGCCGGACGAACAGGTAGCGGCGGTCGCGCATGCCCTCGTACGCACAGGAGATCCCGCGCCCGGGCTGCACCGAGCTCGTTGTTCAGGCGGAGCTCGGTCGCCAGCGGGCGGTCGGCTGGGAACGAGCCCTCCTTTGGGTCGAACAGCGGCAGCCACGAGCGCCCGTCCATGACCCGGCAGTCGCCGACCTCGGGGCAGCTCTGCGAGCCGGCCCAGTCGATGAACGTCGGCGCGTAGTCGATGTTCGCGGTCATCTCGTTGATCGTCGCCGGCGGCGTGCGCCCGCCCGCGTACTTCGGCGGCACCCGGACGGCGAGCGGCAGGTGCGCGGCCTCCTCGTAGGCGAGGCCCTTGCCCCCGGGGATCCGGTGCTGGCCCTGGAAGGTGCCGTTGTCGGAGCGAGAAGACGAGGATCGTGTCGTCGAGCTCGCCGGTCTGGCGCAGCGCGTCGACGATCTGCGCCACCCCGCGGTCGACCGCCGGGAGGGTCTCGATGCGGCACTCGTAGCGGTGGCGGATGACACGGCGCTGCTTCGGGCTGATGCGCGGCTGGCCGCTGACGATCTCGGGCTTGTCGGAGACGTCCTGCTCGAGCACGCCCGGAAGTCGCGGCAGCTGCGTGCCGGCGAAGCGACCGAGGTCGCGCGACGGGGGCACCGCCTCGCCGCCGCACGGGCCGCCGCTGTTCGCGTTGATGTTCTCGACGTGTGGCGCGCTCTGGGTGACCCAGAGGAAGAACGGCCGGTCGCCGGAGAGCTGGTGGACGTCCTCCACCGCGCGCCCGTTGATGACGTTGGTGAGGTACTGACCCTTGTAGATCTCCTTGCGCTGGTGGCCGTTCACCGCGAGCTTGAAGTCGTAGTAGCCGCGCCCGTTGCCGATCTCGACCGACCACAGGTCCCAGCCGGGCGCGACGTCGTCCTTGTCGTCGACCGCGTTCTCGTAGCCGTTGAGGTATTTCCCCGCGATCGCCGTGCGGTAGCCCGCCCGCTGGAGCCAGACCGGCAGCGTGTTCTCGTTGTCGGCCAGGTCGCCGTAGCCGGGCTTGTTCGACAGCACGCCGTTGTTGTGGCCGTACTGCCCGGTCAGCACGCCGGCGCGCGCCGGGCAGCAGAGCGGCGTCGCGTCGTAGTAGTTCTTGAAGTCGCTGCCGTGGTCGACGATGTCGGCGAACGTATGGGGCATGACCCGGCGGTTGAACGACGAGTAGTCCTGGTCGTCGGTGTAGATGAAGACGATGTTCGGCTGGGCGCCGAACGCGGGGTCCGGCGTGATCGCGGGGTTCGGCTCATCGCCCCCGCAGCCGCTCGCGACCGCGAGCGCACCCGTCGCCAGCGCGGTGGCCACGGCGACCGCCGTGCGGCGGGTCACCTGCTGCACGCGCGCAGATCAGCCGAGAACGCGAGTCGCCGACCGTCCTCGAACAGCACCTGCGCGAGCACCTTGGCCGAGTCGGGCAGCTCGTCGCGCAGGGCCTGCTCCGGGATCGTCGCCTCGAAGGGCGCCTCGGTGTCCTCGCCCACGGACACCTTCCCGGCGTGGAAGGAGACGCCGACGACGCCCGCGTCGTCGGACGTCGTCACGTGGGCGACGATCGGCGGCAGCGAGCAGCCGTTCTTGCCGCCGCCGGTGGTGAAGGTGAGCTGGCCGGTGGGCGCGGCGCGACAGCTGTCGCCCGCGCAGTTGAGGAGGCCGTCGAGCTCGTGGCCGAGCTCGGCGACGACCGGCTGGTAGGCCGCCGAATTGGCGAGGTTGCTGAGCTCGTACGGGTCGAGGTAGGTGTCGTAGAGCTCCTTCTCGGGCTGGGGCTTGCCCGTGTCCCACTCCGTGTACAGGTAGCGCGACGTGCGCACGCCGAGGATCGGCGCGCCGGCGTAGGCCTCGAGGAGGATCGCCCGGCCGTTCTCGAGGTCCGGGTTGGTGAGCGACGGCATCAGCGACTCGCCGTCCTGGGTGAGCCCGGCCTGCGCGCCGCTGAGGCCGCAGGATGGTCGAGGTCAGGTCGGCGTTGACGACCACGTCGTCGGAGCTCTCGCCGTGCGGGATCCCCGGGCCGCGGGCGATGAACGGGACCCGCGCCGACTCCTCGTAGAGGAAGCGCTTGTTGTCGCGGACCCGGTGCTCGCCGCGCATGAAGCCGTTGTCGGAGAGATAGAAGACGTAGGTGTTGCGGCGGACCTTGTCGCGCTGGAGCTCCTTCATGATCGCGCCGACGCTGTCGTCGACCGCGAGCAGGGACTCCCAGGCACAGCGGCGCTTGCGCAGCGTGTCCTCGATCTGCCCGGGCGTGAGCGGGGGATTGTCGGCGATCGGCGACGGCTTGTCGGTGATCTCCGCCTCGTTGAACGAAGGCGGCAGCGAGCCCTTCGCCTTCTTCTTGAGCGTGCCGAGGTCGCGCGGCGCCGGGACGGCGGCGCGATTGCACGACCGGCCCGGATCGCCGCCGCCGCCACCGTGCGGAGCCGCGTAGCCGAGCTCGAGATAGAACGGGGTCTGGATCCGCGAGCTGGAGCGGATGAAGTTGCGCGCCTTGCTCGTGAAGACGTCGGTGCTGTAGTCCTCGTCCTCGTCCGAGTACTGGCGCAGGGTGCCGTTTTGATTGAGCGTGTAGTTGAAGTACTGGGCGCGCGATGGGGCGAGCACGTGCCAGTCGTCCCAGCCCCGCGGGACGTCGGTGGGCGTCGTCCCGTACTCGTCGGGCTCGGCGTAGCCGTTCTCGAACTTGCCGATGTAGGAGGTCCGGTAGCCGGCACCCTGCAGCCACAACGGCAGGTAGTTGTCGCCGTGGAGCTCGTTGAAGACGCCGTAGCCGCCGTCGGGCGGCGCGTTCGAGAGCACCCCGTGGTTGTGGGCGTACTGGCCCGTGAACAGCGTCGACCGCGCGGGGCAGCACAGCGGGAAGTTGTCGTAGAAGCGCTTGAGCGTGACGCCCTTGCGCTTGAGCTCCTTGCCGACGACCTTCATCACCCGCATCGAGCGCGTCTCCTGGTCGTCGGTGAGCAGGACGATGATGTTCGGCTGACCGCCAACCGTCTGCGCCGCCGCCGGCTCCGGGCCCTTGCCCGGCAGCAGCAGGACCGCGGCGATCGTCGCGATCAGCACGAGCGTTCCCATGGCCGCGACGGCGAGCCGGGGCCGCCCTATTTGCGTCGGGTTCATTGCTTCGGCAAGCGCTCTCAAGGAAAACCTGCTTCGGTATGAGCGAAGGAGGAGGAGGTCCTCTGCCCGTCGGCGTCCAAACACCACCCGGACCCGCAAGTCGCGCCAGCGAGGTCGCACGGGCGCGGTCCGGCAGGATAGCGAGAGCCCCCGTCGGGATCCGAGATCGCATAGCGTCCCTGAACGTGACCGCCCATGCCGAACTGGCCGCATCGGACCCCGTGATCGCCGGGTTGATCAACGATCTCGGCGAGCTGGACGTCGATACCCGGCGCCGGCGTCGACCACCCGTCGACGCCTACGGGATGCTGCTGCGCAGCGTGATCGGGCAGCAGCTCTCGGTCAAGGCCGCGGCGACGATCTACGACCGCATGCTGGGGCTGTTCGGCGGCAGGACCCCGACGCCCGAGGAGCTCCTGGAAATCGAGCCCGAGGACCTACGCGGAGTGGGCCTCTCTTGGCGTAAGGTCGAGTATGTGCGCGACCTCGCCGGGCATGTGATCTCCGGGGAGCTCGAGCTCGACGAGCTCGAGGGGCTCTCCGACGACGAAGTGGTCGCCGAGCTCACGGCGATCCGCGGCTTCGGGCTCTGGAGCGCCCAGATGTTCCTGATCTTCTTCTACGGACGTCCCGATGTGCTGCCCTCCGGCGACCTCGGCATCCGCCGAGCCGCGCAGCGCGCCTACGACTTCGACGACCTGCCGGCCCCGGCCGAGGTCGACGAGCTCGGCGAGCGCTGGCGCCCGCACCGTTCCCTGGCCTCGATCTATCTTTGGGAGAGCCTGGCGAATGCGCCCGTGTGACCCGGGTGCAAGTT
Organism: uncultured Solirubrobacterales bacterium; assembly: GCA_963785195.1. Classification (GTDB taxonomy): domain Bacteria; phylum Actinomycetota; class Thermoleophilia; order Solirubrobacterales; family 70-9; genus WHSW01. Next base: position 514,765 of record CAWAUE010000008.1, on the reverse strand, counting down.
TGGTGAGGTTGGGGCAGGATTTGCTAGGTTCTCCGCAATCCCCGACGCGAAGGAGCTCGACGGTGGGTTATCGAAACGGCTAGTTAGACACATATCTAGGTGGCACTCTGCCGCCAATAGGTTTAGGATTCTTACTCGATGGCTCTCGAGTCAACGGTTGTTGCTCGCGTTTCGACGCGAGCTTTGCTGCGCTGGCGGCCCCCTGACGTCTCACGGCGCCGCGAGCTGAAGGCCATCGCGTTCAACGTCGGGCCCGCCCTCGTCGGCTTCGCCGCGCTCGCGTTCCTCGCCCCGCAGTCCGACTGGAGCCAGCCGGTCCTGCTCGCCGCGCTCGCCGCCTGCTCGGCAATCGCGTTCGTCGCCGAGGCGCGCCTCAAGGCCGGCAACCGCGTCTTCTTCGGCGCCAACCTCGTCATCGCCCTCGTCGCGCTGGCCGTCGCCGGGCCGATCCCCGCCCTCTTGATCTGGCTCGTGCCCGACCTGATCACCCGCTTCGTGCTCGGTTCGGAGCAGCGGCTCAGCCCGGGCTTCGTCGCCAACGTCGGCAGCTTTGCGCTGGCCGTCGTGGTGGGCGCCCTGCTGCTCGCCCTCGCCGGCTCCCCCACGGGGCCCGCGATGGCCCCCTCGCTCTACGCGGTCGGCGTCGCGATGTGGGCGGTCAACTTCTGCTTCGCGCGGCTCACCTTCGCGCCCTTCTACCAGCGCTATCGACCGGCGTCCCTGATCCGCGACGAGTTCGTCGACCTAGGGCCTGCGGTCCTCGGGATGCTCGTCGTCGGCGTCGTCGCGGCCGTCCTCGTCGAATTGATCGGCGTGATCGCGCTGGCGCCGCTGGCGCTCGTCATCCTGGTCCCGCAGGCCGCCCTCGAGCGGATCGCGGGCGGCGCGTCCGCCGCGTACCTGAACCGCTCGGAGGCCATCCGCCTCTACTCGGCGGCGATCGCGGACGTACTCGAGGTCCCGCGGGCCGAGCGCCGCCAACTCGCCTGCGCCGCGGACATCGTCGCGCCATCCACCGAGCCGCTCGAGACGCCGGGGCTGGCATGGCGCCGGCACGAGGATGCCTCCGAGGCCGTGCTGCTCGCCCTCCACGCCCACGAGCGCTGGGCGGGCAACGGCCGGCCGGCCGGCCTGCCCGCCGAGGCGATCCCGCGCGGCAGCCGCATCCTGGCCGTCGCCGAGGAGTGGGCAGCCCTCACCGCCCACGGCACGGCCGAGCTCGCGCAATCCGAGGCGGTCCTGGCGCTCTCCGCCCAGTCCGGCAACGCCTTCGACCCGGCGGTCGTCGAGGCCGCCGCGCGCGTCGTCGGCGACGAGGAGGGCTTCGCCCGCGAGGCCTGCTTCCAGCCCACGCTCCACCGGCTTCCGGTGCCCAGGGCCCTGCGGCGCACGGCGCTGCCGGTGCTCCTCCCGCGGCTCGTCGACTAGCGGCCCCCCGGGCCGGCGGGGCCCGTTCCAAGCCGTCCGGTCCCGGGCCTACATTGCGCCCAGATGCCGCCGTTGATCACGTTCGACGAAGCGATCGGTCTCGGGGAGGTCAGCGAACGGGACGAGATCGCCACCATCGTCGAGCGCGCGTGGGAGGTGCGGCGGGAGCGCTTCGGCGACTCGACCGACCTCTGCTCGCTGGTCAACGCGAAGTCCGGGGGCTGCGCCGAGGACTGCGGGTTCTGCGCGCAGTCGCGCTACGCGGAGGCGGACACGCCGATGCACGCGATGATGGAGCCCGAGCAGATGCTCGAGCACGCGCGGGCGGCCGAGGCCGCGGGCGCGCACCGCTTCTGCATGGTCACCCAGGGCCAGGGGCTCTCGAAGCGCGACTTCGAGAAGGTCCTCGCCGGCGCCCGCCTGGTCGCCGAGCACACCAACCTCAAGCGCTGCGCGTCGATCGGCCACATCTCGGTCGACCGCGCGCACAAGCTGCGCGAGGCCGGGATCCAGCGCGTGCACCACAACGTGGAGACGGCCCGGTCCTACTACGACGAGGTCTCGACGACGGTGCGCTACGAGGGCCGGGTCCGGACCATCGACGCGACCAAGGAGGCCGGGCTCGAGACCTGCGTCGGCGGCATCCTCAACCTTGGCGAGACGCCCCGCCAGCGGGTCGAGATGGCGTTCGAGCTCGCCGAGATCAATCCCACCTCGGTGCCGATCAACCTGCTCAACCCGCGCACCGGGACGAAGTTCGGCGACCGCGAGCTCATGGATCCCTGGGAGGTCGTCAAGTGGGTGGCGATCTTCCGCCTCATCCTCCCCGACGCCCTCTTCCGGCTCTGCGGGGGCCGGGTCGAGAACCTGGGCGAGCTGCAGCCGCTGGCGGTCAAGGCGGGGCTCAACGGGGTGATGATGGGCAACTTCCTGACCACGCTCGGGGTCGACCCGCAGACCGACCGTGACAGCTTCTCCGAGCTCGGGCTGAACGTCGCCCGCCAGCCGGACAACGGCTCGAACCCCCGCCCCGACAATCGCTCGGGCTGGCTGGACGGCGAGACGCCGCAGACGCCCGTCGACGACCTCATCGACAGCCAGGCGGAGGCGAACTTCTGGGATCCCTCGACGCAGCTGCGGGTGATCAAGAAGAAGGGGCCGGTGCCCGAGTACCCCGAGCGCGCGGCTTGAGCGGGATCGCCGAGCGCCTGGCTGAGCTCCGGCGCTCGGGGCTCCACCGGCGGTTGCGCCTGATCGAGGGGCCTCAGGGCCCGCGCGTGCTGCTCGACGGCGCCGAGGTCCTGCTGCTGTGCTCGAACAACTACCTCGGGCTCGCCGACCACCCGCGGGTGCGGGCGGCGGCCGGCGAGGCGGCCGAGCGCTACGGAGCAGGGGCGGGCGCGTCGCGGCTGATCTCCGGGTCGATGGAGCTCCACCGCAAGCTCGAGCACAGGCTGGCGGCGTTCAAGGGTGCCGACGCCGCGCTCCTGTTCGGCTCGGGCTACCTCGCCAACGTCGGGGTCGTCACCGCGCTCACGGGCCGCGACCAGGTCGTCTTCTCCGACGAGCTCAACCACGCCAGCATCATCGACGGGTGCCGGCTCTCCCGAGCGGAGACGTTCGTCTACCGCCACCGCGACACCGAGCACCTCGCGTGGGGGCTGCGCCAGGCCGGCGACCGCGCGGCGCTCGTGGTCACCGACGGGGTGTTCTCGATGGACGGCGACGTCGCGCCGCTGGCCGAGCTGGTCGAGCTCGCCCGCCGCCACGGGTGCATGCTCGCCGTCGATGAGGCGCATGGCACGGGCGCACTTGGCCCGGGGGGTCGGGGCGCGGTCGCCGCGGCCGGGCTCGGCGGTGAGGTCGACGTCATCGTCGGCACTCTCGGCAAGGCCCTGGGCAGCTACGGCGCCTATGTCTGCGGCTCGCGGCAGCTGGTCGAGCTGCTCGTGAACGCGGCGCGGCCGTTCATCTACTCCACTGCGCCGCCGCCGCCGTCGGTCGGCGCGGCGCTCGCGGCGCTCGGGCTGCTCGCCGAGCGGCCGGGGCTCGTCGAGCAGCTGCGCCGCAACGCCGCCACGCTGCGGCAGGGGCTCTCGGCCCAGGGGCTTGTCACCGGCAGCTCGCGCACCCAGATCGTCCCGGTGATGGTCGGCGACGCGCGCCGGGCGATGGCGCTGTCCGAGCGCACGCTCGAGGCCGGCGTGTTCGCGCAGGCAATCAGGCCCCCGACCGTCCCGGCCGGCGGCTCGCGCCTGCGGCTGACGGTGATGGCGAACCACCGCGCCGACGAGCTCACCTACGCGGCCGCGGCGATCGCGGGCGCCGCCCGCGGGCTTGGGCTGCCGGCCGACGATTCAGAGCGCGCGCTGCGCCCCGCCGCCTGAGTCGAGCCGCTTAGTCGGCGACGGGCGAAGGCTCGCCCGCGAGCCCGTGGCGGTGGGCGACCGCGGCGGCCTCGGTCCGGCCGCGAACGTCGAGCTTCGTGAGGATGCGCGAGACGTGGACGCTGGCGGTCTTCTCCGCCATGTAGAGCTGCTCGGCGATCTCGCGGTTCGTGGCCCCCGTGGCGAGCAGCTCGAGCACCTGGCGCTCGCGCGGGGTGAGGCCGAAGGGCTGCTCGACAGCCGGCTCGCGCCCGTCGCCGTCGGCCTCGGCGGGAGCCGCGATCGTGAGCCGGGCGCGAGCGCCGAAACCCTTCGCCTCCTGGCTGAGCCACGTGGCGCCGATCTCGTCGGCGGCCGCGATCGCGTTGGCGAGGGTCGCCGCGGCGGCGGCTCGGTCGCCTCGGGCGAGCTCGGCCTGCGCCTGGCGCCACCGGGCCAGCGCCCGGTTGTAGGGCCGCTCGACGTCGTCCCAGGCCGTCGCGGCGGCGGCCCAGAGCTCGGGATCGTCCGCGCCGCGGGCCCTGGACAGCTCCGCCTCGGCGGTCGCCGCCAGGGCGCGCTCCACGGGCCGGTCGCCGTCCTCGGCCGCCGCGCGGATCAGCTCCAGCAGGCCCTCGGCCCGGGCCACGGCCGTCGCCTCGGCCGCCCCGTCGCCGAGGTCGCGGGCGCGCTCGGACGCGTCGGCGGCGATCGTGGCGCCGGCGCCCGCGACGAGCGCGAGGCGCCCGGCGTCCTCGCTGCAGAACTGGATGCGGTCGATGCCTCGATCGACCTCGGCCGCAGCTGCGCCGAGGTCGCCGCCGCGGCGCTCGAGCTCGGCGCGCAGGGCCGCGAGCAGCGCGATGTACTGAGGCTCGAGCGCGTTCGCGAGCAGCGCGTCGGCGTGGTCGAGCACCTGGCGGGCGACCTCGTGCTCGCCGCGGCCCAGCGCGAGCTGAGCCCGACGCAGGTCCGAGTGGGCGAGCGCGACGCCGCGGTAGACCGCGCCGGACGGCCGGAGCTGCTCGTCGGCCTTCGCCCAGTCGCCGAGATCGAACTCGATCTCGGACATGTTGAGCCTGATCCAGCGCATCGAGCGCGTCCCCCCGGAGCCGGCGCGCTTGCTCACCTCGGCGAGGCCGCGCCGTCCGACCTCGCGCGCCTCGTCGCTGCGCCCGACGAGGTGGAGGGCGTCGGCGTAGTTGAGGAACGCCGTGGCGATTTCGTCGCTGGTGCCCGTGGCGAGCGCGAGCTCGATCGACTCGTCCAGCCTCGCCCGTGCCTCCTCGCCCTCGCCGAGCGCGAACAGCGCGCAGCCGAGGCGATTGACCACGCCGGCGTCGCGGCCGAGCCCGGCGCGCTCGCCGGCCTCCAGCGCCTCGGGCGCGTCGTCGCGGACGTCGCGAAAGCGCCCCTGGAGGAGCAGGAAGCGGACCCGCTGGGCGAGCAGCTGGGCGCGCTCCGGCGAGTCCTCGCGGGCGAGCTCGAGCGCGCGGCGCTGAGTGGCCCGGCTGCGTTCGGCCAGACCAAGCGACCACTGGCAGGTGGCGAGCATGGTGAGCACCTTCGCGGCCCGCTCCGGCTCGGCCTCGTCGTCGATTTCGCCGGCAGCGGCCTCGTACAGCGCCGCGCCCATCTCCTCGTCGCCGGCCAGGTAGTGGGCGCGCCCGGCACGGGCCAGGATCTCCGCGTGATCGGCGGCGGCGTGCTCCTCCGGGTCGGGGACGCGGTTCCAGAGCTCAAGGGCACGGTCGAGCAGGCCGGCCGCCTCACCGTAGGCGTGCAGGCGCTGGACCGAGCGGGCCGCCGCCAGCGCCGACTCCAGCGCCCGCGGCTGGTCGCCCGCCGAGTAGTAGTGATGGGCGATCCCGGTGGCCGTCCACGCCCCGCCGCCCTCGGCCGCGGCCCGCTCGAGCGCGTGGGCGCAGACCAGGTGGAGCTCGGAGCGCTCGCCCGGCAGCAGGTCGTCGTAGACGACCTCGCGGAGCAGGGCATGGCGGAAGCCGTACCGCCCGGCGCCGTCGACCACGACGATCTGCGCCGTGATCGCCTCGCGGATCGAGGCGGAGAGCTCCGCGCCGTCGACGTCCGCCGCCTCGGCGAGCAGCTCGTGCCCGGCGCCGCCGCTCACGGCGAGCAGGCGCAGCAGGCGCTGGGTCTCGGCCGGCAGGCGCTCGACCCGCAGCAGCAGCGCCTCGCGCAGGCTCGGCGGCAACGGCGCGCGCGCGTCGACGCCCGCGGCGAGCAGCTCCTCGGTGAACAGGGGATTGCCCTCGCTGCGCCCGTACATCCGCTCGACCACGTCGGCGTCGGGCGCCGAGCCGATGATGTCCGCGAGCTGGTCGGCGACCTCGCCGCGGTCGAAGCGCTCGAGCTCGATCCGCCGCGCGCACGGACTGCGTTCGAGCTCGGCGAGCAGCGGTCGCAGGGGGTGGCGCCGGTTGAGCTCGTCCGACCGGTAGGTGGTCACGACCATCGCCCGCTCCTCGGTGAGGGTCGCGGACAGGAAGCTCAAAAAGGAGCGGGTCGAGCGGTCGGCCCAGTGGATGTCCTCGATCCACAGCAGCACCGGGCGCTCGGCCCCGAGCGACGAGATCAGCTCGAGGAAGGCATCGAAGAGGCGGCGCTGGACCTCGCCGCGCTCGGCCTCCGGCTCGCCGGGCGGCTCCCCGAGCTCGGGGATCAGGCGGGCGAGCTCGGCGCGCGTCACGTCGGGGAGCTCATCGAGGACGGGGTCGCCCGTTCGCTGCAGCGGCCGCAGCGCCTGCACCAGGGGCGCGTACGGCAGCTCATCGTCGCCGAGCTCGATGCAGGCGCCGCCAAGGACGCGGGCGTCGAGCTGGCCGGCGAGGTCGATGATCTCGTTCAGAAGCCGCGTCTTGCCGACCCCGGACTCGCCCGCGAGGAAGACCAGCGACGGGTGGCCGCCGGAGGCGTCGCCGAGCGCCCGCTCGAGCTCGGCGAGCTCGTCGCGGCGGCCGATGAAGCTGGTGCTGCTGACGCGCTGGGCCACGCTTCTAGTGTGCCACCGCTCCCGGCAGTCGGCGCCCCGACGCGATCTGAATAGCCTGGCGCGGGTGGAGGCCCGCGGCGTGTTCGTCACCGGCACCGGCACCGAGGTCGGCAAGACGGTGGTCGCGGCGGCGATCGCGCACGCCGCCGCTGCCGACGGCCGCTCCGTGACCGTGTTCAAGCCCGCCGTCAGCGGCCTCGACGAGCTGGGCGGAGCCGAGCCCGACCACGAGCTTCTGCGCCGGGCGTCGGGCTCCGTCCAGACCGACGACGAGATCGCCCCGTACCGCTACGGCCCGGCGGTCTCCCCGCACCTGGGCGCGGAGCTCGCCGGCGAAGCGATCGACCCCGCCAGGCTGCGGAGCGCGGCCGGCGTGGCCGCGGCCGCCGGTGACTACCTCGTCGCCGAGGGCGTCGGCGGCTTCCTGGTCCCGCTCGCGCCGGGCTACCTGATCCGCGATCTCGCCCGCGACCTCCGCCTGCCGGTGGTGATCGCCGCGGGCCCGGGGCTGGGGACCATCAACCACACGCTGCTCACGATCGACTCGGTCCGCGCGGCGGGGCTCGACGTGGCCGCCGTCGTGCTGACGCCGTGGCCGGCGACGCCCGCGCCGATCCACGAGTCCAACCGCGAGACGATCGCCGCCGCCGCGTCCGTCCGCGTCGACGTGCTGCCGCGAGATCGACCTCGCCGCCCCGGCCCGGTGGCCGGCGCTCAGGGTCTAAGCGGCACTAGGCCGGAGCGTGCTCGGCTGTGCGGAGCTCGCCCGCGGCGAGCTCGCCGGGCGCCGTGGCCGCGGCCTCGGACTCGGCGAGTGCCTGCGGCTCGCGCTCGGCCTTGCCGCGCAGCAGGGCGATGGCCAGCACCGCGCCGAGCGCGGCGACGCCCGTCGCCACCCACATCGCGGAGTTGAAGGCGTCGACGAACGCCACCGGGTCACGGACGCCGGCCGGAGCGACGGCGGCGAACACGGCCCCCATCACCGCGACGCCGAGCGAGCCGCCGACCATCCGGTTCATCGACAGGATCCCGGAGGCCACCCCGGCCTTCGTGGCCGCGACCGCGTTCATCGCCGCGGTCGACATCGGCGACATCACGAGCGCCATCCCGATGCCCATCAGCACGAAGGAGGGCCAGATGTCGGAATAGGTGGTCGAGGGAGTGACTGTCGTCAGCCAGTAGAGCGAAGCGGTCACGAGCCCGAGGCCGCCGCCGATCAGCCAGCGAGCGCCGACGCGGTCGGTCATCCGCCCGGCGAGCGGCGCGATCAGGACGATCATCAGCGTCGCCGGCAGGAAGCGAATCCCGGTCTCGACGGGCGAGTAGCCGAGCACGTCCTGGATGTAGAGCGTCGCGAAGAAGAACTGGCCCATCATCGCGAACGTGACCACCATGGCGACCACGTTCGTCCCGACGAAGTTGCGACTGCTGAACAACGGCAGTTCGACGATCGGCGCCGCGACCCGGCGCTCGATGACCACGAAGGAGGCGAGCGCGACCACCGAGAGCGCGATCAGGCCGAGGATCTCCGGCCGATCCCCATCCCCAGGTGTTGCTCTCGATCAGAGCGAGGACCAGCGCGGTGAGCCCGACGGTCAGCGTGCCGACGCCGAGGTAGTCGATCTCGCGACCCGACGGTCTCGTCGCGCGACTCGCGCACGGCGAAGATGGTCGCCGCGACGGCGCCGACCGCGACCGGGATGTTGAGGTAGAAGATCGCGCGCCAGGAGACGTGCTCGGTGAGCAGCCCGCCGACGACGGGCCCGATCGCGAGCGCCAGAGCGGAGACTCCGGCCCAGGTGCCGATCGCCTTGCCGCGCTCGTGCGGCTCGAAGGCGTTGGTGACGATCGAGAGCGTCGCGGGCATCATCAGCGCCCCGCCGACGCCCTGCGCCACGCGGCTGACGATCAGCATCGTCGTGTCCTGGGCCAGCCCGGCGGTGGCCGAGGACAGGGCGAAGATCGTGACCCCGAGCAGGAACATCCTGCGGCGGCCGAAGATGTCGCCGAGGCGCCCGCCGGTGACCAGCAGGACGCCGAAGCTGAGCGTGTAGGCGTTGACGGCCCACTCGAGGCTCGAGAGGCTGGCGCCGAGGTCGCTTCTGAATCGACGGCAGCGCGACGTTCACGACCGTGTTGTCGAGCATCAGCATGAACAGCGCGAAGCACATCGCGCCGAGCGTCCACCACTTGGAGTTGTCGTCGGTGATCAGGTGTCGGTAACGGGTCATCGGTCTGCCTGCCTTCTGTACTGGCGGTAAACGTCTGCGATCTCGTCGCGCTCGATGAGCAGCTCGAGCGCCTGCTCGAGGCGCGTGCGCTGCTCGTCGGTGAGCGAGGCGGCGAACTGGCCCAGTCCCTCGAGGCGCGCGGCCATGATCCGGTCGGCGAGCTCCTGCCCGGCCTCGGTGAGGCTCAGCAGGCGCTGGCGGCGATCGGACGGGTCCTCGGTGCGGGCGACGAGCGCGCGCTTGACGAGGCCCTCGACGGCGCGGCTCGCCGACGGCAGCGAGAGCCCGAGGCCCTCGGCGACCGGCTTGAGGCTCGGGGCCTCGTCGCGGGCGCCGGCGAGCGTCATCAGGACCTTCATCTGCGTGAAGGTGAGGCCGCTTTCGTCGATCGACCCGGATCGCCGTCCCGCCGTCGGCGCTCATGCAGCGAAGCATCACCGCGCCGAGCCGGTAGCCGAGCTCGCGGTCCGCCCCGGTCATCCGCGGGGCCTCGGGAGCCAGGGCTGTGGGACTAGGTTCCATAGATCGCAATGGTTGCAGAGCTGCAACCATTTCGCAACTGAAACTATGTGACGTCGGTCACACATGGGCCATCTCGCTCTGGAAGCGGATTGGGCTAAAGGTTTCTCGGCGAGCTGCCGATACAGGTAGTTGCGGCGCCCGGGGAGTGGGCGTCGTTCTACTTCCCGAGCGTTTTCCCTCCGGGGCCGGGTCTAGTGTCGAGGGCGCAGATGGCGGTGCCGATCGCAGAGCTCGATCACGCCCACCTCTGGCATCCGTTCACGCCACAGCTCGAGTGGTGTGACTCGAGAGCCATTGGCGATCGAGCGCGCCGAGGGGACCGACCTGTTCGACGCCGACGGCCGCCGCTACATCGACGGCGTCTCGTCGCTGTGGTGCAACGTGCACGGCCACCGTCATCCGGGTATCGACGAGGCGCTGCGCGAGCAGCTCGACCGCGTCGCCCACTCGACGATGCTCGGCCTCACCCACCCCGGCGCCGCGGAGCTCGCGGGCCGCCTGGTCGAGATCGCCCCCCCGGGCCTCCAGCGCGTCTTCTACTCGGAGTCGGGATCGACGGCGGTCGAGATCGCGCTCAAGATGGCGTTTCAGTACTGGCACCAGCGCGAGGGCGAGCTCTGCCGGCGGACCCGCTTCGTGACCCTCGAGGGCGCCTACCACGGCGACACCCTGGGCTCGGTGGCGGTCGGCGGGATCGACCTCTTCCACGGCGCCTACGGACCCCTGCTGTTCAAGACGTACCGCGTCGAGCCAGGCGACTCGCGCAAGCTGGAGCGCGTGCTCGAGCTCCACGCGCGGGAGATCGCCGCGGTGATCGTCGAGCCGCTCGTGCAGGGCGCCGCCGGCATCCGGGTCCAGCCGCCCGGTTTCCTGCGCCGCGCCCGCGAGCTCGCCGACGAGCACGGGGTGCTGCTGATCGCCGACGAGGTGGCCACCGGCTTCGGTCGCACCGGCACGATGTTCGCCTGCGAGCAGGAACGGGTCGCGCCGGACCTGCTGTGCCTCGGCAAGGGCCTCACGGGCGGCTACCTGCCGCTGGCCGCCACGCTCGCCACGGAGCGCATCTACGAGGGCTTCCTGGGCGCGCCCGAGGCCGGGCGGACGTTCTTTCACGGCCACACCTACACCGGCAACCCGCTCGCGTGCGCCGCGGCGCTCGCCAGCCTCGAGGCGTTCGAGAGCGAGGGCACGCTGCTGCGGCTGCAGCCCAAGATCCGGCTGCTCGGCGAGTTGCTCGCCGGGGTGGCCGCGATGCCGGAGGTCGCCGAGGTGCGCGGGCGCGGCTTCATGGTCGGGATCGACCTCGGCGAGCACGACCCGGCGCTGCGCCTGGGCCACCGGGTCACGCTCGCGGCCCGCGAGCGCGGCGCGATCATCCGCCCGCTCGGCGACACGGTCGTGCTCATGCCGCCGCTCGCGATCTCCAAGTCCGACCTCGGCGCAGCTGGTCGAGATCGTCGCCGACTCGATCGTCGCCGCTTACGAGTCCGCCTACGGCGCCGCCGAGGCACTCGAGCTCCGCGCGGCCTAGCGCTCCGGCGCCCGCGCTGAGACCATTCGGGCGATGGCAGCCGCCGCTGACGACACCGCACGCCTCTACGGCCTGCCGCTGGACGAGTTCACGGCCGAGCGCGACGCGCTCGCCAAGCGCCTGCGAGCCGACGGCGAACGCGACGAGGCGGCGCTGGTGAAGAAGCTGCGCAAGCCGAGCGTGCCGGCCTGGGCGGTCAACCAGGCCGTGCGCAACGACAAGCGGGCCGCCAAGGCGCTGCTCAAGGCCGGTGAGGGTCTCGCGAACGCCCAGGAGGCGATGCTCTCGGGCTCGGCGTCGGCGGACCTGCGCGAGGCGATGGGCGCGCATGGCGAGGCGGTCGAGCGGATGATGGGCCCGGTCTCCGAGGCGCTCGGGACCGGGGCGAGCGCGACGAACCTGGACCGCGCCCGGGAGACCCTGCGCGCCGTCGCCGGCGACCAGGAGCTGCGGGCGGAGTTCGAGGCCGCGAGCGTCGTTCGCGACCGCGAGGCGGTTGGCTTCGGCGGGGCGACACCGGCGGTGCTCAAGCCGGCGCCGGCCCGCAAGCGGGGCCCGGCGAAGTCTCGCAAGCGTGCCGAGACCGCCGTCCGCAAGGCCCAGCGGGCGCTCGAGTCCGCCGCCGCGGAGGCCGAGGACGCCGAGCGGCGCCTCGAGCGGGCGCAGCGCGACCTGGAGGCGGCGTCGAACGCTCGCGATCGGGCGCTCGACGACCAGCGGGCGCGGGAGGCCGACCTCGAGGAAGCGCGGGCCGAGGCCGAACAGCTCGCCGACGACTGATCGTGTGATGAAACTCCGCGGTCGCCGTAGTACGGCCATGGATCAGACGCTCGTCGCGCCGGCGATCGACGCCCCCTCGGAGGCCGAGACCGCCTTCGAGGCGCTCTACCGCTCCAGCCGCGACGACGTCTACGCGTACGTCTCCGGCCTGCTGCGCGACCGCGGCGCGGCCGAGGACGTGACCGCGCAGGCGTTCGAGCGCGCCTACCGGCGCCGCGCGACCTTCAAGCCCGAGCGCGGCTCCCGCCGCGCCTGGCTGTTCGGGATCGCCCGCAACGCGGCGCTCGACGAGCTGCGCCGTCGCAGCCGCAATACCGAGCTCGTCAACGAGCCCGAGGACGTCGCGGCCGCGGGCGCCCACGAGGAGGCGGCCGAGGCCGCGCTGCGCCGCACGACCGTCGAGCGCGGCGCTGGCGACGCTCTCGGCCCGCGAGCGCGAGCTGATCGCACTCAAGTACTTCGCCGGGCTCGGCAACGCCGAGATCGCGGCCGTGATCGGGGTCAGCGAGTCGAACGCGGGCACCAGGCTGCACCGGGCGATGGAGAAGCTGAGAGAGGCATGCGATGAAGCTTGAATGAGCTCGAGACGCGAGCTGCGCGCACAGCGTCCGGCGCCGGACCTCGACTTTGCGAGGCGCCTCGACGAGTGGGCCGAGGCCGGGTTTCCGCGCGAGAGCGGTCTCGGCCCCGGCAACGCGGCGCGCGCGGGCGCCCTGCGGCGGCTGTGGGACCGGGTCTCCTCCACCCCGCCGCGGCGCCTGCTGATCCCGGCCGGGGCGGTGGCCACCGCGGTCGTCGTCGCGGGCGTCGCGCTCACCAGCGGCGGCCGGATCTCCGGCGGCTCGGGCGACACGGCGCTCAACAGCACGACGTCCAGCGCTGTCCAGGATGAGGCGGCGGGCGCCGGTCCCGCGCACCCCCCGCGGTCGATCCAGGTGCCGCAGGGCGGCGCCGGCGCGGGCTCCGAGGCGGCCGCTCCGCCGGCGAGCCAGGAATACAACCTCCAGCTTCCCGGCGCCAACCAGAAGCCGTCGGCCGCGGCTGCCGCGGACGCCGCGGGGGCCGGCTCCGGCGGCGGGATCGCCCGCGGGACCGAGAATCGGATCGTCGACGCCACCGCCCAGATCACGCTCGGCGCGGACGCCGACGAGGTCCAGGACGTCGCCAACCGCGTCGTCGACGTCACCGACCGCTACGACGGCGTCGTCTCGACCTCCGAGGTGACCAAGGACACGGGGGGCGCGCACGCCTCGTTCGAGCTCGAGATCCCGTACAAGCACCTCGACGCGGCGCTCGCCGACCTCTCCGGGCTCGCCGACGTGATCTCGCGGACGCAGGGCGGCAAGGACATCACCGCCCACGCCGTCCGCGCCCAGAAGTCGCTCGCCCGCACCCTCGACCAGATCCGCCAGGCGCGCGTCGACCTGATCCGGGCCGACACCCATGTGGAGCGCCTGGTGATCAAGTCGCGGATCGCGTCGCTGCAGGCGGACGCGAACGCCGAGCAGACGGCGCTCAACGGCGTCAAGCGCCAGGGCCGCTTCGCCACCGTCGGGGTCGAGGTGACCTCCGGCGGCGTGAGCTCGAGCGACGACGACGGCTGGGGCCTGGGCGACGCGCTCGACGACGCGGGCCACGTGCTCGAGGTGATCGGCGGGATCGCCCTGATCAGCCTCGCGATCCTCCTCCCCCTCGCCCTCGTGGCCGCCCTGGCGGCCTACGCGATCACCCGCACCCGCCGGAGGGCGCGCGACAACGCCCTGGACTCCTAACCGCGCCCGAGCCGTAGCGCCTCCCTCCCTGGGCCGAATACACCACCGATACGGGGGTCGATTCGGCCCAGTGACGTGGCGCCACGGCCCCGACCCTCGCGGCGGCGCGCCAGCGCGGCCGCGGCCGCGCGGTGGTCACTCGGCCGTCGTAGTGGCCGGCTACCCGTCGTACGGTTCGAAGTCGGCCTTGCGGGCGCCGCAGACGGGGCAGAACCAGTCGTCCGGGATCGCGTCGAAGGCCGTGCCCGGCGGGATGCCGCCGTCCGGGTCGCCCTCGTCAGGGTCGTAGATGAACCCGCACGAGCCACAGATGTAGAGCTGCTTCGTGACCTCCACGCCTAGGCAGGTTATCGTCCGCAACGTGAGCCAAGAGCCGGCGACCCCGCGGCCAGCGGCGACGATTCTGCTGCTGCGGCGGGGCGCTCGCCACGGCGACTCGGGGGTCGAGGTGCTGATGGTGCGGCGCTCGACCGAGGCCTCGTTCATGCCGGGCGTCTGGGTCTTTCCCGGCGGCATCGTCGAGCCCGGCGAGAGCCCCGAGCAGGCCGCGGCCCGCGAGCTCGCCGAGGAGGCCGCGATCGAGCTCGGGCGCGACGCCGAGCTGGTCGCCTGGTCGCGCTGGATCACCCCCGAGGTCGTCCCGGTGCGCTTCGACACCTACTTCTTCGTCGCGCTGGCCGACGCGCACGCGCACGCCGAGGCGGACGGCGTCGAGGTCTCCGACGCCCGGTGGTTCGAGCCGCGGGCGGCGCTCGACGCCCACGCCGCGGACGAGCTGGACCTCGTCTTCCCGACGATCAAGACGCTCGAGACCCTGCTCGAGCACGAGACCGTCGACGCCGTGATCGAGGCCGCGCGCGGGCGCGACGTCCAACCGGTCCTGCCGCGGGTCGTGGGCACCCGCTCCAACCACCGCATCGTGCTGCCCTGGGAGGAGGGCTACGACGAGGGTGCGGTGGACGTCGGCAGCCTGCCGCCCTGAGCGCCGCCCGCGCCTAGGAGTCCGGGAACGGCGCGAGCCCCGCGTGCCAGGGACCCGGGAGGTAGGTGTGCAGGCCCGACTCCTCCATCTCGTTGCGCAGGCGCATGAACAGGCCGGCGGCGTGGTCGAGCGCGTCGCCGTACTCCGAGGCGGTCAGCTCGGTGAGCTTCCAGGTGAAGTAGAGCTGGCGGTCGGTGATGCCGAACTCGACCTCGTTGCGGATCTGCGCGGCCCAGTCCAGAAAGCCGGGGCTGAAGAGCTCGCGCAGGGCCACGGGGTCGTGGTCGGCCGGGACGGTCGCGAGGTAGCGCTTGTTGAAGTCGATCGACTCGAACTCGACCTTGCGGCGGCTGGCGAGCTGCTCGATCCTCTCGCCGGGCTCGATCGACTCGACGTTGAACATCGGCACGACCTGGGCGAGGTCGGGCATGTGCGCCTTCGCGAGGATCGCCTGCGGGAGCACGGTCTTGGAGAACAGGCCGCCCTTCTCGTGCTCGTCGGCGTCGCACGACGAGCCCCAGAACTCGCTCGCGAGCTCGCCGGTGATCCGGTTCGTCCCGCCCACGCACAGCGCCACCGGGCCGTCCTTGGGGTTGAGCCCGCCGATGGGCTCGTAGGTCACCCCGCGCTTCGCGGCGAGGCCGCGGACGATCCCGGCCCACTCGTCGGCCTTCACAGCGCCCCGCTCAACTCGTCTAGACGCTCGCGAGGTCCGAGCGTCCCTGCTCCTCGAGCTGCGCCTTGTAGCGCGGGAAGACCGGCTTCGCCAGCGGCACGAGCTTGAGGATCTTCGCCACCGGCCCCTTGGCCTTGATCTCCCCCCGGGCGAGGGCGACCGTGACGTTCACCTGGCCGAGCCAGAAGCGGTGCGCGGTGTCGGCCTGCATCGTCATCGTCACCTCGGGCTCCATGTCCGACTCGCCGAAGTCGACGTCGCCGGGCTGGCCCTCCTGCAGGCGCACGGTGATCGCCGAGTCGGGCTCGGAGTAGTCGTAGCGGACGATCGTGTCGGCCTTGCGGAACTTGGGCGCCAGCTCCTCGTCGCTGGCGATGTCCACGAACAGGCGCCCGAGCGTGTCGTAGACCTCCTGCGAGTCCTTGAAGAGGGCCATGGGCCGCAGATCCTATTCGGCGCCGACCGCGGCCCGGAGCGCGTCGAGGTCATCGGCGCCGAAGACGACCCGGTTACGGGTCGCGACGTAGACCAGGTCGAGGTTGACCCCGGCCCGCGCGATCGCGCGCGTCAGGTCGGCGAGCACGCCCGGCCGGTCCTCGACCTCGACCACCACCACCTCGCGCTCGCGGCTGACCGCGACATGGGAGATCGCCAGCGAATGCCGAGCCGCCTCGGCGTGCGGGACGAGGATGTGGAGCTCCGCCCGGTCGCCCGGCCCGACGCAGGTGGCCGCGGCGATGTTCACGCCCGGCGTCGCTGATCGCCGCCGCGACGCGGGCCAGCGCGCCGGGAGAGTTCTCGATGTCGATGACGAGGTCGACGGCCACGGTCGGTGCGGCCACCCTACCCGGCCCGGGGAGTGATTCCTACGGATCCTGGAAGAGCTGCGGGAAGCGGTCGTCGCCGAAGTTGCCGAGCTTCGAGTTGGCGAAGTCGCCGGCGATGAAGCACGGCGCGAAGGTGACGCTCGGCGGGTCGCCGTTGTTGACGCCGTCGACGGACTGACCGGGCAGGATCTCCTGCTCGTCGGTGTCCTGCGAGGACGGGGTCCCGCCCTGGGCGTAGTCGGTGTTCTTGCAGTCGAAGTTGGGGAAGATCCCGTTCTTGGCCGACGTGTAGCCGGTGAGCGCGCCGGGCTCCAGATAGCCGTTGCCGCGGTTTGTGGGCAGGCGGCTCGGCCAGATCGCGAGCGCCTCCTGCGCCGATGTAGCCGAGCTGGCGCAGGCCGCGGCGCGGCGCCGGGTCGCCCGGCACCGGGTTGTAGCTGCCCGAGAGCGCGGCGGCCGGGCCGACGAGGAAGTCGGTGACCGACTTCTTCTGGAACTCGAGGTACCGGATCACCGGGTTCAGGTTGGCGAGGAACGGGTCGAGGCGGTCGAGCACCGGCCGCAGGCCGCCGAGGAACTGGCCGAGCGCCGGCAGGCCCGTCTTCGACGCCTCCTCGAGCGGGCCGAGGTCGACGAACAGGTTGCGCAGGTGCGGCGAGAGCTCGCGGACCGAGCGCAGCGTCGGCGACAGGTCGCGCGCGACCGGGATCAGCTGGTTGATCAGCGGATGCGCGTTGACCTGGAACTGGTCGAGCCGCTCCAGGGTCGCGCGCGACTCCCGCTGGAAGGTCGGCAGGATCTGGAAGGTCTGGGCCAGGGCCTGGTCCTCGGAGGCGAGCGCGTCGAAGGTGTTGTCGGAGCCCGTGATCGACGCCGGCGAGCTCCTGATTGCGCTCGGTCAGCGCCTGGAAGACCTTGCCCGTGTCGCGGACGACGCCCTTCAGCGCCTCCTTCTGGCGATCGAGCACGTCGATGATGTCCGAGGCGTCGGTGACGAACGGCCCGAGGTTGCCGAAGGAGTCGTTGAGGTCCTGCCCGCGGCCGTTGATCGCCGTGGCGGCGTTCGCCTGCCAGCTCCTGGAACGAGGTGCGCGTCTCCTTGTCGAGGGCGTTGAAGATCTCGTCGATCTGGGTCGCCTCCTCGGTCCGGCTGACGCCGAGCGTGCCGCCCTCGGGGATCGTCTTGACGTCCTGGCGACTGGGCGTCGGAGACGTTCGGCCGCGGCGCCCAGCGAGACCGGGAGCCGCCTGCGTCCCGGGCTTCGTGCCGGACGTGAGCTCGACGTAGGTCTCGCCGAGGAGCGTCTTCTGGCGCAGGATCGCGCGCGCGTCGGTGGAGATCGGCGCGAACTCGGGCTCGATCTCGAGCACCGCCTCGGTGGTGTCCTTGCCGTTGACGCGCTTGTCCGGAGGCGCGAGCTCGATCTCCTTCACCTTGCCGACCGAGACGCCGCCGATGCGCACGTCGGACTCGATCGCGAGCTGGGTCGCCTCCGGGAAGTAGGCGGTGATCCGGTAGGCTCTGGGGCTTCAGCGGGATCGGGCCGCCGAAGGCGATCCAGAGGAAGAGGATCAGGCCGAAGCACGACAGCGTGAAGCCGACGGCGATCAGGATCGCGAGCCGATTGAGGGTGCCTGCTTCTGCATCTCGTCAGTTGTTGGGATCGCTGGGTAGGCCGGGGCAGAGCAGGTCCTGGTTCTGGCCGGTGAGGCCGGTGACGATCTCGCGCAGGGACTGCTCGACCGGCGTGGCGGCCTGGACGATCTCCGACAGCTGGTCGCAGCCGATCGTGAAGTAGATGCGGCGGAAGAAGCCGTTGCCGTCGCCGGCGGAGAACACCGAGTCGCCGTTGTGGCCGAGCCACGCGAGCCAGTACAGGTAGCCCTCGTCGCGGCCCTTGGTGCCCAGCGGCTCGGCGCCGTTGGGGTTGTACGCGGCCATGTTCGACGAGGCGGTTGATCTTGTCCGCGACCGTGGTCAGCGGCGGGGTCGCGGCCGAGTAGCGGCGCGCGGCCGTGCGCAGGTCGGGCACCGGCCCGCGCGCGGCGCGCACGAACGGGCGGATCTCGTTCTGCGAGCACCGGGGTGGTCGACTCGGCGAGCGAGCGGGTCGAGCTGTTCAGCTCGTCGAGGTTGCGCGCGAACGGGCGCAGGTCGTCGAACGCCGGACCCAGGGCCGAGGCGAGCTCCGACGTGTGGTTGAGCGTCGTGGTCGCCTGGTTGAGCGTGCTCGGCAGCAGGCTGACCGCCCGCCGCACGTTCGGGTCCTGCTCGGCGATCGCGCCGAGCGCGCCGTTGGAGGACGCGACCAGCTCGGTCAGGTCGCGGTCGGACTGGCCGACCGTGGTCGTCAGCAGGTTGAAGTTGTGGATCAGCCGGGCGAGGTTCTCCTTGCGCTGGGCGACCTCGGAGTTGAGCTTGGCGAGGTCCTTGTTGATCGGGCCCGAGCCGAGCCGAGCAGCTTGCCGAGGTCCTCGTCGCGGCCCGTCGAGGCCCTTGCCGGCGCCGACCAGGAGCAGCTTCAGGTAGGCCTGCGTGTCGGAGTCGAGCGCCGACGAGGATCTCGTCGAGGTTGACGTCCGGCGCGGTGTTCGCCACCGGGATCGTGTCGCCCTCCTGGAACTCGCCGGCCTTGGCGGTGCCCGGGTCGAGCTCGAAGAACATGTCCTTGAGGCCGGTGGTCGGCCGCATCAGCACGGTCGCGTCGCGGTAGATCGGCAGGAACTTGCGGTCGATCTCGAAGGTGACGACGCCGACGCCGTTCTCGACGGACGACGTCGGAGACGTCGCCGACCCGCACGCCGGCGACGCGGATCGTCTGGCCCTGGCCCGGGACGACCGCCTGCGCGGTCTGGAACTCGGCCTTGAGCTCGAACGGCTTCTCCTCGAACACCGGGATGCGCAGCCGCTGGTTCTCGACGATGTAGACCGGTGACGACGAGCGCCACCACGAGCAGCGCCGCGACGGCGACGAAGTCGCGCAGGTGCTTGCGGATCGTCGTGCGCATCAGTTGCCGCTCACCGTCTTGCCGAGGGTCGACAGCTGCTTGGCCGCCGGCGCTTCGAGCCCGAGCTGCCTCAGCGCCCTTCTGGATCTGCTGCGGCGAGAACTTCGACAGCAGGCTGGGCACGTCGGGCGCCGTCGCCTGCGCGCCGGTGGGCGGCGGCT
This sequence comes from uncultured Solirubrobacterales bacterium, assembly GCA_963785195.1. Taxonomy (GTDB): domain Bacteria; phylum Actinomycetota; class Thermoleophilia; order Solirubrobacterales; family 70-9; genus WHSW01. Next base: position 495,467 of record CAWAUE010000008.1, on the reverse strand, counting down.
GGCCGAGCCCGGCCGCGAGGTTCGGCGGCTCCTGGCGCTCGCACGGCTGGTTCGGCTTGAACGGCGTCTTCGCCGAGTCGTCGATGCGCGGCATCGCGCCGAGGATCGGGAACTGCAGGAGCGCGACGGCGTCCTGCAGGCCGCCGCCGGTCAGGCTCGGGATCGCGTCCGGGATCTTGACCGTGTTCTGCGCCGCCGCCGGCCTCGACGCGGATGTACTGGCCGTTGGCGTCGCCCGAGCGGCTCTCCGACGCGATTCCGGAGAGCCCGTAGGCGGTCTCCTCGAACACGCGGCCGAACGGGCTTGAACGGATAGGTCCCGCCGGGCGCGACCGGATCGACCTGTCGTTGGACCACGGGATCACGACCTCGTTGAAGCAGGACGAGAGGGCGCGGGCCTGGTCGAGGAACGGCACCGTGCGGTGCGTGAGCTGGGCCAGCTCGGGGATCGTCGGCCGCAGGTCGGCGGTCAGGCCGCGCAGCTCGGGCTTGGAGACCAGCGCGCGAACCTGCTCGATGAACGGCGTCGCCGCGCGGAGCGTCGCCGGGCGTCGAGCGCACGCCGGGCAGCGCCTCGCGCGCGAACGCGCGGAGCGGCGGGAAGGCGGCGTTCAGGTTCGCGAACGCCGGCCGGGCCGCCTCGAGCGTGTTCGGCAGCTCCTCGATCGCCTGGCCCAGCGCCTGGTCCTCGGCGGCGAACGAGCCGGAGAAGATGCGGAAGTTGGTGACCAGGTTCTGAAGCGTGCCCTCGTTGCGCCCGAGCCCGCGGACGACGCGGTCGAGCCCGTGGATCACGCCCTCGAGGTCGCCGGGCTGGCGTGCCGAGGAGCGCCTCGTTGACCTGCGAGGTGTACTTGCACGCCGGGCGCCGAGGTGCGGTAGAGCTCGTGGAAGCCCTTCGGCGCCGCCGTCCTTGACGAGCGCGTTGCCGAGCTGGTTGAGGAACGTCTGGAGGTCGGTCGCGGACGTCGCCCTGCAGCGTCGTCAGCACCTGGTCGAGCTGCACCGAGTACGAGGTCTGGTTGATCGGGAACGTGTGGTCCTCGGACGTCTCCGGGGCGTTCGGGCTGCCGGGGTGCAGGTCGACGAAGTAGTTGCCCTCCAGGAACAGGCGCGGGCGGAGCTTGAAGGTCGCGTCCTCGTGCAGCGGCAGCGCGTCCTCGTCGAGCTCCATCGTCACGACGGCGGCCTGCTGGCCCGGCGGCTGGTCGCTCGACGCCGGCGGCTGCGCCGCCGGTCTGCGCCCGGACCTCGGTGCCGTCGTCCGCGCTCGTCAGGTGCTCGACGTTGGTGACCTTGCCGACCTCGACGCCGGCGATCCGCACCGGCGAGTTCGGGCGGATGCTCTGCGCCGAGCCGAAGACGGCCTTGATCTCGTAGCCGTCGCTCCACGGCAGCTCCTTGGTGAACGCCAGGTAGGAGGCGATCGCGATCACGAACACGAGCACCAGCCCGATCAGCCCAGCTCGGCAGGCGGCGGGAGTCGCGCTCGTCGCCTCATCCGCCGTTCCCCCAGGTCTCGGGCTGGCGCGAGGCGATCCGCGTGTCGCGGAGCTCGCGCTGGCCGGCGTCGTTGGTGAAGAGCGTCGTCGGGCCGCGCGAGCCGGGCAGGTCCGGCGACGCGCGTAGGCCGGGTTGCTGCGGCGACTGGCCGGGCAGCAGGCCCTGGCCGAGCGCGTACCCGAACTGGCCGCCCTGGCAGTCGGCGTTGTGCTGGCCGGTCGGCTGGTAGGCGTGGGCGTCGAGGATCGGGAGCTCGTAGGGCTTGAAGACGCCCTGCCGGGTCGCCTAGGCCGTTCGACTGCAGGCCGGAGTAGCCGGCGCTCGACGCCGGCTGCATCGTCGAGCCCGGGATGTTGCGCCAGCATCTGGCGGAACGAGTAGCCGATCTGGTCGCGGTCGGAGAGCGCGTTCGGCAGGTAGGTGAACCAGTAGTTGAAGTAGTTGCAGACGGTCTGCGCCGGGGCGACCCACTTGGCCAGCGGCTCGGCCGCGTCGAACGTCTCCTTCGAGGCGCTGCGAGCGTCAGGCCGGTGGTCGGCTGGGTCGACGAGCGCGGTCGAGCTGGCGCAGCGCGCCCTCGAGCTTGTGGCTGGTGCCGGTCGAGCGGCGCAGCACCGGGGTGCCGACGTCGATCGCGTCGTTGAGCACCGGCAGCGTCGCGCGCAGGTCGTTGACGCCGGGGCGCAGCTCCTCGCTGAGGGTCGCGAAGTCGTCGAGGAACGGGCGCTCGCGCGGCAGCAGTCGGATCCCGGTCTCGAGCGTCGGCGGCGCCCTCGGAGATCGTCTCCTGGAGCGCGTTCGGGTCGGAGGAGATCGCGGCGAACGTGATCGCGCCCTTGGTGAAGACGTCGGCCTGCTGCTCGGCGACCGGGGCGACGATCCGGGCGGCGTCGCCGAGCTCGGGGAAGAAGCGGCGCAGCTGCGTGTCGCCGGCTCGCAGCAGCACCTTCGTCACGGGCCGCAGGCCGCGTGAACAGCGGCTCGCAGGCTGTTGATCGCGTCGTTGAGCGAGGTCCCGCGGCCGGCGAACGCGTCGCCGAAGCCGGAGAGGTTGGTGCGCACGTTCGTCCGCGTCGGCGCGTCGAAGGTGTTGGTGATGTCGTCGAACTCGGTCTGCGGCTCGAAGCAGCCGTTCCGAGCGCTCGCGGTGCTCGGCGAAGCGCGGGTCGCCGGGCAGGTAGCAGGCGGTGGCGCGGTCCGTCTGGTCGTCGAGGCCGTTGAAGGCGAAGCCCTCCGGCGCCGGATCGCCCTCCCCGCGGATGATCTCGAGGTACTTGAGGCCGAACGACGACCGGTAGCGGACCCGGAAGATCGAGTCCTTGGGCAGCGGCTCGGCGTCCTTGTCGAGCTTCAGGTTGAGGCGCGCCACGACGCCGCCGGTCGTTGCCGCGGCCGCGTTCGTGCCGCTCGCCTGGGCGGTCTGCCGTCGGCCTCGTCCGGCCGCACCGCGTCGATCGACTCGACCACGCCGACCCGGTGGCCGCCGATCCGGACCTCGTTGTTGTCGGTCAGCCGCGCCGCGTCCGGGATCTCGACCGAGACGCGGTAGACGGGCACGAACGGCAGCCCCGAGTTCGCGTTGTAGGCGAGGAAGACGGCGACGATCACGATCAGCGTCGTGACCGCGCCGACCATCGTCGGCGAGGCGGCGATCGTGCCGAACGGCGCCGCGGCTTCTCATCGGTCGGCCTCCGCCGGTCGGGATGTCGCGCGGCCGCCATCAGTTGGAAGAGGAAGTCGAGGAGGTCGTCGGTCGCCGAGCCGCCGCCGCTGGGCGCGCTGGGCGCCGCTGCCGCCGCCGCCCGACTGCTGCTGCTGGCCGAGGCCGCCGAGGCCGCCGAGCTGGTCCTGGACGTTCCCGGGCAGGTTGTCGAGCGCCCGCGGCGGCAGGTCGAGGATCTGGTCGAGGATGTCGTTCGGGATCGGACCGCCGGAGCCGCCTGAGCCGCCGCGCCTGGTCGCCGCCGGAGCCGCCCGAGCCGCCGCCCGGCTGCTGCGCGGCGCGGCGCCTGGGAGCTGTCGCCCTGGCCGCGTCCGGCGCGCGTCGAGCGCCCGCCCGTGCGCGCGGGGCGGGAGGCGCCGCCGCCGGGGCTGCACAGCTCCTGCGCGGCCGCCTGCCGGCTGCGTGCCCGTTCGGGCACACGGACGGGTCGTACTTCGGCAGGCCGAGGTCCTCGTTGATCCCGGGCTGGTTCGGCCCGAGCCAGCGCGACGCAGTTGTCGGCCTTCGAGGATGTTGGTGGTCGTGCCGCCGCCCTCGGCCGGGACCCCGGGCTTGCCCGTCTGCGGGTCGCGACCGCTGACGAAGCCCCCGCAAGGCCCGGTGAAGACGTTGTAGAGGCTGAAGTGGAGCAGGTGGCCGATCTGGTCGAACTGGTTGAGCGGCGCCGGCCTGGTAGTAGGCGTAGTTGAGGAGGCCCTCGAGGCCGGTGTAGCCCTTCGTCGTTCTTCGTGCCCGGACGCGGGTTCGTGCGCCCGGTGTCCGCGGTCACCCGGTCGTCGATCTCGACCGCCCGCCGCGGGTCGTCGATGTCGCGGAGGAAGTCGGCCAGGATCTCGGCCGTCTGCGGCGCCTTCTTGCCGGACTGCGGCGAGCTGATGGATCTCGTCGCTGCCGCGGCGCAGCGCCTTCTCGCCGACGGTCGAGGCGCCGCCGAGGCCCTGTCGAGCGACGCCTCGGTCGCGCTGTTGAACGACGGCAGGTTGACCGAGAGGCGGTTGAGCCGCGGCGCCGCGGCGCGCAGGTCGGCGAGCAGCGGCGTCTGCTTCACGCGCGAGGTTGTCCGAGCGACGCGAGGGTCGGCCGCAGCTCGGCGAGGAAGTCGTCGAGGCGATCTGAAGTCCTGCGAGAGGTCCGCGCGGCGGGCGTCCGAGGCCTCGGCCGTGTCGCGGGCCTTCTGGATGAAGCGGACGACGTCCTCGCGGCGGTCGGCGAGCTTGCCGATCACCTGGTCGGAGTTGGCGTTGAGGTCGCGGATGATCGTGTTCTGGCTCGCCAGGATCTGGGTGACCTTGCGCAGCTGGGTGAGCGCCGGGGCGCCGAGCCGGATCGCCTCGTTGAGGCTGTCGGGGTTGCCGGCGAGCGCCGTGCCGAACTCGTTGATGATCAGCGGCGAGTCGCTGCGCGGAACGGCTCGCGCAGCGTGTTCTGGACCAGGTCGGTCTGGACGGTCTGCTCGACGTGGCTGGCCGGGATGTCCGGATCCGGGTTGTCCGCGTCGTCGTCCTCCTGGATCGGCGGCCCGGCCGGGTCGCAGGAGATGAAGTACTCGGCGATCAGCGACTGCGGCTCGGAGGAGCAGCGCGTGTCCTTGCCGAGCACGCCGAGGTCGCCGGAGAGCTCGACCGTGACGATCGCGCGCTTGGCGGCGTCGACGTCGAGGTCGGTGACGTCGCCCGCGTTGACGCCCGCGATCCGCACGTCCGAGCCCGGGACGAGCCCGAAGGCGTTGTACATCTCGATCTCGTACGTGTGGGTGTCGTCGGCCCCGGCCGAGGTCGCGAGCACGGCGATCGGGGCGGCGATCAGAGCGAGGATGAGGGCGATCCGTCTCATGGGCCGGGCAGCACCTGGCTCGGGTCGCAGGTCGCCGGGCCCGCCGTCGGTGAGCGCGCCGCCGTCGGTGAACGGGCACCGAGTGGTCGGACGGGTCGATGTCGTTGACGGGTCGCTCGTTGGCGCCCGGGCAGCGCTGGGTGTTGCCCGTGTCGAGAGCGCCGCCGCGAGCTCGCTCGCGCTCAGCGGCTTGGTGAGGTCCGGCGAGCCGCCCGGCTGCGGAGACGCTGAAGGCGTTGAACGTCGTCTCGACCCGGCCGATGCCGCTGGCGCGTCGACGGAGCCGGAGTGGCCGAAGTCGTCGAACCAGCCGACGAGCTCGGGCGTGTAGGCGCGGAAGAAGGCGAGCGTGCGGATCGCCGTTGCTGGAGCGCGCAGACGGACTCGCCGAAGGCGCCCTGCGTGTAGTTGTCGTCGGCGGCCACCTGCAGGTCGTCGGGGTTCTGGGGACCGGGGCCGCAGTCGGGCGAGCCGGAGCCGACGGCGCGGTCGGCGAGCTTCGGCTGCAGGCGGGTCAGCTCGACCAGGTCGTTGTCGGCGCCCGGACGGCGCACGATCGCGTCGAGGTCGCGAACCGTCGGCACGGCGTCGGCGGCCGCCTTGCGCAGCGTGGCCAGGAACGGGCGCAGCTGGCGCGCTGCGGGCTTGGAGGCGTTGACGAGGGGGTCGACGTCGTCGAGCGCAGCGCGCAGGTTCACGAAGGTGGTGTTCGGCGTTACGCAGGAAGTCCGGGAGCAGGGAGATCGACTGCGCGAGGCGCTCCTTGCGGTCGCCGATCGCGTTCATCATCCGGTTCAGGTTTCCGACGAGGGCCGAGATGTCCGGCGCGCGCTGGGCCAGCGCGCCCGAGAGCTGCGACGAGTCGACGATCAGGTTCTCGAACGCCGCCTGGTCGGAGTTGAGCTCGCCGAAGACCCGGCGCGAGGTCGAGAGGAACGGGTTCAGGTACTTGAGGCCGCGGTTGGCCTGCGGCCCGACGCCCGCGTAGGACTCGTCCAGCCCCTGGATCACGTGCTTGAAGTCCTTGATCGTCTTCGGCGAGAGCGTGTTGAAGAGCTGGTCGAGGTCGACGGCCGAGACGGTCTCCGACTCGTCCAGCGTGCCGCCGTCGGGGATCTCGGACGCGCCGCTGTTCGAGGCGGGCAGGGTGAGCTGGACCTGGCGGCCGGCGATCTGGGAGAGCGACGGGCTGCGGATCGTGGCCGTGGTGCCACGCCGCAGGGGCGCGTAGTCGTCGTCGACGGAGAAGGTCACCTCGGCCTGCCCCTGCGGGCCGAGCTGGATCTCACTCGACGGAGCCGGCGTGGACGCCGCCCGACGACCACCTCGTTGCCCTTGACGAGCTGGCCGGCGTTTTGGAACTCGGCCGTGATCTCGTAGCTCTCGCCCCCGCTCGTGAGCAGGATCACGACCGCGATCACGGCGATCGCGAGCGCCACGAGGGCCGCAATGCGGCCGATCACGCGCGAGCTCTCAAGTCTCTCGGCTCCCTCGTCCCTAAACCCTCCGGGGTCCTTCCCCGGGTCTTCGGCCTTTCTACCAACCGTTAACAGGCGCTGTCAAAGCACAACCGTCACGCGAAAATCCGCTTGTTCAAGCGGTTCGTGATCGGAGTTCTTTGAGTTGGTGTTAATAGTCGCCGCGGTGGGGCGATCGGCGGCCCGAACCGGGGCGCCGCGGGTGATCCGGCGGGCGCGCGGGCGCGAATAAGGGGCGAAGGGCTTGCGGACGACCCCGTGATGGGATAGAAGTCTTTTGCAATCGCAAGCCCAGTGCAATTGATAGGCACTTGCAATAGGGGCGGAGCCCCGGGCGGTGGAGAGATGATGGAATCGAGCGCGGCGACGATCGGCGCACCCTCACGCTGGCAACGGATCCGCGCCAGCCTCTCACCCGCCGAGTGGCGCCGCGCCGGTGGCATGGCCGCCGTGATCGTCGGCCTGCACGTGATCGGTTTCGGCCTGCTGTTCGCGGTCGTCGTCCCCGGGCACTTCGAGCTCGGCGGCTCGGCCGGCGTGCTCGGCGTCGGGATCGGGATCACCGCCTACACGCTCGGGCTGCGCCACGCTTTCGACGCCGACCACATCGGCGCGATCGACAACACCACCCGGAAGCTGATGACGGACGGTCAGCGCCCGCTCGCCGTGGGCTTCTTCTTCTCGCTCGGCCACTCGAGCATCGTCTTCGCGCTCGCGGCCGTGTTCGCGTTCGGGATCAAGGGCCTGAGCGGCGCGGTCGACAACGGCAGCTCCACCCTCCACCAGGTGAGCGGGCTGGTCGGCCCCTCGGTCTCGGGCACGTTCCTGATGGTGATCGGGATCCTCAACCTGATGGTGCTGATCTCGATCGTCGGCATCTTCCGCCGGATGCGCCACGGCCACTACGCGGAGGCCGAGCTCGAGCGCGAGCTCGACAACCGCGGCTTCATGAGCCGCTTCTACAAGCGGGCGACGAAAGCGATCACCAAGTCGTGGCAGATGTACCCGCTCGGGGTCCTGTTCGGCCTCGGCTTCGACACCGCCACCGAGATCGCATTGCTCGCGACGGCGGGGACGGCCGCGCTCGGCGGCCTGCCCTGGTACGCGATCCTCTGCCTGCCGATCCTGTTCGCAGCCGGGATGTCGCTGCTCGACTCGATCGACGGCGCGTTCATGAACTTCGCCTACGGCTGGGCCTTCTCCAAGCCCGTGCGCAAGGTCTTCTACAACATCACGATCACGGCGCTCTCGGTGATCGTCGCGCTCGTGATCGGGACGATCGAGCTCCTGTCAGTGGTCGCGGACAGGCTCAGCCTCACGGGTCAGCCGTGGGACTTCGTCTCCGGGATCGACCTCAACTACGTCGGCTACGCGATCGTCGGCGCCTTCGCCCTGACCTGGGCGATCGCGCTCGCCGTCTGGCACTGGGGGCGGATCGAGGAGAAGTGGTCCGCGAACCTCGCCGACTCCCCGGCGGTCGAGGAGCGGGGCGCGAGCTGAGCCCGCGCCCCGCGTAACGCTACGGGCGGCTCAGCCGGCCGCGTCGAAGCGGCGCGCGACCTCGTCCCAGTTGACGACGTTCCAGAACGCGTCCAGGTAGTCCGGGCGCTTGTTCTGGTACTTCAGGTAGTAGGCGTGCTCCCAGACGTCGACGCCCAGCAGCGGCGTCTGGCCGTCCGAGACCGGCGAGTCCTGGTTGGCGGTGCTCGTCACCGCGAGCCCGGAGCCGTCGTGGACGAGCCACGCCCAGCCGGAGCCGAACCGGCCGACGCCGGCGTTCTTGAACTCCTCCTTGAAGGAGTCGAACGAGCCGAACTTCTCGTTGATCGCGTCGGCGAGCGCGCCGGACGGGCTCACCGCCGCCGTCGGGGCCCATGATCTGCCAGAAGAAGCTGTGGTTGGAGTGGCCGCCGGCGTTGTTGCGCACGGGGCCCTGCTTGTCGGCGGGCAGCGAGTCGAGGTTCTGGAGCACCTCGTCGACGGGCTTGTCAGCCCACTCCGTGCCCTCGAGGGCGGCGTTCGCCTTGTCGACGTAGGCCTGGTGGTGCTTGTCGTGGTGGATGCGCATCGTCTGCTCATCGATGTGAGGCTCGAGCGCGTTGTAGTCGTAGGGAAGGTCCGGGACCTCGTAAGCCATCTTGTCCTCCTCGTTGGTCTCGCTCTAGAACTTATCCGAGCGCCTGCTCGAACCCCTGCCGCCAGGAGCCATAACGCGGCTGCCAGCCGAGCTCGCGCCTTGGCCTTCTCGTTGGAGGCGCCCCGCAGCGCGGTGGCAAAGGCCACGGCGCCCTCGCCGGCGACCAGTCTCGCGATCAGCTTCGGGACCCGCAGCGGGCGCTTCGCCCCCACCGCACGCGCGTAGACCGGCAGCCAGTCGCGCAGGAGCGCCGGATCGTCGTCGCAGACGTTGTAGACGCCCGGGCGCGCCGCGCTCGCAGGCGGCCACGGTCGCGCTCGCCGCGTCGTCCGACGTGCACGAACGAGAACACGCCCGTGCCCGCGCCGACGATCGGAAAGCGGCGCCTGCGCACCTCGGCTGCCTGGTAGCCCGTCGGCCGCGTACGAGCTGCCCGGGCCGTAGAAGAAGCCGTAGCGCAGCACCAGCCCCTCGAGCCCCTGGGCCTCCAGGACCTGGCGCTCGAGGTCCATCGTCGCGTCCATCGCGCCGCCGAACTCGCCCGGCGCGCCCTCCATCACCGGGTCTGACTCCGACCTTCACCGGGCCGCCGACGGGCGCGTAGACGAACGCGATGCTCTGCGCGACCATGCCGGCGTGCGCCGGCGGCCTGCGCCGCGGCGACCAGGTTGCGGGTGCCCTCGCTGCGGATCCGGTTGTTGGCGTCGTAGACGCCCTTCTCGCGCACGTCGAGCTTCGCCGGGAGCGCGGTGAGCTCGTGCACGACGACCTCCGGGGACGCGGCGCGCACGGTTTCGGCGAGCGCGTCCGCGTCGATAGCAATCGCAGACGACGCCCCGGCGCCGGCGGCCTCGATCGCCGCCATCCGCTCGGCCCGGCGGGTCATCCCGGTGACCTCGTGGCCTGCATCGACCAGGGCCGCAACCAGCGGTCGACCGATCACCCCGCTCGCTCCGGCCACGAAGATGCGCATGCTGCACCGGTTCTATCGCACCCGAGCTGTGTTGAGGAGGGTGGGGCCCCGGTTGGTAAGGTCCGCCTTCGGCCAGGGAGCCGTGGGCAGATCGGCCTGGCAGGGCCGGAAAACACGCACCAGGAGGAGATTCGTGACCCGGATGAGGAAGCTTGTCGTGGCGATGTTGTTGGTCGCCGTAGGAATCATCGTCGTCGCCCCCGCGGGCGCGTCGGCCAAGAAGCCGACGCTGAAGCTGAAGAGCGACAGCCAGGCCAAGATCCTCAAGAAGGGCGCGATCAAGGTCAAGGTCAAGGGCCTCAAGAAGGGCAAGCTCAAGATCAAGGCCAAGTCCTCGACCTTCGACAACCAGACGCTCCACAAGTTCGCCCAGAAGACCAAGGTCAAGGCGGGCAAGAAGAAGACCATCCGGATGCCGCTCACCGCCAAGGGCCAGACGCGGATCGCCTCCTGCGAGGCCCGCAAGATGGTGATCAGCGCCAAGCACGCCGGCAAGGCGAAGGCAAAGCTCGTGCGGGACACCGACACCTGCGGGCCCAAGCCGATCGACCTCAGCCGCGCCTCCGACTGCGACTTCATCGGCACCCAGCAGACGTCGATGTGCCTGCTCCCGTTCCCTGACGACTACTACACCGTCGCCGACACCTCGATCGGCCACCGGCCGTCGCGTCGACCTCCACGACGCCGGCATGCCCCAGAACGTCGGCGGCAAGCCGATTACGGCCGCGCCGTACAACCTCAACGACGGGTTCAGCCCCGGCCAGGTGATCACGGTCCGCGTCCCGGGCCTCGACACCCCGCAGGCGTTCGCGAACACCGACCCGCTGCCGCTCAACAAGCTCAGCCGCAACGAGTCACAGGACTCGCCGGAGCCGATCGTCGTCATCGACGCCGACACGTCCAAGCGCGTGCCGATCTGGACCGAGCTCGACTCCAACGCGACCACGCCCGACAGCACCTCGCTGCTGATCCACCCGGCGACGCAGTTCGAGTCCGGGCACCGCTACATCGTCGCGCTGCGCAAGCTGCGTGACTGGAAGCAACGCCAAGATCCCGGCGCCCGAGGGCTTCCGCTACTACCGCGACGACCTGCCCTCCGACGACGCCGCGATCAACGACCAGCGCAAGCGCTTCGACAAGATCTTCCGCGCCCTGCGCAAGGCGAGCGTCAAGCGCCACAACCTCTATCTGGCCTGGGACTTCACGGTCTCCACGGACGAGAACATCGCGAAGCGCATGCTGCACATCCGCGATGACGCGTTCGCCCAGCTCGGCGACACGAACCTCTCCGACGGCGTCGTGCAGGGCACCACGCCCCCGTTCCAGATCGACTCGGTCACCGACAACCCGGACACCGAGCTCGCGCGGCGGATCACGGGCCACTTCACGGTCCCGTGCTATCTGACCAACAACTGCGAGCCGCCGGCGGTCTTCGACCTCGACGCGAACGGCAACCCGGTGCAGCACGGCACCTACGACGCCAACTTCGACTGCATCATCCCCCACGCCGCCGTCGACGATCCCGATGCGGCACCCGGCCGCCCGTCGCTCTACGGGCACGGCCTGCTCGGCTCGGCCGACGAGGTCGGCTCGAGCCCGCAGCGCACGCTCTCCCAGGAGCACAACATCGTCCAGTGCGCGACCGACGAGATCGGATTCGCCGAGGGCGACGTCGGCGAACACGATCGGGATCCTCCAGAACCTCGGCAGGTTCCCCGAGCTCACCGACCGGACCCAGCAGGGGCTGCTCGACGAGCTGCTGCTCGGGCGCCTGATGGACAACCCGAGCGGGTTCCTCAGCGACCCCGCGTTCCACCGCAACGGCACGAGCACGTCCAGCCCGCCGGTGATCGACACCTCGCAGCTCTACTACAACGGCAACAGCCAGGGCGGCATCCTCGGTGGCGCGCTGACCGCCATCTCGCCGGACTTCACCCGGGCGTCGCTCGGCGTGCCGGCGATGGGCTACTCGACGCTGCTGACCCGGTCGATCGACTTCGACACGTACGCGTCGATCCTGTACCCGGCGTATCCGAACGAGCTGTCGCGCCCGCTGGCGCTGTCGCTGATCCAGATGCTCTGGGACCGCTCGGAGCCCAACGGCTACGCGCACCGGATGACCACCAACCCGCTGGCGAACACGCCGCCGCACGAGGTGCTGATGAACGTCGCGCTCGGCGACCATCAGGTCACCAACTACCAGGCGGACGTGGAGGCCCGGACGATCGGCGCCCAGGTCCACGCCCCGGTGGTCTACGACGGGCGCTGGCCGAACTTCGACGTCGCCTGGAACATCCCCAGGATCGCGACCTATCCGTACAACGGCTCGGCGATCGTCTACTGGGACGGCGGGCCCGTCCGGGACGACCCGGACAACCCGGGCGAGGTGCTCGGGACGGACGTGCCGCCGCTCGGCAACGTGCCGAACACCACCGGCGAGGACCCGCACGGCCTGCCGCGAGCGACGCCGGCCGAGCAGCAGATGGTCTCTGACTTCCTGAGCCCGAACGCGTCCAGCCACATCACGGACACCTGCAACGGCCAGGCCTGCTTCGACTTCAACTTCGACGGGCCGTAAGACTCAGCCCAAGCCGTGGCGGAAGCGACCACTCCGCAAGCCATTCTGACTCCAATCACCGAGGCAGCGGTCTTCCTCACGCTGACGGTGAACGCGGGCGCTGAGGACCCGGTTCGCGACCTGCTCGCCGACGTCAGCGGCCTGCGGCGCTCGGTCGGCTTCCGGATTCCCGAGGGGGAGCTGACCTGCGTCGTCGGCATCGGCGCTGCGGCTTGGGACCGGCTGCTCGGCCCCCCGCGCCCGGCCGAGCTGCATCCGTTTGCCGAGCTCGCCGGAGAGGCGCACACCGCGCCCGCTACGCCTGGCGATCTGCTGTTTCACATCCGGGCCCATCGGCTGGACCTCTGCTTCGAGCTCGCCCAGCAACTGGCGGCCCGCCTGGCCGGCCACGCGCAGGTGGTCGACGAGGTCCACGGATTCAGGTCCTTCGACGAACGCGACCTGCTCGGGTTCGTCGACGGCACCGAGAACCCGGAGGCGGAGGCGGCGCGCGCCGCGGTCCTGATCGGCGACGAGGATCCGGAGTTCGCCGGCGGCAGCTACGTCATCGTCCAGAAGTACGTGCACGACCTCGACGCCTGGAACGCGCTGCCCGTCGCCGAGCAGGAGCGGGCGATGGGCCGCACGAAGCTGGACGACATCGAGTTCGACGATGAGCTCAAGCCCGCGAACTCACACGTCGCGCTGAACACGATCGAGGATGAGAACGGCGAACAGCGCCAGATCATGCGCCTCAACATGCCGTTCGGCCGCGTCGGCGTCGGCGAGTTCGGCACCTATTTCATCGGCTACGCCAGCAGCCCGGACGTGACCGAGCGGATGCTCACGAACATGTTCATCGGCAACCCCCCGGGCAACCACGATCGGATCCTCGACTTCTCGACGGCGCTGACGGGAACCCTGTTCTTCGTGCCGACCGTCGACTTCCTCGACGATCCACCGACTCCGGCGCCGGCCGCCGAGCCGCCGAGCCCAAGGACGAAGACGCGCCGGCCGCGAGCGAGGAGCCGCCCGGGACGGGTTCGCTGGCGATCGGGAGTCTGCGGGAGATGAATTAGGCTCGCGGCTCGGGCGTTTCCGCACTGAACCACGAAGGAGTGGCCGCATGGGCACGATCACCTCGACGGACGGCACGGAGATCTTCTTCAAGGATTGGGGCTCGGGGCAGCCGATCGTCTTCAGTCACGGCTGGCCTCTTTCGAGCGACGATTGGGACGGCCAGCTGCTGTTCTTCCTCCAGCACGGCTACCGCGTGATCGCCCACGACCGGCGCGGGCACGGACGCTCTGACGCAGACCGGCGCCGGTCACGACATGGACCATTACGCCGACGACCTGGCCGCCGTGACGGAGCATCTCGATCTCGAGGACGCCGTCCACGTCGGGCACTCCACCGGCGGTGGCGAAGTCGTGCGCTACATCGCCCGGCACGGCGAGACCCGGGTGGCCAAAGCGGCGCTGATCAGTGCGGTGCCGCCGCTGATGGTGAAGACCGACTCCAACCCGGGCGGCCTGCCCAAGAGCGTGTTCGACGACTTCCAGACCCAGCTCGCCGCCAACCGGTCCGAGTTCTACCGCTCGGTGGCTTCCGGCCCCTTCTACGGCTACAACCGGCCGGGAGTCGAATCCTCGGAAGCGATCATCCAGAACTGGTGGCGCCAGGGGATGACGGGCGGAGCGAAGGCCCATTACGACGGCATCGTCGCCTTCTCTCAGACCGATTTCACCGAGGACCTCAAGCAGATCACGGTGCCGGTCCTGGTGATGCACAGCGACGACGACCAGATCGTGCCCTACGCCGACTCCGGACCGCTCTCCGCGGAGCTCGTGCAGAACGGGACGCTGAAGACGTACAAGGGATTCCCCCACGGCATGCCCACCACGGAGGCCGAAACGATCAACGCCGACCTCCTGGCTTTCATCCAGTCCTGACCGAGCCATAGGATCGGCGCAATGCGCCGGCGTCTCGTCCCGTTGGTCCTGTGCCTGGCCGCATCCGCACTTGGCGCGTGCGGGGGCGGCGAGTCGGACGTCTCGACCTCGACCGCGGTGACGAGCACGACAGTGCCGGCGGCGGACGCCCAGGCCCCGGTCGAGGTCGGCGGGCTCGGCGTCACCGTGACCGAGTCGACGGCGGGCGAGCACGGCCTCGTCGTCCAGGCGGTGCCCGACGCGACCAACAATCGCCTGCGCGTCGGCGACGTGATCGTCTCGCTGAACGGCGCGCCGGTCGGCAGCGCTCAGGCGTTCGCGCGGACGGTCGGCGACCCCGCGATCGGCGATCGCTTCAAGGTCGAGGTCGTCCGCGGGTCGAAACGCTTCCCGCTCACGGAGGTGGCCTCGCCGACGGCCTACCTCGGTGCCGAGATCAAGGACGGCTCCGGCGGCGTCGCCGTCGTCTCGGTCAGCGCCGGCGGCCCGGCTGAGGGCGCGAAGGTCAAGGCCGGCGACGTGATCACGGCGCTCGACGGCACCGATACGCCGACCTCGACGGCGCTCCTGAGCGCGATCGCCACCCATGCGCCGGGCGACCGGGTGTCGCTGACCGTCGTTCGCGGCTCGGACACGCTCGACCTCGACGCAGAGCTCGGCGAGCATCCCTGAGCGGGCTCAGCGCTCAGACGACCTTCATCCTCCAGTGAACCAGGCGATCGCAGCCGTCGCCGCGGATCCGCGTGATCCCGGTGACCTTGGTGTCGGTGACCCAGGAGCCGCGGAAGGTGACCGTGCGCATCGCGCCCGCGGGCCCGATCGGGTCGTTCTCGGTGCGGGCGAAGGCTCCTGACGCGTCAACCGGGATCGACGGCGCCGACAGGTTCGCGTTGAGCTGATTGCACTGGAAATCGCTCGGGGCGAGGATCTTCGGCACCGATGCCGGGCCGCCGCAGAACTGGAAGTTGCCCGCCGGCGCGACCCTGCCGTTGGCGCGCAGGCGGAAGAACCCCTCGCCCTCGTTTCCGCAAGGGCCCGCCACGCTGCCGTTGACCACGCCGTGGTAGACGCCGGCCTGCGGCGCGGCGAGCGCCGCCGCCGGGCTGACGAGCAACGCGACCGCTGAGAACACGAGAACGAGCTTCGATCGCATCCGAGATCCCCTCCTTGGGCGGTGGTCGACACCAACCTACCTTGTGGCGGAACGGCCGAGCTCAGGAGTCCCGTTCGAGCATCCAGCCGATCAGCGCGTGGAGCAGCCGCCGCTCCGGTGAGTCGGGCACGTCCGCAAACGCGAGCTCGAACGAGTCCTCGGCCGCCGCTGCGATTCCGAGGCCGAACTCGCGCGCGAAGTCGAGGCTGCCGTACTCACGCATCAGCGCGATCATCGCCGCGACCTGCTCGGCGGTGCGCTCGGGCCTGTCCATCGCGACGAAGCGCTCGACCGTGTGGCGGTCCTCGCCGCGTGTCTCCGCGAGCAGGTGGATGACCATCAGCGTCCGCTTGCCCTCGTAGAGGTCACCGCACGACTCCTTGCCGTACTTCGACTCGTCGCCGACCAGGTTGAGGACGTCGTCCTGGATCTGGAACGCCGCGCCGAGGTAGAAGCCGAAGCGCACGAGGGAATCGAGGTCGGCCCGCCCGAGCGAGCCGATCAGGGCTCCCACCCGGAGCGGGTGGATGGTCGTGTACCAGCAGGTCTTGTGCATGATCAGGTCGAGGTAGTCATCGGGGGTCAGGTCGCGGACACCGTCGCGGCGCCAGCCGAGCTCGCGCGCCTGCCCCTCGATCGTTCGACGCGCCATCAGCTCGAACTCGTCCGCCACCCGGATCGCGAGCCGGCTGCCGAGGAGCCTGCGGTTGTCGCGCAGCGCGGCTCCAGCGAGGACGACGAGCGCGTCGCCGGCATTGATCGCGAGCGGGACGCCGTGCTCGAGGTGCAGGGTCGGGTGTCCGCGGCGCAGCAGGCTCGCGTCCTCGATGTCGTCGTGGACGAGGAAGGCGTTGTGAAGCAGCTCCAGGGCCACGGCCGACGGCAGCCCCTCATGGGTCTCGCCGCCGAACGCGACGGTCGAGGCGAGGCAGAGCGTCGGCCGGAGCGCCTTGCCCCCGCGAGCGGGGTAGTCGGCGACGAGATCCCAGAGGTAGCGGCGCGGCTCGCCCTCCGGAAGGTAGGCCCGCAGGGCTTCGCCGGTGAGGGCGCCGTAGCGCTCGAGTTCCGCCTCCACGGGGGCGACCTCGAGCGGGGTCACGCGGAGACCTCGATCCGTACCGGGAGGCTGAGCTCGGGGAGGCCGGTGGCGAGGATGTGTCCGTGGTAGAGGCCGGGCGACGTGTCCTCCGCCACGTCGACGGTGACGACGATCTCCTGGCTCGAGCGCAGGTCGAACGTGTCGAGGACCGCGGGCTCGAAGGAGATCGCCCCCGGCTCGATCGTCGACCCTTGGGCGGCCGTGAGCGCGGTGGCGGTGAGTCGGGCGGGGGCGGTCGGCGGCCCGTCGAGCACGTGCAGCCAGGTTCGGCCGCTGACCGAGTCGCCGGGCTTTGCGGGGCCGAGCGAGAGGCGGTCGGCGGCGCCGTGGCCCGGGGTCGCGAGCGCGACCTCCGCCGAGTCCGCAGCGGCATCCAGGAGCAGGCGCATCCACTCCCCCCAGAGCTCGAGCATCCGCTCGGCGTCGCCGCGCAAGCGGCGCACGTCGCGCTCGGGGTCGTCGTCGGACCGCCCCTCGCCGTTCGAGCCGGCGGTGGGATCAGCCGGGAGCGGGAACGGAAACGGGCCGCGCGTCCCCAGCCGCCCGAGCTCGAGCATCCGCTCGACCACCGTCGAGGCGGCCTCCAACCCGGCGCGCTGCACCTCGGCCATCGCCCGCAGGCCGGCGAGCGGATCGGGCGCCGGATCGCGCTCAGCCACTGTGCACCGCCTGCCGGGGGAGGTACCCGCCGGATGTGCCGTCGGCGAGCGGGCGGCCCTCGACCGCGTTCGCAGCCTGCAGGCCGCCGAGCGCCGCCGCCTCGATGCAACCCGCGTTGAGCCCGCTGTCGATCCAGTCCCCGGCAAGGAAGAGGTTCTCGAAGCCGCTCCCGTCGGCCGGCAACCGGTACTGGCTCGTGCCCGGGAGGGACTGGACGTAGCGGTCCGAGGGATCGACGTTCGCGCGCCAGTACCGGGCGTGCACGAGCTCGGAGCGAAAGTCGCCGTTCGCGTCGGCCGCCGCGGGCCACAGGGCGGGGCCGCGCCGCTCGAGGAACTCGACCGCGGCCTCCTGCACCCGCTCCGACGCGGCCGGTCCGTCCGCGAGCTCACTCTCGGCGAGCGCGCCGCAGAAGTACGCGGCGGTCAGCGGTCGGTCGTCCTCGGGCCAGTCTTCGAACGGGAGCGTGTGGCTCATCGACGCGAAGGTTTCGAACGGCTCCCCGCATCCCGTCACCGTCGCGGCGGGCTGGTCCCAGCCCAGCGCCCGCTCGTCGGCGCCCATCCAGACCTGGAACGCCTGGGTGGCGACGGTGCCGACCCGGTCGACCATCGACCGCCAGCGCTCGTCGGACTCGATGAGCTCGGTGCAGGTGTGCGGGAGCATGCCGAGCGAGACGGCGAGCACGAGGGCGTCGTAGTCGCGGCCCGCCTCCAGCCGCACGCTGGCGGCGTCAGGCCGGAGCGGGTCCGTGCGGGCCGGGAAGACGGGTAGTCCGCGGACCCGGACCAGCGGCGCGTACTCGTCGCCGGCCGCGTCCTCGCATCCGAACGTGGCCGCCTCCACCGTGCGGCGGTCATCGGAAAGATGCAACTGGTCGAGCCGATGAAAGAAGCGAAAGCGCACCCCGCGGCGACGAAGCGCCTCGTAGAGGGGCGCGAAGACCACGTCGCCCATGCCGGCCCGCATCTTCCAGAACAGCGCCCCCTTGTAGTCGAGGAACATGCGCAGGGCGAGATGGAGCGCGAGCCCGGCCGGAAATCGCGGCCGGCCCGGGTCGCCGTCCTCATAGGCGAACGAGAGGTCGTAGAAGCCACGGACGAGCGGCGAGTCGATCGCGGCCTGCGAGGCACCATGCCCGGCGAGCCACTCGCGCAGGTCGAGGTCGTCGACGGCGTGATAACCGCGGCCGGTGAGCCCGTCGGCGGCGATTCCGCGCACCATCGTCTGCAGGAGCTCGATCAGCTCGCCGGTTCGCCGCGCCGCAGCGGTGTTTCCGTTGATCGCGCGAAGCCCCGCCCGCGCGCCTTCGAGCAGCTCGACGCCCGCGGTCGCCCCACGCGCCGCGCTGCGGCCGGGTGGGCGGGCGAGGAGCTGAGCGCAACCCGCGGCGTCGGCCCGGCCGCGTCGTCGAGGGAGGCGCCGAAGCGGCCCAGCAGCACGAGCCCGCGCTCGAGGAAGCTCGCCGGGGTGAGCTCGGCGGCGCCGGGCGGCCCGCCCGGCAGGCGGTCGTTCTCGGGGAACCGTGCGAACCAGAGCGGCGAATCCTCCTCGCCCGTGCGCCCGAGGCCGACCACGCTCGCCGGCACGAACGCGTCGCGCCACGTCTGGATCGGACAGCCCGGATCGGTGGCTGCCCGATCGAGCTCCTCGTAGCACGCGCGCAGGAGGCGGAAGGCGTTGTCGTAGAAGCCGAGCCAGACGTGGAGACCGTGCTCCTCGATCCGCCCGTTGGGCCCGCGCGACGACGCACCCTTCCCCCCGAGCCGCGATCCACGCTCGTAGACGGTGACCTCGGGTCCGTCGCCGCCGGGCCGGCTCAGCTGCCACGCCGCCGCCAGGCCGGCCATGCCGCCGCCGACGATCGCGATCCTTCGCCTCGCCATCAGACGGCCGGCCTCTCGGAGAGCGCCGCTTGCGCCCGTCGCTCGAACAGGACGGCTCCCTGCCGGGCGGCGAGATCGGCGGCGGCGCGAAGGTCATCCGCACCGCCCGCGTCGCCGGCCGCGAGGCGGCACTCGCCGCGCACGCGGGTCGTCTCCGCCGCCCAGTAACGGGCGCCGCTCTGCTCGGTGATCGCCTCCGCCTCGCGAACGAACTCGCGCGCCCCGTCCTCATCTCCCCGCCGCAGACGATGCTCGGCGATCTCGGTCAAAAAGCCCGGCACCCAGAGGTCGGCGCCCACCATCCGCCACAGCGCCAGCGCCTGGTCGACCGTCTCGAGGTCGGCGCTGCCGCCGGGCCTGAGGGTCGCGATCGCCCGTTGGAGCTGCCCGTAGAGGGTGAAGAAGACGAAGCCGTGGCGCTCCGAGACGGCGAGTAGCTCCGTGACCTCCGCATCGGCGGCCGGGTAGTCGCGGACGAGAATCGCGAGCAGACACGCGTAGGCCCCCACGAACGCCTGCGAGAACGGCCCCCACGGAAACGGCAGTGCCGTCGCCCGCGCTCTTCGCCGTCGCCATCGCCTCAGCGGCCCGGTCCGGCTCGCCCCGGAGCTGGATCGCCAGCGCGAGCAGTGCCCAGGAGGTCGCGGTGGGATCGCTCGGGAGGGGCCAGGCCGGGTGCGTCTCGGGCCGCCGCCCGTAGTCGGACGCGAGATAGGCCTCGTGGTCGGCCTGAGCTGCGTTGAAGTCGCCGCGGAAGAAGCGGTTGAAGCCGGTGAAGAGCTCGTTCGGGGGCTCGTCGGGCGCGCCGATGATCCGCCCCCGATCGGCCGCGATCACGTCGTCCGCGCGGTCGAGGTCGCCCTTGAGGACGTAGTAGGACCAGACCGCGATCAGGTCGGGTAGGTGCTCGGTGCCCGGCTCGAGCATCCGGCAGAGCTCGAGGCACCGCTCGTGCTCGAAGGCCGCGTCCGGCGCCGCGTAGCCGAGGGTCGCGACGGCCGAGAACCCGCGCGCGCGGCGAACCGCGAGCTCGAGCAGGCCCTGGGCATCAGGATCGTCGACCTCCGCGACCAGCTCGAGCGCGTGATCGAGCACCTGCGTCGCCTCGGCGAACGCACCGTCGGTCTGCGCCTGGCGCGCCGCCGCGACGAAGGCCTGACCGCCTCGGGCAGGCGGCCGGCCTGCTCGAGGTGCTGCGCCAGCAGCCCGGCGTCGGTGGACCCCGCGCCCGCGACCCGATCGCGCAGGGCATCCGCGATCCGCGAGTGGCGCTGCGCCCGCGCAGGCTTCAGCTGCGTTTCATAGGCGAGCTCGCGGAGCAGGTGGTGGCGAAAGTGGTAGATCGGCGGCTCGCTCGCCGCCCGCTGGAGCAGGCCCGCGTCGGCCAGCGCCGCGAGGTCGAGGCGAAGCTTCTCAGTCCGGGACATCGACGACGGCGGCGAGCAGATCGTGGCGGACTTCCTGCCCGATGCAGGCGAGCGTCTGGATCAGGCCGAGCTCGATTCCCGGGGCGGCGATCCGGGCGAGCAGCGGATCGAGCAGCGCCGGCGGGATCGCAGGTCTCGCTGCTCGCAAGTCGCGGCGCGGGCCCGCCGCTCGGCTGCTCCTCGAGGCGCAGGAGCTCCTCGAAGTAGAGGGGAACCCCGTCACTTCGACGCGCGAGCCGCTCCACGTCCGCCGCCGCCATCCTGCTCGCCGCGGGCGACGCGGCGGCGATCCCCTCGAGATCTGTAGGCGCCAGCGGCCCGAGCTCGATCGCCTCGATCGAGCTCCAGGGAGCCTCGAAGTCGCTGCGACTCGCGAGCAGGACGAGGACGCGCGTGGCCCTGCGGGCGATGACCCTGTTCAGCAGCTCGATCGTCGACGGATCCGCCCACTGGATGTCGTCGACGATCAGGACCCCGGCCGACCTGGCCGCCTCGGCCTCGATCCACTCGAGCAATGCCGCGAGCGTCGCCTCACGCAGCATCTGGCCGTCGAGCTCCGGCCCGGGAAAATCGGGTCCGGGCGAGACGCCGATCAGGGCTCCGAAGAGCGGCAGGTGGTGCTCCAGCCCGCAGCGGCCGAGGACCTCACGCAAGCGGCCCGGCGCCTCGTCGAGCCCGGAAGCGAGGTCGATGCCGCAGACGTCGGCGACCATGCGACGGGCCGGATAGAGGTGCGTGGTCGCGTGAAAGGTCGAGCAGCGGAAGGGAAAGGTCGAGCCCTGATCGACCCGCACCCTGGCCATCACCGCCTCCAGCAGGCGCGATTTTCCGATCCCGGGCTCGCCGCGGACGATCGCGGCGTGCGAGCCGCCGGCGAGGACCTCCCCCCAGAGGTCGCGGAGCCGCTCGCGCTCGTCATCGCGGTCGACGAGCGGGCTGAGCTCGGCCTGGGCCTCGATCCGGCTCGTCTCCGGTGTCTCGCCGAGGACCTCGTACGCGTCGACCGGGTGGGGCACGCCCTTGAGCGCGAGGCTTCCGAGCGGCTCGACCTCGAAGTACCCGCGCACGAGCCGATGCGTGTCCTCGCTGATCACGAGACCCCCCGGAGGAGCGTGGTCCTGGAGGCGGGCGGCCACGTTCGGCGTCTCACCGACGATGGCGTCGCGCTCGGGGCTGGTCGCGGCACCCATCTCGCCGCGAATCACCATCCCGGTGTGGATCGCGACCCGAACCGCGAGCTCGACCCCGTGGCGTTCCTTGATCGACGGGCCGAGCTCGCGCAGCCGCGCGCACATGTCGAGGCCGGCCATGACCCCCCGCAGCGGGTCGTCCTCATGCGGGGTCGGGTAGCCGAAGTAGGCGAGCACGCCGTCGCCGAGCAACCGTGCGACGTGACCGTCGTAGCGGCGCACGGCGGCGTCGACGACCTCCTGGTAGGCGCGCAGCGCCTCGCGATAGACCTCCGGGTCGTGCTCCGCCGCCAGGCGGGTCGAGCCCACGACGTCGGAGAACATCACCGTCAACTGTCGCCACTCCCCCTCCTCGGCGCCCGCGAGCCGGCTCTCATCGAGCAGGCTCCGGGCGTCCTCGTTCTCCGGGTCGAGCGCCAGCACCGACTCGGCGAGGGCTCTGACCGCCGGCGCCTCGTGCCGCGCGGCCGCATCGCGAGCGTCGTCGAGCAGCTCCGCCACGCGCCGTTCGAAGCGCTGATTCCCCACGTGGCCGTCTGATCCCGATCTGCCTCGCGCTCAGGGCGCGTGATCCCCGACGACGTAGACGCCGACCTCCTCGGCCACGCATCGGCCGCCAGGCGAATCCATCAGCGTGCCCATGTACGTGCCGCTCGCGGTCCCGGGCGGCGGATGGACTCGCACGCAAACCTTGGTCTCGACCCCGCCGGCGAGAGCCTGCGGGGTCACGGCGATCACCTCTGCCGGGAGCTGGGTGTTGTCGAAATCGACGAACGGCCCCGCGCACACGGCGCAGGGTCCGGACTGCGCGGGGACGGTGACGGTCTCCTCGTTGAAGCCGAGCTGGTCGCTCTCGGGGTCGGAGAGGTCCAGCAGGCTGACCCAGGCTTCGTTCGCGCTCGCGATCCAGGCGCGGGCGACGCTCGCCCAGGCTCGTACCGCGGTGCCGACGAGGTCGTTGAGCGGATCAGACATCCGGAGGCGGGTCGGTGGAGCCGGGGGGCGGCTTAGAAGTCGGGGCTCGACTTCGTGGATCCCGGGGCCGGCGTCGGAGACTCGGCGAGGACGCCGAGCAACTCGGTGTAGATCGTCCAGCTCTTCGCGGCGTCGCCGAGTGCCCGGCTATAGGCCTTCGTCGTCAGCTGCAGCAAGGCGGCGTTGTCGGCCGGGCCGGCACCGCTGAGCTGGGATGCCGCCTGCTTGGCGAGCTCGGTGTAGACGCCGATCGACGCGCGCGCCGCCTCGGCGGCCTCCTCGATTACTTCGCTGAGGTCCTTTTTCGGGTCGGCCATGAACGTGCTACCTTCCGTCTCCGTTCACCTTTGGCTTGTCGGCGGCGCCGCCGAGACAGCCGACGGCGGCGTTGACGACCAGCTCGGTCCAGAACGTGTCGCAGGCCACGGTCGTCCAGCTCGCCAGCGTCTTGTCCTTGAAGCCGATCAGCTTCTTCGTGCTCACCCGCGTGCGTCCCGAGTGCTCCCCCGCGCTCACCCGCCGGACGTCGATCGAACCCTCGTCGACGGCGATGCGGGGGGTTTCCTTGATCAGCACGTAGTCGAGGTGGATCCACGCGGGATCGGGACCGTCGGCGATCGAGTAGGTGAACCGCAGCGGCGTCTCGAGCGGGACCATCCCCTGAAGGAAATAGACCGTCTCGATCAGGTCGCGTCGCCAGCCGTTTGGACGCTTTACGTCGACGGCTGCTCCCGCGCCCTTATACGGCCGCATCGGGTCGAAGGCGGCGGTGCACTCGTGCCAGCGCGTCGGGTCGCAAACCGACATCTCGGCCGGCGCGGCATCGGTGTAGAAGTCGACCGTGATCCCGGTCGCATCGACGCCCGCCTTCTTTAGGGTTTGCCGGTCGTTGCAGAGCGGCTTGTCCACCTCAGCCTGGGTGAGGCCCAGGGCGCTCCTGACATCGCTTGCGAACCGCTTCCAGGGGTGGCGTTCGGGAGCAAGGACACCCCGCCTGGCGACCGCGTCGAGCGCCCGCCTCACCGTCTCGACGGCGTCCGCCTGATGCTCCGCCGGCACGCCGGCGTCCTGGACGAGCGCCAGGAGCAGGTCTTTGAGCGCAGGCTGCGCGGACGCGAGCTCGTCGGGGCGCCGCCGCGCGAGCTTGACCAGCGCGTCGAGCACGAGCACGCGAGGGACCCCGAGCTTGTCGTCCCTGATCGCTGCGGCGAGGGCGTCGATCGCGTCGTCGCGCTGAATCTGCTCCCCGTCGGCCTGGAACCCCGGACCCAGCGCCGAGAGGGCGTTCAGCCCCGCGACCGCGTACCCATTGGCGCGGCGGTCGTCCGCCGCGACCTCCCCAGACCCGCCCTTGGCCTGGTCTCTTGAGTCACTGGCATCAGCCACGCGTTCAATCTATCTCCAATCGGGCCGCCCGGATTTGAAACGGACGGAGAGGATGAGCTAGGTGCCTTTCCCCTGCTGTTCGGGCGTACGACGTTATCTGGGGTTCCCTGAGATCCGCTCAGTTACCCACCTCTTGCCTACCAAGAGTCGTTCGTCCTCCGACCCGACGGAGCCTTGAGGACCGTCAGGCGCAGCTAGCTCATCCGGTTGACGCGACAATCGGGCAGTTCTGGCGGGCGCGGAACGCAGGTGAACGGGAGGCGAGCACGCAAAAACCCGATCGCCACCTCGCGGCCCGCCTGCGCTCGGCGTCACGAGGGCCAGGCGATGACGCGAACGTCCCTCAACGGGCGATCGCAACCGCCGTCAGGTTCCTTCTTTCGGAGCCCCGGGGCTCCGAACCTACGTGGCCCAGGCGATCAGACTGCCACTCTGGAACGTCGCTCGGTCCAGGTCACCCGTTACCCGATTGCTCGATCTGCAGACCACATTAAGGTAGTAGTCACCAGGGGTATTGACCTCCCGAGCTCCTGTCAACGAAATCGACTCAAAGCCGTTTCCTCCGGTCTCCGTGCTTAGGATCTTCTGCCCCACGACCGCTCCAAACGGGTCAGAAGGTTGACCAGGCTTGCCGAAGCCGAGCGTGCAGAACACGTCCGAGAAGCTGCCGTGAGCTTGGGCGAGAGTGAGGGACGCTGTCGCCATGATCTCGCCCGGGACGGGTACGTGAACCAGCGGGTCCCCGTGGATGCCATCGCCCGTGTAGATCACCTGTGCGTACGAGCCGTCAGCCGGTAGCTCAAAGTCGGCCGGGTCGTGCGTGGAGAAGGCAGGTGAAAACGCCACACCATCGAGCAGCGACTCGTTTACGTCCGCGCCACCGATGGTGTTGTTCTGGATGTCGTGGCCGGTCAGCGACTCGTCCTGGATCTGCGCATTGGTCAGCGGGTCGAGCAGCGACTCGTTCACGTCTGCCCCGCCGATCGTGTTGTCCTGGACGTCGTGGCCGGTCAGCGACTCGTCTAGGACCTTGCCGGTTTTGACCGCGTTGTTTGCGAGGTCGGGGGTCTTCACCTGGCCGTCGATGATGTCCGCGCTACCGATCGTGTTGGCGGCGTAGGCGGCTCCGCCCGCCAAGACCACGAAGGCGAGCAAGGTCACCATCACGTTCGCGTAGGTCAGATGGCTGCGAATCCGTCGCATGGTCTCCCCCTCCGTGAGTGGCCGAGCCGACCGCGCGACGTTATCGGTCCGATGCACCCCATGCAAGGCCTAGTTGGGGATCGGCGCGGTGGGGTCGACGGTGCCGGTCTCGAGGCCGGTGAAGGTCGCGTGGCGCTCACTCCGGGTTCCGGAGCCCGGCTCCGGGCGAGTTACCTACCCATTAGCTACCAGGAGCAGGTCCGAGGACGCCCGATCCGGCTCTATGAGGGGTGTGAGGAAATCGGGGCGCCCGGATTTGAACCGGGGACCTCACCGACCCGAACGGTGCGCGCTACCAGGCTGCGCCACGCCCCGAAGGCCCCAGTATGGCGAAACGCGCTCGCCGCTTGCGCGCAAGACCGTGATTTGCGGGGTGGTCGCCATACTGGGACGGTGGAGGGAGCCCCGTCGGACAGAGGCCGCAAGCCGCCGTCCGAGCGGGAGGCGACGCCGCTCGCGGGCGTCGTGGCAACGATCGGCGGGATCGTCCTGCTGGCGATCCTGATCCTGGCGATCGACCCGCTGCGCTCCGGCATCGGCGACGCGGTCACCGGCAACACGGATCAGCTGCGCGGCGACCTGCGCGGGCTCGGCGTCGAAGGGGCGCTGATCACTCTGCTGCTCGCCCTCACCCACGTCGTCGTCTGGTACCCGGCGGAGATCCTCGACGCCGCGGTGGGCTACGTCTACGGGTTCTGGGTGGGGCTGCCGCTGATCATGTTCGGCTGGCTGCTCAACGGACTGCTCGCCTACTGGGTGGGCCGGCACGCGGCGCGGCCGCTGCTCTACCGGTTCGTGGGTCAGGCGCGCTTCACGCGGCTCGAGCGCACGGTCGAGGCCGGCGGCGTCACGCTGCTGCTCGGCATGCGGTTGGTGCCCGTGATCCCGTTCAGCTTCTTCTCGATGGCGGCGGGCGCCGCGCGCGCCGACCTGCTGACGTTCGTCTGGACCACCGCGGTCGGGTACCTGCCGCTGACCGTGATCTTCGTCTACCTGGGCAGCAAGCTCGAGACCCTCTCGCCCACCGACCCGCTGCTCTGGATCGGAGCCGCGGTGCTGATCGGGCTGCTCGCGCTGACCCACGTCCTCCGCAAGCGCTGGACCGAGGCCCCCAGCGCGCGTCGGTCAGGAGCTCGACACCTGATCGACGGCCGCCTGGATCTCGGCGATCGTCGGCTTGTCCTCGAGCTGTCGCTGGCCGGCCGGGCCCGGAGACGACCACGGCGGGCTCGGCGGTGAGCTTGAGCTGGGACGCGAGCCCGGCGTCCTCGCGGACGCGCGCCTGGCTCGTGGGGCTGGCGAAGTCCTCGGCCCACTGCTCGGTGTCGAGCTCGGGCACGGCCTCGGCGACCTCGCGCAGGAACTGCTCGTCGACGCCGCGCAGGCGGGCGGCGTCCTGGTTGCGGAAGAACGTGTCCAGGTACTGCCACTGGCGGTCCTGGACACCGGCGGCCTCGGCGGCGATCGCGGCCAGCGTCGTGTCGTTCGAGGCGAGCGAGAAGTGGCGGAACTCCATCCGCGCCTCGCCCGTGCGCGCGTACTGCTCGACCAACGGGTCGATGGTGTTGAGCTCGTAATCGGCGCACGGAGCGCACTGGAGGTCGTTGAAGACCGTGATCGTCGTCTCGGCGTCCTCAGGCCCGAGGTAGGCGCCGTCCTGGTGGATGCCGCCGAAGATCCGCTGCACGTCGTTGACACCGCCGATCGGCGCCGGCTGGGGCCCGCCGGAGCCAACCGAGATCGAGTAGATCGCCCCCGCCAGCCCGATGAGCCCCAGCCCGAGCAGGACCCGGGGAACCCAGGGGCTCAGTGCCGCCTCCCGCGGGGGCGGGCTGACAAGCGACGCGGGCTGGCAGCGCGACGCGCGAAGGCGAGCTGAGTCGGCAGCTTCAGCCGCGCGACCGCCTTGTAGTAGCCGCACGGCGAGGCCCGTGAGCAGGAGCGTCTCGAAGGTCTCCTCGAGCCCGGTGCCGTCGGCGCTCGCGAACGCCTCCAGGCCGCCGCGCTCGATCTCCTCGCTGCGCGCGAGCACCTCGTCGACGAGCTCGGGGTGCTCGTCGCAGAAGTAAGCGCCGATCGAGTAGAGCTCCGTGTCCATCAGCGCGTCGAGGAACTGACCCCGGCTGCTTTGCCCGCTGGCGGCCTCCATGGCCAGACATCGTAGGTGCTGCCGTCAGCCGGCCGGCGAGATCACGCTAGGAGCAGAAAATGGGGTTGAAAATGTCCGGTCTGACCGATAAACACCCATCTGGCTGGATGAACAGCGAGAGGAGCAATACGTGGCCAATCACCTGACGCCGTCCGAGCTCGCAGACGAGATGAACATGAAGCGCCGCGACGTGATCTCGAAGTGCATGGAGATGAACGTCCCGATCTTCAACGGCCGTATCGACAAGACGCTCTTCCTCTCGAATCTTCGCCACATCGGCAAGGGCGCAGGTACTCCGCAAGCCGCCGCCTAGCCCGGGCGGCACTCAGGTAGCTTTCCTCCGGGCGCCGCGGCGCCCGGAGAGCTTTCGCCTATCTGAGAGGGAGACCAAGTGATGGAAACGGCGACGGTCGACAAGCCGGCGTCCGAGGCGGCGACCGGGTCCGCGACGCTTGCCGATCTGCTGCCCGCCGCGGCGCGCAAGCACGGCTCTCACCGGGCGGTGATCTACAAGGGCGACGACGGCCAGTGGACGTCGAAGACCTACGCGGAGGTCGGCGAGATCGTCCGCGGGCTCTCGCTCGGGCTGATGGACCTGGGGATCGAGAAGGGCGACAAGGTCGCGATCCTCTCCAACACCCGCCCGGAGTGGACGTACTTCGACTTCGCGGCGCTCTCCGCCGGGGCGACGGTGGTCCCGATCTACCAGACCAACTCGCCCGAGGAGTGCCAGTACGTGCTCGAGAACTCCGACGCCGTCGCGGTCGTCGTCGAGGACGACGAGCAGCTGGAGAAGATCCGCAGGATCCGCGACCGCTGCCCGAAGCTCGAGCACGTGATCCGGATGACGGGGCGCTCCGGCGACGCGATCTCGCTCGCCGAGCTCGCCGAGCGCGGCGCCGGCGGCACGCGACGCGGACTGGGAGGAGCGCTACTCGCTCGGTCGGCCCCGACGACATCTGCACCTTCATCTACACGTCCGGCACGACCGGGCCGCCGAAGGGCTGCGTGATCTCGCACGGCAACTACCGGTCGATGCTCGACATGGTCCACGAGGTGAGCGTGCTCGGCTCCGACGAGATCACCTACCTCTTCCTGCCGCTCGCCCACTCCTTCGCCCTCCTGATCCAGCTCGGCACCTTCGACCTCGGCGCGACGCCTCGCCTACTGGGAGCGCGACCCGCTGAAGATCCTCCCCAACCTGTCCGAGGTGCGCCCGACCTACTTCCCGTCGGTGCCGCGGATCTTCGAGAAGATCTACACCTCGGCGACGGCCACGGTCGAGAAGGAGGGCGGGCTCAAGAAGTCCATCTTCGACTGGGCGATCGACGTCGGCAAGAAGGTCCGCCGCCTCGAGCGCGAGGGCAAGCACCCCGGGCCGCTCCTCGCCGCCCAGCACCGGATCGCCGACCGCCAGGTGCTGTCGAAGATCAGGGGGCTGTTCGGAGGCCGGCTGACGCTCGCGGTCACCGGCGCGGCCCCGATCAACCCCGAGATCCTCGAGTTCTTCGACGCGGCCGGGGTCCTGGTGCTCGAGGGCTGGGGGATGACCGAGACCTCCACCGCGGCGACGATCGCCACCCCGGAGGACTTCAAGGTCGGGACCGTCGGCCGGCCGTTTCCCGGCTGCGAGATCAAGATCGCCGAGGACGGCGAGATCCTCGCGAAGGGCCCCAACGTCTTCCAGGGCTACTACAAGAACGAGGAGGCGACCCGGGAGACGCTCGTCGACGGCTGGCTGCACACCGGCGACATCGGCGAGCTCGACGCCGACGGCTATCTGAAGATCACCGGGCGCAAGAAGGACATCATCATCACCGCGGGCGGCAAGAACATCACCCCCGCCAACCTCGAGGCCGAGATCAAGCAGCACCCGCTCGTCTCGCAGTGCGTGGTGATCGGTGACCGGCGGCCCTACCTGATCGCTCTCGTCACCCTCGACCCGGAGGAGGCCGCGGCGTGGGCGCGCGACCGGGGCCTGCCCACCGACCCGGAGAAGGTCGCCGCCAACCCGGACGTCCGGGCCTCGATCCAGGCCCACGTCGACGAGATCAACAAGAAGTTCGCCCGGGTCGAGCAGGTGAAGAAGATCGAGATCCTCCCCGGCGACCTCACCCAGGAGGGCGGCGAGCTCACCCCCACGCTCAAGGTCAAGCGCAACGTGGTTGCCGAGAAGTATGAGCAGCAGATCGAGGGGCTTTACGCCGGTTAGGCGTTAGTTGCTAGTTGCTAGGTGTTAGGGCGCGACTTCGGTCCGCTCCGTGGGTTTGGGGCGTAATGCGTGTCTGGCACCGGGTGGGGGCCGTGGCGCTGGCGGTGGCCGCGATCGCGGCGGGGATCGCCGGCGGCGAGCCCGCGCGCGGCCAGGCCGACGACTCGCAGTCGCGGCCGAACATCGTCGTCGTGATGACCGACGACCAAACGCAGGCGTCGCTCGCGAAGCTGCCGACGGTCACCTCCCAGCTCGCCGCGCGCGGGACCACGTTCGCCAACAACTTCACCAACTGGCCGCTGTGCTGCCCGTCGCGGTCGACCTTCTACACGGGCCAGTACGCCCACAACCACGGCGTCCTCGGCAACACGCCGCCGGACGGCGGCTTCGTCAGCTTCGACGACTCGAGCACGCTGCCCGTGTGGCTGCAGAAGGCCGGCTACCGGACGATCCACATCGGCAAGTACCTCAACGGCTACGGGAACGCGAATACCGACCCGTCGTACGTCCCGCCCGGTTGGGACGAGTGGTACTCGGCGAGCGGCGACAGCACCCAGCGGGTCTACGACTACCAGCTCAACCAGAACGGCAGCCTCGTCTCCCACGGCACGAGCCCGGCCGATTTCAAGCAGGACGTGTTCACCGACCTCGCCGTGGACGCGATCGACCGCCATGCTCCGCACGGCCCGTTCTTCATGGGGGTCATGTACACGGCCCCGCATTCGGGCGGGCCGAATCCAAACCCCCAGCCACCGTTCAACTGCGACGGCACCGCCAAGCCGGCGCCACGGCACGCGACGTCCTTCAACGACGAGCCGCTTCCGCTACCGCCGAGCTTCAACGAGGCCGACGTCTCCGACAAGCCCGCCGCGATCCAGGACCTGACGCCGATCGACGCCGCCACCGCGGCCGGCATCCGGCGGCGCTATCGCTGCAGGCTCGAGTCGCTGCTGTCCGTCGACGAGGGCGTCGGGAGGATCCTCGACGCCCTCGTCGGCCGCCGGCGAGCTCAACGACACGATGGTCGTCTTCACCTCGGACAACGGCTACTTCGCCGGCGAGCATCGCGTCCGCGAGGGCAAGAACCGCGTCTATGAGGAGGCGCTCAGGGTCCCCCTCGTGATCCGCGGCCCCGGGGTCCCCGCCGGCGTCACGGTGGACGACCTGTCGACCAACGCCGACCTGGCGCCGACGATCCTGGATGCCGCCGGGGCGACGCCGGGCCTGAGGGAGGACGGCCAGTCGCTGCTGCCCTTCGCCGACCACCCGACGCGCTTCCACGGCCGTGAGCTGCTGATCGAGAAGGGCGACTGTCTCCGACGATGAGGACGACGACGTGGTGCAGAGCGGCGCCTTCGCCGCCGTGCACACCAGCCGCTACATCTACGTCCAGAACGCGACCGGTGAGCTCGAGCTCTACGACCTCGCAGGGCGACCCCTATGAGCTCCAGAACCAGATCTCGAACCCCTCCTACGACCGAGTCCAGGCGGCGCTCGCCGCGCGGCTCGGGCCTCTGCGCGGCTGCGCGGGCGACACGTGCCGGCGGCGCCCCGACCTGAAGCTCAAGCTCCCGCGCTCGCACCGCGAGCACGGTCGGTCGTGCCGCAGGGCGCAGGATTTCCAGGCCCGGGTGCGCGGCTCAGCCGCGCCACGCCTGGTGCGGGCCGAGTTCGCGGTCGGGTCCAGGGCCGCGGGCCACGACACCGCCGGGCCGTTTCGCAAGCGGATCCTGCCGCGGCTCCTGCGCGACGGTCGCCGCCCCCAGCTGAGCGCGACCTCGACCCTGCTGGACGGCCGCATCCTGACCGTGCACAAGCGGGTGCGGATCTGCCGTTGACCGACGGGCAGCCGGGCTCAGACGTCCGCCGAGCCCTCGGCGACGTCGTCGTCGGCGGACCCGCCGGGCGCGTTGCGCAGAAGCGCCGCCGTGGTCTGCTCGAGCACACGCCGCCAGGCGGAGAGCTTCTCCCGCTCGCGCTCCACCTGGTCGAGCACGTGGCGGACCCGGCGGGCCGAGATCTCGATCCCGTGGCGCTCGGCGATCGCCTTGTAGCGGTCGTAGTCGCGCGCCAGCTTCAGGGTCACCGACTCGAACCCGTGCTTGGCGATCTGGAGCCGGCCGCGGTAGTCGAGGATCGAGGTCCCGAACATCAGCTCGTCGTCGAGCTCGGGCTCGATCAGGATGATGTCGACGCCCGGATAGCGCTCCTCCCAGATCTCGACCGCGCGGTGCAGGCGGTCGTGCGAGAGCAGGCGGAAGGTCTGGTTGAGGACGGCGCCCATCCCCATGTCGGAGACGCGTTGCGCCCGCGAGCCGGTGACCGTCGGGATGTTCTTGCGGAAGTCGTTGACGTAGGGGACGAGCGGGTTGATGACCACCACGAACTTCGCCCCGCGCTCGATCGCGACGTCGACGTTGGTGGTCGAGAGGATCCCGCCGTCGATGAACTCACGGCCGGCGATCTCGACCGGCTCGTAGATGCCCGGGAGGGCGCCGGAGGCGGCCACGGCCGTCGAGATCGGGACCTCGGCCCACTCGCCCTCGCCGAGGATCACGCGCTCGGTGGTGTCGAGGTCGGTGGCGACGAGGTAGAGCTCGCGCTCGAGCAGGCGGAAGTCGTTGCTGCGGTCCGGGTCGGACAGGACCTCGTCGACGTAGCGCTCGATGCCGCGCCCCGTGTAGAGCCCCTTGGGCAGCAGGCTCGCGAGGGCGCTGGCGAGGTCGACGGCGGAGACCTCCGCCATCTGCCCGGCGAGCTCGCGCGCGATCCCGAAGAGCTTGAAGGGCAGGGTCAGCGACCCCTTGAGGAAGCCGGAGTAGTTCGGCGACAGCAGCGTCGCGAGGTCGATGTCGCGGATCGGCGAGGGGAGGTCGCGGTTGAGCACCCGCATCATCTCCTCCGGGGTGACGCCGTTGGCGACCAGGCTCGAGACGAAGGCGCCGGCGCTGGTGCCGACGTAGACGTCGAACTCGTTCACGGTCGAGTTCGTCGCCAGCAGGTCGAGCGCGCGCAGGGCGCCGATCTCATAGACGCCGCCGGTGAACCCGCCGCCGCCCAGCACCAGGGCGGTCTTCGACGGCCGCCGACGCGCGCGGCCGCGGCGCCCGCCCGACTCGCCGGCGGCCTCGAAATCGACAACCTTCCCCATGGCTTGCCTGATTATTCCAATCGGTACGGTGGTACCGCTTCACCCGCATGAATCTCCGTCGCCCCTTCGTCTCGCTCGCGGTCGCCGTCGCGCTGCTCGCCGGGGCCGCCCCCGCGGCTCACGGGCGCGACCTCTCGGCCTCCGAGCTCCGTTCCAGGCTCGCCGCCGACCTGCGCTCGGCCGGCGGGGCCAGCGGGGCCTGGGTCTTCGACGTCGACGCAAACGGCGACGGGCAGCTCTACGGCAACGACGCCGACGAGCGCCGCATCCCGGCCTCGAACGAGAAGCTGTTCACCACCGCGGCGTTCCTGTCGACGCTCGGCCCGAAGGCGCGCCTCGAGACCCGGGCCTACGCCCGCGGCAAGCTCTCGGGCGCCCGCAAGGCGACGCTCGACGGCGACCTCGTGCTCGTCGGCGACGGCGACCCGACGTTCGGCACCGCGCGCTTCGCCCGCGCCGCCAACCAGCCGGCCACGCGCGTCTCGGAGCTGGCGCGCCAGATCCACCGGGCCGGGATCCGCAAGATCACGGGCAGGGTCCTCGCCGACGACTCGATCTTCGACCGCAAGCGCCGCGCCGGGCCCGACCTGAGCCCGCTCTCGGGCCTCTCATTCAACGACGGCTACGAGAACGGCCACTACGCCCACGATCCCGAGCTGGTCGCGGCGGCGGCGCTCAAGGAGTCGCTGCGCAAGCAGGGCATCTCGGTCGACGGCCGGGTCGGGCACGCCAACCTCCCGGACAGCACGCTCGAGCGCAAGCCGCTCGCCGCGGTGGACTCGCCCAAGGTCGCGAGGCTGATCGAGGAGACGAACGTGCCCTCGAACAACTTCTTCGCCGAGATGCTGCTCAAGCGCCTCGCCGCCGCCGACGGCGAGCGGGGCACCCGGGTCGCCGGCGCGCGCGACGTGGAGCGCTTCGCCCACTCGGTCGGCACCGACATCCAGGCGGTCGACGGCTCCGGGCTCTCGCGCCGCAACGCGGTCTCCCCGCATGAGGTCGGCAAGCTCCTCGTGGCGATGGCCCGCGACCCGGTCAACGGCCGGGCCTTCCGCCACTCGCTGCCGATCGCCGGCCGCGAGGGCACGGTGGCCGACCGGATGGAGGGCACCGCCGCCGAGGGCAACTGCGCCACCAAGACCGGCACCCTGGACGGCGTCTCGGCGCTCTCGGGGTACTGCAACGCCGGCGGTCATCTGATCGCCTTCTCGGTCCTCAACAACGATGTCTCGATCGACGCCGCGCACCACGCGCAGGACGACATGGCGGCGGCGATCGCGAATTACCGGCCGTAGATCGCCAAAAGGGGTTGCGATCGGGTCGCGTTGATGCGAACGTATGTTCGTGGTTGCGAACCCGCCGTCGATCCTCCACGCGGACGCCGACGCGTTCTTCGCCTCCGTCGAGCAGCGCGACGATCCGGGCCTGCGCGGGCGCCCGGTCGCGGTCGGGCAGGGGGTGGTGATGGCGGCCAGTTACGAGGCCCGGGCCTACGGGGTCCGCGGGGCGATGGGCGGGCGCCAGGCGCGGCGGCTGTGCCCTGACCTGATCGCGGTTCCGCCCCGCTTCGACGCCTACGTCGAGGCCAGCGAGGCGCTCTTCGACGAGTTCGCCGAGACCGCGCCGGTGGTCGAGGGGCTCTCGATGGAGGAGGCCTTCCTCGACGTCACCGGGCTCGAGCACATCGGCGGACCGGCGGAGGAGATCGCCTCGAGCCTGCGGCGGCGCGTTCGCGAGCGCGTCGGGCTGCCCCTGTCGGTCGGGGTCGCGCGGACCAAGACGCTCGCGAAGATGGCCAGCCGGGCCGCGAAGCCCGACGGCTTGCTGGTCGTCGCCCCCGACGACGAGCGCTCCTTCCTCGACCCGCTGCCCGTCGAGAGCCTCTGGGGCGTCGGGCCGGCCACCGCGGGGCGCCTGCACGAGCTCGGCATCGAGACCGTCGGCGACCTCGCCCAGCTGCCCCGGCTCGCGCTCGTCTCGTCGCTCGGGCCTGCGACCGGGACCCACCTGCACTCCGTCGCCCGCCACGGCGACCGGCGCCGGGTGCGCTCCGGGCGGCGGCGAAGCTCGTTCGGGTCGCAGTCGGCGTGGGGCGGCGGCCGGCGCACGCCCGTGGAGGTGGACGCGAAGGTGATCGCGCTCGTCGATCGGGTCACGCGGCGGATGCGCTCCTCCGGGCGCGTGGGCCGCACGGTGGTGCTCCGGCTTCGGTTTCGCGACTTCAAGCGGGCGACCCGCTCGCGCACGCTCGCCGCCCCGACGGCGTCGGCCGCCCCGGTGCTCCTCGCCGCGCGCGGCCTGTTCGAGGAGGCGCGGCCGCTGGTTCGCCGCCGCGGCCTGACCATGGTCGGGATCGCGATCACCAACCTCGAGCACCGCGGCGCCGGCGAGCAGCTCGAGCTGCCGCTGGGACAGCGCGGCGGCCCCAGGCTCGACGCCGCCCTCGACGAGCTGCGCGGCCGCTACGGCAACAACGCGGTCACCCGCGGCACGCTGCTGCGCGCCGGGCCGGAGCTGGCGCCCTGGGTGATGCCGGGCGACCGGTGACGGGAGCGCCGCCGCGTGGCGGCCTCCGCGCCGATTCCACGCGCTTCGTGACCCAAGCCGCGCGAAGGAGCGCTTCGGCAGCCGGTCTGCTCGCCGAGTGGCACTTTGACCACCGTATAGGTGGTCAACATGTCACTCGCCCAAACGCGGGCGGTTCCGCGCGCGGGCTCCGGTCTACTGGGAGACGTCCGCCGCTACTGCTGCCCGTTGAGCGAGAAGTCCTCGTCGGTGAGCTCGAACGCTGCCTCCGCCGAGCCCTTCTTCTGGCAGTCGAAGCCGCCGCGCACGCTCCGGCAGCTCACGGACTTGGTCTCGAACGTCGAGTGGAGGCCCATGGTGCCGACCGCGACCCCCTTCGGCGGCCCGGCCCAGCAGACGAAATGGGCGCCGCCTTCGCGGCTGATGATCTCGATCGCGGGCTTCTCATCGCCGTGGCACATGGGCGCGAACGGCGGCGGATCCCACTTCGGGTCGGTGGCGAGGCAGCGCACAGCCGCCACGCTCGCCTTGCAGAGAACCTCCTTGTGGGCGGAGGCCGGGTAGCTGTGGCCGATGTCGCCGGGCTCGGTGTCGTCGTCACCGTCTCCGCATCCCGCGAACGCCAGCGCAACGACCACCGCCGCGATCCGGACTGCGACACCCATATCGGCGAGAGCCTACGCGGGTCAGTAGGCCAGCGAGGCCACCCGGTCGAGGGTGGCGGGCTCATAGGCGGTGACCCCGTGATCACCGACCGCGTAGACCAGGCCGCCGAGCTCGAGCGTGCGGCGCACGCCGGCCAGCGGCTTTGCGACCCGCCCGAGCGCGTCGGCGCCGCCGGGCGTCACGCGGAGGCCCGCGAGGTAGTGCGTCGTCGTGCCGTCGCCGTGGTAGGCGTCGATCGGCATCAGCGCGAGCGACCCGTCGTCGAGCCAGGTGAAGGCATGGTGGTCGTACTCGACCTCGGTGTTCGAGGCGTCCCCGAAGTCCTCGCGGTCGAGGCGGACGGGGGAGGTCGGATCGGAGACGTCGAAGAGCGAAGCCTGCACGCCGCCCGGGACGCCGCCGGGTCCCACCTCACGGCCGACGCCCAGCAGCAGCCCGCGCCCGACCGGGTGCAGATACGCCGAGTACCCGGGGATCTTGAGCTGCCCGACGGCCCGCGGCGCGGTGGGGTCGGAGAGGTCGAGGACGTAAAGCGGGTCGACCTGGCGGAACGTGACCACGTAGCCGAGGTCGCCGATGAACCGGACGGCGTAGATGTCCTCGCCCCGGCCCAGGTCGCCCACACGGCCGACGTCGCGCAGGCGGTCGCCGTCGGTGGCGAGCTCGGTGACGAAGCTCTCGCTGTGCCCATGCTGCGAGCCGTCGGCGTTCCAGGGCGGGGAGGTCGTGCTCGCCACCCGCAGGACGCCGTCGCTCTCGGACATCGACCACTGGCTCAGCATGTAGCCGGTCACGCGGCCGCTCGCGACGTAGTCGGTCGAGTCGGGGTCGGTGGTGTCGAAGCGATGGATCTGCGTGCTGACCGTCGAGCCCGAACCGTCGGCGCCCATCGTCCAGCGCTCGGTCGCGACGTAGAGCGAGGTCGGGGAGGCGTAGACGGTCTCGCCGCCGCTGAAGACCGAGTCGACGTCCACGGGCGGCAGGCCGCTGCGGAGATCGATCGTCAGCACCGAGAGGAGCTGGCCGCCGGCGAACCGCGAGGGCACGCTGACGTCGCCGCACCCGCCCAGGGTGGCGTGCCGGCGCTCGCCCGTGGCCCGGTCGCGGAGGGTGACGCTCGGCAGCAGGCTGCGCCCGTGGCCGCCGTGAGCGAACACCACCGAGGGATAGTCGGAGCTGACCAGGCGCACCGTGGAGCCGGTGAGCCGGGCGCTGACGTACGAGCCCTCGAAGGTCATCGTCCCGACGACCCGCAGCGCGCTGGGATCCGAGACGTCGACCTCGGCGAGGACGGTCCGCGGGCGATTGAGGTAGGCGACGCTCGGAGGAGACGCCCACGTCCCCCTCGTACGAGATCCCGTAGCCGTAGCTGCTGCCGATCGCGAGCAGCCGGTCGCCGGCGAGGAGCAGTTGGTATTCGCCGACTGAGGCCGTCGGGCCCGGCCCCTGGGGAAGCCGCGCCGAGTCAGCCAGCGCCGGAGAGCCGGACCCGGTGTCGACCGCCCGCAGCCGGTTGCCGTCGACGGTGAAGATCGTCGAGCCCGGCGGACTTGACGATGTCGGGCTCGTCGACACCCGCCTCCTGGACGTTGGTGGTCGAGCCGCTCGGCGGCGCGGCCTCCGCCGCCGCGCTCGGCGCGGCGACGCCGTCGGCGGCCACGCCCCCGGGGAGGGAGCCTGCCCCGGAGACGCGGAGCGCCCGACGGTGCTTGGCGAGATATGAGCGCAGGCCCGAGCAGGAGCCGACCGGGTCCAGCGCCGGGCGGGTCACGGCGGCGTCGGCGCGGTCGGGCGCCGAGCCGCCCAGGAGGGCCATGCCGGCGATCACCAGTCCCGCCGCGAAGGCGATCGCCGCGGCCGCGAACGGGAGCCAGCCTCTGATCTGCAGTGCGCTCATCTGCCCGGACTACGGGCGCGGGGGTGATCCGTCACACCCGTGCGCGCTGCTAGTGCCGGCCCGCCACCCAGAGCTCCTGGCCGTGGCGCGGCGTCTTGGCGGCGAAGTAGACCCGATGGCCGATCGGGGTGATCTTCTTGATCTGACCGCCCTCCGACCCGGGGCGCACCTCGCCGACGAGCTTCGTGCCGTGCCCGGTGCCGTCGGTTCGCCACAGCTCCCGGCCCCGCTTGGGGACGGCCGCGGTGAAGAAGGTCTTGCCGCGGGCAGCCGTCAGGTGCTGGGGCGTCGATGAGCGTCCGCCGCCGCTGTTGAGGTGGCCCGGCGCGATGTCCTTGACCAGCCCCGTCCCGGCGCGCGTGCCGTCGCTGCGCCACAGCTCAGAGCCGGTGCGCTTGGTGTCGGCGGCGAAGAGGAAGTTCCCGCCCGGGCCGGGCGCGCCGTAGCCGCCGATCGTGAAGAACGGCAGTCGGTCAATTGCCGTCGTCCCGTCCGCGGTGCCGTCGGTGCTCCACAGCACACTGCCGTCGGCGGTCGTCGCGATGAAGAAGGCGCGGTCGCCCGCGACCGTCATCCCCGCGACGCGCTGGTCGGACGGGATCGCCGCGAGCCGGAACGTCCCGGCCTGCGTGCCGTCGCTGCGCCAGAGCTCGGTGACGCCCCCGCGCCGGGCGAAGAAGACCAGCTGGTCGCCGAGGCGGGTGAGCGAGGCGGGGCTCGACGAGTCGGGGCCCGGGGCGAGGTCGGCCACCATGGCGGTGCCCGCCGGCGTGCCGTCCGTGCGCCACAGCTCGGCGCCATGGTCGGCGTCGATGGCGCAGAAGAAGGCCACGCTGCCCACGGCCGCGACGCTGTTGGCGGTGCCCGCGCCCAGCCCGGGGCAGTCCTGCGACTGGCTCAGGCGGATGGTGCTGATCTCGTTCGTGCCCGCCGCCGTGCCGTCGCTCGCCCACAGCGCGATCGAGGCGTCCGTGAACGAGCCGTCCCCGGTGGGCGCCCGGAAGTAGAAGCGGCCCGCGCCGGGCACGAAGGCGAAGGGATTGAGGCCCTCGGTCCCCGGCACGGGCGCCGTGCCGGCGGGGGTGCCGTCGCTGGCGAACACGCTGCGATCGCCGCTCGCTCCCGCGGAGAAGTAGAGCCGGTCGCCAACCCTG
Organism: uncultured Solirubrobacterales bacterium; assembly: GCA_963785195.1. Lineage (GTDB taxonomy): Bacteria > Actinomycetota > Thermoleophilia > Solirubrobacterales > 70-9 > WHSW01. The sequence goes on along the minus strand of CAWAUE010000008.1, from coordinate 456,577 downwards.
ATGATCGGCCCGGTCGGCGATGAGGACTCCGCTCCAGGCACGAGGTCGACGGCGAGGTGTGTGCCTGCCGGGCTGCCGTCGGTGCGCCACAGCTCATCGCCGTGGACGCCGTCGTCGGCGTCGAAGTAGACCTGGCCCCGGAACTCGACCATGCGCCGTGGCTTGGAGCGGGCCTGCCCCTTGTTGATGTCCTTGACCTCCCTGACCGCGGCGGTCGAGTGGCCGCCGTGCCGGCGAGTAGCGCGGCGATTGTCAGGAGCCCGGCCAGGAATCTGATTCGATGACTCATGGGTAGATCTTGACGCGTCGCGAGCGTGGGCCGGGGACCCCTAGGTGTGGACCCTTCACACCTCGCTGCGAGCTACGGAAGCAGCGCCCGCAGGCCGTCCTCGTCGAGGATCTCCGTCCCGACCTCCTCGGCCTTCGCGAGCTTCGTGCCCGGGCTGTCGCCGGCGACCAGGTAGTCGGTGTTCTTCGACACCGAGCCGGTCACCTTGCCTCCGGCGGCCCGGATCAGCCGCGTCGCCTCATCGCGGGAGAGGCTCGGCATGGTGCCCGTGAGGACGAAGGTCTTGTCGCTGAGCGGGCCCTCCTCCGCGCGCGCGCTCGGCCGCCGAGAGCTCGAACCGCAGGCCGCGCTCGCGCAGGCGCTCGATCAGCGCGACCATGGCCTCGTCGGAGAGCTCCTCGCGCAGCGACTCGGCCAGCACCGGGCCGATGCCCTCGGCCTCGGCGATCTGCTCGGGCTCGGCCGCGGCCAGCTTCTCCATCGAGCCGAAGTGCTCGGCGAGCGAGTTCGCGTTGACGTAGCCGATCCCGGGCAGCCCGAGGGCGTAGAGGACGCGCCCGAACGGGCTCTGCTTGGAGCGCTCGATCTCGCCGATCAGCGCGTTCGCCGAGGTCTCGCCGAACCCCTCGAGCGCGGCGATCGTCTCCGCCTGCAGGTCGTAGATCGAGGCGGGGTCGGTGATCAGGCCCTCGTCGAGGAAGCGATAGAGGTTCTTCTCGCCCAGCCCCTCGATGTCCATCGCGCCCCGGAAGTGCTTGACGAGCTGGAAGTTCTGGCCCGGGCAGCCGCGGCGGTTTGGGCAGATCGTCCAGACGCCGTCCTCGGGCTTCACCGTCGGCGTCCCGCAAATCGGGCACTTCTTCGGCGGCTTCGCCCTGCGCAGCCGCTTGCCCTCGCGGCGCTGGATCAGCGGCGCGATCACCTGCGGGATCACGTCGCCGGCCCGGGTGACGACGACCTCGTCGCCCTCGCGCACGTCCTTCTTCGCCAGGTCCTCCTCGTTGTGGAGAGTGGCGGTCGAGACGGTGACGCCGCCGACGTGGACGGGCTCGAGCATCGCGAACGGCAGCAGGCGGCCGGTGCGCCCGACGTTCCAGACGATCCGGTTGAGCGTCGTCGTCGCGGTGATCGGCGGGAACTTCCAGGCCACCGCCCAGCGCGGCTCGCGGCCGGTGACCCCGAGCTCGCGCCACAGCGGGATCTGGTCGACCTTCACGACGACCCCGTCGATCTCGAAGTCCAGCGACTCGCGCCGGTCCTCCCACCACAGGCAGCGCTCGACGACGTCGTCGACCTCGGCGTGCTCGCTGATGTCGCCGTTGACGGCGAAGCCGCGGTCGCGCATCCAGCTGAGCTCCTCGGAGTGGCTGCGAGAACTCGATCCCGCGCCGGCCGCCGATCCCGTAGCTCCACATCGAGAGCGGCCGTGACGCGGTCACCCCGACGTCGAGGTTGCGGACGGTGCCCGCGGTCGCGTTGCGCGGGTTGGCGAACGTCGAGAGGCCCTCGGACGCGCGCTGCTCGTTGAGCTCGGCGAAGCCCGAGCGCGGGAAGTAGATCTCGCCGCGGACCTCGATCAGCTCGGGCGCGTCGTCGATCGTGTGCGGGATGGCCTTGATCGTCTTGAGGTTCGGCGTCACGTCCTCGCCGATCACCCCGTCGCCGCGGGTCGCCCCGCGGACGAACTCGCCGTTCTCGTACAGGAGCGAGATCGCGATCCCGTCGATCTTCGGCTCGGCGACGAAGCGGAGCTCGCTCGGCGAGATGTCGAGCCGCTTCAGCCGGTTGTGCAGGCGCGTCTCCCAGGCGCGGAACTCGTCCGCGCCCCTGGCGTTGCCGAGCGAGAGCATCGGCTCGACGTGCCGGACCTGCGGGAAGCGGTCGGTGGCGCGGCCGCTGACCCGCTGCGTGGGCGAGTCGGGGGTGATCGAGCTGCGGGTTGGCCTCCTCGAGCGCCCGCAGCTCGCGCATCAGGTCGTCGTACTCGTCGTCGCCGAGGGTCGGGTCGTCGAGCTCGTAGTAGCGCTGGTCGGCCTCGGCGATCAGCCGCCGCAGCTCGGCGGCGCGGTCCTGCGGCCCGGGCTCACCGCCGCGACACCAGCCCGAGGTCGGCGCCCAGCTCCTCCATGTCCCAGCCCGCGAGCCGCTCCATCTCGCCGTGGTCGGTGAGCTCGAAGTGGATCGGCGTGATCGACGACGCCGCCGTCGGCGACGACGTTGAGGTCGGTGCCCTCCTCGTCCTCGTGCGAGGGCTCGAAGCCGTAGATCTCGTAGCGGCGACGCCCGTCGGCGCTCCTCCTCGACCAGCTTGAGCTCGTCGTTGTAGAGCCGCTTGCCCAGCTTGGTGATCTCGATCCCCTCCGGCTCGCCGGCGGGGCAGTTGATGTTGAGGAGCGTCGACGACGGGAGCGGGTCGGCGAGCAGGCGGCGGACGACCTCACGCGCGACGGCCGCCGAGTGCTCGAAGTCGTATTCGCGGCCGGCGTAGCCCATGCCGCCGACGCCGGCCTGCTGCGAGACGGCCACGGCCGGGATGCCCAGCACGATCCCCTCGAACGCCGCGGCGACCGTTCCCGAGTAGGTGACGTCGTCGCCGAGGTTGGCGCCGTGGTTGATGCCCGAGATGATCAGCTCGGGCCGGCCGCCGAGCAGGCCGAGCTCGGCGAACCGCACGCAGTCGACCGGCGTGCCCTCGGTGGCGAAGCCGGTGGTGCCGTCGTCGAAGCTCGACCTCCTCGACCCAGATCGGGGACCGGGTGGTGATGCTGCGAGCGGTGCCGCTGCGGTTGGTGTGCGGGGCGACCACGCGCAGGTCGACGCCGTCGAGCTCGCCGAGCGCACGCCGGAGCTCGTGAAGCCCGCGGGCCCCGATTCCGTCGTCGTTTGTGAGCAGGACGAGCACCGTCAGATGAGAGTCGGTCGGCCGCCGACTTTACCGACGACCGCCCGGCGCCCAGGCGTCCCGAACTCGATAAGGTATCCCTAATTAGGTGTCCCTAACTCGTCCGCGACGGCAGGAGAAAGAACATTGAGTGATCAGGTCAGGGCGCGCTCGTATGCACGAGTAGCGGTGGTAGCAATCGCGGTCCTCGCCCTCGGGGCGCTCGCCGGGTGCGGCGACTCGAGTGACTCCAGCTCGGGCGATCAGACGCTCGTCCTCTACAGCGCCCAGCACGAGCCGATGACCAACGGGCTCGTCGATGCGTTCGAGAAGGAAACCGGCGCGACGGTGGACATCCGCTTCGGCGAGGATGAGGGTCTGGCCAACCAGATCGTCCAGGAGGGGTCCGCCTCCCCCGCCGACGTCTTCCTCGCCGAGAATGCCCCACCACTGATTCTGCTCTCCGACAAGGGACTCCTGGCTCCGGTCGATCAGTCCACGCTCGACTCGGTGCCGAAGCAGTACAGCTCGGCAAAGGGCGACTGGGTGGGCGTCGCTGCGCGCGAGACGGCGCTCATCTACAACCCGAGCCTCATCTCTGAGAGCGACCTACCGAAGTCGGTCCTCGATCTCGCCGACCCGGAGTGGCAGGGAAAGCTCTCGATCGCTCCGTCAGAGCCGGACTTCGTGCCGCTCGTCGGCGCGATCATCGCGCTCGACGGTGCCCCGGCAGCGGAGCAGTGGCTGGCCGGCTTTGGAGACAACGCGAAGCGCTACAACGACAACGAGGGGATCGTCGCGGCGGTCGAGGACGGCCAGGTGGCCGCCGGGGTCATCAATCACTACTACTGGTTCTCCGAGACGGCGGAGCTGGGCGCCGACAAGGTCAACTCGAAGCTCTACTACTTCGGCCATCAGGACCCAGGGGCGCTCGTCGACGTCTCGGGCGCCGGCGTCCTCGCTTCGAGCGACAACCAAGAGCTCGCCCAGCAGTTCCTCGAGTTCATCACGAGCAAGGCCGGACAGGACGCGATGGTCGCCGCGGGCGACTGGGAGTATCCGCTCAACCCGGAGGCGACCGTGCCTACTGGACTGAAGCCGTTCGACCAGCTCGACCCCCCGCAGGTGACTCCCTCCGAGCTCGGCGACGGACAGCAGGCCGTCGAGCTGATTCAGCAGGCGGGGCTGCTCTAGCGGGTGTCTGAACGTACCGCCGCCGTTGACCCGGCCGCCGCGCTGAGCGGCGACCGGGTGACTGGACGGCGGCGGGGGCGCACGATTCCGGTCGGGCTTGCCCTCGCCGCCGTCGCGGTCGCCCTGGTTGCGCTCGTTCCCGTCGGATATCTGATCGAGCAGGCGTTGTCGGGGGGCTGGAGCGAGGTCTCAGACCTCCTCTTCCGCCCGCTCGTCGGCACGTTGCTGGCGCACACCGTCTGGATCACCACCGCCACGACGATCGGCTGCGCGGTGATCGGCGTCGCGGTCGCCTGGTGCGTAGAGCGCACGGATCTGCCTGGCCGCCGCATCTGGGCCGTGGTCGCGGCCCTGCCGATCACGGTACCGGCGTTCGTGACGAGCTATTCATGGGTGTCGGTGACCCCGGCCGTCCAGGGCTTTGCCGGCGCGACGATGATCGTCACGCTCGCCTATTACCCGCTTGTCTATCTCCCGGTCGCTGCGGTGCTGAGAGGGACTGACCCCGCGCTCGAGGAAAGCGCGCGCTCGTTGGGGCTCGGTCCACTCCAGACGTTCTGGCGAGTGACGCTCCCGCAGACACGCGTCGCCCTGCTCGGCGGTTCGCTACTGGTGGCAATTCACACCCTGGCCGAGTTCGGAGCATTCTCGATGCTCCGTTTTCAGACCTTCACGACGGCCATCTACGACCAGTACCGCCTCAGCTTCAACGGCCCGGCCGCCTCGACGCTGGCGACGGTCCTCGTCCTCATGTGCCTCGTGCTGCTGATCGGCGAGTTGCGCCTGCGGGGTCGTGATCGTTACCACCGAATCGGATCGGGATCGCGTCGGCCGGCGCTTCGGGCGAAGCTTGGGCGCTTCAAGGCGCCCGTGCTGGCAGCGCTTACCGTCCTCGCGGGGGCGAGTCTCGGCCTGCCGTTCGCCACCCTCGTCTACTGGACCGAGCGCGGGAGCTCGGCCGCCGTCTCCGGCGACCTGTTCTCCGCGGCGGCGACGTCGCTCGAACTCGGACTCGCTGCGGCGGCGCTGACCACGGTGCTCGCGATGCCGGTGGCCATCCTCGCGGTGCGCTTTGCGAGCCCGTTCGCGACGCTGGTTGAACGGAGCACGTACCTGGCCTACGGGCTACCGGGCATCGTCGTGGGACTCGCGCTCATCGTCATCTGCATCAATTTCGTGCCGGGCGTCTACGGCACCACGGCGGTCCTCCTCGTGGCGTACGCGATTCTCGCGCTCCCACTTGCCTTGGTGGCCGTGCGCGGCGCGCTCGCACAGGCCCCGCCGGTGCACGAGGAGGTCGCGCGATCGCTCGGCCTACGGCCCTGGGCCGCCCGCCTCCGGGTGACGCTGCCGGCAATACTGCCGGGGCTCGGGGCGGCGGCCGCGCTCGTCTTCCTCGCTACGGTGACCGAGCTGACCGCGACGTTGCTGCTGGCGCCGATCGGTACGAACACCCTGGCGACCGGCTTCTGGGCCAGCGCTTCTACGCTTTCCTACGCTGCCGCGGCACCATATGCGGCACTCATGGTCTTGATCTCCGCTGTTCCCACCTATCTGCTGACCCGAAGGGTCGCGGCCTTCGGCGGCCTGACGGCGACATGAGCGCGGGTCCGGCACTGACAATCGAGAGCCTGTCGAAGGACTTCGACGCGCCCGTTCTCCGCGGCCTCGACCTCGAGGTCGACGCCGGCACGTTCACGGCCGTGCTCGGCCCCTCGGGCTGCGGCAAGACGACGCTGCTGCGCCTGATCGCCGGCTTCGAACGCGTCGACGCCGGCCGGATCACGGTCGGCGGCCGCGTGGTCAGCGATCCGAGCACTCATCTGGCCGCCGAGCGTCGCGGGGTCGGGTTCGTGCCCCAGGAGGGGGCGCTCTTCCCGCACCTCGACGTTCGATCGAACATCGCCTTCGGACTGCCTCGCAAGCAGCGCGGTGGACCCCGGGCGGCGGAGCTGGTCGACCTACTCGACCTCGGTGGCCTCGAGCAGCGCCTGCCGCATGAGCTCTCCGGCGGCCAGCAGCAGCGCGTCGCGTTGGCCCGCGCGCTCGCGCCGACCCCGGAGCTGATCCTCCTCGACGAGCCCTTCTCGAGCCTCGATGCCGGCCTGCGCGACCGCCTGCGCCAGGACGTGCGCGACATCCTCGCCCGGGCGGGCGTCACGGCGCTCTTCGTCACCCACGACCAGGCCGAGGCGCTCAGCATCGCCGAGACGGTCGCGGTCATGCGCGACGGCATCGTCGAGCAGGCCGGGACTCCGGAGGCGATCTACTCCCGTCCCAGCTCCCGGTGGGTCGCGGACTTCCTCGGTGAGGTCGAGGTCGTCCCCGGCGAGGCCGCGGCCGGCCGCGTGCAGTGCGAGCTCGGCTCGTTCTCGGCCGAGCGCGACGTTGACGGCCCGGTGGACGTGCTGGTGCGACCCGAGTCGGTCGCGATCGGCATCACCGGGCCGGAGAGCGCCGCGAGCGCCGAGGTCGTCGGCCGCCACTTCTTCGGCCACGACCAGCTCGTGGAGCTCCGCCTGGGCTCGGGGCGCACGATCCGCTCCCGCCGCCTCGGCTTCCCGGCCTGGCACCCGGGCGACCGCGTCAGGGCGTGGGTCGACGGGCCCGCGGACGTGCTGCCGCGCGGCTGACGCGGCGCCGCCCTAGTAGCGGACCTGGGTCAGGTACAGCCCGTGCGGGGGCGCGGTCTCGCCCGCGGCGTCGCGCGCGGCGCCATCCAGGAGAGCGGTGAACTCCTCGAGCGAGCGGCGGCCGCCGCCGACCTCGAGCATCGTCCCGACGAGCACCCGCACCTGGTTGCGCATGAACGACTTCGCCTCGATCCGCATCGCCAGCAGGTCCTCGCGCTCCTGCTCCCACGCGCAGGCGTCGACGGTGCGCTCGAACAGCACGTGCTCGGTCTGCGTCGGTGTGAACGCGGTGAAGTCGTGGTTGCCGACCACGGCGGCCGCGGCGGCCTCGAGCAGCTTGCGGTCGACCGGGTAGCGCAACCACAGCGCTCGGCGATCCTCGAAGGGGTCGCGGATGGGCGAGGCGAGGACGCGATAACGGTAGATGCGGGCGGTGGCCGAGTGTCGCGCGTCGAAATCGTCAGGCGCGGGCGCGACCTCCAGCACGGCGACGTCATGCGGGAGGACGGCGTTGAAGCGCTCCGCGGGCCGGTCGGGGAGCCCGCGCGTGTGGACGAAGCTGGCCACCTGGCCGAGAGCATGGACGCCGGCGTCGGTCCGGCCGGCGACCGTGAGCTCGACGAACTCGCCGATGATTCGCTCGATCGCTGACTCGACCTCGGCCTGGACCGTCCGCTGCCCGGGCTGGGCCGACCAGCCGGCGAAGCGCGAGCCGTCGTAGGCGATCAGCAGGCGGGCCGTCGGCACCGCCGGAGCCTAGACAACGCGGAACTCTCGGTCGCACAACACAGGGTCTCCGAGCGGCTACGGATGCGCCGTCGGGAGTAGTCTGCGTCCGGGACGACAGGTCAGTGGCTTGGCGTCTCTCCCCTCAGAGGACGGAGCACACGGGGGGTGTGAGCCGACTCCCGAAGTTACGACCGAAGGGAGAGTCTCATGGCTATTTCTACGAGCCACCCCGGTGCTCGCACGATCACCGAGGGGCCGCTCAAGGTCGAGCTCAGCCCCGAGCTCGAGATCTGCCTGGTCCGCGCCTCCGGGGAACTCGACTGCATCAATGCCCCGGTGCTCGACGCCCAGCTGCACCGGCTCTTGACGTCGACTGAACTTCGGAGCGTGATCCTCGACCTTTCCGAGCTCGAGTTCATCGATTCGATCGGCGTCGAATGCTTGCTCAAGGCGACACAGTGCGTCGCGCGAGAATGGCGATCGTCTGCGGATCGTCGCGGTCCATCCGCGTGTCGACCGCGCTTTGGACATCACCGGGACGCGCGAGGCGCTCCCCTTCCTCGGTAGCTAGACCAGCTCGAGGAAGACCATCTCGGTCGAGTCCGAACGCCTCGGTCCGAGCTTGATGATCCGCGTGTAGCCGCCGGGCCGGTCCGCGTAGCGGGGCGCGACCTCCTCGAAGAGCTTGTGGACCAGGAACTTGTCCTGGCCGAGCTCGGCGAGCACCTGGCGCCGCGCGTGCAGGTCGCCCCGCTTGGCGAGCGTGATCATCTTCTCGAGCTTGGGCTTGACCGCCTTGGCCTTCGCCTGTGAGGTCGTGATCCGCTCGTGCTCGATCACGTCCCGGCAGAGGTTGCGCATCAGCGCCCGCCGGTGGGCGCTGTCGCGGCTGAGCTTGTTTCGCTGCTTGCCGTGGCGCATCGCTACTCGTCGCGCAGGTTAAGCCCGAGCGCGTGGAGGGCCTCCATCACTTCCTCCGTGCTGCGCTTGCCGAAGTTCGGGATCGCGTTCAGCTCGGACTCCGAGCGCTGCACGAGGTCGCCGACGGTCTGGATGCCGGCTCGCTTGAGGCAGTTGTAGGCGCGCACGCCGATCTCGAGCTCCTCGATCAGGCGATCGTCGCCCTCGGTCGCGCCGGGCACCTGGGCGAACGCCCCGTCGCCGTCGACGGACGGGCCCTCGCGGGTCGTCAGCTCCTCGACGCGGTCGGCGTCGGTGAAGATCGCCATCGTCTTGATGAGGATCTCCGCCGCCTCGCGCACGGCCGAGCCGGGCTCGATCGAGCCGTCGGTCTCGACCTCGAGCGTGAGCTTGTCGAAGTCGGTCCGCTGACCGACGCGGGCCGAGTCGACCTCGTAGGACGCGCGCCGGATCGGCGAGAAGATCGAGTCGATCGGGATCACGCCGATGGGCTGATCCTCGGTCTTGTTCTCCTCGGCCGGCGAGTAGCCGCGGCCGCGGCCGATCGTGAGGTACAGCTCGAGCTTGGTGCGCTTCTCGAGCGTCGCGATCGGCGCGTCGGGGTTGAGGATCTCGACGCCGGCGGGCAGGTCGATGTCCTTGGCCTTGACCTCGCCGGGGCCGGTCGCCACGAGCGGCGCCTCGACCTCGTCCGCGTCGGTGTGCATGCGGATGACGATGTCCTTGAGGTTCAGGACGATGTCGGTGACGTCCTCCTTGACCCCGGGGACGGTCGAGAACTCGTGGGCCACGCCCTCGATGCGGACGCTCTTGATCGCTGCGCCGCCGAGCGAGGAGAGGAGCACCCGCCGCAGCGAGTTCCCGTACGTGTAGCCGAAGCCCTTGTCGAGCGGCTCGACGACGAACGTTCCACGGGTGTCGTCGGTGTCCTCGCTGGCAATCTTCGGAATCTGAAACTCGGGCAGGGTGGTCATTGCTTCCTCACTTGGGGTTGGGGTACGAGTGAGCGCTACTTGGAGTAGAGCTCGACGATCAGCTGCTCCTGAATCGGCGCGGCGATCTCGCTGCGCTCCGGCAGCCTGAGCACCTTTGCCGTCAGGGCATCGTGGTCCGCCTGTAGCCACGGGGGCACCACGGCCGTGAGCTCGGTCGCTTGCCGAACCACGTCGGCGGCACCCGAGCTGGGCTTGATCGTGATCACGTCATCGGGGCGGACCTGGTAGCTGGCGATATCCACGCGCCTGCCGTTCACCAGCCAGTGCCCGTGGTTGATCAGCTGCCGTGCCTGGCGCCGCGAGGCGGCGAAGCCGAGGCGGACGAGGACGTTGTCGAAGCGGCGCTCGAGCATGCGCAGGAGGTTGTCGCCGGTGACGCCCTCCTGGCGCGAAGCCTTGTCGTAGTAGCCGGCGAACTGGCGCTCGAGGACGCCGTAGAACCGGCGGGCCTTCTGCTTCTCCCGCAGCTGGTTGCGGTACTCCGAGGCGCGCACCCGCCCGCGGCCGTGCTCGCCCGGCGGGTACGAGCGGCGCTCGACGCCGCACTTCTCGGTCAGGCAGCGCTCGCCCTTGAGGAACAGCTTCTGCCCCTCGCGTCGGCACTGCTTGCACTGCGGTCCGGTGTCGCGGGCCATTACGGACGCCTCCGCTTCTTCGGCCGGCAGCCGTTGTGGGCCTGCGGGCTCACGTCCTTCACGGTCGTCACCTGCAGCCCGGCGGCCTGCAGCGAGCGGATCGCGGTGTCGCGACCCGAGCCGGCGCCCTTGGCGTGCACCTCGACGCGCTCGACGCCGTGCTCCATGCCCTTGCGGGCGGCGGCATCGGCGGTCACCTGAGCGGCGAACGGGGTCGACTTGCGCGAGCCCTTGAACCCGGCCGAGCCGGCGGACTCCCAGCAGACGACGTTGCCCTCGGGGTCGGTGATCGTGACGATCGTGTTGTTGAAGCTGGTCTTGATGTGGGCGATTCCGTAGGGGACGTTCTTCTTGACCCGGCGGCGGGTGCGACCCCTGCCCTTCTTTGGCTGCGGCAAAGCTCTCTCCCTACTTCTTCGCCGGCGGCTTCTTCTTGCCGGCGATGCTCATCCGCCGCGGGCCCTTGCGGCCGCGCGCGTTGGTCTTGGTGCGCTGGCCGCGGGTCGGCAGGCCGCGCCGATGGCGCACGCCGCGGTAGGAGCCGATCTCCGAGAGCCGCTTGATGTTCTGCGAGCGATCGCGCCGGAGGTCACCCTCGACCTCGAGGTCCTCGACGGCGTCGCGAAGCTTGACGGTCTCCGCCTCGGTGAGGTCCTTCACGTAGGTGTTCGGGTCGACACCGGCCTCGTCGAGCACCTTGGTGGCCGTCGAGCGGCCAACGCCGTGGACGTAGGTCAGTCCGATCTCGACGCGCTTGTTGAGGGGGAGGTTGACTCCTGCGATGCGTGCCATCTGGGTTCTCTAGCCCTGCCTTTGCTTGTGTCGGGGGTTCGAGCAGATCACGAGGACGACGCCGCGCCTCCGGATCACCCGGCAACGCTCACACATCGGCTTTACGGACGCTCGTACCTTCATCGGCCCTTCTTGGGTCGTATCGTTCAACAACTACGTGAGAAAGCCCAGCCACCCCAGTAGTCGGATGGCGGGCAGCAAATCGGCCCGCAGGCCGACGAAGAAATATAGCAACCATGCGGCCTAACCCGCAGCCGCTCAGGCGTGGACGGTGCGTGATCGAGCCCGGTTGCAGCGCCCGGCGATCGGATCGATGCTCCGCTTCGCCACCGCGCGAAAGCGCCCGTGGCCGAGCCGCTTGTGAGCGCGCCACTCGCCGCGGGCGTTGGTGCTCGCATGCCCGACCGTGCGGTCGGGGCCACGGCGGACGCGTCGCTTGACCTTCACCTTCTGCTTCGCGATGCAGGCACCGGTCGGGCTCGTGATCCGGCCCGCGAGGCGATCGTTCGCGGGCACCAAGAGCTCGAGCGCGCGCTCCACCTTCGGACAGCCGCTCGGGCGCTCGGAGAAGCGCTCGGGACACTGGTCGCCGTCGTCGAGGACGCCGTCGGCGTCGGCGTCGGACGGGCCGGGCCCGAGCTCGTAGCGGGCGAGCGCCAAGCCGCTTCCCGAGCTCCCGGCGACGACGGCTCCCCCGCCTGGGCTCAGGGCGAGATCGGCTCCGGCGTCCTCTTCGAAGTCGAAGTCCGTGCGGACGACCCCGTCCTCGGAGAAGCCGGTGTCCTCCCCGCCGTCCGCGGTCAGGCGCTCGAGCGTGAAGTCCGAGCCGGTCGGTTTCCCCAGGCACTCGGCGCCGCCGATCATCGTCCGGCCGTCGGCGAGGAGCTCGGCGGCGTTTCGCGCGCGCAGGGTCGGTCGCACCCTGCCGGCGTCGCCGAAGCTCGGATCCGGGCTGCCGTCGGCAAGCAGGCGGCCGACGATCCCGCCGCAGCTCCCGTGCGTGCCGCCGGTGCAGAGCGAGCCCGGAAGGGTGATCGTGCCGGCCGGGCCGAAGAGCACCTCCGTGGCCGCCTCGCCATAGCCGAAGTCAAGCTTCGCCACCCCGCCGTCGCCGAAACCCGCGACCGGATCGCCGTCGGCCTCGAGCTTGACCGCCGTCAGGTCACCGAAGCTGCTGAGGGGGCTCTTCAGCCCCCCGGCGCCGACTGCGATCGAGCCGTCGGCGGCGATCGCCACGGCGTCGGCGCTGTAGAGCAAGGGCCGGCGTCGACCACGGTGAGGCCGTCGCCCGAGAACGAGGCGTCCGGCTGGCCGCCGGTCTGCAGACGGGCGACCGCCACCGCGAGGCCACCCGAGCCGTTGCCGCCGGTGCCGACGACCACGATTCGGCCGTCGGGCTGCACCGCGAGCGCACCGGCGCTGTCGAAGCCGTCGTCGACCGGGATGGTCGCGAGCCCGTCGCCGCCACCGAACGACGGGTCGGGTGCGCCGTCGCCTAGCAGCCGCAGAACCCCGAAGTCGGCGCCCGAGCTACCGACGCCGACGGTCCCGGCGACGACGATTCGTCCATCGGGCTGCAGGGCGAGATCGACGACCGCGAACCGCACCGCGAGCGCAGGCCGGGCGACCCCGGCGTCGCCGAACGCCGGATCGAGGCTCCCGTCGGAGCGAAATCGGGAGATCACCGCATTGACACCGGTGCCCCCGCCGGTCTCGGTCCCCGCCGCCACCACCCCGCCGCCGTCGTCGACCGCGACGGCCACCGCGGGCGGCAGGCCCGGCTCCCGGACCAGCCCGTCGCCGGAGAAAGCCGGATCGCGGTCGCCCGGAGCCGCGGCGGCGATCGCCGGCAGGGCTAGGGCGAGCGCGCAGACGAGGGACGTGATCCGCACCATCATCCGCTCAAACGCGTGCGGGCGAGACAAGTTGCGACCCACGCTTCATCGGCCGACATCAGCCGGACGAGACGGTCGATCCGACGCTCAGTCCAGGTGCCAGGGGGTGAGGATGCGGGGCCCGTCCTCGGTCACCGCGACGGTGAACTCGAAGTGGGCGGCCAGCGAGCCGTCGGCCGAGTAGACGGCCCAGTTGTCGTCGCCGAGGCGCACCTCGGGGCCGCCGGCGTTCACCATCGGCTCGATCGCGAGCACCATCCCGGGCTCGAGCTCGGGGCCCCGGCCCGGCACGCCGTAGTTGGGGATCTGCGGGTCCTCGTGCATGTCGCGACCGACCCCGTGGCCGACCAGCGAGCGGATGATCGACAGCTGCCCCTCCTCGACCCGCTTCTCGACCGCGTGGGAGACGTCGCCGAGGTGGTTGCCGGGGCGCACCTGATCGACCGCCGCGAACAGCGCCGCCTTGGTCGTCTCGAGCAGCTGGCGCGCGGCCGGCAGGATCTCGCCGACTCCGACCGTGATCGCGGCGTCGGCGACCCAGCCGTCGTAGGTGACGCCGACGTCGAGGGAGATGATGTCGCCGCGGCTCAGCGTGTACTCACCGGGGATTCCGTGGACGACCATCGAGTTGGGCGAGGCACAGATCGAGCCGGGAAAGCCTCGGTAGCCGAGGAACGACGGGGTCGCGCCCGCCGAAGCGATGAAACGCTCCGCGGCCCGGTCGAGGTCGTCAGTGGTCAGGCCCGGGCGAACCTTCGACCGGAGCATCTTCAGGCAGCGGGCCTGGATCTCCCCGGCAGCCGCCATCTGCTCGATCTGCTCGGGCGTCTTGATGATGATGCCGCCGCGATACATGCCTGGGACTATGCCTCCTCCTCCATCTTGAGCGTCGCCACGAGGGCGCGGATCCGGTCCGTGACCTCCTCCGGAGGGTGGTTGCCGTCGACCCGCTTGAGCAACCCGCGCGACTCGTAGTGGCCGATCAACGGCTCTGTCTTTTCACGGTACTGGGCGAGGCGGTTGCGGATCACCTCGGGCCGGTCGTCGTCGCGGACGGCCAGCTCGGCCGCCGCACACGTCGCACACGCCCTCCTGCTCGGGCGGGTCGAACTCGACGTGGAAGATGTGGCCGTTGGGGCACGTCCGGCGCCCGCCCAGCCGGCGCACGACCTCCTCCTCGGGGACGTCGATCAGGATCGCCGCCGAGACCTCGCGGCCCAGCTCGCCGAGCTTCTCGTCGAGCGCCTCGGCCTGCGGCTCGGTGCGCGGGAAGCCATCGAGAATGAAGCCGTCCTCGGCCTCCTGTCCGTCGATGCGCTCGGCGATCACCCCGACGATCACATCGTCCGGGACGAGGTCGCCGCGGTCCATGTACTCCTTCGCCTGGGTGCCGACGTCCGTGCCCTCGCGCACCGCCGCGCGCAGGATGTCGCCGGTCGCGTAGTACGGCAGGTGGAGATCCTCCTGCAGGCGCTCGCCCTGGGTTCCCTTGCCGGAACCGGGCGGGCCGAGGAGGATGAGGTTGAGCTCCGACACGCCGGAGTTACTTCAGGAAGCCTTCGTAGTTGCGCATCATCAGCTGCGCCTCGAGCTGCTTGACCGTGTCGAGCGCGACGCCGACCACGATCAGGATCGAGGTGCCGCCGAAGAAGAAGTTGGCCGAGGTCTGGTTGATCAGGATCGTCGGCAGGGCCGCGATCGCGCCGAGGTACAGCGCCCCGGGGAACGTCAGCCGCGAGAGGATCCGGTCGAGGTACTCGGCCGTTGGCCGGCCGGGTCTCACCCCGGGGATGAAGCCTCCGTACTTCTTCAGGTTGTCGGCCTGGTCGACCGGGTTGAAGGTGACCGCTGTGTAGAAGTAGGTGAAGACGATGATGAAGAAGACCTCGCCGACCACGTAGGCCCAGCTGTTCGGGGCTAAAGAACGCGGCGAAGTCGAGCGCCGCCGGCGTGTTGAGCAGCTGGCCGATCGTCGGCGGGAACGCCATGATCGACGCGGCGAAGATCACCGGGATCACGCCCGCCATGTTCACGCGCAGCGGCAGGTAGGTAGAGCCGCCGGTGGTCATCCGGCGGCCGACGACGCGTTTGGCGTATTGGACTGGGATCCGGCGCTGGCCCTCCTGGACGAAGACGATCCCGACGATGACCGCCAGCGCGATGAACGGCATCATCACGACGAAGACCTGGTCCGGGTTCGACCACCACTTCGAGAGCCCCGGGAAGATCCGCGAGGCGATCGAGGCGAAGATCATGAGGCTGATCCCGTTGCCGACGCCGCGCTGGGTGATGAGCTCGCCGAGCCACATCAGCAGCACCGTGCCCGCGGTCAGCGAGATCACGATCAGGAACACCTTCGAGAAGGTCAGGTCGCCGACGACGCTCTGGCCGGCCGAGTTCTGGAAGCTCTGGAAGAGGAAGACGTAGCCGATCGACTGGCCGAAGGCGAGGCCGACGGTCAGGTACCGGGTGTACTGGGTGATCTTCTGCTGGCCGACCTCGCCCTCCTTCTGCAGGCGCTCGAGCGAGGGCACCACCACCGTCAGGAGCTGCAGGATGATCGAGGCGGTGATGTAGGGCATGATCCCCAGCGCGAACAGCGACAACCGCTGCAGCGACCCGCCGGAGAACAGGTTCAGGAAGCCGAGGACGTTGTTGCCGGTGAAGTTCGACTGGATCGAGTCGAGCGTGTCGACGTCGATTCCCGGCGCCGGGATGTAGGCCCCGAGCCGGTACAGCGCCAGCATCGCCGAGGGTGAAGAAGATCTTCCGGCGGATCTCCGGAACCGCGAATGCGTTGGCGATCGTCTGGAGCACGGACTACTCGATCACGTCGCAGGTTCCGCCTGCGGCCTCGATCTTCTCCTTCGCCGTGGCGCTGAAGCCGTGCGCACGGACGGTGAGCTTCTTCGACAGCTCGCCCCTGGCCGAGGACCTTCACGGGGTGCGAGCGCTTCGCCAGCCCGGCGGCGCGCAGCGTCTCCGGGGTGACCTCGGCGCCGGCATCGAAGCGAGCCTCGAGATCGGACAGGTTCACCGGCTGAGTCTGGGTGCGGAAGGGCTCGAACGGCATCGACATCTTCTTGTTCGGGCCGCGCAGCTTGCGCATCCGCATGTGGATCGGGTTCTGGCCGCCCTCGTAGGCGCGCTTGTCCTTGGCCCCCGAGCGCGAGCCGGCGCCCTTGTGGCCCCGGCCGGCGGTCTTGCCGGTGCCCGAGCCCTTGCCGCGACCGAGCCGCTTGCGCGGATGGCGCGAGCCCGGCTTCGGGCGGATCGAGTGCAGGCCGATGTCTTCGGGGTCGAGGCGGGCCATCAGTCGCTGCACCTCCTCGACGAGGTGCGAGACGCGGTCGAGCGCGCCGCGGAGCTGCGGCGTGTCCTCGAGGGTCGAGGTCGCGGCCGATGCGACCCAGCTTCAGGCTGGCGAGCGTGCCGCGCTGCTTGGGGCTCGCGCCGTTGGCGGAGCGAACCTGCTTGAGGCGGACCTCAGCCATCGGATGGCTGCTCCTCCCCCGGCGCGTCGCTCGGCGCCTCGACGGCCTCGGTCACGACGGCGACCGGCTCGGCGACCGGCGGCGCGTCCGCCTCCTCGGCGGCGGCGCCCTCGGCCTTCGCGGCCGCCTCCTGGAGGTCGAGGCCGAGGACCTGCTTGACCGAGAGGCCGCGGAGCTTGGCCACGTCCTCGGGCCGGCGCAGGCCGGTGAGCCCGTCCATCGTCGCCTTCACCAGGTTGATCGGGTTCTGGGTGCCGATCGACTTCGTCAGCACGTCGCGGACCCCGCCGAGCTCGAGCACCGCGCGCACGCCGCCGCCGGCGATCACGCCGGTACCGGGGCTGGCCGGGCGCAGGACCACGTGCCCCGAGCCGAAGCGGCCGATCGTGCGGTGCGGAAGCGTCTGCCCGTACTTCGGGATCCGGATCAGGCTCTTGCGCGCGTTCTCGACGGCCTTCTGGATCGCCAGCGGAACCTCGCGGGCCTTGCCGTAGCCGATCCCGACCACGGAGTCCTCGTCGCCGACGGCGACCAGCGCCGTGAACGAGAACCGGCGGCCGCCCTTGACGACCTTGGCGACGCGGTTGATCTCGATCACGCGCTCCTGGAGGTCGAGGCCCTGGGGGCTGATCAGCTCGATGTTGTGGTTCGTCTTCATGTCAGTGGCGATCCAAGGTAGCGATTCAGAACGCCAGCCCGCCCTCGCGGGCGCCGTCGGCGAGGGCCTGGACGCGCCCGTGATAGCGATAGCCGCCGCGGTCGAAGACGCAGGTGGTGACGCCGGCGGCCTTGGCCCGCTCGGCGAGCAGCTCGCCGACCCGCTTGGCCTGGTCCATCGGGGAGAGCTTGCGCAGGTCCGGCTCGATCCAGTTGACGGCCGCGACGGTCGCCCCGCTGCGGTCGTCGATGAGCTGCGCGAAGACGCCGCGATTGGAGCGGAACACGGACAGCCGGGGCCGCTCGGCGGTCCCGGAGATCTTCGAGCGCACGCGCTTGCGGCGGCGCAGGCGCTGCTGTGGCTTGGTGGTGACGCTCATGGTTATGCCCTCTTCCCGACCTTGCGCTTGACCTGCTCGCCCACGTAGCGGATCCCCTTGCCCTTGTACGGCTCGGGCGGGCGCACGCGGCGGATCTGCGAGGCGATCTCGCCGACGAGCTGCTTGTCGATCCCGCGCACGATCACCTGGGTCGGCTGCGGGACCTCGAACTCGATTCCGTCCGGCGCCGGGATCGTCACCGGATGCGAGTAGCCGACGCTCAGCTCCAGCGCCTTGCCCGCGAGCTTCGCGCGGTAGCCGACGCCCTGGATCTCCAGCCGCTTCTCGAACCCCTGGGTGACGCCCTCGACCATGTTCGCCACCAGGCTCCGCGTGAGCCCGTGGATGGCGCGGTCGGTGCCGCGATCCGTCGGCCGGCTGACGACGAGGGTGCCGTCGTCCTGGACGATCTCCATCCGCGTCGAGACGCCCTGCTCGAGCTCGCCGCGCGGGCCGTTGACGCTCACGCGACCGGGCCCGAGGCTGACGGTGACGCCCTCGGGGACTTGGATTGGCTTCTTACCGATGCGGCTCATCGCCTACTCACCACACGTAGGCGACGACTTCGCCGCCCACGCCCTTCGCGCGGGCCTCGTGGCCGGTCATCACGCCGGAGGACGTGGACACGATCGAGGTGCCCATGCCGCCCTGGACGCGCGGGACGTCCTGGTGGGCGACGTAGCGGCGACGGCCCGGGCGGGAGACGCGGCGCATGCCGCTGATCACCGGCCGGCGGTCGTCGGTGTACTTGAGCTCGATCCGGATCACCTCGCCCTTCGCGGTCGGCTCGACCTCGAAGCCGGTGATGTAGCCCTGCTCGCGCAGGATCCGGCTCAGCTCCTTCTTGAGGCCGGAGGCGGGCAGCTCCACGGAGGTGTGGTCCGCCGCGAGGGCGTTGCGGATTCGGGTCAGGTAATCGGAGATCGGGTCAGTAAGCATGTTTCGTCGCTCGGAGTTGGTTTACCAGCTCGACTTGCTCATGCCGGGCACATAACCGTTGTGCGCTGCCTCGCGCAGGCAGATGCGGCAGAGGCCGAACTTGCGGTAGTAGGCGCGCGAACGGCCGCAGCGCCGGCAGCGGTTGTACCCGCGGGTCTTGAATTTCGGCGCCCGCCTCTGGGCAACCTTCTGTGACGTCTTCGCCATCTATCAGTCCTCGGAACTTTCGTCGTCGCTTGAAGTCTCGTCGCCGCCCTCGGCAGCCTCCTCGCCTTCCTCGCCCTCCTCGGGGCGCTCCGGCTTGGCGTAGGCGTCGGGGTTCTCCTCCTTGAGCTGCTCGAGCGCCGCCTGCTCGGCCTCGGCCCGCTCGCGGGCCTCCTCGTGGCGGCGCTCCTCCTCTTCCTCGGCAGCGGTGTCGACCGCTCCCGGGCGCCCCTCCTGGGCGAACGGCATCCCGAGCCCGAGCAGGAGCTCGAACGCCTCCTCGTCGGTCGCGGCCGTCGTGGTCATCGCGATGTCCAGGCCGCGGACCTCGTCGATCGAGTCGTAGTCGATCTCCGGGAAGATCAGCTGCTCGCGCACGCCGAGCGAGTAGTTGCCGCGGCCGTCGAACGAGCGCGGGTTGAGCCCGCGGAAGTCGCGGATCCGCGGGATCGCGATCGAGATCAGGCGGTCGAGGAACTCCCACATGCGGGCGCCGCGCAGGGTCACGGAGACCCCGACCGGCATCCCCTCGCGGAGCTTGAAGTTGGCGATCGACTTGCGCGCCCGGCGCACGTTCGGGTGCTGGCCGGCGATCGTCTCGAGCTGCTCGGTGGCCGCCTCGAGGACCGGCGTCGACTGCTTGGCGTCGCCGACGCCCATGTTGAGCGTGATCTTGAGCATGCGCGGCACCTGCATCCGGCTGGAGTAGCCGAACTTCTCGGTCAGCCGGCCGACGAGCTCGTTCTCGTAGAGCTCGCGCAGGCGCGGCGGCGGGGCCGCCTGCTGTGCGTCTGGTGTCGTTGTCGCTGCTTCCATGGTTACTCGATCGCTTTGCCGGTGCGCTTCGAGTAGCGCGCGCGGCTGCCGCTCTCGCCGACCCTGATCCCCACCCGGGTCGGCTTGTTGTCGGTCGGGTCGAGGAGCATGACGTTGGAGACGTCGAGCGGCCCCTCCTGGTCGATGATGCCACTCGACTGGGCCTTCTGCGTGTCCTTGACCGAACGCGGCTTGGTGTGGCGCTTGTGGATGTTGAGGCCCTCGACGTAGACGCGCCGGCGCGCCGGCTCGGTGCGCAGCACGCGGCCGGTCTTGCCCTTGTCCTTGCCGGCGATCACGATCACCGTGTCGTCCTTGCGGATGTGCATGCCCTTCGCCATCGCTAGAGGACCTCCGGGGCCAGGGAGATGATGCGCATGAAGTTCCGGTCGCGCAGCTCGCGGGCGACCGGGCCGAAGATGCGGGTGCCGCGCGGGGCGCCCTGGGCGTCGATCAGCACCGCGGCGTTCTCGTCGAAGGCGATGTAGGTGCCGTCGGGGCGGCCGAGCTGCTTGCGGGTGCGGACGACCACGGCCTGGACGACCTCGCCCTTGCGCACCCCGCCGTGCGGGGTGGCGTGCTTGACCGTCGCCGTGATCACGTCGCCGACCCCGGCGTAGCGGCGATGCGAGCCGCCCTTCACGCGGATGCAGAGGATCTCGCGCGCGCCCGAGTTGTCGGCGACCTTGAGCCGTGACTCCTGCTGGATCATCGCTAGCGCGCCCTCTCCAGGACCTCGACCAGGCGCCAGCGCTTGGTCCGCGACAGCGGCCGCGACTCGATCACGCGCACGACGTCGCCCGCGTTCGCGTCGTTCGACTCGTCGTGGGCGTGGATCGTCGCCGAGCGGCGGACGACCTTCTCGTAGACCGGGTGGCGGCGGACGACCTCGATGCGGACGGTGATCGTCTTGTCGGCCTTGCTCGAGACGACCGTGCCCTGGCGCACCTTCTTCGAGCCCGGGGACGCGCTCGGCCGGCGGCGTGCCCTCGCCGCGCTCGTGCTTGGCGCGCGCCCGTGCGCGGCCGCGGCGCCGGTCGGCGGCGGCCTTGGCGCGGCGCTGCGGCGCGTTCCGCGACGCGCTCGTCGGGGCCGCGCTGCGGCTGCGCCTCGCCGGTGTGGCGGGAGCGGGCGAGCTTGCGCCGCTGCTTCGGGGTCAGAACCTCCTCGGGCTCGGCGTCCTCGGCGGGAGCGGCGGCGGCCGGAGCCGGGGTCGGCTCGGCGGCCGGCTCCTCGGCCGCGGGCTCCTCGGGAGCCTCCTCGGCCACGGGCTCCTCGGCCTGCTCGGCCGGAGCCTCCTCGGCAGGGGCAGCCTCGGCCGCAGGCTCCTCCGCGGGAGCCTCGTCGGCAGGCGCCTCCGCGGCCTCGGTGGCCTCGTCCGGCGTCTCTTCGTTCTTCTCTTCTTCGCTCACTTCAATTCCTTGTCGATGTCGATCCCGCGCTCGCGGGCGACGGTCATGAGCCGGGCGAGGTCGCGGCGCGACGCGCCAGCCCGGCGGTGTTCTCGAGCTCGCCGGTCGCGTGGCGGAAGCGCAGGTTGAACGCCTCCTCGCGGGCCTCCTTGATCTGCTCCACCAGGTCCTGGTCGCCGAGCGCGTGCGCGTCCGCGGCCTTCACTGGCCCACCCCCTCCCGGGTGACGAACTTGGTCCGGATCGGCAGCTTGTGGCCGGCGAGGCGCATCGCCTCCTTGGCGAGCTCCTCGTGGACGCCGGCGAGCTCGAACATCACCTTGCCGGGCTTGACCACGGCGACCCAACCCTCCGGGTTGCCCTTGCCCGAGCCCTGGCGCGTCTCGGCCGGCTTCTTGGTGTACGGCTTGTCCGGGAAGACGTTGATCCACACCTTGCCGCCGCGCTTGATCTTGCGCGTCATCGCGACGCGGGCGGCCTCGATCTGGCGGTTGGTGATCCAGCCGCGGTCGAGGGCCTTGAGCCCGTACTCGCCGAACGCCACGGTGGCGCCGCCCTTGGTGTTGCCGCGGCGCTTGCCGCGCATCTGCTTGCGGTGCTTGACCCGCTTCGGCATCAGCATCAGCCGTCACCTCCGGCGCGGTGGGGCGGCCTCGCCGCCCTGGGGCGCCTGCTCGGCGGGTGCCGGCGGTGCCTGCTGCGGGGCGGGCGGGGCCGGCTGCGGCTGCTGCGGGGCGGCTGGTGGCTGCGGCGGGGCGGCCTGCTGCGGCGGCGGGCTCGCGGGCCTCGCCGGGGCGCCTCCGGACTGCGGCGGCGCGCCACCGCCGCGGCTGCGAGCGGCGTCCGTCGCCGCGAGCGGCCGCCGCGCTGCTGTCCGCCGCGCGGGGGACCGCCGCGTCCGCGGGCCGCCGCCGCCGCGCTGCTGACCGCCTCGGTCGCCGCCGCGACGGCGGAACGACCGCGGCGCAAGATCCTCTTCGTCGGCGCCGGCGCGGAAGCCCTCGGGCATGACCTCGCCCTTGTTGATCCAGCACTTGACGCCGATCCGGCCCGTCGTGGTCTTCGCCTCGACGAAGCCGTAGTCGATGTCGGCGCGCAGCGTGTGCAGCGGCACGCGGCCGTCCGAGTAGCCCTCGGTGCGGGCCATCTCGGCGCCGCCGAGGCGGCCGGAGACCTGGACCTTCACGCCCTTGGCGCCGGAGCGCATGGCGGAGGTCAGCGCGCGCTTCATCGCGCGGCGGAAGGCGACCCGGTTCTGCAGCTGCTCGGCGATCGACTGGGCGACCAGCTTCGCGTCGAGCTCGGGGCGCTTGATCTCGCGGATGTTGACCTTGACCGGCTTGCCGGTGATCTTGTGCAGGTCGCGGCGCAGGGCGTCGACCTCGGCGCCGGACTTGCCGATCACGATGCCCGGGCGGGCCGTGTGGATGTCCACGGTGATCTCGCCGCGCTGCTTGACGATGTTGATGTCCGAGAGGCCGGCGTGCGAGAGCTTGTGCTCGATGTGGTCGCGGATCGCCATGTCCTCGAGCAGCAGGTCGGCGAAGTTGCGCTCGTCGAACCAGTTCGACTTCCAGTCGTGGATGTAGCCGACGCGGAAGCCCTCGGGGTGAATCTTCTGTCCCATGTGCTGCAGGCTCCTCTAGGCGTCCGTGGTCGGGGTCAGGGCCACCGACAGGTGGCTGGTCTTCTTGTCGATGCGGGTCGCGCGGCCGCGCGCGCGGGCGCGCCAGCGCTTCAGGGTCGGGCCCTCGTCGACGCGCACGTCGGCGATCCGCAGGTCGTCGGCGACCAGCTCGTGGTTGGCCTCCGCGTTGGCGGCGGCCGAATCGAGCAGGCGGGCGAGGTCGCGGGCGGCGCCGCGCGACGAGAAGGCCAGCAGCGTGCGGGCCTCGTCGACCGGCATGCCGCGGATCTGGTCGGCGACCAGGCGCGCCTTGCGCGGGGCGACGCGGACGTAGCGCGCCTTCGCGCGCACGATCGGCGCCTCGGGCTCGGTTGTCGGCGGCCTTCGCCACTAGCGCTCCTTGCCTCCGTGGCCGCGGAAGGTCCGCGTGGGCGCGAACTCGCCCAGCTTGTGGCCGACCATCGACTCGGAGACGAACACGGGCACGTGCTTGCGGCCGTCGTGGACGGCGATCGTGTGCCCGACCATCTCGGGGAACACGGTCGAGGTCCGCGACCAGGTCTTGATCATCTGCTTCTGGTTCTGCCTCGTTCATCTGCGTGATGCGCCGCATCAGGCGCTCCTCGACGAACGGGCCCTTCTTCGAAGATCTGCTCATCAGCTCTACCTCTTCTTCTTCCCGCGCCGGCGGCCGCGGACGATCATCGCGTCGGAGCGCTTGCCCTTCTTGCGGGTGCGGTAGCCGAGCGTCGGCTTGCCCCACGGGGTCACCGGGTGGCCGCCGGGCGTCTTGTGCGCCTCGCCGCCGCCGTGCGGGTGGTCGACCGGGTTCATCGCGATCCCGCGGGTCTGCGGGCGCTTGCCCTTGTGGCGGTTGCGGCCGGCCTTGCCGATCTTGACGTTCTGGTGCTCGGAGTTCGAGAGCGTGCCCACGGTCGCGCGGCAGTCGGCGCGGACCATCCGCATCTCCGACGAGGGCAGGCGCAGGGTGACCATCTGGCCCTCCTTCGCGACCACCTGGATCGCCGAGCCGGCCGAGCGGCCGAGCTTGCCGCCCTGGCCGGGGACGAGCTCGACGTTGTGGACCACGGTGCCGGTCGGGATCGCGCGCAGCGGCAGCGCGTTGCCGGGCCGGATGTCGGCCGTCTCGCCGGACTCGAGCTCGTCGCCGGCGCCGCACGCCCTGCGGCGCGAGCACGTAGCTCTTCGCGCCGTCGACGTAGTGCAGCAGCGCGATGTAGCAGGTGCGGTTCGGGTCGTACTCGATCGTCGCGACCTTCGCCGGCGACGCCGTCCTTGCGGCGCTTGAAGTCGATCTCGCGGTAGCGGCGCTTGGCCCCGCCGCCGCGATGGCGCGCGGTGACGCGGCCGCGGGCGTTGCGCCCGCCGCTCTTGCGGCTTGCCCTTGGTCAGCGCCTTGTGCGGCCGTTGTCGCCGGTCAGCTCCTCGCGCTTCTGGTAGGTCGCGAAGCGGCGCCCGGGGCTCGTCGGCTTTGTCTTTCGCATCGCCATCGTTCAGTCCCTACTCGGCCACCGCCGCGCCCTCGAAGAGCTCGATCCGGTCGCCCGGGGCGAGCTGGACGATCGCCTTCTTCCACGACCGGGTCTTGCCGTTGTGCACGCCGCGGCGCTTCGGCTTCGAGCGCACCTTGATCGTCCGCACCTCGACCACGCCGACGTCGAAGATCTCCTCGACCGCGTGGCGGATCTGCGTCTTGTGCGCGCGGTCGTCGACGCGGAACGTGTACTTGCCGTCCGCCATCAGCGCGTAGCTCTTCTCGCTGACGACCGGCTCGATGATCACCTGGCGGGCGTCCATGACTAGCTCGCCACCTCCTCGGCTCGCCTCGGTCGCCCGAGCGGCGTCGCACGCTCGCCCACGCGGGCCTCGAGCGTCTCGAGGGCGGTCTGGTGACGATCAGCGAGGCGTGGCCGATCACGTCGACGACGCCCGCCGAGCCGACCGGCAGCACGTCGACGCCCGGGATGTTGCGAAAGCTCTTCAGCACGCCGGCCTCCTCCGGGTCGCAGAGGACCAGCGTCGGCCCCTTGGGCGCCCCACTTGGCGAGCGCCTCGGCGGCCTGCTTCGTCGACGGCTCGTCGTAGGCCGCCGCCGTCGACGACCGCGATGCTGTCGCGGGCGGCGTGGACGGAGAGCGCCGAGCGCAGCGCGCGCCGGCGCGCCTTGCGGTTGACCTTGAAGGTGTGCGTGCGGGGCTTCGGGCCGAACGCGACGCCGCCGCCGCGACGGTGCGGGACGCTGAGCGCGCCGGCGCGGGCGCGGCCGGTGCCCTTCTGCTTCCAGGCCTTCGCCGTGGTCATCGAGACCTCGCCGCGACCGAGGCTCGACGCGGTGCCGCGGCGCCGTGCGGCCAGGTCGGCGCGCGCGGCCTCGTGCACGAGGCTCTCGTGAAACTCCTCGCCGAAGACGCGCCTCGGGCAGGTCGGTCTTGGCCTGCTTGCCGAGCGTGGTCGCCTTGAGGCTGCTAGCCATCGCTGCGCACCTCCACGGTGCCGCCCTTCGGGCCCGGGGACCGCGCCGCGGACCAGCAGCAGGTTGCGCTCGGCGTCGACCTCGAAGACCTCGAGGCCGCGCTGGGTGACCCGCTTGCCGCCCATCCGGCCCGGCATCTTCACGCCCTTGAACACGCGGGCGGGATCGGCGCTGGCGCCGATCGAGCCCGGCGCGCGGACGTTGTGCGAGCCGTGGGAGACCGGGCCGCGGCGGAAGTTGTGGCGCTTGATCGTGCCCTGGAAGCCCTTGCCGATCGCGGTCGCGGAGACCTTGACCCGCTGGCCGGGCTCGAACTGCTCGACGGTGAGCTGCTCGCCGATCTGCGCCTCGGGGGCCTCGTCGCGGAACTCCTTCAGGACCCGCGAGGGCGGCGCGCCGGCCTTCTTCAGGTGGCCGAGCGCGGGCTTGCGTGAGCTTGCGCTCGTCGGTCGGGATCGCCGCGACCTGGACGGCCGCGTAGCCGTCGCGGTCGGGGATCCGCACCGCGGTGACGGTGTTCGGCTCGGCCTCGATCACGGTCACGGGCACGCGGGTGCCGTCCTCCTGGAAGACCTGGGTCATCCCGAGCTTCTTGCCGACGATCGCCGCCATCGGTCCAGCCGTTGCTAGATCTTGATCTCGATGTCGACGCCGGCCGGGAGCGCGTCGAGGCGCTGGAGGCTGTCGATCGTCTTCGGGGTCGGCTGGTGGATGTCGATCAGGCGCTTGTGCGTGCGGATCTCGAAGTGCTCGCGCGAGTCCTTGTCCTTGAACGGCGACTTGATCACGCAGTAGATGTTGCGCTCGGTGGGCAGGGGCACCGGGCCCGGCGACCGTGGCGCCGGTGCGGGTCGCCGTCTCCACGATCTCGCGCGCCGCGCGATCGATCGCGTCGTGGTCGTAGGCCTTGAGCCTGATCCGGATCTTGTTTGTCGCGAGTGTCGCCACTTGATTCTGTTCGTTCGTTGCTCGTTCTCGGGGCGCAAAAGGGCGCCGCCCCGAAGTGGTGGGGCGCCGCCCCGGTCGTATCGGTTACCTGCGTACTAAGGGCCGGCCCATGTCGGCCGGCCCCTCAAACGGGTCGCTACTCGATGACCTCGGTCACGACCCCCGAGCCGACGGTGCGCCCACCCTCGCGGATCGCGAACCGAAGGCCCTGGTCCATCGCGATCGGGTTGATCAGCTCGATCGTCATCTCGACGTTGTCGCCCGGCATCACCATCTCCGTGCCCTCGGGCAGGTTGGAGACGCCGGTGACGTCGGTCGTCCGGAAGTAGAACTGCGGGCGGTAGCCCGAGAAGAACGGGGTGTGACGGCCGCCCTCCTCCTTCTTCAGGCAGTACACCTCGGACTTGAACTTCGTGTGCGGGGTGATCGACCCGGGCTTCGCGAGCACCTGCCCGCGCTCGATCTCCTCGCGCTTGGTGCCTCGCAGCAGGCAGCCGGCGTTGTCGCCCGCCTGCCCCTGGTCGAGGTCCTTGTGGAACATCTGCACCCCGGTGACCACCGTCTTCGCGGTGTCGCTGGATGCCGACGATCTCGACCTCGTCGCCGGTGTGGACGATGCCCTGCTCGATCCGGCCCGTGGCGACGGTGCCGCGGCCGGTGATGGTCATGATGTCCTCGACCGGCATCAGGAACGGCTTGTCGAGGTCGCGCTCCGGCTCGGGGATGTAGCTGTCGAGCGCGTCGGCGAGCTCGAGGATGGACTTCTTGCCCTCCTCGTCGCCCTCCAGCGCCTTCAGCGCCGAGCCCTTGATGATCGGCGTCTCGTCGCCCGGGAAGTCGTACTCGTTGAGCAGGTCCTTGACCTCCTCCTCGACGAGCTCGACGAGCTCCTCGTCGTCGACCATGTCGACCTTGTTGAGGTAGACGACGACGTACGGGACGTTCACCTGGCGGGCGAGCAGGATGTGCTCGCGCGTCTGCGGCATCGGCCCGTCGGCCGCCGAGACGACCAGGATCGCGCCGTCCATCTGCGCGGCGCCGGTGATCATGTTCTTGACGTAGTCGGCGTGACCGGGGCAGTCGACGTGGGCGTAGTGGCGCTTCTCGGTCTCGTACTCGACGTGCGAGGTGGCGATGGTGATCCCGCGCTCCTTCTCCTCGGGCGCGTTGTCGATCGACTCGAACGACCGTTCCTCGGCGCCGCCCTGCTCGGCGAGCACCTTGGTGATCGCCGCGGTCAGCGTGGTCTTGCCGTGGTCGATGTGACCGATCGTGCCGACGTTGACGTGCGGCTTACTGCGGTCGAACTTCTCCGCCATCTCGTTCCTTTAGCTCCTTGTTCCGTTCTGGTGTTTCAGTCGTTGTCTGTCTCCGGGCAACCCCGGAAGGATTACAAAATTCGTCTGTCTCGCCTACGCTCCCGCCCCGACGGGCTCGAGCAGTGGTCGATTCGACGATCTGCTCGGCGATGCTCTGGGGGACCTCTTCGTAGCGCTCGAACTGCATCGTGTACGTCGCGCGGCCCTGGGTCGACGACCGGACGTCGGTCGCGTACCCGAACATCTCGCCGAGCGGCACGAAGGCGTGGACGGCGAGCGCGTTTCCGCGCGGCTCCTGGCCCTGCACCTTGCCGCGGCGCCGCGAGAGGTCGCCGATCACGTCGCCGAGGAACTCCTCGGGGGTGACGACCTCGACCGACATCACGGGCTCGAGCAGCACCGGCTTGGCCCGCCGGGTCGCCTCCTGGATCGCCATCGAGCCGGCGATCTTGAACGCCATCTCCGAGGAGTCGACGTCGTGGTACTTGCCGTCGACCAGCTCGACGCGGACGTCGACCATCGGGTAGCCGGCCTTGACCCCGGAACCGAGCGCCTCCTCGATCCCCTGCTCGACCGCGGGGATGTACTCGCTCGGGATCGCGCCGCCCTTGATCTTGTTGACGAAGTCGAAGCCCTCCTCGGGAGCGGGCTCGGCGTTGATGACGACGTGGCCGAACTGGCCCTTGCCGCCCGTCTGGCGGACGAAGTGGCCGACGATCTTCTCGACCCGGTCGCGGATCGTCTCGCGGTAGGCGACCTGCGGCCGGCCGACGTTGGCGTCGACGTTGAACTCGCGCAGCAGGCGGTCGACGATCACCTCGAGGTGGAGCTCGCCCATGCCGTGGATCAGCGTCTGGCCGGTCTCCTCGTCTGACTCGATCCGGAAGGTCGGGTCCTCCTCGGCGAGCCGCGCGAGGCCGCCGCCGAGCTTCTCCTGGTCGGACTTGGTCTTCGGCTCGATCGCCACCGCGATCACCGGCTCCGGGAACTCGATGTTCTCGAGGATCACCGGCGCGTCGGGGGCCGAGAGCGTGTCGCCGGTGGAGGTCTGCTTGAGGCCGACGCCGGCGACGATGTCGCCCGCGTAGCACTCCTCGATCTCCTCGCGGTGGTTGGCGTGCATCATCAGCAGCCGGCCGATCGCGCTCGGTCTTGCCGTTGGTCGCGTTCAGCACGCGGCTGCCGGCGGTGAGCTTGCCCGAGTAGACGCGGAAGTAGGTCAGCTTGCCGACGAACGGGTCGGCCATCACCTTGAAGGCGAGCGCCGAGAAGGGCTCGGAGTCGTCGGGCTTGCGGATCACCTCGTCGCCCTGCTCGCCCTTGTTGTTGACCACGACGCCGCTCATCGGCGGGACCTCGAGCGGCGACGGCAGCAGCTCGACGATCTCGTCGAGCAGCGGCTGCACGCCCTTGTTCTTGAACGCGGAGCCGCAGAGGACCGGGGTGACCTTGAGGTCGAGCGTCGCGCGGTGCAGCGACTTCGCGATCCGCTCGTGCGGGATCTCCTGCTCGTCCAGGTACATCTCCATGAGCTCGTCGTCGTAGTCGGCGCAGGCCTCGATCAGATGCGTGCGCGCCTCGTGGGCGGCGTCGACGAGGTCGGCCGGGATCTCCTCGTACTCGAACTCGGTCCCGAGCTCGTCCTTCCAGACGAGGGCCTTGTTCTCGATCAGGTC
Organism: uncultured Solirubrobacterales bacterium; assembly: GCA_963785195.1. GTDB lineage: Bacteria > Actinomycetota > Thermoleophilia > Solirubrobacterales > 70-9 > WHSW01. The sequence continues at coordinate 427,648 of CAWAUE010000008.1, read as the reverse complement.
GACGACGCCGACGAAGCTGTCCTCGGCCCCGATCGGAAGCTGGATCGGAAGCGGGTTGGCGCCGAGGCGGTCGCGCATCGTCTGCACGGCGTGCTCGAAGTCGGCGCCGATGCGGTCCATCTTGTTGATGAACGCGATCCGCGGGACGCGGTACTTGTCGGCCTGGCGCCAGACGGTCTCGGACTGCGGCTCGACGCCGGCGACGGAGTCGAAGACGGCGATCGCGCCGTCGAGGACGCGCAGCGAGCGCTCGACCTCGACCGTGAAGTCGACGTGGCCCGGCGTGTCGAGGATGTTGATCCGGTGGCCGTTCCACTCGCAGGCGGTGGCGGCGGAGGTGATCGTGATCCCGCGCTCCTGCTCCTGCTCCATCCAGTCCATGACGGCAGCGCCCTCGTGAACCTCACCCAGCTTGTGGGTGCGGCCGGTGTAAAAAAGGATGCGCTCGGTAGTCGTCGTCTTACCGGCGTCGATGTGGGCCATGATCCCGATGTTGCGGGTCTTCTCTAGGGGGAAGGTGCGAGGCATGTTGTGTCTCTTAGAGTCTCGGTTCTGGGTTGCTGTAGTTTTCGGTCGGCGGACGATTCCGGTCCCAAGGAGGAGAGAACCAGGCAGGACGCGGTCTCAGCGCATAAAAAAGGCCCTTGCGGGCCAGCGCTCAGATCGCCATTGTAGCCCGGAAACGCCCTATGTTGTGCGGCTCTCCATGGAAGGAATATCCGCCGCGAGCCGAGCTCGGCGCGGCCCGCGAGCGACGCATGACTATAGCAGAGGCATGAGGGCCTCCCGGGCGCTCAGATGGGCCTAAGACAGCGGATCTCGAGCTGGCGGGAGGGGGAGGCCGAAGCGCGGAAAAAGCGCGACGCGAGGCGTCGCCGAGCGCGCCCGCGACGGACGGCCGCCGCGGCGGAGCAGAAGGCGCTCGCGGCGAAGCAGCCCGCGAGCTCGGCCAAGACGCGCCGCCGCCAAGAAGCCGACGGCGAAGGCCAAGCCGAAGGGCACCTCGACCGGGCGCCGGACCGCCGCGCAGGACGCCCGCAAGGTCGGCTCCGAGGCCGCCGCCGCTCGGCGTGGAGGTGGCGAAGCTCGGCCGCGAGATGGTGGTCATCCCGGTCGCAGCTGTGGCTGGCGGCTGGCCGAGATCGTCGGGCAGCCTCGTGCTCGCGGCCTGGCAGCGCGTCGCTCCTGCCGGTGCTGCGCGCGCTCGGCGCGCGTGCGCCGCGGCCGGCCTGCGCTTCGGCGAGCGCCACGTCACCCCGGCCCGGGCGGTCGCCGCGGTCAGCCTGGTCGCCATCGGCGCGCTCGCCGCCTCGCAGTGGCTCGACTACCGCTCGGTCAGCGTCGGCACCGACGCCTACTCCGGCGACGGTCGGGATCGTCGCCCCGCCGCCGGAGGTGGACACCGACATCGCCGGCCACGCCCACGGCTGGGTGATGCTGCCGCTGGCTCTGCTCGCCCTCGTCGCGCTGGTGCTCGGCGCTCACCGGCCGCCGCCGCGCGGCGTCGCGCTGCTGGTGCCGATCGGGATCGCGGTGGTCGCGATCAGCCTCGCGGTCGACGCCCCGAAGGGCCTCGACGAGGGCGCGGCCGCGATCGCCTACGAGGGCGCGACCGCGACGCCTGCTGAGGGCTTCTGGATGCAGATCGCCACCGGCGCGGTGCTGATCGCCTGCGGGCTGATGCTGCCGCTGCTACCTGCGCCCGGCGCCGCGCCGGAGCCGTGCGGACCGCGGCCGAGCCCCGCCGCCGCGTCCATGCTGACGAGCCGCGGTCGCGCGCGGGCGTCAAGCGCCGCCGCGGCGGCCCCGGCGCAGCGGTCTCACGCGTCGCGCGCGAAGCGCAAGGTCCAGGGGGCCGGCACTTGAGCGAGGCGGCGGAGCTGCTCGCAGCGCCGACCCGGCTGCTGCCCGCTGGCGGTGATCGCCGCGGCGATCTGCCTGTTCGCGTCCGAGCTCATGACCGTCTTCGACTTCACGCCCGCCGGGCGCGCGAGCCGCTGTGCGCGCAGGGCGGCGCCGACCGCCACGGCAACGCGCTGATGGTGCTCGCCGTGTTCGCGATCGGTCGCGCTGGTCGATCGCCATCTTCACCGGCTCGCAAGCCGGCCGCGATCGCGGTCGCGGCCTGGGCGGCGTGGCGCTGCTGATCTTCCTGATCGGCGACCTGCGGGTCGCCAACGCGCCAGGGCTCGCTGAACGAGGGCTGCGGCCCGCTCGGCGACTCGTTCATCGACGCCGAGGCGGTCCCGCAGGGCGGCTTCTGGCTCGAGATGGTCGGCTCGCTCGCGCTGACGGTCACCGGGATCGCCCTGGCGACCATGACGCCCGGACCAGCTGCGGCGCCCTGCGCCCGCCCCGGCGCGACCGGCCGACCGACGCGCGCGGTCCGGACACCGACGGAGTCGGCGCCCGCGGCCGCCGCGTCGCACGCCGGCTCAGCGAGCGACGGGAAGGGACGGCTCGGGCGTCTCGCCCGGCGGCCGCGAACGCGCCAGCGCGGCTAGCGCCGCGCGGCCGCGAGGAGCTACCAGCGGTAGTGGGCGAAGGCCTTGTTGGCCTGCGCCATGCGGTAGATGTCGTCCTTGCGCTTCCAGGCGCCGCCCTGCTGCGAGATCGAGTCGAGGATCTCGTTGGCGAGCCGCTCGGCCATCGACTTCTCGCGCCGGTTGCGGGCGAAGCCGACCAGCCAGCGGACGGCGAGCGTGCGGGCGCGGCGCGGCGGGACCTCGACCGGCACCTGGTAGGTCGCGCCGCCGACGCGGCGCGAGCGAACCTCGAGCACCGGGGTGAGCTCCTTGATCGAGTCCTCGAGCACCTCGACCGGGGCGCGGCCGCTGCGCTCGCCGACGATCGCCAGGGCGTCGTAGGTGATCTGCTCGGCGGTCGACTTCTTGCCGTCGTGCATGACCTTGTTGATCGACCTGCTGGACCAGCCGGCTGCGGTGGACCGAGTCGGCCTCGATCGGGCGGATTGCGGCGCGGGCGCGGCGGGGCATCGACTAGCGCTTGACGCCGTACATGAGCGTGACTGCTTGCGGTCCGAGACGCCGGAGGCGTCGAGCGTGCCGCGGATGACCTTGTAGCGGACGCCCGGCAGGTCCTTGACGCGGCCGCCGCGGACGAGGACGACCGAGTGCTCCTGAAGGTTGTGGCCCTCGCCCGGGATGTAGCAGGTGACCTCCATCCCGTTGGTGAGCCGCACGCGGGCGACCTTGCGCAGGGCCGAGTTCGGCTTCTTCGGGGTCGCGGTGTAGACGCGCGTGCAGACGCCGCGCCGCTGCGGGGCGGCGATTCGGCGCTTGCGCCCCTGGCCCGACTTGAGGCCCGGGGTGGCGACCTTCTTCTGCGGGGGCTTGCGCCCCTTTCGGATCAGCTGATTGGTGCTCGGCACGGCGGCGGAAGATAGCAGGGCGATGCCGAGACGCGGCCTCGCTACGCTGCGAGCGCGTGACCGCAGTGACCGACCAGTCTTGGCCGTCGACGTCGACGGCGTGATCAGCATCTTCGGCTTCGACGGGCCCCTCGACCAGGTCGGCGGGCGCTTTCACCTGATCGACGGGATGGCCCACTGCATCTCCGATCGCGCCGGGCCCGAGCTGCGGCGCCTCGGCGAGGTCTACGAGCTGATCTGGGCGACCGGCTGGGAGGACCGCGCCAACGACCACCTGCCGCTGATCCTCGGGCTGCCCGAGGAGCTGCCGTGCCTGCGCTTCGACGGCCGCGCCCGCTTCGGCACCGCCCACTGGAAGCTCGAGGCGCTCGACGCGTACTCCGGCGACCCGGCCGCTGGCCTGGATCGACGACTCGCTCGACGAGAGCTGCCACGACTGGGCCGCGGCGCGGCGCGCCCCGACGCTGCTCGCCCCGACCGAGTCCGCACATCGGGATCACCGAGGCGCACACCGAGACCCTGCTGGCCTGGGTTCGCGACGGGTACACTCGCCGCTGAGGGGCCCGCTCGCGCGCGGGCAGGTACGCGAGACGAGAGACGCTTGTGCACGGGTTCTGGCCGATCTTCTTCCTGATGGTGATCCTGAAGATCCCCGTCGGCCTGCTGCTCTACATCGTCTGGTGGGCCTTCCGCGCCGAGACGCAGCCCGAGGAGGCGCCGCCCGACTCCGAGCGACCACCGCTTCCGCCGCTTCCGCCGCGAGCCGAAGCGCCCGCGCGGCCCGCGCCGCGGCGGCCACGGGCCCGACGCGATGCCGCTGCCCGACTGCCCGCCCGCCGGGCGCACCCGGGTGCTCGCCCCCGAGCCCGGCTCGCCGTGCTCGCGCGCCGCGCGCACTGAGCCGGGCGTCCGACTAGCCGCCCAGCGCCCGCTCGAGGTCGGCGATCAGGTCCTCGCGCGGCCTCGATCCCGCACGAGAGCCGCACCAGGTCGGCCGGCACGGCGGCGTCGGAGTCCTCGACCGACTGGTGGGTCATCGCCTGCGGGACCTCGATCAGCGACTCCACCCCGCCGAGCGACTCGGCCAGGGAGAAGATCTCGCGTCCGCGCCGCGATCCCGACCGCGTCGGGGTGGCGGAAGGAGACCATGCCGCCGAAGCCCGGCCAGCGCACGTCCTCGACCCCCGGCGCCGAGCGCAGCCACTCGCTGACGGCGCGCCCGTTCTCGCGTGTGGCGGGCGACCCGCAGCGCCAGCGTGCGCAGGCCGCGGTGGACGAGGAAGCAGTCGAACGGGCCCGGCACCGCGCCGACCGAGTTCTGGACGAACCGGACGCGCTCGTGCAGGTCGTCTCGGCGCGATCACCGTCGCGCCGCCGACGACGTCGGAGTGCCCGCCCAGGTACTTGGTGGTCGAGTGCACGACCGCGGTCGCGCCGAGCTCCAGCGGCCGCTGGACGATCGGGGTGGCGAAGGTGTTGTCGACCACCACCGCACGGCCCTCCGCCGCCTCGACCACCGCGGCGATGTCGATCTACGTTCAGCAGCGGGTTCGTCGGCGTCTCGACCCAGATCAGGCGGCGTCTCGGGCCGCAGCGCCGCCCGCACGGCGTCGATGTCGGTCTGGTCGACGAGGTCGTAGGCGAGCCCGAAGCGGGCCAGGACCTTGTCGACGAGGCGGTAGGTGCCGCCGTAGAGGTCGATGCGGCAGGATCAGGTGGTCGCCGGCGTCGAGCGCGGCGGTGAGCAGCGCGTGGGTGGCCGCCATCCCGCTCGCGAAGGCGGCGCCGTGGCCGCCCTCGAGCTCGCCGAGGGCCCGCTCGAGCGCCGCCCGCGTCGGGTTCGCCGAGCGCGAGTAGTCGTAGTCCTCGACGAACTCGCCGGGCGCCGGCTGGACGAAGGTCGAGGTCTGGTGGATCGGCGGGATCACCGAGCCGAAGGTCGGGTCGGGCTCGAGCCCCGCGTGCACGACCCGCGTGTCGATCCGCTCTCGCTCACTGCATTGAGGGCTTCGATCAGGTCGACCGAGGCGAGGATGCCGAGCGCGCGCCCGTCCTCGACGATGATCACCGGCTTGCGCTCGTCGAGCAGCATGTGGATCGCCTCGGCGACCGGGCTGCTCGGCGTCGAGCTCCGGCAGCGGCGGCTCGATCACCTCGGTGACCGGCTCGCCGAGGATCCCCGGCTGGTCGGCGGAGGCCATCAGCAGGCCGCGCTCGCTGACCGTGCCGATGAAGGCGCGGCCGTCCTCGCCCGAGACCACCGGGACCTGCGAGACGCCGTGCTCGCGCATCAGCTCGAGCGCCCGCCCGACCTGGTCGTGGCTGCCGACGGTCAGCATCGGGCGGTCGACGCCGCGCGAGCGGATCACCTCGCCGACGGTCAGCCCGCCGCTCGTCCCCGAGGTAGCCGTGCTCGCGCATCCACGAGTCGTTGAAGACCTTGGAGACGTAGGGGCGCCCGCCGTCGGGGATGATCGTCGCCACCAGCGCGTCGGGGTCGTCGAGCTCGCGGGCCACCTCGACCGCGGCGACGAGCGCGGTCCCGGTCGAGCCGCCGGCGAACAGGCCCTCGCGGGCGACCAGCCGGCGCGCCATCAGGAACGAGTCGCGGTCGGAGACCCGGACGTAGCGGTCGACGACCTCGGGGTCGAAGGTCTCGGGCCAGAAGTCCTCGCCGATGCCCTCCACCCGGTAGGGGTGCACCGGCCCGCCGGAGTAGATCGAGCCCTCGGGGTCGGCGCCGACGATCTCGACCGCCGGGTTCTGCTCCTTCAGGTACCGGCCGACCCCGGTGACCGTGCCGCCCGGTGCCGAGCGCGACCACGAAGTGGGTCATCCGCCCGCCGGTCTGGCGCCAGAGCTCGGGGCCCGTGGAGCGGTAGTGGGCCTCGGGGTTGGCCTGGTTGAAGTACTGGTTGGGCTGGAAGGCGCCGTCGATCTCCTCGGTCAGCCGGTCGGCGACCCGGTAGTAGGACTGCGGGCGAGTCGGGCTCGACGGCGGTCGGGCAGACGACGACCTCGGCGCCGAACGCGCGCAGCGTGTCGATCTTCTCGCGGCTCATCTTGTCGGGCATCACGGCGACCACCCGGTAGCCGCGCAGGGCGGCGGCCATCGCGAGCCCGAGGCCGGTGTTGCCGGACGTCGGCTCGACCAGCGTGCCGCCCGGCTTGAGGGCGCCGTCGCGCTCGGCGGCCTCGATCATCGCCAGCGCCGCCGGTCCTTGATCGAACCGCCCGGGTTCATGTACTCGACCTTGGCGACGATCGGCGTGCGGACGTCGGGCGCGAGGCGGGACAGCCGGACGACGGGCGTCTCGCCGATCAGGTCGAGGACCGACTCGTGGATCTCGCTGCCCGAGGCCTCTTCCACGGCTGGAGCTTACGACTCCGGACTGGGTCGACATCGACACTCGACTATGTAACACTTGGCGATGTCATGGTCGTGCAGGTCGAAGAGCGTCCGGGGGCGGCGCGCTCGGGCCCCGACCTCGATCGGCGCGGCGCCGCCCTCCGAGGCCGGGCCCGTCGACGACGCCGGCTTCGACGGCCTCCGCCCCCCGCCGGCCGTCCAGTTGCCGCGCACCCTGCAGGTGCTGCGCTTCAACCAGCGCCAGATCGAGTTCGTCTTCGGTGCCCGGCGCCGGTTCGGCGACGTGTTCCGGATGCGGGGCACGATCGGAGGCGACCCGGTGATCACCGCGCATCCCGACCACGTCCGGTCGCTGTTCACGGCGAAGCCCGAGCAGGCGCCGTCGATCACCGGCGAGTCGCCGCTGCGGCCGATCGTCGGCCCGAACTCGGTGCTGACCGCGGTCGGGCCCCGGCACATGCGCCAGCGCAAGCTGCTCCTGCCGCCGTTCCACGGCGAGGCGATCGAGCAGTACGCGCGCATGATCAACACGGTCACCGAGCGCGAGATCGAGCGCTGGCCGGTCGGCCGGCCGTTCTCGCTCGCGCCGCGCATGCAGGCGATCACGCTCGACGTGATCATGTCCGGGATCTTCGGGATCGAGGGCCGGCCCCGGCGGGGACGCCCGAGTACTGGCTTCGCCAGGCCATACGGCGCCTGGTCGCCGCGTCGACCTGGCCGGTCGCCCAGCTCGCCGAGCTGATGAACGTCGGCAACGACGAGCCCGTCGGTGCCACCAGGGCCGGGCTCGCGCTGCTCGATCGGCCCACGTACGCGGTGATCGCCAAGCGCCGCGGCGCCCAGGACCTCGACGAGCGCCGCGACATCCTCTCCCTGCTCCTGCTCGCGCGCACCGAGGACGGGCAGACGCTGACCGATCGCGAGCTTCGCGACGAGCTCCTCACCCTGGTGCTCGCCGGCCACGAGACGACGGCCAACTCGCTCGCCTGGGCGTGGGAGCGACTGGTGCGCGCGCCGTCGGCCTACGACCGGCTGCGCGACGCGGTCCGCTCCGACGACGAGGCCGACGAAGAGGTCGAGCGGGTGATCTGGGAGGCGATGCGATCCCGCCCCGTGATCCCGATCATCGGCCGGCGGGTGATGGTCCCGTGGCAGCTTGGCGACTATCGCGTCGAGGCCGACAGCCCGGTGGCGATGAGCATCCTCCTCCTGCACCACCGCGAGGACGTCTACCCGCGCCCGTTCGACTTCCTCCCCGAGCGCTGGGAGGGCCACAAGCCCGGCACCTACGAATGGATCCCGTTCGGCGGCGGCATCCGCCGCTGCCTGGGCGCCGCTCTGGCGATGGCCGAGCAGCGCGTGGTGCTGCGCGAGATGGCCAGCCGACTCGACCTCGAGGCCGACTCGCCGGAGCCCGAGAAGGCGGTGCACCGCAACGTGACGATGATCCCGAGCCGCGGCGGCCGGGTCGTGGTCCTGGAGCGCCGCGGCTAGCCGCTCAGGTGCGAGCGGAGGTCGTCGCCGACGGCCTGCGGTTCGCGCGTTACCTGTCGCCACGTGTAGCGGATGACCCGGTAGCCGGCGCGCCGGAGGACGAGCTCGCGGCGGCGATCCTCCTCGTTGGCGACCGGGTTCGCGTGGGTCTCGTGCCCGTCGAGCTCGACGACGAGCTTGGCGTCGCGTGGCTTAGGCAATGAGGGGATGCGCATCGCGGGGATCCCTGCATCGAGTGAGCGTTCTTGCCCCGTATAGGGGGAAAGTCGCGCACTCGTTTCCCTTCCGGTGGTGCGCCTCGGCGAGCGCCCGGCGGAGGAGCTTGAAGTCCACGACGCCGGCGAGGTCGAGGAGGGTGCGCGGGATCGGCGTGGCCGGGAGGCGGCGCTCGATGACGCGGGCAACGGTGCCGCGGGCGGTGGTACTTGACGCCCTGGCACGGCACGGGGCGGTGCGCGGTGACCACGTGAACGACCGTCGGGCTCGCCTCGATCAGCCGCCACCACCAGGCGGCGGTGGTGTGGCTCAGCGCGGAGCCGCGGCCGCCGTGAAAGAGCGCCGCCGCTAGGCGACCCTCGTTGCGAGCGCCGCGTGACCGACCGCGTAGACGGCTGGGTGGAGGGGGTGGAGATAGCCGCGCGCCGCCAGCCTGCCTGACGGCCGCCATCCGCTGTAGCCAAGGCTCCGTGAGCTGCGCCAGCGAGACCACACCCCACTGCCGTGCTGCCACCCGCCCGATCCGTTCTGTGGAGATCGAGCTGACGACTGTCGTCAGCTGGATCTCCACAGTTCCGCCATGCCGCCGAGATTGCCCGCCGAAAGCGCGCGCGTGGCGCGCACTTCGCGGCCGGAAGGCACAACGCAAACGGCCGGGGCTCTCGCCCCGGCCGCCTGAACCTTCAGAGCGTCTGGCTGAGCTCTCTACGAGCTCGAGCTCTCGGCGCCGTCCCCGGTGCCGGCCTCGATCTCCTGCGCGAGCTCCTCGAGCTCCTCGGCGAACGAGGGGCCGAAGCCCTCGAGCTCGGTCGACCTCCTCGCCGTCCTCGGCGAGCCCGAGCTCCGCGGCGAGCTCCTCCTCGTCGAGCAGGTCCTCCTCCGGGCGCTGGGCCGGCTCCACCGGCTCGATCTCGAGCGAGCGGTAGTGGCGCAGGCCGGTGGCCGCCGGGATCAGCTTGCCGATGATCACGTTCTCCTTCAGGCCGACGAGCTTGTCTCGCTTGCCCTCCAGAGCGGCGTCGGTGAGCACCTTGGTGGTCTCCTGGAAGGAGGCCGCCGACAGGAACGACTCGGTCGCCAGCGAGGCCTTGGTGATCCCGAGGATCACCTCCTCGCCCTTGGCCGGCGTGCCGCCCTCGTCCTTGACCTTCTTGTTCGAGCACCTTGAGCTTGTGCCGGTCCTCGAGCGATCCGGGCAGCAGCGTCGTCGAGCCCTTGGCGTCGATCCGGACCCGCTTCATCATCTGCCGGACGATGAGCTCGATGTGCTTGTCGTTGATGTCGACGCCCTGCGCCTTGTAGACGCGCTGGACCTCGGCGACGAGGTAGAGCTCGGTCTCGGTCCGATCGCGGATCCGCAGCAGGTCGGCGGGGTACAGCGACCCCTCCTCGAGCTGCGCTCCGGCCTCGACCCGATCGCCGTGCTTGACGAGCAGCCGGGCCCGGGGCTGGAGCTTGTACGCGAGCTCCTCGCCCTTGGCGTCGGTGATCGTGAGCTTGATCTCCTTGTCGGTCTCCTCGATCGACACCTTGCCGTCGACCTCGGCCATCTCGGCCATGCCCTTCGGCTTGCGCGCCTCGAACAGCTCGACCACGCGGGGCAGACCCTGGGTGATGTCGAGGCCCGCCACACCGCCGGTGTGGAAGGTCCGCATCGTCAGCTGCGTGCCCGGCTCGCCGATCGACTGGGCGGCGATGATCCCCACCGCGTCGCCGATCTCGACCGTCGAGCCCGTCGCCAGCGCGCGGCCGTAGCAGGCCTGGCACACGCCGCTCTCGAGCTCGCACTTGAGCACCGAGCGGACCGGGACCGTGACCTCCTCGTCGCCGAACGCCTCGGCGATCTCCTCGAGCTCCGGCACGTCGATCTCCTGGCCGCGCTTGAGCAGCTCGCGACCGCGCTTGGTCGCGAACTTCTTCGCCGAGATCCGGCCGATCAGGTTCGGGTTGAGCTGGCCCTCGTCGTTGCGCAGCGGCGACTCGACGAAGTCCTTCGTCTTGCAGTCGTCCGAACGGATGATCACGTCCTGCGCGACGTCGACCAGACGACGGGTCAGATAACCCGAGTCGGCCGTGCGCAGCGCCGTGTCCGCGAGGCCCTTGCGGGCACCGTGGGTGGAGATGAAGTACTCGAGCACCGACAGGCCCTCCATGAAGTTGGCCTTGATCGGACGCTCGATGATCTCGCCCTTCGGATTCGCCATCAGACCGCGCATCCCGGCGAGCTGGCGGATCTGCTTGAACGATCCGCGCGCTCCCGAGTTGGCCATCATGAAGATCGGGTTGAGCTCGTCGAGGTTGTCCTCCATCGCCTTGGCGACCTCGTCGGTGGCCCGATCCCAGAGCACCCGCAGCTGCTCCTTGCGGTCCTCCTCGGAGAGCAGCCCGTCGTCGTACTGGCCCTCGATCTCGGTCACCTGCTTCTCGTAGCCGTCGAGGATCTCCTCCTTGTTCGGCGGCGAGACGACGTTGTTCTTCGAGATCGAGATCCCGGCCTGGCTGGAGAAGTGGAAGCCGAGCTCCTTGAACGCGTCCAGCGCCTGCGCGATCGCCGGGGCGCCGTAGGCCTCGACCAGGTTGAAGACGATCTCGTTGATCTCGCGCTTCTTCAGCGCGTAGTTGACGAACTCGTACTTCTCCGGATCCCACTCGTCCTCGAGCGCCGCGGCGATCGCGCGCTCGACGCGGTCGTTGAAGATGATCCGCCCGACCGTGGTCAGGAAGTGCTCGTGCCCGGGCCGCCGGTACTCGGCCTGGTCGTGGAGCTTGACGATCTTGTTCTCGTAGGCGAGCTCAGCCTCCTGGGCGGAGCGGTAGATGTGCGGCCTGCTGCCGTTCGGCGACTTCGCCGCCTTCAGCTTCTCGTCGATCGCCGCCAGCTCCTCGGCCGAGGGGCCGTAGGTGAGGTAGTAGATCCCCAGGACCATGTCCTGCGACGGGGTCGCCAGCGGCGTGCCGCTGGCCGGCGAGAGGATGTTGTTCGACGACAGCATCAGCAGCCGCGCCTCCGCCTGCGACTCGGCCGAGAGCGGCACGTGGACCGCCATCTGGTCGCCGTCGAAGTCGGCGTTGAACGCGTGGCAGACCAGCGGGTGGACCTGGATCGCCTTGCCCTCGATCAGGACCGGCTCGAACGCCTGGATGCCGAGCCGGTGCAGGGTCGGCGCGCGGTTGAGCAGCACCGGGTGCTCGGAGATGACCTCCTCGAGCACGTCCCAGACCTCCGGGATCATCGAGTCGACCATCTTCTTGGCCGCCTTGATGTTCTGGACGGCCTTGCGCTCGACGAGCCGGGCCATGATGAACGGCTTGAACAGCTCCAGCGCCATCAGCTTCGGCAGCCCGCACTGGTGCAGCTTCAGCGACGGGCCGGAGACGATCACCGAGCGGCCCGAGTAGTCGACGCGCTTACCGAGCAGGTTCTGGCGGAAGCGCCCCTGCTTGCCCTTGAGCATGTCGGAGAGCGACTTCAGCGCCCGGTTGCCCGGCCCGGTGACGGGCCGGCCGCGGCGGCCGTTGTCGAACAGCGCGTCGACGGCCTCCTGCAGCATCCGCTTCTCGTTGTTGACGATGATCTCGGGCGCGCCGAGGTCGAGCAGACGCTTGAGCCGGTTGTTGCGGTTGATCACGCGCCGGTAGAGGTCGTTGAGGTCCGAGGTCGCGAACCGGCCACCGTCGAGCTGCACCATCGGGCGCAGCTCCGGCGGGATCACCGGCACGCAGTCGAGCACCATCCACTCCGGCTTGTTGGCGGAGTTCAGGAACGCCGAGGCGACCTTGAGCCGCTTCACGGCGCGGGCCTGCTTCTGGCCCTTCGACGTGTTGATGGTCTGCTCGAGCTCCTCGCACTCGGCCTCGAGGTTCACCTGGTCGAGCAGGTCGCGGATCGACTCCGCGCCCATGCCGCCGCGGAAGTACTCGCCCCAGCCGAACGGGGAGCCGAAGCGGTCCTTGAGCTCGCGGAAGACGGCCTCGTCGTTGATGACGTCCTTGACCTTCATCTCGGTGAAGATCTTCCAGACCTCCTCCATGCGCTCGATCGCGTCATCGAGGTAGGCCTCGGTGTCGGAGATCTCCGACTCGACCAGCTTCTTGGTCTCCTTGAGGAGCTTCGTCTTCTCGGCGGCGTCGAGCTTCTTCGGGTTGACCCCGAGGCCCTCGGCCCAGAGCTCGTCCTCGCCGTCGAACTTCGACTGGTCGCCCTCGCCCTCGATCCAGGCGACGCGGCGCTCGAGCGACTCGCGCAGCTCCTGGGTGCGCTGCTCCTTGTCGGCCGAGTAGCCGTCGAGGACCTTGCTGCACCTCCTTCTCGAGCTTGTCCATGTCCTTGGTCCGCGCCTCCTCGTCGATCCAGGTGACGATCGAGGCAGCGAAGTACAGGACCTTCTCGAGCTCCTTCGGAGCCATGTCGATCAGGTAGCCGATCCGCGAGGGAACGCCCTTGAAGAACCAGATGTGGGAGACGGGCGCGGCCAGGTCGATGTGGCCCATCCGCTCACGGCGGACCTTGGACCGGGTGACCTCGACGCCGCAGCGCTCGCAGACGATGCCCTTGTAGCGGACCCGCTTGTACTTGCCGCAGTAGCACTCCCAGTCCTTGGTCGGACCGAAGATGCGCTCGCAGAAGAGCCCGTCCTTCTCGGGCTTCAGCGTCCGGTAGTTGATCGTCTCCGGCTTCGTGACCTCGCCGTGGCTCCAGCTCCGGATCTTCTTCGAAGAGGCGAGGCCGATCTCGATTGCATCGAAATTGTTGATGTCCATGTGTGTTTCCGCTACTCCTTCGCCTCTGCCGCTGTCTTCGTTTCGGCCGGTTCCTTCGCTTCCGATCCGTTGGTAGTCCCGGATTCGCCCTCGGCGACCACCTGCTCTTCCTTCTCGTCCGCGGCCCCGTCGCCATCCGGCGCGTCGGCGCGCACTCCCGAGAGGTCGATGCCGAGCTCCTCGGCCGCGCGCAGCAGCTCGTCGTCCTCCTCGCCGAGCTCGACCTCGCCCTCGTCGGCGACCAGGTTGGCGTCGAGCGCCAGGCTCTGGATCTCCTTCAGCAGGACCTTGAACGACTCCGGCACCGACGGCTCGGGGATGTTCTCGGACTTGACGATCGACTCGTAGGCCTTGACGCGGCCGACCGTGTCGTCGGACTTGACCGTGAGCATCTCCTGGAGCGTGTAGGCGGCGCCGTAGGCCTCCAGCGCCCAGACCTCCATCTCGCCGAACCGCTGGCCGCCGAACTGCGCCTTACCGCCCAGCGGCTGCTGGGTGACGAGCGAGTAGGGGCCGGTCGAGCGAGCGTGGATCTTGTCGTCGACCAGGTGGAGCAGCTTGAGGATGTACATGTGACCGATGGTCACCTTGCCCTCGTACGGCTCGCCGGTGCGCCCGTTGTAGAGCTGCACCGACCCGGTCGCCCGGTTGCCCGCGCGCTCGTTCATGTCGATCCCGAGGTCGATGCCGCGGGACTCGTTCTCCTTCGACCACTCGACCAGCGCGTTGTCGACGTCCTCGACGCGTCGCGCCGTCGAAGACGGACGTGGCGACGTTGACGCGGTTGCGGTTGCGATCCCGCTGGCTTGTAGGCCTCGGAGCCGTCGTCGTACCAGCCGTTGGCGGCGACCCACCCGAGGTGGGTCTCGAGGATCTGGCCGATGTTCATTCGGCTCGGGACGCCGAGCGGGTTGAGGATCACGTCGACGGGCGTGCCGTCCTCGAGGAACGGCATGTCCTCCTCGGGCACGATCTTCGAGATCACGCCCTTGTTGCCGTGACGGCCGGCGAGCTTGTCGCCCTCGGCGATCTTGCGCTTCTTCGCGACGAAGACCCGGACCAGGCTGTTGACGCCCGGTGCGAGGTCGTCGCCCGCGTCGCGGTCGAAGGTGATGACGTCGATGACGACGCCGCCCTCGCCGTGAGGCACCTTGAGCGAGGTGTCGCGGACCTCGCGCGCCTTCTCCTTGAAGATCGCGCGGATCAGCTTCTCCTCGGCGGTCAGCTCGGTCTCGCCCTTCGGCGTGACCTTGCCGACGAGCAGGTCACCGGAGACGACCTCGGCGCCGATGCGGACGATGCCGCGCTCGTCGAGGTTGCGCAGGGACTCCTCCGAACGGTTGGGGATGTCCCGGGTGATCTCCTCGTCGCCGAGCTTCGTCGTGCGGGCGTCGATCTCGTACTCCTCGATGTGGATCGAGGTGAGCTCGTCGTCCTTGAAGAGACGGTTCGAAAGGATGATCGCGTCCTCGAAGTTGTAGCCCTCCCAGGACATGAAGGCGACCAGGCAGTTCTTGCCCAGCGCGATCTCGCCACCGGCGGTCGAGGAGCCGTCGGCGAGCACGTCGCCCACCTTGACCTTCTGACCGGAAGCGACGATCGGGGCCTGATCGATGATCGTGCCCTGGTTCGAGCGCGTGAACTTGCTGAGCTCGTACTCGTCCTTCTTCTGGCCGTGGCTGACGACGATCCGCTGCGGCGTCGACGTAGGTGACCTCGCCGTCGTTGAGGGCGAGGACCACGTCCCCGCTGTCGACGGCGGCGCGATGCTCCATGCCGGTGCCGATGAGCGGCGCCTCGGGCTTGAGCAGGGGCACAGCCTGGCGCTGCATGTTCGAGCCCATCAGCGCGCGGTTGGCGTCGTCGTGCTCGAGGAACGGGATCAGCGCCGTCGCCACCGACCAGATCTGGGTCGGGGAGACGTCCATCAGGTCGACTTCCTTCGGCGAGACCACGACGTACTCGCCGTCGCGTGAGCGGCACTGGACCTGGGGGCCCTTGAGCTTGCTCGGTCTTCTCGTCGATCAGCGCGGTCGCCTGGGCGATCACGTGGTCCTCCTCCTGGGTTGCGTCCAGGTGGACGATCTCGTCCGTGACCACGCCGTCCTTGACGACCCGGTACGGGGTCGTGACGAAGCCGTGCTCGGAGACCTCCGCGTAGGAGGACAGCGAGCCGATCAGGCCGATGTTCGGCCCCTCGGGGGTCTCGATCGGGCACATCCGGCCGTAGTGGGTCGGGTGGACGTCGCGGACCTCGATCGGAGCGCGCTCGCGGGTGAGGCCGCCGGCGCCGAGCGCCGACAGGCGACGCCGGTGGGTGAGCCCGTCCAGCGAGTTCGTCTGACTCATGAACTGCGACAGCTGCGAGGAGCCGAAGAACTCCTTCAGCGCCGCGACCACGGGCCGGATGTTGATGATCGTCTGCGGCGTGATCGCGTCGGAGTCCTCGGTGGTGAGGCGCTCGCGGACGACGCGCTCCATCCGGTAGAGGCCGACCCGGAACGCGTCCTGGATCAGCTCGCCGACCGTGCGCAGGCGCCGGTTGCCGAAGTGCTCGTACTCGTCGAGGTGATCCGAGATCGGATCGCGCGGGTAGGTGATCGCCTCCGCCGCGTAGTCCTTGATCGGGTTCTCCTCGTCGATCTCCTCGGGGACGCCGAGCAGCCGCGGGAGCGACGTCAGCTCCTTGATCAGGGCGACGATGTCGTCCTTGGTCAGGGTGCGGTTGTCGAGGTCGACGTCGAGGTCGAGCCGGGCGTTCAGCTTGTAGCGGCCGACGCGGGTCAGGTCGTAGCGCTTCGGATCGAAGAAGAGCTGCTCGAGCAGCGCCTTGGCGGCGTCGACCGAGGGCGGCTCACCGGGACGCTGCTTCTTGAACAGCTCGATCAGCGCGCCCTCCTCGGTGCGGGTGGGCTCGGTGTCCGAGTCGATCGTGTGGCGGATGTAGACCGAGTTGTCGAACAGGTCGAGGATCTCCTCGTCCGTGACGAAGCCCATCGCGCGCAGCAGGACGGTGACCGGCAGCTTGCGCTTGCGGTCGATGCGGGCGTAGACCCGCCCCTTCTTGTCGATCTCGAGCTCCAGCCAGGAGCCGCGGGCCGGCATCAGGTTCGCGATGAAGACCTGCTTCTCGCGGTCCTTGGGCTCCATCACGTAGGCGCCCGGCGACCGCACCAGCTGGGTGACGACGACGCGCTCGGTGCCGTTGATGATGAAGGTGCCGCGCTCCGTCATCCACGGGAAATCGCCCATGAAGACGGTCTGCTCGCGGATCTCACCGGTCTCGCGGTTCTGGAACGCGACCGTGACGTTCAGGGGACGCGAGTAGGTGATGTCCTTCTCACGGCACTCCTCGATCGTGTGGGTCGGCTCGTCGAACTTGAAATCGCCAAAGACGATCGCAAGATTCCCCGTGTAGTCCTCAATCGGGGAGATGTCGTTGATCGTTTCCCGAAGCAGGCCGCTCTTCGGGTTCGTCAGCGCCTCGAACGAGCGGCGCTGGATATCGATCAGATGTGGGACTTCAAGGGGCTGGGGTAGACGGGAGAAACTCCTACGGGTAACCGGGGCAGCGTTGGATCTTGCCAACTGGGCGACTCCTCAGGTGGTCGAAAGGGGACGAATCCGCGCGAGAGATTCAGGCAGCAAAAGGGCTTAACGACGCGCGACGCACAAATATATCAGACACGGCACGCCAGCCCAAAACTGGCCCGCCGCGTCATTTGAAGGTTGCTGGGTGCTCGGTGCTAGAGGCGCACGTCAAACCTAGCAAGTAGCTCCTGGCTACTTGAGTTCGACCGAGCCGCCGGCCTCCTCGAGCTCGGCCTTCAGCTTCTCGGCCTCCTCGCGATCGATGCCCTCCTTGACGGCCTTCGGGGCGTCGTCGACGAGCGCCTTCGCGTCCTTGAGGCCGAGGCCGGTTGCGGCCCGAACGGCCTTGATCACCTGGATCTTCTTCTCGCCGGGACCGGTCAGGACGACGTCGACGGTGCTCGACTCCTCCTCGGCCGCGCCGTCAGCGCCGGCGCCGGCGGCGGCGGGTGCCGCGGCCGCAACCGCGGTGGCCGAGACGCCGAACTCCTCCTCGAGCGCCTTGATCCGCTCCGAGAGCTCCAGCACCGAGATGCCCTTGAGCTCCTCGATCCAATCCTCGGTGGAAACCTTGGTTGCCATCAGTCCGTGTCCTCGCTTTCATCGGACGACGGCTCGCCGTCCGCCTCGCTTTCGTCTTCTGAAGATTCCTCGCCGGCCGCTTCTGGCTCCTCGTCGGCTGCCGCGTCGTCGGCGGGGGCCTCCTCGGCCTCGGCCGCCGGCGCCTCCTCCGGCCTCCTCGGCGGCGGGCTCCTCGGCCGGTGCCTCCTCGGCCGCGGCTCGCGGCCTCGCTCCTCGGCCGGAGCAGCCTCCTCCTCGGCCGGAGCCTCCTCGGCGGCCGGCGGCTCGCCGGACACCAGGCCCTGCTCGGCGATCTGGGCGAGCTGGCGGCCCAGGCCCGAGATCATGTTCGACAGCCCCGCGACCAGGCCGGTCAGCGGGCTCGCGGTCAGGCCCACGAGCTGGCCGTGCAGCACCTCCAACCCGGGCAGCCGCGCGATCGCGGTGAACCCGTCGGGGTCGAGCGCCTCGCCGTCCATGAAGCCGCCCTTGTAGGTCAGCACCCCGTGCTCGCGGGAGAAGGTCGAGATCGCCTTCGCGGCGATCACGGCGTCGCCCGTTGATCAGGGTCAGCGCCGTCGGCCCGACGAGCAGCTCGTCGAGGCCGTCGCTGCCCGCGGCGTCGGCGGCGCGCTTGGCGAGCCGGTTCTTGACGACCTTGAACACCGCGTCGGCCTCGGCCAGGCTGCCGCGCAGGTCGGCGGCGCCGGTGACGCTGATCCCGCGGTAGTCGACCGCGAAGATCGCGTCGGCGCCCTTGAGGTCCTCGGTGAGCTCGGCGACCGCGGCTTCCTTTTGTGTCCTGTCCATCTGAAGTCTTTCTTCGCTCGCCCGCCGCCGGAACGAAAAGAGCCTGCACGCAGGCAGGCTCGAGAAGCTCGTGCTTTCGATCCTCACCTGCGCCGGTCTTCCGGGCCCGCTCGGTTCGCGGGCCCCGCCGACGGTCTCGGGCGGGTATGTGGACGCGCGAGGTTAGCGGATCGGTGCTGGATCCCGGAGGAGTGCGTGAAGCTGGCGCTCGACCTCGTCGGGGCGCTCGCAAAGATCGCGCTCGGTGAAGCGGACCACCCGCCAGCCGGCGAGCGCGAGGCGCCGGTCGCGGAGCCGGTCGTTCTCGAATCCGCGGTCGGTGTCGTGGAAGCGGCGGCTATCCACCTCGACGACCAGGCCGCGATCGGGCCAGCAAAAGTCGACCTCGTACCCGCCGCCGTCCGGGAGGGCGATCCAGTGGTCGACCTTGGGCTGTGGCAAGCCGCTGGTACGGCAGATCCGCAGCATGAGGCGCTCGAGGCCACTTCGAACCTCGTCCTCGCTGCGATCGGAGATCGAGAGGATGCGCCGGAGCGCGCGCGTCCCCCGCCGCGATGGCGAGCGGCGGACGATCGCCTCGACCTCCGCACGAACGAAGACCCGCTTCGCCTGCGCGCGGTGGACCATGTATTCGGTCGCGTCGTGGGAGAGCACGCCGGCGAGATCGCAGATCGTCCGGGCAACCGTGGTGCAGGGAATGCCGGCGACCACGGTGAGGTCGCTGGGGACGATCGTCGCCGCGGGATGAATCCGCAGACCGTCGCGCCGGCGCCCCACCCGGCCCGGCGTAGTGACATCGATGAGCGTTGCGGACGACGGCCTGATCTCGTGGAGCGCGCCGCACGACGCGAACGACAGCGCTGCCCCCGGCCCGCAGGCGAGGACTGCCGCCGCCCAGTAGCCGTGCGCGACGAGCGGCAGGTACCCGACCGCGAAAACCCCGTGGTGGAGCCGGTGGAGCCGGTTCGCCGCAACGCGGGCGCGGATCGTGCTCGAGCCCATGCCGAGGGCGACGAGCTGCGCGTGGGTGACGACGCCGTGCTGGCGCGCCGCGATTGCCCCGATCGCCCGGTCCCAGTCGGATCGGGGACGTTTCGCCACTCCCGTTGTCGAAATGAACCCGGTCCGCGCCATCACGGCCAGGCTGGCGGCTGAGGATGCGCACGTGGCGCGCAGGCTGTGCCGAAAGGCGCGCGCGTCAGGCGCCCGGCGCCCGCTCGGACATGTGGGCTCGCAGCGCGCCGAGGCGCGCGTCCCACTCGCCGCCGACGCGGGTCATCCAGGTCATCGCCTCGGTCATCGGGGCTGGGGTGAGGTGGTAGAGGACCGCCCGTCCCGCGCGCCGGTCCGCGACCAGCCCCGCCGCCGTGAGGCTGGCCAGGTGCTTGTTGACGGCCTGGCGGCTGACCGGGAGCTCGCGGGCGAGCTGAGTGGCGCTCGCCTCGCCCCTCGAGCCGATCAACTCGAGGACCTCGCGGCGGGTCGCGTCGGACAGCGCCGCGAACACCTGGTCGGCGGCCATCAGCCCACGGCGGAGAGCTCGGGCGAGCGGGCGTCGGAGAAGTCGAGCTCGCGCAGCGGGCGCGACTCGACGACGCGGACGCGGGTGCCGTCGGGCTCCGGCTCGAGATCGATCTCGACCCGGCTCGACTCCTCACCCTGGGGCGGCCCACCAGAAGACGAATCGGCGCGGTGCGTCGACCTCCTCGACGAATCCGTCGCGCTCGTCGATCCGCAGGTCCCCGCCCGGCACGAGGTCGAGCTCGGCGTCCTCGCCGGCCAGCCACTCGCCGAGTTGGTCGGGATCCGTGATCGCCTCCCAGGTCTCCTCGGGTGAGGCGGGAACGAGTACGTCGGAGCCGGCTTCGTCCATGGGTCGCATCGTAGCGCAACCTCGCGGTTGCTCTATAGTGCAACCGTTCAGTTGCACCACCGTCGCCCCCTCACTGGGGGCCAAGCCCGAGGAGGATCGAGATGCCCCTGATTCCCATGGTGATCGAGCAGACCGCGCGCGGTGAGCGCTCGTTCGACATCTACTCCCGGCTGCTCGGCGAGCGGATCATCTTCCTCGGCCAGCAGATCGACGACGACATCGCCAACCTGATCGTCGCCCAGCTCATGCACCTCGAGTCCGACGACCCCGACAAGGACGTCGCGATCTACATCAACTCGCCGGGCGGCTCGCTGAGCGCGGCGCTCGCGATCTACGACGCGATGCAGTTCATCGGCCCCGACGTGCAGACCGTGTGCTTCGGGATCGCGATGTCCGGCGGCTCGCTGATCCTCGCCGGTGGCGCCGAGGGCAAGCGCATGTCACTGCCGAACGGCCGGATCCTCATCCACCAGCCCAGCGGCGGCTTCCAGGGCCAGACGACCGACATCGAGATCCACGCGCGCGAGGTGCTGGAGCTGCGCCGGCGCACGGAGGAGATCTACGCGACCCACACCGGCCAGAGCGTCGAGCGCATCCACGCGGACGCCGAGCGCGATCGCTTCTTCAGCGCCAACGAGGCGGTGGAGTACGGGCTCGTCGACCGCGTGGTCGAGCACCGCAACCTGCCTCGGCGCGCCACGGCCGGGTTCGGCGCGGCGGCGGCGGCTTAGCGAGGAGTTCTAGGCGGCGGCCGGGGCCGGCTCGGCCTCGGCACCGTCGCCCCCGCCGATTCCGGCGAGGATCTCCGAGTCACGGGTGCGCGAGGTGTCGACGCGGACGCCTGGGCCCATCGTCGTCGCGAGCGTGATCGAGAGGAGGTAGCGGCCCTTGGCGGCCGCCGGCTTCGCGCGGACGATCTCGTCGATGATCGCCGCGTAGTTCTCGAGCAGCAGGCGCTCGTCGAAGCTCGCCTTGCCGAGCGTCAGGTGGATGATCCCCTGGCGGTCGGTGCGGTACTCGACCTTGCCCGCCTTCGCCTCCTCGACGGCCTTGCCGACGTCGTCGGTGACGGTGCCGACCTTGGGGTTCGGCATCTTGCCCTGCGGGCCCAGCACCCGGCCGAGCTTCGAGACCACCGGACCCATCAGCGACGGGGTGGCGATCGCGACGTCGAAGTCGGTCCAGCCCTCGGCGACCCGGTCGGCCAGCTCCTGCGCGCCGACGAAGTCAGCGCCGGCCTCGTTGGCGGCTCGCGCTGCGTCGCCCTCGGCGAACACGGCCACGGTGATCGACTTACCGAGCCCGTTCGGCAGCGCGAGGGTTCCGCGCAGCTGCTCCTCGGCGTGGCGGACGTTGACCCCGAGGCGCATATGGACCTCGACCGTCTGGTCGAACTTCGCGCCCGCGGTCTGCTTGATCAGCGCGATCGCCTCGGCCGGCGAGTAGGCGTGGGTGCGATCGACCTCGCCGATCGCCTCCCGGTAGCGCTTGCCACGGCGTCCGGCCATCAGGCGTCGACCCCCTCGACCAACACGCCCATCGAGCGGGCGGTGCCGGCGATGATCTTCGATGCGGCATCGAGGTCATTGGCGTTCAGGTCGGGCATCTTGCGCTCGGCGATCTCGCGGCACTGGGCGGCGCTCAGCGTGCCGACCTTCTCGCGGTTGGGCTCGCCCGAGCCCTTGTCGATCCCCAGCGCCTCGCGGATCAGCACCGCGGCCGGAGGCGTCTTGGTGATGAAGTCAAACGAGCGGTCCTCGTAGACGGTGATCTCGACCGGAATGATCGTGCCGGCGTCCGCCTGCGTGCGGGAGTTGAACGACTTGCAGAACTCCATGATGTTGACGCCGTGCTGGCCCAGGGCAGGGCCGACCGGCGGGGCCGGGTTCGCCGCGCCCGCGGGGATCTGCAGCTTGATGAGGGTGAGGACCTTCTTCGCCATCGCGGCGCACGAGGATACAGAGGCATGCCCGCTAGGTTCCGGACCTTGACCGTGGACGCGCAGCTGACTGGACTCGAGCTCGACCGGCTCCGGGAGCGGCGCAGCGCGAAGTGGACGTGGTACGAGCCCGACGTGCTACCGGCGTGGGTCGCCGAGATGGACTTCCCCGTCGCCGAGCCGGTCCGTGAGGCGCTTGCGCACGCGCTCGAGCTCAACGACCTCGGCTATGCCAATCCGAAGGCGATCGGGCTCGGTGAGGCCCTGGCCGGGTTCTGCGAGCGCCGCTTCGGCCTCGCCGTCGACCCCGATCAGGTGACGCCGCTGGGCGACGTGGTGGGCGGGCTGGCCGAGCTCGTCCGCGCGCTCACCGAGCCGGGCGACGGCGTGGTCGTCAACCCGCCCGTCTACCACCCGTTCTTCAGCCTGATCGAGCAGGAGGGCCGGCGCCTGGTCGGGGTCCCGCTCGCCGGGCGCGAGCTCGATCTGGACGGGATCGACCGCGCCCTCGCCGAGGGCGCCCGCGCCCTGATCCTCTGCAGCCCCCACAACCCGACCGGCGCGGTGCCGTCGCGGGACGAGCTCGAGAGAGTCGCGGCGATCGCGGCGGCGCACGAGGCCTGGGTGTTCGCCGACGAGATCCATGCCGCGATGGTGCTGCCCGGCGCCGAGCACACGAGCTTCCTGGGCCTGAGCGAGGCGGCCGCCGCGCGCGGCATCGTGCTGACCTCGGCCTCCAAGGCGTTCAACCTCGCCGGGCTGGGGTGCGCGCAGGCGATCACGGCGGGTGAGCCCGCCCGGGCGGCCGTGGCGAAGCTGCCGAGGACGGCCACGCACTGCGGCCATCTCGGAGCGCTCGCGAGCGTCGCCGCCTACCGCTCCGGCGACGAGTGGCTGGACGCCGTCAACGCGCGCCTCGACGCGAACCGCGGCCTGCTCGGCGAGCTGCTCGCCGAGCGCCTGCCCGAGGTCGGCTACGCCGAGCCAGCCGCCGGCTATCTGGCGTGGGTCGACTGCCGCAAGCTCGGCCTGGGCGACGACCCGTCGGCCACCTTCCTCGAGCGCGGCCGAGTCGCGCTCAGCCCGGGCCCGCAGTTCGGTCCCGGCGGCGAGGGCTTCGCCCGGCTCAACTACGCGACGTCGCCGGCCCTGCTCGAGCTGATCGTCGAGCGGATGGCGTCGGCGGTGGGCCGGTGAGCGCGCGGATCGCCGATCCGGTCGACGCGCTCGCCCGTCCGTGGTGGGACGCGCTCGTCGCCGCCCACGGCCCGCTCGAGCTCTTCGACGCCCACACCCACCTCGGCCAGAACGATCCCGACGGCCACAGGCAGACCCCGGCTGAGCTGCTCGCCGGGCTCGCGCGGGCGAACGCCCGGGCGGCCGTGTTCCCGATGCAGGAGCCCGATGGCTACCGGGAGGCCAACGACCTCGTGATCGCCGTCGCGGCGGAGTCGAACGGCGCCCTCGTCCCCTACTGTCGCGTCGACCCGCACTCCGGGGCGGTCGCCGAGGCCCGGCGCGCGCTCGACGCGGGCGCCCGGGGGATCAAGCTGCACCCCAGGGCCGAGCGCTTCACGCTCGACGTCCCGGCGGTTCGCGAGCTCGTCGCGATCGCCCACGAGCGCCGGCTGCCGGTGATGATCCACGCCGGCCGCGGGATCCCGGCCCTTGGCCGGCATTCGCTCGAGCTCGCGAGTGAGTTCGGCGACGCGCGGCTGATCCTGGCTCACGGCGCCGTGTCGGACCTCGCCTGGCTCTGGCGCGAGCTCCCGGCGCATCCGAACCTGCTGATCGACACCTCGTGGTGGAACCCCGCCGACCTGTACGCCCTCTTCCGGCTCGTGCCGCCGGGGCAGATCGTCTGGGCGAGCGACTCGCCGTACGGCCAGCCGCTCCATTCCGCCGCTCTCCATCTGCGCTACGCCGTCGAGGCGGGGCTTGGAGACGAGTCATTGGCGGCGATCGCCGGCGCTCAGATGAAGCGCATCCTCGCCGACGACGAGCTGCTGACCCCGCCGGGCCCCGGGCCCGCGGCCGAGCCCCTCGATCCGCTGCTCGAGCGGGTCGTCTCGCACCTGGTCGCCGCGGTCGGCGTCGCGATCGCCGAGGGCGACCCGAGCGAGCAGCTCGCTCTCGCGACGCTCGCGTGCGCGGTCGAGGAAGGCCCGCACGTGGAGCTGTGCGCCGAGGTCGTCTCGATCATCGACCGCGCCCGAGAGCACTTCCCGCAGCCGGAGGGCATGCGCTTCTTCACCGGCGCGCGACTGATCGTGTTCGCGATCGGCGTGGCGCGCACGCCCCACGCGCCGTCCCCGGCGACCGCGCCGGCCCGCGAGCCCGGCCGCGACGCCGCCTGAACGGCCGAGGGCCCCGCCGAAGCGGGGCCCTCGTGAACCGCTGGTGAGCGCAAGCGCTCAGCCGCTGGCGGTGACCTTGTACAGCGGCTGGTAGCCGGTCCAGCAGCCCGCGTCGAGGCGGAACGTGCCGGTGCCCAGCGAACCGTCGCAGTAAGCGCCGGTCCAGGAGCTGTTCAGATACGCATCGTCCGGCTGCGGCTGCGTGCCGACGGTCGGCTCGCCCTCCGGCGTGGAGGTGTCGCCGTCGCCAACCCCGACGTTGAGGCTGTCGTACGGGCACCCACCCGAGGTGCCGAAGCACGGGGCGCTCTCGCCGATCGGCTCATAGCCGTAGTGCGTCGTGTTGTACTCGACCGAGATGATCGCCTGATCGGGGAGATCGAGGCTGCCCAGGCCGGCGGTGATCCGGGTCGCCTTGCCGTTGTTGCACGAGCTATCCCGACTCGAGAACCACCTGCCGCCGCTGCACTTCGTGTAGTTCGCAGACGGGCGGTAGGGGAGGTTGTACGTGTGAGTGACCGCGCCAACGAGCCTGCCCGGCTCGCCGCCCGCGCCCACGCGGTAGACGTTGAACCGAATCGGCTCGGTGAACTTGGCGCCCGGCGTGGTCGAGCAGTCGCCGGTGCTTGCGCCACCGCTCTGGCACCCCCAGCTGCTCATCACGACCGAGAGCCTGGGGCTATTCCGCTGGGTGCTCGCGAAGCTCACCTGGCCTCCGAACTCGGACGTCGACGTGGCCTCGAAGGCCTGGCTGACGACGTTCCCGGGCAGCGGCTTCGGGATGTTGTTGTAGACGACGTTCGCCGAGGCGCCCGGCGCCGCGGCGAGGGCGGTGAACGCACACACGCCCAGAATCGTCGCGATGGCGCCCTTACGGGCCCGCGACGTGAACAAATTACGCATTGAGGAACCTCCAGCGGCAGGCGTATCCACGGGCGCTCAGCGAGCGCTTCGTGACCCATCCGCATTTCGCACACGGTGGATCCGTACTCAGACACCCCACTTGATCCACCCTAACGTGATGAGTGTAGCCCGAAGCGGCACCCCTAAACGCCACTTCTTGTGAACTTACCTAATAGTGAGTACGTAGTTATCCGCAGCTCAGGCGTGAACCGGTGTCAGATCTTCTTGACCTGGTCGTAGCCGACCTCGACCGGAGTCTCGCGGCCGAAGATCGAGACGAGCACCTTGAGCTTGGCGGCGTCCTCGTTGATCTCGGCGATCTCGCCCGAGAAGTCCGACAGCGGGCCGGAGATCACCTTCACCGACTCGCCGACCTCGAACTGGGCATGGGTCCGCGGGCGCTCGGCGGTCTCGCGGTGCATGAGCCGGTCGACCTCGGGCTGCGAGAGCGGGATCGGCTTGTTGCGCGACCCGACGAAACCGGTCACCCCGGGCGTGTTCTTGACCAGGTTCCAGGCGTCGTCGGTCATCTCCATGTTGACCAGCACGTAGCCGGGCATCGTGCGCTTCTCGACCTGGATGCGCTGACCGTCCTTGAGCTCGGTGACCTGCTCGGTGGGGACCACGACCTGGCGCACGCGGGCGCGGGCGCTCATGGTCTCGACCCGGTGCTCGAGATTGGCTTTCACCTTGTTCTCGTGCCCGGAGTAGGTGTTGATGACGTACCAGCGGAACATTTCTAAGTCAGATCGCTTTCGACTCGGGGGATTCAGGCGGGCGCGGCGCTCAGATGATGCGCTGCACGAGCCAGTTGAAGACGGTGTCGAGGACGCCCAGGTAGGCGGCCATGATCGTGATGAACACGAGCGTGATCGCGGACGCCTGAATGAGGGTCTCGCGGTCCGGCCACTGGACGCGCTTCAGCTCCGCCCAGCATGAGATCAGGAAGCCGATCACGCCGCCGCGCTGGCGCTCGGCCGGTCGCGCCTCGCGCGGCGCGCGGCGCTTCTCGGATTCCTTGGCGCGCTGCTTGCGGTCGCGCTCCTCCGCGCGCTGGGCGCGGCGCGAAATCTTGTCGGCGGGGGCTGCGCCCTCCGCGGCCTCTGCCGGCGTGCCGACGTCGGCGCGGGAGGGGGCGGGCGGCGCGGGCGCGGGCGAGGCGTCGCCGTCGCCGGGGCGACCCGTCAGCTCATCGAGGTCGGCGCCGTGCTCGGCGAGCTCCGCCTCGATGACGTCGGCGGTCTCGCCGACCTGGGTGTCGTGCTGCGCGCGCGACTCCTGCTCGAGGTCGTCCGACGAGCGGCCCTGCTGCAGGGCGGCCCGGCGGCGCTGCTCGGCCTTGCGCTGTGCTCTGGTCTTTGCCACGGGGCTAACCGGTCGCGGACGCGGAGAGCGCCGCGCTCAGCGCGTCTCCTTGTGCGGCGTGTGGTGACCGCACCAGCGGCAGTACTTGCGCATCTCGATCCGGTCCGGCGTATTGCGCCGCGACTTGTTGGTCTGGTAGTTGCGCCGCTTGCATTCCTCGCACGCGAGGGTTACGGCGATTCGAACGTCTCCGCGAGCCATCTGCTCCTCTGATCACTCGGGTCTGGCCGCCTGGGTCCAGACAGAAAAAAGACCTCCGCTCCACCCTCTTCGGGCGGGCACGAGGGACGGCGCAAGGATAGCGCGCGTTGAAAAGCGACGACGGCCGCGCCCCGGGGGCGCGGCCGTCGCCTTCAGCCGGTTGGTCTCGGGGGTTAGCCCTTCTTGACCTTCACGTGGTTGCAGTCGGGAGCGACCTGGTCGATCTTGTCGACCGTGGCCTTGTCGTTGCCCAGGCCGCACTTGACCTTGTCCTTGAACCCGTCAGCGGCCTTGACCTTGTCGTTGCCGCCGCCGGCGCGGATGTTGTCCTCGCCGTTGCCGCCCTTGATCTTGTCCTTGCCACCCTGGCTCTGGACCTGATCGTTGCCGTCGCCGCCATCGACCTTGTCGTTGCCGGTACCGCCGCGGACCTTGTCCTTGCCGTCGGCGCCGGTGACCTTGTCGTTGCCGCCCGAGCCCTGGACACGATCGTTGCCAGCGTCGCCGCTGATCTGGTCGTTGTCGCCGAAGCCCTTGAGCAGGTCGTTGTCCTCGTCACCGTTGATGGTGTCCGAGCCCGCGTCGCCGGTGATCGAGTCGTTGCCGGTGCCGCCCTTGGCGGTGTCGGCCTCGTTACCCAGGCTGGCGGTGTCATTGCCGTCGCCGGCGTCGACGGTGTCGTTGCCGTCCTCGCCGAAGATGACGTCGTTGCCGGTATCGCCGACGATACTGTCGTTGCCGTTCTGCCCGTTCAGGCAGTCGTCACCCGGCAGACCGTTGAGCGTGTCGTTACCGCCGCCGCCTGCGAGCAGGTCGTTGCGGGGCGTGCCGTTGATCACGTCGTTGGCATCGTCCCCCTGCAGCGCGACGCCATCGATGGCGAAGTCGCAGCCGGAGTACTGGTAGTAGTCCGACGGCGGAATCGGGGTCACATTCCCGTAAGCCGCCGTCGCAAAGACCAGCGCACCGGTAATGACCGCGGCGCCAGCGAACTTGAGCCTCATCCAATTACTCCCTTCGAAGTTTTCTTAGTCGCACGCACGGGAACGCTTTCCCAGACATACGTAAACGTCAGCGCTTCGCTGACATAGCTCCTGCGTCCGGACGAGCCTACCCTCCTGACAGTCAACCCTATCCCCTCTGGCGCCATGTCAGGCTCGTCTGTTCGTTGACCCTCGCCCGGAGCTTGACCTTACGCTTCAGCGCGAGCTTGTCCGTGAACATCTCGCCGGCCTGGACGGACAGCTTGTCGACCTTGCGCCACTTGCCCCCCGCGCTGCGCTCGATCCGCAACGTGCCCGCCTCTGGGGACTTGCCCCACGCGAAGACCTTGGTCTTGGAACGGCGCTCGGTGACGAACGGAAAGGCGAAGGCCTGCGCCGAGGGCTTCGGGGTCCAGTCGCGCAGGTATATGCCCGACTGGATCGTCGCCAGCGGGTGCTGAGGGTCGTAGGGCTCGTCCCGGATCTCGAAGTTGAGCACCGCCGACGCCCCCTGCTTCCAGAGCACGTAGAAGGCCTGCTCGATGAATTGAGCCTGGGTGTCGAGCGACTGGCCGCGGAAGCCGTCCGGCGGATTGCTCTCCCACCAGACCTCGGTGGCCCAGAGCGGGTGCGGTCCCCCAGGTGCGGTGCCGACGCGCTCGGCGGCCCGCAGCACTTGGCGGACGCGCTTGAAGTCGGCGGTGGAGGCGTCGTCGGGGTTGTGAGCCCCTTCGTCGGGCCCACCCGCGGTGTTGATCGGGTGATGGGCGAGGACGTCGAAGTTTGTCGGCGTGTTGCAAGTCGGCCCGCTGAGATCGGGGCGCAGGCAGAGCATCGTTCGCAAGAAATCCAGCGGGCGCGAGCGGATGTTTCCTGAGGAGTCCCCGTACGGGGCCGTGCCGCCGGTCACCACGATGTTGTCGGCGTGGACGCTCTTGATCGCCGCGTAGAAGGCGTTGACCATGTCCCGATAGAGGTTCGGGGAGACCAGAGTGCCCGTGGCGTCGCGCACCGGGGTCAGGTAGCCGGCGAGGTTGGGCTCGTTCCAGACCTGGAAGTAGGTCACGCGCGGCAGTCCGGCGAAGCTGCCGGAATAGCGCTGCGCGACCGCCGTCGCGAACTGCCCGACGGCGTTCGGATCGGGCTTCCAGGTGCCCGTGGGGACCGTCGGGTCCGGGTTCGCGCCCAGGGCGTAGTCGGGGGCGTGGTCGATCATGATCAGCGGCTGGATCCCGCGGGCGGTCGCATCCTGGACCGCGGCGTCGAGCCTCGCGAAGTGGTAGGCCGGGTCCGACGGGCTGGTCGGGTCGGCCGGCTGGCCGGTCGTCATCTCGCGCCAGCTGACGTTGAAGCGGGCGATCCCGGCATGGGCCTGGGCGGCCTTGTCGAAGACCTGCGTGCGCAGGTCCGCGTTGTCCGTGAGGAAGTCAGCTTCCTGGAAGCCGGTGAGGAGGGTCGAGCTCCGAGACGCCCCGCCGTGGTTGCCGCCGTGGTGATGACCGCCCTGATGGTGGCCGCCGCCCCCGCGATGGCTACCCGGCTTGGCCGCGGCGATCGCCGCGATCGCCAATAGCGCGGCGCAGAACACGGTTGCGGCAACCGCGCCGCGATGGCGTACCCCCCTGGTTGAGTTCGGCATCAGCCGCGGTGCAGTCGCCCGAAACCGCCGCGCCGGGCCACCAGGACCGCCAC
This sequence comes from uncultured Solirubrobacterales bacterium, assembly GCA_963785195.1. Lineage (GTDB taxonomy): Bacteria > Actinomycetota > Thermoleophilia > Solirubrobacterales > 70-9 > WHSW01. The sequence goes on along the minus strand of CAWAUE010000008.1, from coordinate 398,141 downwards.
CGCGCTCAAGAGAACGATGCCAAGGATGATCGGCAGGGCCGGTCCCATGCCGCCGGACTCCGAGCCGCCGACGGTGTTGCCGAGCAGGTCGCCGACACCGACGCCGCCGGAACCGCCGGACTGCCCGCCCGTGGCGTTCTCGCCCGCGCTGTCACCGGAACCGCCCGCGGCGCTCGAGCCTGAGCCCGAGCCGCCCTGGTTCGCGTGGCCGGAGGAAGAGGAGTTAGAAGAGGAGTTCGCGTTCGAGCCAGGAGGCGTGGACGCGATCGCCGCGTCAGCCGCGGCCTGGCCGTCGGCGCCCATCGAGTCGAGCTGGTTGACCGTCGACTGCGAGACCGAGCCGCCGCCGGACTGCGAGGAGCCCGCCGCGGCGCCCGAGCCGCCGCCGGCCGCGCCACCGCCGCCGTTCTGGCCGCCTCCGCCGCCGCCGCCGTGATGGCCACCGCCACCACCGCCTCCGCCGGCCGTCGGGGGGTTCTCCTGGTACTGACTGAGACCCGAGTTGTCCTGCGCCGAAGCGCCCACGGGAACCGCCGCCCAGACCAGGAGCGCGAGCAGCGTTAGAAGCGGTATGACCCTGCGCATGTCCTCATATACGAACGTCGGATCCTCGGGCTGACAGAAGTTCGCCGACCATGGCGCGCATCGACTCGCGGAAGCGGCTGCGGTCCCAGCGCACCGCGTGCTCGCGGATCGCGTGCGGGTCGTAGCGACCTGGGACGAACGAGCGCACGGCGTCGGCGATCACCTCGGGCTCCTGGCTGCCGAACAGCTCGCCGGTGACGCCGGGCACGACGGTCTCCGTCGCGCCCCCGCCCGCAAAGGCCAGCACGGGCCGCCCGCAGGCCATCACCTCGACCGGAACGAGGCCAAAATCGTCGCGGCTGGGAAAGACCGCCGCGCGGCAGCTGCGCATCGCCGTCACCAGCTCCTGGTCGCCGAGCTGGCCGCGGAACTCGACGTTCGGCCCGGCGAGGCCCTCGAGCTGGGCGCGGGCCGGGCCGTCGCCGGCGATCACCAGGCGCTGGTCAAGCCGGTTGAAGGCCTCGACGAGCACGGTGATCCGCTTGTAGGGCTCGATCAGCCGCCCGCAGAAGAGGTAGTGGTCGCCGGCCGGGGCGGAGTCGGGAGAGTCGGGCGTGAAAAGGTCGCAGTCGATCGGCGGAGCCAGCATCTGGGAATCGGCCCCGTAGGACTCCTTGATCCGCCTCGCCACCGAGCGCAGCGGCGCGACGAAGCGGTCGACGCCCTGAGCGCTGCGCCGATCCGCGGCGCGCATCCAGGCCGCGAGTGCGTCGAACGCCCGCCGGCCGATCGCCGATGAGGCCCAGTGCTGGCGGTACTCGTCGGTCATCGACCACGCGAAGCGCAGCGGCCCCCACGAGTAACAGAGGCGCGGCGCGTCGTTCTCCGATCGAAAGCCGTGCGCGAACGCGTAGCTGGAGGCGATCACCACGTCCGCGGCCGGCAGGCGCCGGCGGGGGACCATCAGGGGGTAGAAGGGGGCGAGCAGGCGGTAGTTGCGAAGCAGCGGCTCGCGCGCCGGCAACATGCTCACGAAGCGATCCCCGACCCCCATGCGCCTCGCGACCTCGGGCCGACCCAGGATCGCGTGCACGCGAGCGGTCGGAAACGCCTTCGCGATCTCGGCGGTCACGCGCTCGGCGCCGCCGAACGTCTCCATGAAGTCATGGACGATCACGACCCGAGGCTCCCTGTCGCCTGCTGCGACCACTGACGATGGAAGAATCTAGCGGTGGCGGGAGCGCGCATACGCGGGGAGACGCGGGACGACGGGGACCTCGCCGGGCTTGCGGTCAGCCCGGATGTCCCGGCCGGACCGCTCGCGGCCGCGCGGGCGGGCCTTCACGGCCTGGTGCCGCCCCGGTACGCCACCGACACGTGGGACGCGCGCTTTCGGGCCGAGATCCGTTCCTCGGTGACCGACGGGGCCGCGATCCTCGACGTCGGCGCCGGGGCACACCCGGTGCTGGCAGGCGATCAGCGCCCGGCCGGCAGCTCGTACGTGGGCCTCGACCTGTCCGAGGCGGAGCTCGCCAAGGCGCCGCCGGGCAGCTACGACGAGACCGTGGTCGCGGACGTGACCGTCTTTCGCCCCGAGCTCAGCGGGCGCTTCGACCTCGCGTTGAGCTTCATGGTCCTCGAGCACGTCGACCGGCTCGGCCCGGCGCTCGACAACCTGCGGGCGTACCTGCGCCCAGGAGGCCGGCTCGTCGCCCAGATGCCGGGCGCGTTCTCGATGGCCGCGCTCGCCAACCGGGTCGTGCCGCAGGGCGCCACGCGCCGCCTGCTCAAACGCACCCAGGGCCGCGACCCCGGGACGGTCTTTCCCGCCCACTACGACCGGTGCTGGTACTCGGCGCTCGAGCCCCTGCTGGCGCCACCGTGGACGGAGGCGCGGATCGTCCCCCTCTTCAGCGGCGTCTTCTACGCGGCGTTCTCGGCGCCGCTGCGCGCCGCCTACCTCGCCTATGAGGAGCTCGCGTGGCGCCGCGACTGGCGCAACCTCGCCCCGTATTACCTGATCACCGCGCGGGCGCCCGACCCGCCGCGGTAGCCGCGTAGATCGCACGCAGGGCGGCAACCGCGTCGTCGCGGCGAAAGTACGTCGCGGCGCGCTCGCGCCCGCAGCTCGCCATGCGCTCGCGCCGCTGCGGGTCGTCGAGGACGGCGGTGATCGCCGCGGCGAGTCCCGTCGTATCGCCCTCGTCGACGAGCTCGCCGCAGTCGCCGAGGACCTCAGGCAGGCTGCCGTTGCGGTAGGCGACCACCGGGGTCCCCACGCGCATGGCCTCGGCGACGGCGAGTCCGAAGCCCTCCTGCCAGCCGTACGGCGGTTCGCGGCGGCTCGGCGCCACAAGCAGATCGCAGCCGCTGACCAGGCGGACCGCGTCGGCGACCGAGCCGATCCCGCTCGGCCGGTGGCCGAGGAAGTGCACGCGCGACTCGATCCCGAGCGCCCTGGCGCGGTCGCTGAGCTCGGCCGCGTAGCCGGGAAACGCCGCGCGCGGCCCACCGAGAAACACGATCCGCGCCCTCGGCCGGGCGTCGAACACCGCGGGAGCGGCAGCGAGCAGCTCGCTCTGGCCCTTCGCCGGGCCCAGGCGCCCCGAGAGCACGATCAGCTCGGCATCGGGCGGGCACTCGAGCAGCGAGCGGGCGAACTCCCTGCCCGCCTCGCGGTCGACGTCGAAGTCCGGGACGCCCGGATACACGACCTCGGCGCGGCCGGCAGCCGCGTCCCCGAGCCCCTCCAGCGTGTTCTCGCTGATCCCGACGACGCGAGCGCACCGGCGGGCGATCCACGCGCCGGCGCGCCCGTCCAGCGTCCGATCGACCCGCAGCCAGATCAGGCGTCGGCGCCGGCCGGCGGCGAGGGCGCCGACAAGCGCAGCGCGCGAACCGTTTGCGTGCACGACCCCCGCCCGGTGGCGACTCAGCAGTCTCCGCAGCCGGACGGCTGCGAGGAGCAGCCCGAGGCGGCGGCCGAACGGAACGATCTCCACTCGGTGGCCGGCCGACCGCACGCGGTCGGCGAGCTCGCCGGGCGCCGGGATCACGACCGCCTCGACCCAGCCCGCTCCGAGCGAGTCGAGCAGCGACACGAGCAGCAGCTCGGCGCCACCGACCTCGGCGGAGGAGCTCACGAACGTGACCGGCACCGGCGTCGGCGCCATCAGGTGCCCGCCGCGATCCACGTCTCGACCCCGCTCTTGACGAAGCCCGAGCGCCACAGCTCCGCGTTGGCCTCGTACAACGCGGCGCCCTCGGCGACCGCGGCGCCGCGGTCGCGCAGCAGCCGGGCCGCGCGCTCCACCAGCTCCTCCCCTGCGGCCGGCGCCAGCGGCAGATAGCGGCCGATCGACCCGAGCCCGGCGCGGGTGGCGACCACCGGCAGCCCGCGGGCAGCCGCCTCGAGGACCTTCACCCGGACCCCGCCGCCGATCGCGACTGGCGCCACGAGCACCCTCGCGGAGCGGTAGAGCTCCTCGACGTCGTCGACGAAGCCGAGCCAGCGCACCCCCGGGCACGCTGCGGGGGGCGCTCGCGCCGCGCCGGCTGGCCCGCCACGACGAGCTGGGCGCCCGGCGCCTGCGCCGCGATCCGCGGCCATAGCTCCGCGAGCGCGCGCGCCGCCTGAGCGTTGGGCCCCCAACCGCGGTCGCCGACGAAGAGCGCCAGGGGCGGGCCGTCCAGCGGCGCCCGCTCCAGCGGCGGAAGGGCGAAGTCCAGCCGCCGCGCGTTCGTAACGCCCGCGCCGCGCAACACCGCGAGATCGGCCTCGCCGAGACAGGCGGTGGCGCCGGCAGCGGTCGCGCAGCGGACCTCGTCGCGGCGGGTGCGGGCCGCCTCGAGGCTCAGGGGCGCCAGCGACCGCGACATCGCGGCCCGGGCCTCGAGCGCGGAGGACTCGAGGACGTGCGTATTCACCAAGAGCCCCGGCCCCGCGCGGCCCGCAGCGAGCGCCGCCTCCGCCATGTAGGTGTGCTCGGCGATCAGCGTGTCGGCGTCGTCGTCGGCCACGGCCCGCACCAGCTCGTCGGTGAGGTAGCGCGTGTGGACGATGCTGTGGCGCTTCGCGAGGCTCTGCGCGGCGAGCCTCGCGAGGCGCACCGGCGGCTTGCGCACGGTGCGCAGCTCGATCGGCGCCGGCCGCGAGGGCCCGGACCAGAGCGCGAGCCCCCGGACGGGGACGCTCTCGGAGACGAGCTCGATCAGCAGGCGCGTGAGGCGGGTGTCGCCGGCCTGCTGCGCGTAGGGATGCTTGTTGAGCAGGAAGGTCGCCGATCGCATCGATCCTCCGCCCGTCAGCGCGGCGCAGGGAGTCTAGGTCGACTCACGAACTGGGGGTTGCTTTCGCCTGCAATATCGACGAGGATGGACCTGGCCCGTAGGCGACGGAAGTTGAAGCTCGGAGGCGTGTACTCGCAGTTGGAGAGGGAGAGGACAGCCCGACGGGCGCGCGCCCTGGATCTTGTTCGCGAGCCGCCGCCCGTGCGCCTCGGGGACCCAGCGGGGGCGACCGAGGCGGAGATCCGCGACCGCGTGCGCCGCGAGTTCGTGCTCGGCGAGATCGCCGGGCGCCGTCGGCTCGACTCCAGCCAGCGTCGCGACGCCCTTTACCGGCGCCCGCTCGCGCTCTCCGACGCCGTTGCCTATCTCGCCGCGATGTGGCTGGCGACCACGGTCATCGGCGGCATGGCGCTCACGCCGTGGGTCCTCGCCGGGGTCCCGGTGACGCTGCTGTTCGCCAAGCTCTTCAACCTCTACGACCGTGATGAAAACTCGCTTCACCGGGCGACGCTCGACGACGTCCCCGGCCTCTTTCAACTCGCGACGATCGTCACCCTGATCGCGGTCCTGGCCCAGCACCTGATCGCCAACGAATCGTTCTCCGGGGTCGACATCCTCGCCACCTGGCTCGCGTTGACGACCTTCCTGGTCCTCGGCCGGACGGCCTGCCGCGGGCTGGTCAACCAGCTCGCCCAGCCCGAGCGCTGTGTGCTGATCGGCGACGACCGGACCACCGACGACCTCGCCCGGAAGGTCGAGCTCCAGGATCTGAACGTCGAGATCGTCGCCACGATCTCCGCCGACGTCGGTTCCGGCGGCGCTCGGGTTCGGAGACCTGAACGCGAACGACGCCTTCATCCAGGCCGTCGCCCCGGTGGTCGACAGCAAGCGCGCTCACCGGGTCATCCTGGCGTCCAGCTCCTGGCCCGCCGAGCACCTGCTGCATGCCGTGGCCGGCCTGATGTCCTCCGGGATCAAGGTCAGCGTGCTGCCGAGCACGGCCCGCCTGGCGTCGCTCTCGTACGAGGTCGATCAGCTTCCCGGAATGGCGCTCCTGGGGATGAAGCGATTCGGCATCAGCCGCTCGTCGCAGCTCATGAAGCGCGGCTTCGACCTCGTCGTCTCGGCCACCGCGCTGATCCTGCTCGCGCCCCTGATGATCGCGATCGCGATCGCGATCAAGGCCGATACGCCGGGCCCGGCGATCTACCGCACGCGCCGCATCGGTCGCGGCGGTCGCGAGTTCGAGATGCTCAAGTTCCGCAGCATGGACTCCGGCGCGCACCAGCGCCGCGAGGAGTTGCGGCATCTCAACGAGGCGGACGGGCTGTTCAAGATCCCCGATGACCCGCGGATCACGCGCGTCGGGCGGGTGATCAGGCGGCGGGCGCTCGATGAGTTGCCGCAGCTGACCAACGTCCTCCGGGGTCAGATGAGCCTGGTCGGCCCACGCCCGCTGCTGCCGGCCGAGGACGCGCAGATCGAGGGCGGGTTCCGGCGGCGGCTCAACGTCTCGCCCGGGATCACCGGAAGCTGGCAGATCCTCGGCTCGTGGCGGATACCCGTCGACGACATGGTCGTCCTCGACTACCTCTACACCGCCAACTGGTCCCTGTGGACCGACCTCAAGCTGCTCGCTCGCACCGTTCCGTTCGTGGCCCGCGGGCGCAGCACCTGAACCCGTCGAGCCGGCGGCCGAGCCGCCCGGGTTAGTCCCCGCGATCCCGCCTGAGAGCCGGGGGTCCGGTGGCCGGGGCGCGTCAGCCAGCCCCGCGCGGCGGCGTATAAGGAACTAGCGAATGGCGAATGCAGCGGACAGCACGGCGGGGCGCCCGAGGCTCCACCATGGGCCGGCGCCTGCCCAAACCTGGGTCGCCGCGCTACGGGAGCGCGGCCCGGCGATGGCCGGCTTCGTGCTGCCGTTCGCCCTGGTGCTGTATCTCGGGCTCAAGGGCGGCGGCTATGACCTCGTCGTCTACAGCGAGGTCGGGATCGCGATCTGGTGGATCGTGCTGCTCGGCGCGCTGGTCGCCGTGCTCCCCACCGCGTCGATCCCGCGGGCCGGGTGGATCGGCCTCGGGCTGATCGCCGCGTTCGCGGTCTGGACCGCGCTCGGCATCGGCTGGTCGGAGAGCGCCGAGCGCAGCGCCGCCGAGCTCGGGCGCGTGGCCACCTACGTCGGCGTCTTCACGCTCACGCTCGCGATCACCGGCCGCGAGGGCCTGCGGCGCACCGTCAACGCCGTGGCGGCGGCGCATCGCTGTGATCGGCGCGATGGCATTGCTCTCGCGCCTGCACCCGTCCTGGTTTCCCACCGACCAAGCGGCCGCCGGCCTGCCCGGGATCAAGGCGCGCCTGAACTACCCCCTCAACTACTGGAACGGGCTCGCGGCGCTGCTCGCGATGGGCGTGCCGCTTGTCCTGGTCGCCGGACACCAGGCTCGGTCCCTGCTCGCCCAGGCGCTCGCGGTCGCCGCACTGCCGGCGATGGCCCTGGCCGGCTTCTACACGCTCTCGCGCGGCGGTGCGATCGAGCTCGCCTTTGCGCTCGTATTCCTGTTCGCCCTGTACCCGCGCCGGCTCGCCATCCTCCCTCCCCTCCTCGTCGCCGGGCTCGGGAGCGCGATCCTCATGCTCGCCGCGGCCCAGCGCGATCCGCTGCAGGATGGCCTCGGAAACGCGGTCGCCTCCAGCCAGGGCGGCGAGATGCTCGCGATCACGCTCGTGGTCTGCGCGGGCGTCGGGCTGGTGCAGGCGGCGATCGGGCTCGCGGCCCGCCACGGGCTCGGCCCGCGGCCACAGGTCGCTCCCCGCCGGGCCGCGATCGGGGCGCTGGTGGCGCTGCTCGCGATCGTCGTCGTGGCGATCGCGGCGGGGGTGCCCGGAGAGGTCTCGGACCGCTGGCAGGAGTTCAAGCAGCCGGTCGACCCCGGCAGCGGCGCCGCGCGCTTCGACAGCGCCGCCGGCAACGGCCGCTACCAGGCATGGCAGTCGGCCCTCGACGCCAACGCGACCGATCCCCTGACCGGGATCGGGCCAGGGACCTTCCAGTTCTGGTGGGCGCGCGAGGGCACGGTCTCGCTCTTCATTCGCGACGCCCACTCGCTCTATCTCCAGACCCTGGCCGAGGTCGGGATCGTGGGGCTCGCGCTGATCCTGGCCCTCTTCGGCACGATCGCAGTGGTCGGAGTGCGCCTGGCGAGAGCCTCCGCGGCCACCCTGCAGCGACGCGGCTACGCCGCCGCCGCGCTGGCCGGTGCCGGGACGTTCATGGTCGCCGCGGCCTTCGATTGGGTCTGGACCCTCCCTGTGGTCGCGATCGCCTTCCTATTGCTCGGTGCCGCGCTGCTCGGCTCGCGCGCCCGCGATCCGGAGCCTGAGACCGCTGACGCAGAGTCGGCAGAGTCGGCCGGCAGCGGCGGCGGCCGACGCCCGGCCCGCATCGCGCTCAGCCTGGTCGCGGTCGGCGCGGTCGTCGCGATCGCGATCCCGCTCGCCGGCACCAGCCTGGTGCGCGACAGCCAGGCCCAGGCCCGGGCGGCGACGCTCAGCGGCGCGCTCGCCGACGCCCGCGAGGCCCACGACGTCCAGCCGTTCGCCGCCAGCCCGTTGCTGCAGGAGGCGCTCGTGCTCGAGCTCGACGGCGACCTCGCCTCGGCCGCGAACGCCGCCCGCTCGGCGGCCGACGCGGAGCCGACCAACTGGCAGAACTGGCTCGTGCTCTCGCGGTTGGAGGCGCGGCTCGGAAACGCCGACGCCTCCGTCCAGGCCTACCGCAAGGCGCATGCGCTCAACCCCCGCTCCCCCATCTTCCAATGACACGACCCGGAGGCCCCGACGACATGACTGAGCGACCCGACCCGGCCCTCGACGAGATCGCCCGCCGGCTCGAGGCCGAGCGGCCCGTGCCGAGGCCCGCGTTTCGCGGCGACCTGCGCCGTCTGTTGGTCGCCGACTCCGCGCGGCCGCTGGCGCTCGGCCGCGTCCGGCGGCTGGTGTTCGCCTACGCCGGGTCCGGGTTCTGCCTGCTGGCCGTCGCCGCCGTCGGCCTCGCCGGCGTCGGCCCGCTCGCCTCGTAGCTCTCGAGCTCGGCGCGCATCCGGCGCAGCGAGCGCGAGAGGATCTGCTGGACGTTGGCCAGCGTCAGCCCGGTGAGCTCGGCGATCTCGGGCCCGGTCATGTCGGCGCCGTAGCGGAGCGCGATCAGCTCGCGCTCGCGCTGATTGAGCCCCTCGAGCGCGGCGGCCAGATCCGGGGCGATGTCGAGATCGATGTCCTCCGTGCCCGGCGCGGCCGGCAGCCGGTCGTCGGGCCGGTCGTCGATGGACTCCTGGTTGGCCGAGCGGTCGCGCCGGTAGTGATCGATCAGCAGGTTGCGGGCGATCGAGACCAGCCAGGTGCCAACGCTCGCGCGCTGCGGGTCATAGCGATCCCAGGCGCGGAGCGCCCGCTCGAAGGTCTGTTGCGTCAGGTCCTCGGCGTCGGCGCGGCTGCGCAGCCGGTAGGCGAAGAAGCCGAACACGTTCCAGACCTCGTCGTCGTAGACGCGGGCGAAGCCCTGAGCGTCACGCGCCATCTTCGCCCTCCTCCCCGCGCTCGCGAAAGCTCACGATCGTCCGCTCCAGCCCGGCCTCGAGCTCGACCTCGGCCTCGAATCCGATCCGCTCGCGGGCCCGCGTCGTGTCGAGGCACTTGCGCGGGTGGCCGTCGGGGCGCTCCCGATCCCACACCGTTTCACCGCGATAGCCGCTGAGCGACGCGATCAGCCCGGCAAGGTCGCGCACCTTGACCTCCCGCCCGGTGCCGATGTTCACCGGGTCGGATGACGAGTAGCGCTCCGCGGCGAGGAGCAGCGCCCGCGCCGCATCGTCGACGTAGAGGAACTCGCGGGTCGGCTCGCCGCTGCCCCAGAGGACGACCCGGTCCGTCCCTCCCCGCGCCGCATCGACGTACTTGCGCACCATCGCCGCGACCACGTGTGAGTTCTCGACGTCGAAGTTGTCGCCGGGCCCGTACAGGTTCACGAGCACGGGCGAGCACGAGTCGAGACCGTATTGGCGGCGGTAGGCGTCCGAGAGGACCAGCATGGCGCGCTTCGCGACCCCGTAGGGAGCGGTGGCGGGCTCGGGGTAGCCGTCCCAGATGCCGTCCTCGGAGAACGGCACCGGGGTGGAGCTCGGGTAGACGCAGGCCGAGCCGGCCGCCACGAGCTTCTCGACACCCACCGCGCGCGAGGCCTCGAACACGTTCGACCCCATGAGCAGGTTGTCGTGGCTCGCCTCGGCGGGTCGCGCCCGGTGAAAGCCGATGCCGCCGGCGGATGCCGCGAGGTGGATCACCACCCGTGCGCCGTCGAGGGCCTCGCGGCAGGCGGTCGGGTCGCGCAGGTCGTGCTCGGCCGAGCGCACCACCCGCACCTCCGCGCCAAGCGACTCGAGCAGCCGGACGGTGGGCCTGCCGAGGAAGCCGGCCCCTCCCGTCACCACCACCGGCGCCCCGGCCCAGAACTCGGGCGAGGGGCTGCCGTTGCGGTCCGCGGCCGTCGCGTTCACGCCTGCACCCGCGAGCGAGGGCGTCCGTTGGTTGCGGCCCGGGGAGACTCGAAGTCGACCGGAACGGCACCGACGCCGATCCGCCCTCGAGCACGATGGGCGTACTGGTACGGCAGGCTGCGCAGCAGGTAGCCGAGCAGGTGACCGCGCAGCTCGTCGCGGCTCACCCCGCGCCCCTCGTCGCGCCGCCGGAGCGAGATCTGCTCGGCGAGCGAGCGCTCCTGACCGGTCCGGGTCTTCTGGTCGGCGTGCTGGCGCTGGGCGCCCAGGAAGCGGGGCAGGCGGACGATCCGGGCCCCGCGCGTCCTGCGCCCGGCGGAAGAAGTCCCAGTCGAAGACGATCTCGTGGTCGTCGCGCAGGCCGCCGAGGCGCTCCCACAGCCCCCGGCGCCAAAAGGCGGTCTCCTGAGGCACGAGGTCGACCCAGCGCAGGGCGTCGCGGCCGTGCGGCGGCATCGCCCAGATCCCGACGTCGTCGCCCGCCTCGTCGATCAGCACCCGGTAGCCGTAGACGAGGTCGACCTCCGGGTGCTCGGCGAAGTAGCGGCCCACGTAGGCGAGGGCCCCGGGCAGCAGCAGATCGTCGGAGTTCAGCCAGGCCAGGATCTCGCCCTGCATCCGTCCGAGCTCGCGGTTGATGGCCGCGATCTGGCCGCCGTCGGGGCCGGACTCCAGGCGGTCGATCAGGTCCGCGTACCCGCTGAGGATCTCCAACGTCCCATCGTCCGAGCCGCCGTCGGCGACCACGTACTCGAGATTCGGGTAGGCCTGGGCGGCGACGCTGGCGAGCGTCGCGCTGATGAAGTGGCCCTGGTTCAGCGACGGGGTGACGATCGAGATCGACGGCGCCGGGTCGGGGGCGCGCTCGTCGAGGTAGCCGCGGGGAACCGAGAGCGGCCGCGGCTCGTACTGAGCCTCGAACCGCCCCACCCGCGGCCGCAGGGCAACCGGGACGGGACGCTTGAGGACCCGGAGGATCGACCCGAGCGTCCCAAATCCTGACCGCCCGCGGGGGCGTTCTGTGCTTGTCGGTCGTTGCTCGCCTCTCAAGTCGCTCCCCTGGTGCGTGCAGCGCGCGGCGCCCCCCACACACGCGTCCATGTTCGCACGGTCGCCCGGCGATGCGCGCATCGGCGACCCTCCGCGCCAGGCGGTTGGTACGTTGCGCCAGGTGGTGACCGGGGTGTCGACAAGGGCCCGCCGGCCGGCGTGGCGGGTCACGGCGCTGGCATGCGCGCTGGCCGTCGCCATCCCGCTCGCGGGCTGCGGAGGCGACGACTCCTCGACGACCACCACGGACGCCTCGAACCTGCCCGCGCCCAAGCCGAAGGAGGGCCTCGACCAGGCGCAGACGCGGATCGCGAAGGCCCTCGCCTCCGGCGACTGCAAACAGATCAACGAGCTCAACCCGGTCAACCGCCCGAGCCTCGACACCGATCAGCGCTGCGAATACCTCAAGCGGGTCGCCGGCCTCAAGGTCGACGGCGCCCAGGCGTACGGAGGCGCCGGCGCGGTGATCGACTACCAATTCGAGAACCGCATCTACAGCACCGTGCTGATCCGCGACGAGGACGGGCTCTACCACGTCGCCTTCTTCAACCCGTTCGGGATTAGCCGAGTCCGTCGGCACCAAGTACGCGAAGGCCTTCGACGGGACCGCCCGGCAAACCCTCCAGGCGCTCAAGGACCGCGATTGCAAGGCCTTCCAGGAGGTCGCGTTCGTGCGCTTCGGCATCGGCAAGCAGGACCCGAACACGATCTGCGACTTCGTCGAGAACAACGCGATCTCCAACCAGCTCGAGGACTTTCCCGACGCCGAGTTCAAGCCCGCGGGCGGCAACGCCGACTACGCCTTCTACACGCTCGCCACGCCCGCGACGCGCTGGATCCTGGTCTTTGCCCGCGAGGCCGATCGGGCCGGCCAGCCGGCCGAGCTCGACCTCCCCGAGGGGGCGCCGACCTACGGGTTCGTGGGCGCCTATCTGATCGGGACGCACCAGCCGTCCGACAGCGGCTGAGACGCGACCTGTCACGATCAGCGGGTGAGCGGCAGGGCGCTTCGTCTGATCCTCTGGGCGGCGATCGCGCTCGTCTGCCTGATCGCGCCCGCCGCCGCCACGGCCGCCGGGCCGCCGTTTGCCTCGGCGACGCAGATTGCCGACGTCCCGCGCCCGACCTACATCACGGCGACACCCGCGACCCCGGACCTGCTGTACGTGGTCGAGCAGCGCGGAGAGATCATCCTGCTCGACAACGGGACGCCGGTGACGCGCCCGTTCCTCGACATCCGCTCGCTGGTGAAGGCGGTCCCGGAGCCCGGGGCGGACACCGAGCAGGGGCTGCTCTCGGTGGCGTTTCCGCCGGACTACGCCACGTCCGGGCTCTTCTACGTCTACTTCGACAACAACGACGGCGACGTCGAGGTCGACGAGTTCTCCGTGTCGGCCTCCGATCCCCAGGTCGCCGATCGCGGCTCGCGCCGGCAGGTGATCGTGATCCCGCACCAGGGGGCCACCAACCACAACGGCGGCAACCTGCAGTTCGGGCCCACCGGGAACCTGCTCTATTTCGCCACCGGCGACGGCGGCGCGGGCCAGCGCGCGAACGCCGCCGACCTCGACGTGTTGCTCGGCAAGCTGATCAGGATCGATCCCCGCCGCCAGGGCGCCGAGCCGTATCGGATCCCACCCACGAACCCCTTCGTCGGGCGGCCCGGCCGCGACGAGATCTTCGCCTACGGGCTGCGCAATCCGTGGCGGTGGAGCTTCGACGGCTCCCACGTGATCATCGGCGACGTCGGCCAGTCCTCGTGGGAGGAGATCGACGCGGTGCGCCTTCCGAACCTCGGCGGGGTGAACTTCGGCTGGCCCCAGTACGAGGGCAACGAGCTCTTCGAGCCCACCCTTCCGGGACCGGACCCGGTGACGTTCCCGGTGCACACCTACGGGCACGCGGCCACCGGCGGCTGCGCGATCACAGGCGGCTACGTCGTCCACAACCGCGACCTGCCGGGCCTCAAGGACAGCTATCTGTACGCGGACTTCTGCACGGGGCAGATCCGGAGGATCCGCATCGATTTCTCCCAGGAGCCACCGGTGGCAAGCCACGACACGAAGGTCGGAATCACGCTGCCCGACATCAATACGTTCGGTCGCGGGCTCGACGGGCAGATCTACTTCGCGCGCCGAACCGGCGAGGTCTATCGCCTCGACCCGCCGGCTCCGTGAGCCCGCCCGCTGGCTCTCGCCCGCTGGCTATTTACTAACCTTCCGCCGGTGAGCAGCACAACACTCGTCACAGGTGGTGGGGGATTCATCGGCGCGCACCTCGTGCGGGCCCTGACCGAGGACGGCCACCAGGTCCGCTCGGTCGACGTCAAACCTTTGGACGAGTGGTTCCAGACCCTTGATGACGTCGACAACCGGGTGCTCGACGTCCGCCGATACGACGCCTGCAAGGAGGCCGTCCAGGGCGTGAGCCAGGTCTACAACCTGGCCGCCGACATGGGCGGCATGGGCTTTATCGAGAACAACAAGGCCGCCTGCATGCTGTCGGTGCTGATCAACACCCACATGCTCGAGGCGTCATTGGACGCGGGCGTCGATCGCTACTTCTACTCCTCGTCGGCGTGCGTCTATCCCGACTATCGCCAGGATTCGCCCGAGGTCCCGGCGCTCCGCGAGGCCGACGCCTACCCAGCGATGCCCGAGGACGGCTACGGCTGGGAGAAGCTCTTCTCCGAGCGCATGTGCCGGCACTTCCGCGAGGACTTCGGGCTCACCACCCGAGTGGCCCGCTACCACAACGTCTACGGGCCGCACGGGACGTTCGAGGGCGGGCGCGAGAAGGCACCCGCGGCGATCTGCCGCAAGATCGCCGAGGCCAAGCTCTCGGGCGATCACCAGATCGAGGTCTGGGGCGACGGTGAGCAGACCCGGAGCTTCATGTACATCGACGACTGCCTCGAGGGCACCCGGCGGATCATGGACTCGGAGCTCATCGAGCCCCTCAACCTCGGCTCGGCCCAGCTCGTGACCATCAACGAGCTGGTCGACATCGTCTCCGACATCGCCGGCATCGAGGTCACCCGCAATCACGATCTCTCGGCCCCGCAGGGCGTCCGCGGGCGCAACTCGGACAACACGATGATCGAGGACCTGCTCGGCTGGGAGCCGCGGATCACGCTCGAGGACGGGCTCGAGCGGACCTACCACTGGATCTACGACCAGATCACCACCCGGCGCGCGGTCGTCTAGCTTCCGGAGCCTGAACCCACTCGAGAAGTCCCGCCGCTCCAGCTGGCGGGCGCTGCTGGCCGTCGTCGTGCTCTCGGCCTGCGCAGGCCCGTTGGCGGCGTCGAGCCTCGCCACGGTTGTCGCGGTGCCGGTCGGCGACTTCACTCGGCCGACCGACGTCGTCACCGCTCCCGGCGCGCCGGACCTGCTGTTCGTCGTCCAGCGCGGCGGCCTGATCGAGGTCATGCGGGCCGGGGAGCGCCTCGACCGCCCGTTCCTGCGGCTCACAAGCCTCGTCCGCGCCGTGCCCGACGCCGGAGCCGACGCCGAGCAGGGGCTGCTGTCGATGGCCTTCCCGCCCGACTACGCCGATTCCGGCCTGTTCTACGTCTGCTTCACGAACAACGACGGCGACGTCGAGGTCGACGAGTTCAGCCGCCGGACCGACTCCGACGTCATGGCGGACCCGTCGTCACGACGGACGGTGCTCGTGATTCCGCACCGGGAGGCACCGAACCACAACGGCGGCCTCCTGCAGTTCGGCCCCAGCGGCCACCTGCTCTACCTGGGCACGGGCGACGGCGGCGCCGGGCAGCGCGCCAACTCGCCCAACCTCGACAGCCTGCTGGGCAAGCTACTGCGGATCGATCCGCGTCAAACGGGCGCGCAGCCGTACCGGATCCCGCCCTCCAACCCATTCGTCGGCCGGCCGGGCCGCGACGAGATCTTCGCCTACGGGCTGCGCAACCCCTGGCGGTACAGCTTCGACGGCGGCCGGATCGCGATCGGCGACGTCGGCCTGGGCAGCGAGGAGGAGGTCGACCTGCTGCGGCTCGGCGACGCGGCCGGGGCGAACTTCGGCTGGCCGGAGTACGAGGGCGACTCCCCCTTCGACCTCACCCTCCCGGGAGCTGACCCCGTCACCTTCCCAGTACACACCTACACCCACGACGGTGGAGCCTGCGCGATCGCGGGTGGGTATGTGGTCCGTGATCCGGCGCTGACTGAGCTCTCCAAACGGTACGTCTACGCCGACTTCTGCACCGGCGAGATGCGCAGCTTCAGGCCGGTGTTCACCGGCGGGGTTGCCACCGCGCGCGATGACGCCCCGGTCGGCCTCACGGTCCCCGGGCTGGTCAGCTTCGGCGAAGCGGCCGACGGCCGGCTGTATATCGCCCAGCTCTCGGGCACCGTCTCGGCGCTCGAACAAACGTCCACTCCATAGCCCGGCGGGCGCCCCCCGAACCCCGCGGAGGCGCGGTGCAAATCATCTATGCTGCGCCGCCGTGAAATTCCTCGAAGAGACGACCGTCTTCCACATCACCCACTACAAGGCGGGCTCGCGGTGGGTCTTCCGGATCCTCAAACGCTGCGTCGGGGAGCGCCTGCTCCAGGTCAAGGCGGGGCGCGAGGAGGTCCTCGAGGACCGCATCGTGCCGGGGCGCGTCTACAGCGCGTGCTACCTGAGCAAGGAGGAGTTCGACAGCATCGACACGCCGCCGGACTCCCGCTACTTCTTCATCGTCCGCGACCTCCGCGACACGCTGGTCTCGGGCTACTTCAGCCTCAAGGGCAGCCATCCCGAGTACAAGCTCGACGCGGTCAGCCAGATGCGCGATCGCGTCAAGGAGATGGAGCTCGAGGACGGCCTGATGCACACGCTCGAGGACTGGGTGCCGGCGAACGCGGCGATCCAGCGCTCCTGGATCGAGTCGGACGAGCTGGTGATCCGCTACGAGGACCTGTTGACGGATGACAAGGGCATCCTCGAGGACACCCTGCTCGAGAAGTGCGAGCTCGGCGTCTCACGGCGCAAGCTGCGCAAGGCGATCGAGACGGAGAGCTTCGAGCGGCTCAGCGGCGGCCGGACCCGGGGCGAGGAGGACACCAGCGCCCATTACCGCAAGGGGATCGCCGGCGACTGGCGCAACTACTTCACCGAACCGATCAAGGACGCCTTCAAGGAGCGGTACGGCGACCTGCTGATCAAGGCCGGATACGAGCGCGACAACGACTGGTGAGCGCGCGCCGTCGGCCGCTTGCCGACGGACCCTGCCTTAGTAGCGCAGCAGGCGGACCCGGTAGAGCTTCTGGCGCACGTGATGGCGGCGCAGGTAGGGCTTCACCGCCTGCGTGATCTCCTGACGGGTGACCTCGCGCCCGTGCATCCGCTTGCGCAACCTGGTCGCCTCGTCCTGGCCCTGGGTGTCCATGATCGCCGAGGTCTTCTGCGCCTCGTGGATCCGGAAGGCGCCGAGGAAGCGCGGTAGGCGCACCATGTTGGCGCCCGCGTCACGGAGGCGGATGAGCAGGTCCCAGTCGAGCGCGAAGGGCCACTCCTGGTCCATGAACCCGCCGGCCCGCTCCCAGATGTCGCGGCGCCAGAAGAGCGTCTCCTGCGGCACGAAGTCGGCCCAGGAGAGCACCTCGTCGTCGTGCGGGGGCATCACCCAGCGGCCGATCTCCATGTCGTTCTCGTCGACGAGGACCCGGTGGCCGTAGACGGCGTCCACCTCGGGATGGCGCTCGAAATAGCGGCCGACGTAGTGCAGCGAGCCCGGGAGAAGGAGGTCGTCGGAGTTGAGGAACGCCATGACCTCGCCGCTGGCGTACTGGAAGCCGAGGTTGATCGCGTGCGCGTGGCCGTCGTCGTCGCGCATCTCGTAGTGGTGCAGCCGCTCGGCGTTGCGCTCGAGCACCTCGGCCGAATCGTCGGTCGAGCCACCGTCCTGGACGATGTACTCGAGGCGCGGGTAGTCCTGGTCGATGACGCTGTGAATCGTGCGGTCGAGAAAGTGGCCCTGGTTGTAGGAAGGGGTGACGATCGAGATCACCGGCGGGTCGCGGAGCTCGATCTGCTTGCGGTAGCGCCGCGGCAGCTTCATCGGCTTCGGGTCGTGGTGGTTGAGGCGCCCGAGACGGCGCGCGAAGAACCGATTGCGAACCCGCGCCTTGTTGCGGCGGACGAAGCGCAGCATCCGCAGCCGCATCCTGCGCAGCCGCACCTTGAGCGGCCGGCGCTTGCGGCTCTTGGCGCTTGCGCCCCCTTGCGGGCGGTCGCCGCGGCGGAAGGGTGCGGCCACGAGCCGGAACGGCGCCGTGACCCCTCGCTTCAGCGCCTGCCGTCGGCCGACCTTGCGGAGCTGGCGACCGCGGACTTCGGACACCGCGCGCTGAAGCTCGGCGACCTGCGCCCGCAGCGCCTTGAGCTCGCGGGCGTCCACCGCCTCGGACGCGTCCACCGGCGCCGGCGCCAAGGTCGGAGCGGGAGCGGGGAGCGGAGCCGGGGCCGGAGCGTCCTCCGCGAGCTCGATCCCCGTGAGGGTCGTCTCGAGCAGCTCGAGCCGCGTCTCGAGCTCCTGCTGACGCTGGTCGGCCTCGAAGCTGAGGTTCATCAGGCCGCGGCGGACGCGCCCGACCTCCGACGACGCCTCGGAGCCCTGGGATACGGCGTTCGCGAGCTCGGTCCGAGCCGTCTCCAGCTCGCGTTGCAGCTCGGCCACCCGATCCGCCAGCGCCTCGACGCCCTCGATCTCCTTGTCAATCTCGACGGATGTCATCGCCCGTTCGTCTCCCCACAGCGCGGGCTTGGTAGTTCGCCCCGCCGGTCCGCGCGATCGAACTGTAACGAAGCGCGCCCAAGCGCACCCCCAGCGCGAGCCAGATCGGTACCCTCCTGCGCCGATGGGAGCGGTCAGATTCTCGATCGATTCAGGCTTGGTTCGCGAGCTGACGGCGCACCTGCCGCTCAAGGTGTTCGTCGAGACCGGTACCTACGAGGGCGCGTCGGTGAAGGAGATGCTGCCCTTCTTCAACGAGGTGCACACGATCGAGCTCTCGGTCCCGCTGTACGCCGGCGCGGTCGAGAAGTTCGAGGAGAACCCGGCTGTCAGCGTGTACCACGGGCGCTCGGAGAAGGTGCTGGCGGACATCGTCCCCAAGCTCCGCCGACGCGCCGTCCTCTACTGGCTCGACGCCCACTGGTGCGACGAGGCCAGCGCCGGCGAGGACCGGCAGTGCCCGCTGATCGAGGAGCTCGAGGCGATCGGCTCGATCAGCGACCGCTCGGTTGTCTTGATCGACGACGCGCGCCTGTTCATGGCGCCGCCGCCGAAGCCCGCTGTGACCGAGGGGTGGCCGCAGTTCAGCGAGGTCCTGGAGCGGCTCTCCGCCCTCAATCCCAACCACGAGCTGCTGGTGATCGACGACGTGCTCGTCTTCTTCCCGCCCGCGGTCCGCGAGCCGCTGCGCGAGTACGCGCACCTCCATGCCGTCGACTGGCTCGTCGAGCTGCAGGCGAGCGCCAACCTGCAGCGGCGCCTCGACGGGCTCAAGGGCGACCTCGCCACCGTCCGGGCGCAGACGAACGAGCAGCTGCGCAAGCGCACCGATCGCGTCTATCGCCGGCTCAGCGACCTCTCGTCCACGGTCGAGGGGCTGGAGAAGAAGATCGACACGCTCGGGGAGGGCTCGACCGACTCGCCGGCCGCCCTGGAGGCGCGGATAGTCCCGCTGACCGCCGAGCTCGCGGAGAGCGGGTCCCAGCTCAAGGGAGTGCTCGAGTCGCTCGAGGGCCTCGGCGAGGAGCTACGCCGGTCGCAGGCCGACTCGCGGAGCGCTCTCGACGAGGGGCTCCAGAAGACCGAGGCGACCCTGGACGAACGGTTGAGCCCGCTCGCGGAGGCGCTGCGCGAGTCCACGGAGCCGCAACTCGAGTCCGTCTTCAAGGCGCTCGGTGGACTGCGAGGGCGGCTGCGGGTAATCGCCGAGCGGGTCAACCAGCTCACGGAGGGCCGCGTCGACGAAGACGACATCGCGGACATCGTCGCCCCGCTGGGCACTCAGCTGAGCGGGTTGCAGGAGACGGTCGAGCCGCTGGAAAGGCAGCTCAACCGGGTTCGCCTGCAACTGAAGGACCTCGACGAGCGCCTCGTGCCGTTCGACCAGGCGCTCGAGCCCGTCCACGCTCAGCTCGCGTCGCTCGACAAGCGCGTCGAGCCGCTCGAAGGCCAACTGGGGGCGCTCAACGAGCAGATCGAGCCGCTCAGCGGCCAGCTGGGGGCGGAGATCGCCGCGGTCGCGGCCGAGCTCGAGCCCCTGCGCGCCCAACTCACTCAGCTTGACGAGCGGGTCGAGCCGCTGGGCCCGCAGCTCGACGAGCGGGTCGAGGGGCTCGGCGGCCAGCTCGCCGAGCTCGAAGGCGCGATCCAGGCCCTCCGGGAGGGCTCGATCAACGCGCTGCCGGAGGAGATCGCGTCGCTCGCCCAGCGCGTGGACAAGTTCGGGGGCGAGCTCAACCGGCTGCGGCCCCGCATCGACCGGATCCTGAAGGTTCAGTCCGCCCGCTCCGAGGCCACGCTGGCGCAGCTGAGCGGCCTGCGCAAGCAGATGAACCTCCTCCAGGACCGCATCGAGGAGCGCGACAACCGCCGCCGGTTCGCGCGGACGCGGGGCTTCTTCGAAGCGATCGCGTTCAGGCTCTTCGGCTCCCGGCTGGGGACGACCGGCGGGCACAAGCCGCGCGAGCTCAAGATCCCGAGGCGCTACCGGCGCCAGTCGTCGCCCGATCCAGCGCCCGCGATCTCGGTCGTCACCCAGACGACCGACCAGCCGGCGTCGCTCGACCGCACGATCCGTAGCGTGCTCGACCAGGACTACGAGGGGCTGGAGTACATCGTCGAGAACAGCGCGCCCTCGGAGAAGACCACCGAGGTCCTGAACCGCTACCGAGACAAGGTGACCACGGTCGAGGATCCGGCCAACGGCAAGCCGGGCGCCGCCATGAACCAGGGACTGGAGGCGGCCAGCGGCGACGTGCTCGGCTACGTCCCGCCGGAGCGGCTGCTGCTGCCGGGGGCGCTCGCCTACGTGGCCCGCTATTTCGAGCATCACCCGGACGTCGACGTCGTCTACGGCCACCGGGTCCTGGTCGACGGCCAGGGCCAGGAGGTGGGCCGCTGGATCCTGCCCAAGCACCGCGACGAGATCCTGTCCTGGGCAGACTTCGTGCCGACCGAGACGCTGTTCTGGCGCCGCCGGGTGTGGGACGCGGTCGGGGGCCAGGTCGACGAGGACCTCAACGCCACGGTCGACTGGGACCTCCTGCTGCGCTTCCGCGACGTCGGCGCGCGGATGAAGAGGGTGCCGCGCTTCCTCGGCGCCGCGCGGATCGACGACGCGGTCGCGGTGAACGGCGCCCGCGAAGAGGCGGACGAGCTTCGCGCCCGGGTGCACGGGCGCGACGTCTCCGACGACGAGGCCTTCCGCGAGGTCCGCGGCTACCTGCGCCGCCACGTCGTGCTCCAGAAGCTCTACCGGCTTCACCTGCTCAGGTACTAAACGGATGATCGTCTGGGTCGCGTCCCACCAGCGCTCGGGGAACACCCTCACCCTGCAGACGCTGCACGACGTCTTCGGCATCAACCGCTTCTGCACGATCCACGACGCCGATTTGTGGCTCAAGGGAGGGGATCGCAGCGACAGCTACGAGGTGCCGGAGGAGCTCAAAGCGCTCGATCACGACGCGAAGCTCGAGGCGATCCGCGAGCGGCCGGAGCCGTTCTTCGTCAAGAGCCACCGGGTCGAGGACAGCGAGGACCCGTCGCCCGCGCTGTACATCGTCCGCGACGGCCGCGACGTCCACGTCTCCCGGGCCCACTTCCTCAACGACCGCAAGGTCGGCGACTACGAGCTCACCTTCGAGCAGCGCCTGCGAGAGCTGGTCACGCACAGGACCTGGTCCGAGCACGTGGAGACGTGGCGCGCCCGCCCGGCGCCGACCACAGTCATCCGCTTCGAGGATCTGGTCGGCGATCCCGGGACGGTGATCGCGAAGCACTGCGAGCAGATCGGGGTCGAGCTGCCCGAGCGGGCGGGCGAGCTCACGGACTTCCAGGTGCTCCGCGAGCGCAACCCGATTCAGCACCGGCAGGGCAAGGTCGGCGGCTACAGCGACGAGATGCCGCTCGAGATCGAGGAGCGCTTCTGGGGCGTGCACTGGGAGCAGATGGAAGCGCTCGGGTACGAGTAGCCGATTGGCGCGGGCGGAGGGGCGCCTTCATAACTGAGCTGTGTTGGTCTGGATCGCCTCCTACCCGCGCTCTGGGAACACGCTGACGATGATGGCGCTGCGCGATGTCTTCGGCATCGGCCGGATCGGGACCGTGATGGGCAAGGATCTCGATCTCGGACAGCTCCAGCGAGCGCTGCCGCCGGCGAATCGTGAGGTGTGGAGTCCGCCGACGGAGCTCGCGAACCTGTCGCGCACGGAAGCTCTGGAGCGGATCCGCGCAAGCGAGGACGCGTTCTTCATCAAGACCCACCGAATCTCGGAGGCGGAGGACCCGGCACCTGCGATCTACATCGTGCGCGACGGCCGGGACGCCCTTGTCTCCCAGGCCCATTTCGTCGCCGACCGCTCGCGGTTCGCCGGTCAGTCGTTCGACGAACGCCTGCTGACGCTGATCGACGAGGGCATGCCGACGAGGGGCACGTGGTCGGCGAACGTAGCGGCCTGGCGCCGACGCGGGGCCCCGACGGCCGTGATCCACTTCGAGGACCTGGTCCGCGACCCGCCCAGCACGGTCGCGGCCGCGTTCGAGCCGCTCGGGCTGCCCATCCCACCGGCCGACGGCGAGTTGACCAGCTTCGCCGAGGCTCGGGATCGGATGCCGGATGTCTTTCGTCGCGGCGAGGTCGGCTCGTGGCGCGACGAGATGCCGGGCAACCTCGCGGAGCATTTCTGGGAGCTCCACGGCGAGCAGATGCTGGCGCTCGGCTACGCCCGGTGACTATCGAGTTCCGCGCATGCTCGTATGGGTGGCGTCCTACCCGAGGTCGGGGAACACGCTCACGCTCCTGGTCCTGCGGGACGTATTCGAGGTCGGCCGACTCGGTGCCGACTTCAACGACGATCTCTCGTTGGGGCGGCTCCCGGAGAGGGGGTTGCCCGGATCCGCCCCGCACCCGTGGGATCCTCCCGCCGAGCTCGAGGGGCTCACGGGCGACGAGCTTCTGGACGCGCTCCGCCATGCGCCCGAGCCGTACTTCATCAAGACGCACCGGGTGAAGCGGGCTACCGACCCGGCGCCCGCGCTCTACCTCGTCCGGGTCGGCCGCGACGCCCTGGTCTCGCACGCTCATTTCGTGCACGACAACGACGCGCCTCGATTCAAGGACCAGAGCTTCGACAAGCGCCTCGCAGCTCTCCTTCCGGGCATCCGCGCCCAGCGGGTGGTCGGGAAGCGTTCAGGCCTGACACGAGTGCGCGCGCCCATCCCGGACGCTTGCAGTTCGCGGAGCGCGCCGGATCCGTGGACGCCGTGACGCAGGCGATGGGTCGGCTTGATGCCGAACCCGGCTCGGGCCCGCCTCCCGATCGCCTCAAGCAGCTCGCCCCGCTTAAGTCTTTCGCCCGGGCCAGGTCGGACCTGGCGCGAGAGATGCCCACTTCGTCCCGCCGGAACCAGCTCATTCCGGGACGTGTCGATGCCGAGATCAGATGCCGCGCCCTTGGTCGGGCCCTGCCGAAACGCGCGCCGACACCACACAAACACTGGGTCCTCGAGATCTGCTTCAGCGGGAACGGCGACGAGGAGTGGGAGCGAGCGCAGGCCGTGGTTGCCGAACTGCGTGAACGCGACGAACGGGTCGGGGGCCGCAGGCGTGTTCTGGCGCGTGGAGTCGCTACCGAAATCGTCACCGACGAGGGCATCACCGAGACGTCGAGCGAGCGTTGGTCAACATCAATGTATTCGGCACCGGAGCCGGCTCGCCAGACCAGACGCGCGACCGATTCTAGTCGCGATCCCTCTCGTAACCGCGTTCGCGATCACTCCGCCCCATGATCGCTAGAATCGCGCCTTGGCGCTCGCTGATGTCGTCCGCCAATCCCCCGCGACGCCTTTGCGAAAGCCGATCCGGGTCCTCCTCGCCGGTGGCGCCCGCCGCTCATTCCTCGAACGAGGGCAGCGTCGGACGATCGGCGCAACGCCAAGCGGAACCGCGGGCAGTTCGCACCTCGTGGCAGCCGAGCGAGCACTTCGACGGGGTCCTGGATGAGTTGCTCGAAACGGGCGAGTGGACGCCGCCTGGCACCACGACGCCTGGTCTCCGCGCTGCGGGCCACCCTCAGGTGGTCGAGCATCCATTGAGCCCTCGTCGAGTCCAACGCACGCCAGGTGCGCCCGGCCCTCGTCGAGCACCGGATTCGCTCGGTGGCTGAGCTTGACGCTGAAGTACGCGGAGATCAGCGTGTCACGGAGGTCGCGGATGACCACGAACCGCCGCCAGTCCGGTGGGAGCGCGACGCTCTCGAACTCCTCGCGGGTGAGATAGAGCCTCGGGTAGACACCGTGGGGCTCGATCGGGTCTTCGACGAATTGCGCGACCAGATGGGCTTCGGATTGACGCGGGTCCACGACACGCTGGCGGTCGCACCGCCTCAGGATTCGCGTGATCCAGGAGGAGCCCGCTTTCCAATGCGTGACGTGGAATACGGCCGGCGAGGGTGGGGCGTCCATGCGGGAGACGCCAGGCTATTCACTGGCCCGCTCGCGGCCTCGAGCCGGCACCTAAGCTCTCGGCGTGCTCGTCTGGGTCGCCTCGTACCCGCGCTCGGGAAACACCCTGTCGCTGACCGTGCTGCGCGACGTCCACGGCGTCGCGCGTCTGGGTTCGGCGCTCAACAAGCGTCATCTCGGGCTGGAGGCCACCCCTGATCAACTGCCGGCCGTCGGCGCTTGTGCGTTCGATCTTCCCCCGGAGCTCGAGGACTTGGAGAACCCGGCACCTCTTGGAGATCTACGGGTGCACCCCAGATACTTCATGAAGACGCACCGCGTCGCGTCATCGCTGACGAGGGGCTCTACATCGTGCGGACGGCCGGCGCCCGGTCTCGACGGCCCGCTTGATTCGACCTGCCTCGTCTTGATGAGGTAGGCCTCGAGGCCGATCGTCGCCCTGAGCGGAGCGTCGACGCATCGTTCGGCACCGGTGAGCCCTTCGCAGTTCCGCCGCGCCATCGTCCGCTTCAGTCTACCGGTCCATTTGCCCGGCAACGCCCCGTCGCGGCTCGGATTCGCTCCCACCCGCTCCGAAAGCTAGTCCGTCGAAGCCTCCAGCGCCCAGACCTGGTCGTTCGCGAACGCATCGCGAAGCGTCAAGAGGGTGCAGCGTGTTCCCCGACCGTGGATAGGACGCAACCGCAGATCCAGCACGATGCCTCGAATAGCTGCAGTCGCTACAGGTCCTCCGCCGCGCGACGCGACTCGCGGCGGAAGACGAGGACCCCGGAGACCGCGATCACCACGAACACCATGAACGGGATGAACGACGTCCAGCCGGTCCCGCGGACCTCGAACCAGCCGGGGACCGACGGGTCGATGATCCACTTGCGCGTCTCGGCCAGGACGGGCGCGATCGGGTTGAAGATCTGCGCCTCCCAGAGCACCTGGTCGCGGAAGACGCCGAACGGCCAGATCACCGGCGAGGCGTAGAAGAGGATGTTCGTTATCACCGGCCACACCTGGCCGATGTCGCGGAAGCGCACGAACGTGCCGGCGAGCAGGAGCGCGAACGCGATGGTGATGATCAACATGCCGAAGATCACCACGGGGAAGAGGAGCCACGTCCAGGTCGGCTCGATCCCGGCGATGAGGAGCCATGGGATCACGATGAAGAGGTTCGCCACCATCGCGTAAAAGGCCGTGGCCACCGCCGACAGCGGCAGGACGAGGCGCGGCACGGCCATCTTGCGCACCAGCCCCGTCGAGAGCGAGCGCATCGCCGTGGTGCTGCCGGTCCGGAAGAGGTTGTAGAGGGTGATGTTGAGCAGCAGCAGCTCGCCGTAGTGCGGGATGTCGCTGAACCGCTGAATGATCTGGGTCACGAAGCCGTAGAGCACCGCGAACAGCAACAGCGGGCCGAGGAACATCCAGACGAAGCCGAAGACCGTGTCCGTGTAGCGATTGCGGAACGCCGCCCACGAGCTGACGAGCAGCAGGTCCCAGAACTGCCGCCGGGTGGTGCCGAACGACGACGGCCCGCGAAGGGGGCGGCCTCGCCGCAGCGCGGTATCGGCGCCGCTCAACTGGCGAGCTCGAGCTTGGTAGCCGACGCGAGCGACACCGTGCGCTCGAGCATGACCACTGCGCTGGTGGGCTCACCCTCGACCACGAACTCGAGCGAGCGCGTGTCCGAGACGGCCCCGCTGCGCTTCTCGCCGTCGTGCATGAGCGTGCACTCGAGCTCGTAGTGCCCGGGAGCCAGCGGCGTCTCCACCGATACGTCGGCGGTCATCTTGTCGCCGGGCTTGAGCACGGGCAGGCCCTCCGGATCCGAATCGCGGCCGGCCGCGATCCGGCTCCCGTCGGAGTCCGTGATCGCGAGCTCGAGCGTCGGGCCCTGGACCCAGCCGGTCGCCTCGGCGCGAACCGCGACGCGTAGCGGCTCACCGACGGCGACCCGCGGCCGCTCGACGTCCTCGGCGCCGCCGATCGCGATCATCTCGACGGTCGCCCGGCGCTTGCGCTCGCGGCCATCGGACGCGGACGCGGACGCGGCGCGGGCGCCTGGTCCGGGTTGCGCTGGGCGCGCTCGTCAGCGGCCTCGGCCTTGTAGGCGCCGACCACCTCGCCGGGGTCGCCGATCTTCTCGACCTGCCCGTCCTTGAGCCACATCGCTCGATCGGACTCGCGCTCGACCAGGCCGACCTTATGGGTGACCATCACGATCGTCTTGCCGCGCTGCTTCAGCGCCGCGAACTGCTCGGTGCACTTGGCGCGGAAGGCCTCGTCGCCGACCGAGAGGATCTCGTCAATCAGGTAGATGTCGGGGTCGGCCTGGAGCATCGAGCCGAAGGCGAGCTTCATCCGCATGCCGTTGGAGAAGTTCTTGAGCTGCACGTCGGCGAAGTCCTCGAGCTCCGCCCAGGCGAGCACCTCGTCGATTCGGTGCCTGACCTCGCGGCGCGGGAGCCCGAGCATGACCCCGTTCATCGCGACGTTCTGACGCGCCGACATCTGCGGGTTGAACCCGACCCCGAGCTCGATGAACGACGCCAGGATCCCGGTGATCGAGACCCAGCCCGAGTCGATCCCATAGATGCTGCCCAGAACCCGCAGGAGGGTGCTCTTGCCGGACCCGTTGCGCCCAACGACGGTGAAGAGCTCACCTTGATGGACGTCGAAGCTGAGGCCGTCCAGCACGCGCAGCGTCCGCTTCGAGCCGCGCTGGACCGGATGCATGATCCGGTTGACGGTTCCGCGAGGCGCGCCTCCCGGAACGCTGAAGTGCTTGCGGAGGTTGCGAACCTCGATCACCACGGGAGCCTCGTTCGTTCCCATGTGGAGTGAGGATACGGGAGATCGGAGCCGGGACCTGCCGTATCGATCCCACCTAGTATTACCGCGTGCTCGTCTGGGTCGCGTCATATCCCCGCTCCGGCAACCACCTCACGATGCAGACGTTGTTCGACGTCTTCGGCGTCAACACGATCGGCTCGTTCACGCACTCCGGCGTCCTCTTTCGGACCATGACGCGTTCCAACCCCTACGACCTCACGGACGATCTCGTCGGCCTGTCGAACGAGCAGTTGCTCGAGGCCTTTCGCGACCATCCGGACACCTTCTTCGTCAAGAGCCACGCGCGACGTCACAGCCGGGACCCGGCGCCCGGGCTCTACATCGTCCGCGACGGCCGCGACGTGCACGTGTCGATGGCCCACTGGACCCACGACCGTAAGCTCGGTCCCTACCACGACCTGCCGTTCGACGAGCAGCTCGAGCGCCTGATCAAGCGGCGCGCCTGGTCGCGCCACCTCGAGGCGTGGCGAACCCGCCCCGCGCCGACCGGGGTCATCCGCTTCGAGGACATGCTCACCGACCCCGGCGCGGCCGTCAAGGGCGCGGCCGAGCAAGCCGGCCTCTCCCTGCCCGAGCCGGTGGGCGAGCCAAAGCCGTTCGAGGACCTCCACGCCCGCCGGCCGACCGTGTACCGGAAGGGCAAGAGCGGCGGCTGGCGGGACGAGATGCCCCCGCCGCTACAACGGCGGTTCTGGCGTCGCCACGGACACGAGATGGAGGCCTACGGTTATGAGCGCCCGGCCGACGCGCCGCCGCCTCGCAAGGCGCCGGAGACTGGTGGGACGCGGAAGGCGCCCGCCAAGCCCCCCGACGTCTCGGTCGTGGAGGAGCTCCGATCGCTTGACAAGGCGACGCTGAGGGTGATGGCGAAGGAACTCGGCCAGCCCGTCGGCGGGACGAAGCAAGAGCTGATCGCTCGCATCCACTCCGCCAACGGCCAGGGCGAGACCTGAGCGCGCGGCGGGGTCCGCTCAGCAGCTCAGCTTGACGTCGCCGCCGCCGCCACCGCGGCAGTGGTCGGCTCCGCGCCCGCCCTTGAGAACGTCGCTGCCGTGACCGCCCTTGAGGCTGTCGGCGCCCGCCTTGCCCTGCAGCCGGTCCTCGCCGCCGCCGCCCTTGAGCTTGTCGTCACCGCCGCCGCCCTTGACCACGTCGTCGTCGGCGCCGGCCGACACGACGTCACGGCCTCCTGAGCCGCAGACGACGTCCCCGCCGCCGAGGCCGAGGATCTGGTCGTCGCCGCTGAGCGCTGCGATCACGTCCGGCCCTTCTGTCCCGACCAGCGAATCGTTGCCGTCGGTGCCGACGATGGTCGCCTTCTGGCCGGCGCAGATCACCGGCGCCGGGGTCGTGACCAGGGTCGACTCACGGCTCACGTTGTTGCTCAGCCGCGTGTCGGTCTTGCGCTTGCCGACCGTCGCGAAGTTGGAGATGCGGTACTTCGGGTCCTGGCCGGAAGGCCGGACCCGGATCGTGACCTGGGAGTTGGCGCCGCTTGCCAGGTCGCCCAGCGAGCACGTGACGCGCCTGTGGTTCGTCTGGCAGGTGCCGCTCGGCGCGTTGACGTCCAGGAGGTCGGCCCGGTTCGGAAGCTTGTCGACGAGGCGCACCGAGGCCGCCGTGTCGGGGCCTGCGTTGGAGACCGCGATCGAGTAGGCGAGCGGCTGGCCGGTCTGAGCCGGGTCGGGGTTGTCGGTCTGCGTCACGCCGAGGTCCACGCTCGCAGCCGCCGCTACGCCCGGGAGCGCCGCCAGCGCGAGCAGGGCCGCGAACAGGGCGCCGCCCAGCCGTCGTGTCGATGTCGTCCGTGTTGCGGGCAAGAGATCACGCTCCTTCATGAGGTCACGCTTTGTTTCCCTCACGATTGGGTCTCAAACACGGCCGCGCTCGGGTCAGCAGCTACGGCGGATGTCGGAGCCACCCCCGCCGCGGCAGCGATCCGCTCCGCGGCCGCCCCGCATCACGTCGTTGTCGCGGCCGCCCCGCAGCTTGTCGGCGCCACCCCGGCCCTGCAGGCGGTCGGATCCGTCGCCGCCCCGCAATCGATCCGCTCCGCCGCCGCCCTTGATCGCGTCGGCGCCGGCGCTGCCGTCGACGGCGTCATCCCCTCCGGACCCGCAGACGACGTCGTTGCCGCCGAGCCCGAGGATGCGATCGTCGCCGCTGAGCGCGGCGATGACATCCCGCCCCTCGGTCCCGATCAGGTTGTCGGGCCCATCCGTGCCGACGATCGTCGCGCGCCGGCCGCCGCAGATCACGGGTGGCGGATTGACCACCTGCGTGCTCTCCCGGCTCACGTTGTTGGAGAGCATCGTGTCCGCCTTGCGCTTGCCGACGGTGACGAAGTTGACGATCGAGTAGGACTCCCGCACGCTCGTCGGCGAGACGCGGATCGTGATCGTCGAGGTGGCGCCGGCGGCGAGCTCGTCGAGCGTGCAGATCACCCGCCGCCCCGTGAGCGCACACGCTGCGTCCGGGGCTCGAGCGTCCAGGAAGTCCACGCGGTGCGACAGCACGTCGACGAGGCGCACGGACGGCGCGGCGTCAGGTCCGGCGTTGGAGAGGCTGAGCGTGTACGTGAGCGGTTCGACGGCCCTCGCCGGGTCCGGCGCGTCGCTCTGGCTCACGCCTAGGTCGACCTCCGCGGCGAATGCGGGGGCCGCGAGCGCCGCGCTGGCAAGCGCGCAGGCCAGGCCCGCGATCACGGCTTTCAGATGGCGTGCTTCGGATCCCAAGTTCATTCCCCTCAACCCGATTGACCCGCCAACGTAGCGGCCGTGGCTACTCGCGCGGGTAGCCGAGCGCGTCCATCTGTTCGCCGTGACGAGCCCAGAACTCCCCCAGCAGGTCGGGCGGGAACTCAGTCCGCCACGATCCGGTCCGCCCCTGCCTGACGAGCTCCGGTCGGCGGCTGCGCTTCTTCATCTCCTCGAACGACGGGGGTTCGGCCTGAGGCGGGGGCAGGTCGATTCCAAGCTCCGCCGCGCCGGCCGTGATCGCGCTCGCCGGGTCCTCGCGCAGGTCCTCGAACCGGACGATGGCCGTGGGGCCGGTGCGCGACCGCCACGCCGACACATTTCCGGACCAGCCCCCGAACGGCCCACCCTGGGGGCCGGCGTCGGTGACGAGCCATTCGACCACCTCGGGGAAGCTCAGCTTCTGGAAGCGCGGGCGGTTGTCGACCTCCTTCAGATAATGCGCGTAGGAGACGAAGCAATCACGCCCGTCGCGCACCAGGTAGATCGCCGGGCTGGCCTCCTCTGCAGCGGGCATCACCGTCCGCGGCTCCGGCAGCACATGGATGAACTGCGGGAGGCTGTGCGTCTTTAAGAAGACGGGCTCGTCGGCCCGGCGCAGCGCGGCCAGGGGATCGTCCTCCTTGCCAACGCCCAGGCGCTGGAGCAGGTCGCCGAGGTCGTTGCGGATTGCCGCCTTGGAGGCAGCCGATCCGACGTGTTCGACGCGGAACGCCTGCCGCAGGGTCGAGCGGCACAGCCGGTTGCCGGAGCGGGGGTACGAGGCGACCCAGACGATCAATATTTCGCGCCGATCGGGAGCCGGGAATGGGCGATCTCGACCCCGAACGGCTCGGTGGCCTCGATCGAGGCGTGCAGGTCGACGGTCCCAGCGCCGCCCCGCACGAGCTCCTCACGGGTCGCCTCGTAGCCGACCTCGGGGGCATCTGAGCTGACCCGGTCCCAGTCGAGGAACTCCGCGAAACGGCGGCGGTACTGGTGGGCCGCGTCGATCCACTCGTCATCCGGCTCCGAGAGGGGCTCGCCGACCGCTCGGCAGGCGACGGCGACTCGGGCCTCCGGCGGCTTGCCCTCGATCGCGTCGGCGGTGTTGAAGTACACAAGGTCGAGTGGTTCGAAGCGCAGCATTCGGAGTAGGTAGTCCAGGCAGCGCGGGGTCATGTACCAAAAGCAGGTCGCCGCGCCGGGCATCATCCCCTCTGGCCGCCCGTGCTCGCCGCCCGAGCGCCGGCCCCCGGCGGTGAACATCCCGTGCGAGTTGAAGTACATCGTCGCCGAGTCGTCGAGCACGGTGGCGGTCTCCACCAGGCAGATCCCGCCATCACGGACCAGGCCCCGAACCACCGCCAGGCCGGTCAGCGGGTCGAACATGTGATAGAGGACGCCGGAGAAGACGACGACGTCAAAGGGGTCGTGGCCCGCGGCGATCATCGCCGGTGGCAGGTCCGCCAGGCTCATGCCGCCGATCAAGCCGAAGTCCGCGCCCAGGGCCTCCTTGACCAGGTCAAGGCGATCGGAGCGCAGGAGCATGTCGTAGCCGAGCACCTCCGCCGCGCCGCGCCGCTCCAACAGCAGGGTCACCAGGCCCTCCTGCAGGCCGACGTCGAGGCAGCGCGCTCCGCCCCCGGCGACGCCGCCCGACTCGACGTCGGTCCGGCGCAGGAGCGCACGGGTGAGGCCGACGGGCTCACGACGAGGCTTGCGGCTGTACAGGTCCGGTGCCAGTTCGATCGCGTGGAACCAGTTCCCGCCGAAGGCCTTGTGGTTGCGGATCTCGCGCGGCCTCATGGGCGCGGGATCATAGTTCGACCTCCGCGCGGTCCGTCGAGGCCGCCTTCAGGCCCTCCGCTCGACCCTATACTGCGCCGCCATGTTGGTCTGGGTCGCCTCATGACCACCATCGTCACCTTCGGCAACTGCCAGGCGAGCGGGATTGCGTCGCTGCTGAAGATCCTGCTTCCGAGCTCATTCGAGCGACCCGTCTTTCTCTCGAACAACGAGCGAACCGGGCGGATGAAGTCGACCGACGAGATCCTGTCAACCCTCAGTGCGGCCGATCTCGCCATCTTCCAGCCGCTCCGTCGCGACCACGGGCCGCTCAGCGAGGCGAACGTGAGGGCCGCGCTGGACGACTCGGTGACCCTCCTGGCGTTTCCGTACATCTTCAACAACGGTGTTGCCGGCTTCTGTTACGCACACAACGCGCGCTCGAAGCGGTCGTACGGAAAGATCTTCGGTGAGAAGGCGGTGATCGAGCGGCTCGAGGCCGGCGCGACGGGCGAGGCCCTCGTCGGGGAGTACCTGCGGGGAGAGCTCGATCTGCACGTGCTCGAACGGTTCGACGAGTGCATGGAGCGCATGGCCCAGCGCGAGCGGACCACCGAGATCACGCTCTCCGACTTCATCCTCGACCACTACCGCGACACCCGTCTCTTCCTCATGCACAATCACCCCACCACCGCCCTCTACGCGGAGATCCTGCGGCAGCTGCGCGAGCTGACCTCGCTGCCGATCGATGTCGACTCGCTGATCTCGAGGGCCCGCGATGAGGACAACGTCGCCGGCCACGCCTACGAATCGGACAGCCTCCCGATCAGCCCGCGTGACGTCGAGGACCTGGGTTACACCTTCGGTCCCGATCCGCGGTGGGCCGAGATCGGGCCGACCCTGATCCGGGTGATTGCCGACGAGTGGGAGCGGGACCGGTCGGACCGGGCCCCCATCGCCGATCCCGCGGTCTGACAGCCGAACGGCAGGTAGCGTTCGCGGGCATGGACGCGGACGAAATTCGCAGCGACCCGGCGTTCGACTCGCCCTGGTACTACAACCTCGAGCTCGCGCCCGACCTCTTCACCAACGGTCACGACCACTGGGCGGTGGGTCAGACGCGCGACCTGCTGCGCCGCGTCGACGTGGGGACCGACGGTGGCGATGCCGCCGCGGTCCGATGCCTCGACATCGGAATTCAGGAGGGTCTGGTGACAGTCCTACTCGAGCGCCGTGGAGCGTCCGAGGTCGTGGGATACGACCGGATCCTCCGACATCGTCGCCTCAACCTGGTCCAGCGCGCGCTCGGGACCAACTTCGACCTCGTCGGGGACATGAAGCTTCAGGATCTGCCCGGCGCGCTGGCGGACCGCGACCCGTTCGACGTCGTCGTCTTCTCCGGCGTCATGTACCACATGTTCGATCCGTTCGGGGGGCTTGCGACCGTCCGCGGGCTCGTCCGCGACGGCGGCGTCTGCATCGTCGAGACGGCCGTCGTCTTCACCGACGGCAACGCGATGCACTTCAACGCCGGTGGCGCGTACGCCCCGTTTGCGCTGTGGTTTCTCACCCCCGGATGCCTCGACTATCTGCTGCGCTTCCTACGCCTGCAGCCAATCGACGCCGTGCACCTCGGGGACGCGCGCGGCTCCATGGCCCCCCCACGCACGGGGCTTCGGGGCCTGTTCGGAGCCGGTCGCCGGAACGACGCGCCGCTCACGAAGGGCCGGATGGCCGTCGCCTGCCGGGCGGTGCCGGAGCCGGTGGCCGAGCCCGGCGACGACTGGATCTCCACGACGGGCCGGCATCACACGGACTTCGCCGAGTTCCTCGATTGGGACCGGGTCGCCAGCCGTGATCCAGAGGTCAACTACGACGCCTCGCGCGAGCAACTCGTCCGGCGCGCCGACGGCAGCGTCGACCTCGAGGCGACGGTCGCCTCGACACCGCCGCTGAGCTTCGAGCGCGAGCAGGCGGTGCTGGAGCTCGCAGCGCGCTACTGAGGCCTAGGACCTACGTCTTGGCGCCGGCCGGCTTCTGGGCCTTGCCGAGGAGCTCGCGGTTGTTGCGGATCTGCCGCAGCGAACGCTTGATCTCCTTGTCCAGGTCCTCGTCCTTCGGGGCGTCGTCCTTGATCTGGTTGACCAGCAGCCGGAGGCGGCGGTCGGTACTTTCGAAAGCGGTCTTTACATCGCCTGCGGGGGCGGGCTTGGGCATGAATGTCTCCTCTTCGTGATGAGGCCACATCTTAACGCGGCCGCTGTTGCGCGAATCGTTACTAATTGGTTGCGGTACATGTGGGATCCCGACGGGCCGTGCAGTGTAAAAAGGCCGCGCGGTCAGCGCCGCCTTCTCACACTCCAACGCCAGACGGCGGGCGTGGGGTCAGGGTTGCCGGCGGCGTCGGTCGCGCGCACCCTGAAGCGCAGACGCCCGATGCGGGCCTTGAAGTGGACCGGTGAGTCGCACGGACGCCATGACCGAAACGGGGCCTTGCAGTCGAAGGTCGCGGGCTCGTCGGCGCTGAAGCGGAATCCGACGCGGAGCTTGCGCTTGTGGCCGCCGATCTTCAGGCGTCGTCGTGGGTGCTTGTCGATCGACGTCTGGGGCGGGCGATTGGCGCTCTCAGGGGGATCCGGAGCGGTCCCGGTCCAGGTCCGACAGGCGGGGCCCGAGCAGTCGCGCAGTTGGCCGAGCCGGTTGGCGAGCCACGCCTCGGTGGGCCCGTAGCCCGGATCGCCGGCACGGTTGTCGAGCTCGTACGGGTCCCACTGGAGGTCGTAGAGCTCCTTCGCGCCTCCGGTGTACTCGGCGTACAGATAGCGTGCGGTTCGCACGCCCGAGTAGGGAGTGTGGGTGGCATCGTCGATGTAGTTCTCGATGACCAGGTCGCGTTGGGGAGCGGGCGCATCGAGCAGGGACGTGCCGTCCATGACCCGGCCCGGTGCGACGCCCGCAGCGTCGAGGATCGTCGGGGCGAGGTCGATGTTCGCCACCGGCCTCTCCTCCGCCCCGGCGGACGGCATTCGCGGGCCGCGCATCATCAGGGGCACCCGGATCGACTCCTCGTACGGATAGATCTTCGAGCCGCGGATCCGATGCTCCCCGAGCAACATCCCGTTGTCGGAGGTGAAGACGATGAGGGTGTTCTCGAGCTCTCCGGCGTCGCGCAGCGACTCGACCATCTCAGCGACGGCGCGGTCGACGTACTGCAGCGACGCCAGCCGGCATCTGATCTGCCGCTCCATCTCCGCGACGTCACCCGGTGCGAGGCTCGGCATGCGGGAGACGTCGGGCGGCTTGTCGCTGACGTCCGCCTCGTCGAAGCTGGGCGATTTCGGCACCGGAGCGGTCGCGAACGCCGAGGCGTCCGGTGGGGCAGGACGAGCGGCGTTGTCGCAACCGACGAACGAGGCGCCGTCGAACGGGTTGACGTTGTGGGGGGCCGTGAACGTGACCCAGAGGAAGAACGGGTCCGGCGACGGCGCGTTACTGTCGATGAAGTCCAGCGCCTTGGTCGCCAGGACGTCACCCTTGAAGTCGCCGGGCGCACTGCCGTACGAAACCACTGTCCCGTTCGTGTTCAGTGTGTAGTCGTACGGCGCCTGGTCGAAGGGGAGCGCCGCGTTCCACTCGCTCCAGCCGAGGGGGACGACGGTCGGCCCCCCTGCGTTCCGGCGTCCGTAGCCGTTGAGGTACTTGCCGATCAGGCCGGTGTGGTAGCCCGCGGCCTGTAGCCACACAGCCAGCGTTCGGGTCCCGTCGAGCAGCCGATACCCGTTACCGGCGGTCACGTTGTTGTTGTGGGCGTACTGACCGGTCAGAAACGCGGCCCGCGAGGGACAGCAGAGCGAGTCGCTCACGAAGCTCTGGTCGAAGCTCACCCCCTGATCGCCGATCAGGCTCCGGGTCCAGGGCATCACCCGCATGTCGGCGACCGTCTCGTCGTCAGTCGTCACGACGAGGATGTTGGGGCGCACCGCGGCGCTGGACCCGCTCGCAAACACGGCCAGCGCGACGGCGGCCACCCCGAAAAGGACACTCCCGCGCACCCGCCGATCGTGACAGGTTCTGAGCCCGTTTCGTCAGTGCGCGACCGCGGCGGCGTACGTATCGCCCCAGCTGTCACACTCGAAGAGGCCGACCAGGTTGGGGGTGCCGTCAGGGTTGAAGTGCCCGCCCACGAGGACGTCCACCGCCGTTGCACCGCCGGAGATCGTGCCGTCGAACTCGAACTCGGTGTCCTCGTCGGGCGCGTAGTAGATGTCGTAGTCCCCGTCGTCGTCGATCTTGCCGCCGTAGCCGGTGACGTGCGCGAGCAGGTTGTCGTCCAAGCCGTCGCCGTTGTAGTCGCCCCAGCACTCCGTGTCGACGTCCACGGCGAAGTTCGCGATCGCCGGGCCGTCGGGGCCGTTGACGACGTCGAAGCTGACCTGGCGGCCGGTGCCGTTGGCGCCCGAGTAGTGACCGAAGTCGGACGGGATGAGGCTCGAGCCGGCGAGGGCGCCGAGCGACAGCTTGGCCGCGAAGTGGCGCGGGCCCAGCTTGCAGGCCCGGGCACCCGTCCGCCGTGCCGTTGTCGGCCGGTCGATGACGCCCTTGACCTTCGTGCCGCCCTTGGTGAAGCGCCCACTCGCCGCGTCGGCGGTGCGCGACCGGCCGGTGCTCTCGAGGCGCCCGTTCTTGATCTTGAGCGAAACGGTCCCGTGCGCCTTGCCGCACTTCGACTTGAGCGCGTAGCTGAGCCGGGCCCGCTTGTGTGGCTTGACCTTGAGGACCACCGAGCCGCCCTTGACGGTGCCCTTGTAGGTGGTGCCGGACGCCGGCTGGCTGGCGGCCTGGCCCGGCGCCGCCGCCACGAGGGCCGCGGTGGTCGCGAGCAGCGCGACGAGCGGCGCCCCAATCTTCTTGTGGCTGCCGCTCATCGCGATCGTCCTCATCTCGCTTGTCGTGCTGGGCCTAGTTGCCGCGCTTGGCGCGATAGGTGTCGCCCCAGCTGTCGCACTGGTAGACGCCGACCAGGTTCGGGGTGCCGTCCGCGTCGAAGGTCCCGCCCACGATCACGTCCACGTTGGCCTTGCCCTTGTTCAGCGTGCCGCTGAACTCGAACTCGGTGTCGTCGTCCGGCGCGTAGTAGATGTCGAAGCTGCCGTTGCTCTTGACGTTGCCGCTGAAGTCCGTGATGTGGGCCAGCAGCTGGTCGCTCTGGTCGTCGCCGTCGAAGTCGTTCCAGCACTCCGTGTCGACGTCGACGGCGAAGTTCTCGATCTGGAACTTCTTCGACCCGGTGACGTCGAAGCTCATCGAGCGCCCAGCGCCGTTCGTGCCGGCGTAGTGGCCCTTGACCTTGGTCGTTCGCTTCTTGCCGTGGACGGTCGGATCCGCATGCCCGGAGGCGATGGCGGTCCCGGCGACCAGGGAGAGCGAGGTGATAGCGGCGGCGATTGCGATGGAGAAGCGGTTCATGCCCGCTTCTTCGTAGCCGATCGGTAGTAGCTTGAAGAGCCCCTCAGACCCTGGACGCCTGGTGGAGGGCCCCGGTTCCGGCTAGGCGGAGGACCGCGGGCTCAGCCCTGCTTGGCGCGGTACTTGGCGCCCCAGCTGTCGCACTGGTACGGGCCTGCGGGATCCGGGACTCCGTTGGCGTCGAACGTGCCGCCCACGAGCGCCTTGACGTTGGCCTTGCCCTTGTTCAGCGTGCCGCTGAACTCGAACTCGGTGTCGTCGTCCGGCGCATAATAGATGTCGAAGCTGCCGTCCTTCTTCACCTTGCCGTGAAAGCCGGTGATCTGGGCGAGCAGCCGGTCGCTCTGGCCGTCGTTGTTGTAGTCGTTCCAGCACTCGACGTCCACGGCGATCGAGAAGTTCTTGATCTTCGGCTTCGCGCCGCTCACGTCGAAGCTCACCGCCCGCCCGCCCCGGTTGTGCCCGTGGTAATGGCCCGCCAGCTTGTGGGAGGAAGCCGCGGGCGCGGTGGCCACCCCTCCGGCGACGACGAGAGCGGTGAGAGCGGCGGTCGCTGTGGTGAAGCGGACCAGAACGGCGGTCCGAGTACCCGACCCCCCTCTTTTCAATCCCCCGGCGCCAAGCCCGGAACGAGACTCGAACTCGTGACCCCCTCCTTACCATGGAGGTGCTCTACCAACTGAGCTATCCGGGCGCGGAAGCCAGAATACGCGACGACCTCTCGGGACGCCGGCGGCTACCTAGGCGTGCGGCGGGCTCTTCATCCGCCAGTGAGCGGTGTCGTCGCATCCGTCTCCACGGACCCGCGTGATCCCGTTCACCTGCGTATCGCTGACCCACGTCCCGCGGAACGTGACCTTGCGGATCGCCCCGCCCGGCCCGATCGGGGCATCCAGGGTGCGGGCGAAGCTACCTGTCGCGTCGACCGGGATCGTGTCGACCGGGAGGTTGGCGTTGAACTGGTTGCAGACGAAGTCGCTCGGCGCAGTGATCGTCGGCCACTCGCCACGGCCACCGCAGTATCGGAAGGTCCCCGGCGCCGCAATCCTGTTGTTCGTCCGCAGTTTGAAAAAGCCCTCGCCCTCGTTGCCCCCGCACGGATTGTGCTCGGTGCCGTTGACCACCCCGTGGTAGACACCCGGGGTTGGGGCGGCCGAAGCAGCCGCCGGCATCGCCGCCAGGGCGACGGCCACCGCAGCCACGGCCAAGCCTGAACGCATCCTCATCTACACCCTCCTTCGAGTGGTTCGCTCGCGTTACCGACAAAACGAGTCGCGAGGCTAGAACTCACGCGGGGGTGCGCATCCGTGCAAAGCCGCAGACTGTCGGGCTATCCGGGCGCGTCGAGCAGGGTCGCCGCTGCCTGCGCCTGGGCGCCGCTCGGGCGCCGGGTCGAGGCCCGCACGCAGGGTCTCGGCGAAGGCGGCCGTGGCCTCCCGCGCCCGGCCGCCGAGGCCGACCGCGTTGACGAAGCCGTGGACCAGGTCGCGCTCGCGGCGCAGGGTGGTCGGGACGCCGTGCGCGAGCAGGCGCTGGGCATACGCCTCGCCCTCGTCGCGGAGCGGGTCGAAGCCGGCGGTGACGATGTGGGCGGGCGCGACGGCGGCGAGATCCGCCGCCAGAGCGGCGACGCACGCGGATCCGAGTGCTGATCGGGACCGGTGAAGTAGTTGTCGCGAAACCAGTCCATCTCCTCGCGGGTGAGGAAGAAGCCCTCACCGAAGAGCTCGTAGGAGCGGCGCTTGACCGAGTAATCCGTGACGGGGTAGAGCAGCGCCTGGAAGCACGGGGCCGAGCCGTCCGCCGCGGCGGTGAGCTGGGCGACCACGGCGGCGAGGTTGCCGCCCGCGCTGTCGCCGGCAACGGCGATCCGCTCCGGGTCGGCGCCGAGCGTCGCTGCCTCGGCGTGCGCCCAGCCAAACGCCGCGAGCGCGTCCTCGACGGCGGCCGGGAAGCGGTGCTCGGGCCCGAGCCGGTAGTCGACCGCCAGCACCAGCGCGGGCGTCTCGCGGGCCAGGAACCGGCACGGCTGGTCGTGCGTGTCGAGGTCGCCGATCACGTGGCCGCCGCCGTGGAAGTAGACGATGAGGGGCCGTGGCGCCGAGCCGGTGGCCGGCTCGTAGAGGCGGGCGCCGATCGGTCCCCCCGGCCCCGGCAGCTCGAGGTCGCGGATGCGGCCGACCTCGATCGTCGGGCCGCGAAACACCATCGCCTCGTGGAGCCGATGCGCGCGGGCCTCCGGCGCGGGCTGAGGCTCCCAGCCGCCGAGCAGGCGCTCGAGCCGGATCGCGAGCTGCACCTGAACGTCGAGCTCCTGACCGTCGACGCGCACAGGGCGCCCGGCGAGCACGCGGCCGAGCGGGCGGGGCAGCGCGGCGAGGGACGCGGCCACGCCGGCCTCGACGCGCCCTCGAGCGCCGAGTCTCCTCGCGTCGGCCATGGCTGGCAAGGCTATCGCCGCTAAAGGCGGGCGGCGCCCGGACCGATGCAAAGATCGTGGAGCATCTGGTGGCAGTTCCGTCCGGCTCGTTCGCGAGCGAGAGCCCTGCCGAGGTCCTGATCGACGTGATCCAGGAGCTCGCGCGGGTCCCGAAGCTTCCCGAGATCGAGACGATCGTCCCCGCGGCCGCGCGCCGCGTGACCGGGGCGGCTGCCGCGACGCTGATCATGCTGGAGGGCGACGTCTGCGACTACGTCGCCGAGAGCTCGCTCGCCCCGCTGCTCAAGGACACCCAGCGGCCGGTTGACTCCGACATCGCGGGCCGGGCGATGCGCGATCGCGCCCCGCTGACGGTCGAGGACGTGTCCACGGACCCGCGCGTCGATCACGAGACCTACGCCGACACCTTCGTCCGCAGCCTCGCCATCGTCCCGATCCGCACCCGCGACCCGATCGGCGCGATCGGCTGCTACTGGCGGCAGAACCACGTGCCGACCGAGACCGAGCTGTCGCTGCTGCACTCGCTGGCCGACGCGACCTCGGTCGCGCTCGAGAACCTGCGCCTGAGCCGCCTGCTGCGCGTCGACGAGCTGACCCAGATCAACAACCGGCGCGGCTTCTTCGAGCGCGCCAACTCCTGTTTCAACCAGGCGGTCGCCGGCGACGGCGAATGCGCCGTCGCGGTCATCGACGTCGACCAGCTCGAGCGGATCAACCACGATCACGGCCAGGACTGCGGCTCGGAGATCCTCCGGGACGTCGCCGCGGCCCTGCGCACAGTGGCCCGCGACGACGACGTGATCGGCCGCCTCGGCGGCGACGAGTTCGCCCTCTTCCGTCCGGCCAGCACCGCGCCGGCCGACGATCTGCACCGCGAGATCAGCGACGCGCTTGCCGCGGCCGACCGGCCCGACCGTCCGTATCACGCCTCCTCGAGCGCCGGCGTGGTCGCGCTGCGCGCCTCCTCCTGCGAATCGCTCGACGCGCTGCTCGCGTGCGCCGGCGAGCTCGTCAACGCCCGCAAGCGGGCGCAGGGCAGGCGCCTCACCCGCAGCCGCGAGCGCGCCTAGGCGGCGACGGCCTCGCGCACGCGGTCGGCGAACCCGTCGACGTCGGCCTCGGTGGTGTCCCAGGAGCACATCCAGCGCACCTCGTTGCGGGCGTCGTCCCAGATGTAGAACGGGTGCTCGCCGGGAAGCTCTGCCAGCAGGCGCTCGATGGCCGGCCGCGGCAGGCGCGCGAAGACCCCGTTGGCCTCGACCGGGTAGAGGACCTCGACCGCGTCGATCTTCCCGACGGCGGCCGCCAGCCGGCTGGCCATCGCGTTGGCGTGGCGGGCGCTTCGCAGCCACAGCTCGTCGGTGAGCAGCGCCTCGAACTGCGCGGAGACGAAGCGCATCTTCGAGGCGAGCTGGCCGAGCCGCTTGCGGGTGAACTCGAAATCGCGGGCGAGCTCGCGCCTTGCAGAAGACGACGGCCTCGCCGAAGACCAGCCCGTTCTTGGTGCCGCCGAACGAGACGACGTCGACGCCGGCCTCGGTCGTGAGCTCCGCGAACGAGAGGTCGAGCGAGGCGGCCGCGTTGGCGAGCCGCGAGCCGTCGACGTGGAGGTACATGTCGAGCGCGTGCGCCGCGTCGGCGATCGCGCCGATCTCGTCCGGGCGGTAGACGGTGCCGACCTCGGTCGCCTGGGTGATCGAGACCACGCGCGGCTGCACGTGGTGCTCGTCGCCGCGCTTGGCCTCCCAGCGGCGGACGTCGTCCGGGGTGAGCTTGCCCTCGGGGGCGGCGACCGGGAGCAGCTTCACGTCGCGCGAGCTGCTCGGGGGCCCCGCACTCGTCGACGTGCATGTGGGCCACCTCGGTGCAGATCACCGCCTCGAACGGGCGGGTGAGGGCGGCGACGGAGGCGACGTTGGCGCCGGTGCCGTTGAAGACGAAGAAGGCACGCGAGTCGGCCCCGAAGATGCTCGCGGATCAGCTCCGCGGCCCGCTCCGTCCACGGGTCGGAGCCGTAGGAGCCCGCGTGGCCCGCGTTCGCCGCCGCGATCGCCTCGAGCACCTCCGGGTGGGCGCCGGCGTGGTTGTCGGAGGCGAAGTCGTGGGTGCGGGCCGCGGCCATGGTCGGCCCGCTCAGGGATACAGCGGGAGGCGCTTGCCGTTCATCTTCTGCGCGGCGTCGGAGCAGATGAAGGCGAGCGCGTCGGCGATCTCCTCGGTCGACGGTGAAGGTCTTGTACGGCTTGTCGGGGTTGGCCTCGCGCATGCTGCGGGGTGAGGATCGCGTTGATCACCAGGATGTTGGCGGTCGCCGCCGAGCCGGCCTCGCGGAACGAGTCGGCCAGGGCCAGCGTCCACGCCTCGGCGGCGGCCTTGGTCGCGCCGTAGGACGGCGTTGGTGCCGCCCGGCGCCCTGGGCCTGGGAGGAGGAGACGAGCGACGAAGCGACCGTGCTCGCTCGCCGCGAGCGGCTCGTAGAAGGCGCGGGTGGTGTGGATCACGGTGCGCACGAGGAGGTCGTGCAGCCACTCGTAGTCCTCGAGCGGAGTGGTCGCGAGGGGCTCGCCGCCCTTCCAGCCGCCGACCAGATGCAGGAGCCCGTCGACGCCGCCGAAGCGCTCGGCGAGCGCCGCCGCCCAGCCGCGCGCGGCGTCCTCGTCGAGCAGGTCGACGACGCGGGCGTCGACGCGCGACTCGTCGAGGCCCAGGTCGGCGACGAGGCGCGTCGAGGCGCCCCTGGTCGCGGTCGGTCAGCGCGAGGTTGGCGCCGGCGTCGGCGAGCCGGCGCGCGACCACGTGGGCCGAGCCCGCCGGCCGCACCGGCGATCGCGATCACGCGCCCTTCGAGCGAGTTCATGTCCGCCACGCTACCCGCGAACGCGGGGCGACGGCACGATGCGCCGCGATCAGGGTGCCGACCATGCCGCCGAAGGTGCCGAAGGTGATGTCCAGCGCCGAGTCGGTGAGGCTCGGGTCAGCGCCGTGTGCGAGCACGCTGTCGCCGGCCCACTCGCCGATCTCCCAGAGGATGGTGAGCCCGAAGACGACGCCGACCGCCCCGATCGCCCACAGCGGCCACTCCGCCCGGCCGCGCAGGAACTCCGAGACCGCCCAGCCGACCAGGATCCCGCCGGTGCCGTGGGCGATCGCGCTGAGCTGATGCGAGCTCAGCGGCGGCGTGACTCGACCCAGAGCACCCAGAGGAGGACCACCAGCCCGGCCGCCAGCGGCACCAGAGCGCGGTTGGAGAAGCCCACGAGGCGGGCGGCGAGCAGGCCGGCGAAGCACAGCGAGCACATGATCACCGCCGCGCCGTTGCGCGCGGCGAAGAACCCCAGCGTGAGCAGGGAGAGCGCGCCGAGCGCGAAGGCGAAGAGGTCGAGGCGTAGCCGGCGTCCGTCCATGGACCCCGAAAGCTTAGGCGAGGGCCTAAAGGCCACCTATCGGCGGTGCCGAGGACGGGCTCGAGCTTGGGCCGCAGCTGGGTGTAGAAGAGGCTGAGCGGGAACTCGTCGTCGCGGACGAGGTCGACGAGCTGCTTGGGCTCCTCGACCTCGGGCAGGTCGCGCTGGCCGGCGGCCCAGACCGAGCTCTCGGTCGGCGGGCACGTACTCGGCGAC
This sequence comes from uncultured Solirubrobacterales bacterium, assembly GCA_963785195.1. Classification (GTDB taxonomy): domain Bacteria; phylum Actinomycetota; class Thermoleophilia; order Solirubrobacterales; family 70-9; genus WHSW01. The sequence continues at coordinate 355,128 of CAWAUE010000008.1, read as the reverse complement.
GAGGTCGTGGGCGGCGATCCACTGGCCGAGCTTCGAGCGGTCGATGCCGGAGTGGTAGAGCTCGTGGACGAGCTCGCGCAGCCGGCCGACGCCCTCGGCGACCCGGTCCCACTCGATCGTCAGCCGGTTGTCGGTCCAGTGCAGGTAGCCCTCGCGGTGCAGGAAGGCGAACAGCAGCTGGCCGCCCAGGCCGTCGTAGTTGCGCACCCGCGAGCCGGTGATCGGGAAGCGGAAGAGGCGGTCGAAGAGGATCGCGTACTGGGCGTGGCGCGCGAACGCGAAGCCCTCGCGCTCCAGCTCGCACCGCCTCGCCGAACGCGGTCAGGTCGCAGCGCAGCTCCTCGAGCGAGTACATCCAGTACGGGCTGCGCTGGCGGATCATGAACGGGTCGAAGGGCAGGTCGCCGCGCATGTGGGTGCGGTCGTGGACCAGGTCCCAGAGCATGTAGGCGGACTCGGAGAGCTCGGGCGAGGCGAGCAGGCAGCGCGGCGTCCGGCGGCAGGTTGAGGCGCAGGATCTCGGCGGCCGCGCCGGCGACGCGGCGCAAGCGGGCGGCCTCGCGGTCGCAGAAGATCGCGCCGAAGTGGTACTCGGTCGGCCGCTCGCCGGTCGAGAAGGTCTCCGGGAAGAGGACCGCGCACTCGGAGTCATAGCCGCTGGTGTAGTCGACCAGGTTGACCGGGAGGAACTTGGCGTTGTCGTAGCGGGTGCGCTCGAGCTCGTCGATCCACTCCGGCCACGGGACCCGGACGACGAGCGCCTCGAAGCAGGTGTCGCGGGAGGCGTTCTGCTTGTACATCGGGATCACGCAGAGGTGCTCGATCGCCGTCGCGGCGGTCGCGCTCGGGCCGGAACGCCTCCATCGAGCGGTCGAAGGCGGGCTGCGCGATAGCCGTCGTCGGCCCAGGCGAGCAGGTCGGCGCAGACCGCGTCGATGTAGTCGTGCTGGTGCGGGAAGTGGGGCTTCAGCGCCTGCGCGGACTCGGCGATCGTCGTCGACCAGCTCGCGCAGCCGCGCCGCGTCGTGCTCGGCGGTGTCGACCGAGCCGTCGGCCGCCTGGGTCAGGCGCAGCTCCTCGACCGCGTCCGCGCAGGCGGGCCCACGCCGGGTCGGCGGTGGCGGGCGACGGGGCCGGCTCGGCGGCGCGCGGCGAACGCCGGCTTCGCGGCCCAGTAGACGAGGTTGAGCCACAGCGCGCTCGTGGTCGAGCTCGCCGATGCAGTCGTCGCCGAAGAGGTCGGAGTCGGCGGTGACGACGACGCGGCCGGCGCCGTGCTCGACGACCGCGGCGAGCGGCGCGCCCGGGATCGACGCGCTCGGGTGGGCGCGGGCGATGACGCGGGCGCCGTTGGCGGCGCGTGAGCGCGCCGGCGCGGTAGAAGCAGGCGGCGTCGACGCCGGCGAGCACGTCGGCGTCCGGCCGGGGCGCGCCGTCGAGCTAGTCGCCGAGCGCGGCGAGCACCCACGAGGGCGCGTCGTTGTAGTGGTGGACGTAGTCCTGGACCGTGGCGTTGTCGATCGCGAGGTCGAACCGGCGCGAGGAGGTCGTTGAGGTTGGCCCCGTACTTGTCCTCCTCGGTCTCGCCGAGCACGATCAGCCCGCCGCCGTCGCGGACGAAGGCCTCGATCGCGTCGATCTCGGCCGCGCTCGAGCAGCGGCGAGCCGCCGTTGACGGTCGCCTCCCACTTCGGGTCCGAGGGGTGGGCGATGACGAGCACGTCGGCCTCGGCGAGCGCCGCCGGCGTCGAGCGGACCGTCGGTGTGCGCGGCGACCTCGAACTCGCGGCTCGGCCAGCGCCGCCGCGGCGCGGGCGAGCGAGGAGTCGCCCGGGTGCGAGGGCTGCATCTCGGCGGCGAGCTCGGGGCGGATGGTCCACGCCTCGCGAATGCGACTCGTCGAAGACGACGCGCGCGAGCTTCGCGGGCGCGGGCAGGCTGGGGTTTTCGGTCGTGGCCGTCACGATTCAGAACGGTAGAGGGAGCATTGAGGCGCGTCAATGGCGATCAATGCGCCTATGTGCGCAATAATCCTGCGTATGGACGCTACTGATCGCAGGATTCTTGTCGCTGCTGATGGAGGACGGGCGGCGCACCTACGACGACATCGCCCGCCGGGTGAACCTGACGGCGCCGTCGGTCAAGCGGCGAGTCGACCGGCTGCGCGCCTCGGGGCGCTGCGCGGCTACACCGCGGTGGTCGACCACGCGGCGCTCGGCTGGAACACCGAGGCGCTGGTCGAGCTCTTCTGCCGCGCCGGGACGACGCTCGCCGAGGTCGCGGCGGCGCTGCGCGACTACCCGGAGGTGGTCGACGCGTGGAGCGTCACCGGGGAGGCCGACGCGATCGCGCGCGTGCGGACCGCGGACAACGCGGACCTCGAGCGGCTGATCATCGATCTGCAGCGCGACGGCCTGGTCGAGCGGACGCGCTCGCAGGTGGTGCTCTCGCGGCTGGTGTACCACAGCGCGGAATAGCCCGCGCGAACCGACGCCTTCATGAAAGGTAGGTGTCGTATGCATCTTGTGCGGCTCGATCCCGGTGCTAGGTTGCCCGCCGGTGAGAGAGTGGTTGTCGAGCCTGGCTGGGGGGCTTCGGCGTCGTCGACCCCGTCGCGCATCGCGCTCGGGGTCGTCGTGCTGGTGCTCGCTGGCGGCGCGGTCGCGATCGTCGTCAACGCCGCGTCTGAGTCCGAGTCGGAGCCGGCGAGACGGAGGCCAGAGGCAGGCCGACCTCGGCGAAGAGGGCGACGGGCGAGCGGCCAGTTCGCCGAGAACGCGCTGCGCGAGGTCGCCAAGGAGGGGATCGAGAAGCGCGCCGCGGTGTTCGAGCCCCAGGGCGAGGAGCCGTCGAGCGGCGAGGCCGAGCGCGGCGGCCCGACCTCGCCGGCGGCACAGGCCGTGGCCGACCGGGCCTATCCGCGGGCCTACGTCGACGACCAGCGCGCCGAGAAGACGCTGCAAGGCCTTCAAGCGGCATCCCGTCGCGCCTCTCGCATCGCGCGGCGGCGGAGCGGTGCGTCGCTGCAGGCCGCGGCGACCGCGTCGTGGAAGGAGCTCGGCCCGTTCACGCCCGAACGTGGCCGGCGAGGCCTCGCAGTTCTTCGATCCCGACACGCTGACGGGGCCCGCGACGCAGGAGACGGGCCGGGTGACCTCGATGGCGATCGACCCCGCCTGCGCGCCCGGCGACTGCCGGCTGGCGGTCGCCGTCGGCGGGCGGCGGCGTGTGGACACACCGACGACGCGCTCGCCGACCACGTCCAGTGGCAGGCGCCGCCGAACGACCTGCCGACGACGGCGTTCGGGTCGATCTACTACGACGCCGCCAACGACGTCCTCTACGCCGGCTCAGGCGAGCCGAACGGCTCGAGCGACTCCGAGGCCGGGCTCGGGCCTGTTCAAGTCGACCGACTTCGGCAACTCGTGGTCGCTGGTTCCCGGGCAGCGCGGCGGTGGCGACGAACCGCGCGATCGGCGGCGATCGCCGTCGACCCGAACGACCCCGACACGATCTACATCGGCACGGCGCTCGCGCGGCACGGCTCGTCCTCGGTGAACGGCGGCCGCCGGACGCCGCCGGACGCGCCGACGCTGGGCGTCTACCGGTCGACCGACGGCGGCAGACAGCTTCCAGCTCGAGCAGGACCTCTCCGACAAGGCGCTGCCGGACCCGACGCCGCCGGCCACCGGGGTCGACTTCTTCGCCGGCGGGGTCTCGAAGCTGCTCATCGACCCGAACCACCCGGACCAGCTGTACGCGGCGGTGTTCGGCTACGGGCTGTGGCGGGCCAACCAGTCGGGCGCCGACCCGACCTGGCGGCAGGTCTTCCACACGATGAACCAGAACGACTTCACCGATCCGAACGAGTTCATCGGCGACTCGACCGGGGACGAGACCGAGTTCGACTTCGTCGACCTCGGCGCGAAGACGAGGATCTTCGTCGGCGACGCGTCCGACGACTGGGCGCGTCGACGGCGACGATGCGACCCCGGCGCCGCGGGCGTGGCGCAACGACGACGCGAACGCGATCGTGGGCGATCCCGACGGGCACCTGCCGGCGAGCGACCCGATGGGCGACGACTTCAATACGGCGCAGGGGTGGACCGAGCTCTCGAGCTCCGATGCGGCCGACCCCGGGTTCGGCGTCTACAACTACTGCCAGAACGGCCAGTGCAGCTACGACAGCCTGGTCGCCCACCCGCCGGGCTCGGGGCCGGGGACGGTCTGGTACGTGGGCTCGATGAACTACGACGAGCTCAAGGTCTACGACCGCGTTCGGGCTCGGCGTGCCGCCGCGGTCGAACGGGCGGGCGCTGGTGCGCTCGACGAACGCGGGCGGCAACGTGGCGGCGGCCCGCTGGCGCGACATGACCGCGGTGCTCGGCGACCCGAACAACGACTGGGACGTGGCCGAGGGGATCCACCCCGACCTGCGGGCGGCGGTGTTCGCGAACAACGGCGACACGGCCTTCATCGGCGGCGACGGCGGCGTGGCGCGGATCGACACGTCGACGACCCAGGACCAGTCGGCCTCGTGCGCGCACCGGACCTGGGACTACAACGGCGACGCGACCGAGGACCCGATGCGGCCCCGACGACGTGGCACTTCTGCCAGATGCTGCTCAAGGCCGTTCCGAACCACGTGACGCCGATCAACGACGGGCTGCGCACGATCCAGTTCCAGTCGCTGTCGGCCGACCCGACCGATCCGAGCGCGCGGATCTTCGGCGGCACGCAGGACAACGGGACCTGGTCGTACGACACCTCGCGCTCGGAGGCCAACCGGTGGTTCGAGAGCGTGGGCGGCGACGGCGGCCAGTCCGGGTTCGACCCCACCGGCGGGCCGATCCGCTACCACAACTACTACGACGCGACGCCCGAGGTCAACTTCCACGGCGGACGATCCGAAGACCTGGCTGGCGACCTACGACCCGCTGCAGCTGAGCGCGGAGAGCGCGGTCGTTCTACACGCCGTTCGAGGTCGATCCGACGACGCCCGGGCGCCTGTTCACGGGCATGGGCCACGTCTGGCGGACCGATGACAACGGCGGGGACGAGCAGGCGCTGACCGACAACGGGTGCCTGGCGTACGCGCTGGATCCGTTCCGCACCGAGCCGTGCGGCGACTGGCGGCCGATCGGCGCCAACCTGACCGGCAGGCAGTTCGGCACCGACCGCGCGGGCGATTACGTGGTGGCGGTCGAGCGGACGCGGCGTCGGACGACGGGACGCTCTGGGCCGCGACCCGGACCGGCCGGGTGTTCGTGACCTCCAACGCCGACGACGTGCCGGGCTCGGTGTCGTTCCACCGGATCGACACGCCGCAGACCCCGGGCCGCTTCGTGACCGGGATCGCGATCGACCCGAACGACCCGAACCACGCCTGGATCTCCTACACCGGCTACAACGCCTACACGCCTGACACGCCGGGGCACGTGTTCGAGGTGAACTACGACCCGAACGCGCACACCGCAACGTTCCAGGACCGGTCGTTCAACCTCGGCGACCAGCCGATCACCGCCCTGGTCGAGGACCCGGGCACCGGGTCGCTGTTCGCCGCGACGGACTTCGGCGTGCTGGAGCTGCCCACCGGGGCCACCCAGTGGATCAACGCGGGCGTCCGGCGGGCTGCCGCACGTGGCGACCTACGGCCTGACGATCGCGCCCGACCACCGGGTGCTCCTGGCCGCCACGCACGGGCGCGGCGCGTACTCGCTCGAGCTGCCGCCGGCGTCGAACCCGCCGCCGAACGAGACGAGCCCGAGCGCGAAGCTGAAGAAGATCAAGCCGGTCAAGCTCGGCAAGAAGTCGAAGATCAAGGGCAGCGCGACGGACGACGCCGGCATCTCGAAGGCGACGCTCAAGTTCGGCGATCACAAGAAGAAGAACGTCAAGCTGAACTCCGAGGGCAAGTTCAACGTCAAGCACCGCTACCGCAAGGCGGGCAAGTACAAGGTCAAGCTGATCGTCGTCGGCGAAGAGGGCAAGACGGCGAAGGTCAAGCGCAACGCGAAGGTCAAGAAGGCGAAGAAGCACCACTGACCGGTAGCTGAGGCTCCGGTTCGATGCGCTCGAGGACCACACGGCCGGGACCGTCTGCGACCACTCGCATCCGGTCACCGATGCTGAGACCCGCTTCCGAACAGGGTCCAACCGGGATGCCGAGGCGGCGCTTCGCGCCGAGGATCGTCTGACCGTTTCGAGCGGGCCTCCGCTCGTATTTGGGCCGCTCGATCCGCCTGGTACCGGGTGATGGGGGAGACAGGATTCGAACCTGTGTAGGCATGGCCGGCACGTTTACAGCGTGCTCCCTTTGACCGCTCGGGCACTCCCCCGGCGCGCCGAGTTTAGACGCCTCGCTGGCATCGCCGTAGACGATTTGAGTGATCGGCTGACCGTGATCAATCTCGAACTCCGAGTACTTGCGACCGCCCAGCCTGAGGGCCCTCGAGGCTTCGATGTGGTCGGCCGGAATGAACCAGCGCCGCCCATCTCCGACGAGCGCGAACAGGTAGTCGACCGTCGTCGGATCGAGCAGCTTGACCGTCCCCGTCCAGCTCCTGTTGCCACCGTTGGTGCACACATTGACTGACCAGCGGCGAATCCCGCTTGGACCCTCATAGAGACACGTCGAAGTCTTCACTTGCACGCGCAGCAGCTGGCCTCCTAGCTCGGCGATCAGGTCGTAGTCGGGGCTGTGGCCTAGGGGGATGGAGACGGTCGCGCCCTGACGCGACAACCACTCGATCGCGGACGCCTCGCCGAGATCGCCCTGCTGGCGGCGGTTGATCATGCGCTCTCGCATCTCACAAACATATGTTCGCGCGACGCGCGAGTGACGCACGGAATGTGACGACTCATTCGCCGCCGCGATGCGAGGCCACCGGACCGACCCGACTACGCTCCGACGGATGGCCGAGCCGGTGTCCCAAGGCGGAGCGGACCCGGCCTGGCAGGCGCGGCGGCTGGCCGGGTTCCTCTACCTCTCGGCGTCGATCATGGTCGTCGCCGGGATCGCGCTCGGCTTCGTCGTCACCCCCGCGCTGTTCGCGCTGGTCGCGGTCGGGCTGGCCGACGGCGTGCTCGCGGCGCTGTTCGCGAGCGGGCGGATCGGCCCGCTCGCCTCGCGCGACGCGGCCGACCCAGTAGAGCAGGTCGAGCAGGACCCCACGTACAACCCGTACGCGCGCGAGGACTGAAACCCGCCCCCACAAACGAGAACGGCGCCACTGGGGCGCCGTCCCGTCCGCCTCCCCGGCGCTGAGCGCCGGGGCCAGTCGCCTAATCCTTCGGGTTGACCGCGTCCTTGACCTTGTCGGCGGCGTCGCCGACCTTGTCCTTGATCGAGCCCGTGGCCTTGTCGACCTTGCCCTCGTTCTTGAGGCTCTGGTCGTCGGTCAGGTCGCCAGCGGCTTCCTTGACCCTGCCCTTCGCCTCGTCGACGTTGTCCGGCATTTTCGGTGTCCTTTCAATCGCTATTGGGCCGCCACTCGGGCGGCAACCTGAACCTTCCCGCTCAGGGTCCGCCGAAACTCCGTCCGGCCGGACGTGCTCACTTCTACTGTGACCCGCGCCCTCGTGCCCCTGATCGCGCTCACGGCGCTCACCGCCCTCGTGCTCGGTGCGTCCGGAGACGCCTCCTCCGCCGCCGGGGCTGCGGCCGCGAACCGCCCGAACGTGATCATCGTGCTCACCGACGATCAGACGGTCAGCGAGATGACCGGCGACACGATGCCGAAGACGATGAAGGCGATCGCGGGACACGGCACCACCTTCGACCAGAGCATCGTCTCCTCCCCGCTCTGCTGTCCCTCGCGCGCGGGCTTCCTCACCGGCGAGTACCCGCACAACTCCGGCGTCTTCGACAACGAGCCGGGCTACGCCGCCCTGATCGACAAGACCTCGATCATCTACCCCTGGCTCCAGGCCGCGGGCTATCGCACCGGCCACATCGGGCGCTACCTCCTCAACTACGACCGCGCCACCCCACCCGGCGGCGACTGGCAGACCGACGGCGGCCTGGACGCCCCTCCGGGCCTCGACGACTGGTTCGGCTACGTCGGCGCCCCGACGATGTACAACGGCGCCACCTTCAGCGACAACGGCACCCCGGTCGTCGAGGGCTCGGCCAAGCCGGGCTACACGACCCGGGTGATGAACCACCACGCGCTCGACTTCATCCGCCAGGCGAAGTCCGACCCGCGCCCGTTCTTCCTGATGCTCGCCCACGTCGCACCCCACGCCGCCCAGACCACCGGCCCGGGCCCGTGCGGCATCGGCGGCCTGCCGATCCCCGACGGCGGCAAGCTGGGCAAGTGGAGCGACGCGCCGCTTCCCAAGCCGCCCTCGTTCGACGAGCGCAACGTCTCCGACAAGCCGGACTGGATCCGCACCCGACCTCCACTCGGCCACCGCAAGCGCCACGGCCTGAAGCTCGGCTGGCGCTGCTCGAACGCCGGCGCTCTCGACCGTCGACGACGGCGTCGCCCAGATCGTCCGGCAGCTCCGCCAGCAGGGCGACCTCGACAACACGGCGATCTTCGTCACCTCCGACAACGGCTACCTCTTCGGCGAGCACCGCGTCTTCCTCAACAAGGTCTACCCGTACGAGGAGGCGCTGCGGGTGCCGCTCGTCGCCCGGATGCCCCCCGCGCTCGAGCCCCGCAAGGGCCCGCCCTCGACGGTCGGCTCCCTGGTCAACAACCTCGACCTCACCGCGACCGTCCTCGACCTGGCCGGAGCCTCCCCCTGCACGGCGCAGGGCGACTGCCGCACCCTCGACGGCCGCTCGCTGGTTCCCCTCCTGCGCGGCCACAAGCCCTCCTGGTCGAAGGGGCGCGCCCTGCTCTTCCAGATCGGCCAGAACCGCACCTGCGGCCAGCTTCCCGAGCGCGGCCTGCGCAACTTCTACGACGGCGTGCGCACGAAGCGCTACGTCTACATCGAGCACAACCGGGTCAACCCCGAGACCGGCGCCTGCGACCGCCCCGAGTACGAGATGTACGACCTGAAGAAGGACCCCTACGAGCTGCGCAGCATCGCGGTGGACCCCGCCGTCCACACCCCGTCGGCCAAGCAGGCGCAGCTCGCCGGCCTCCTCGGCAAGCTGCGCTCGTGCTCCGGCCGGGCCTGCGGCTGAGCCGCGCCCGCGGCCCTAGGCGGGGCCGACGAACGTGATCGAGAATGGCGCCAACCGCGCGTCGAGATTCCCGCCGCTGCCCTGCGCGGCGGCCACCGTCACGATCTGCCCCGCGGTCAGCTCCTCGATCCCGCTCACGTTCTGGGTCATTTGCCCGCCCGCCACAGCCGGGCCAGCGTCCTCCGCCACGATGGCGCCATCGACCCGGACCTGGATCCGCCTGAACCCAAACCCGCTCGGGTCCCACTCCACGGCCGCCGTGAACATGTAGATCCCGTGGGTCGGGATCACGACGTCCGACGTGTTCGCGGTCGCGTCGTGCATGCCGACGGTGTCGAAGAACTCGCGATCCGCGTGCAACGTGGCGGTCAGGTTCGTCGTCGTCGTCTCCGACGCGAGGTTGAACACCTTCGCGGCCGCGGTCGTCGCCAGCTTGTCCGGCGTCACCGTCCCGGCTGCGAGGTCGGCGCCGGTGAGGCCGCCGTCGAGCACGTCGGCGCTTCGCACCTGGTCGTTGCCGATCTCCGCCGTATGCACGGCGTCGTCTGCGATCGCCAACCGGTCGACCGCGTCGTCGGCGATGTCCTGATTCATCACCTCGCCGGTGCCGATGTCCGCCGATTTCACCTCGGTGTTGCCGATGTCGACGGATTTCACCTCCCCGTTGATGATGTCCTGTGAGCCGACCGTGTTCGCTGCGTACGCCGTTCCGCTGAGGGCGACGAACAGCGCCACGTAGCCGATCACGTGCGTGCGCAGATGTGCGCGGATGCGTCCTGACATCAGGACCTCCCTTTTCTCGAATCGCCCGCGCCGGGCGCCTCGAGCACCCGCCGGGCCGCTCGCTTACTACGAGCTCAGGCTACGCCAGCTCGCGCAGCCGCTGCGCTTCGGGCAGCTGCTTGAGCTTCTTCAGCGTGTTGTTCTCGATCTGGCGGATCCGCTCGCGCGTGACGCCGAACGCGCGCCCGACCTCCTCGAGCGTCAGCGGCTCGTGGCCGCGCAGCCCGTAGCGGAGCTCGATCACCTGGCGCTCGCGCTCGGGCAGCGCGTCGAGGGCCTTCTGGATGTCCTCGCGCTGCAGGTTCTCGGTCGCCGCCTCGAACGGCTCCTCGGTCTGATCGTCCGCGACGAAGTCGCCGAGCTCGGACTCCTCCTCGTCGCCGATCGGCTTCTCCAGCGAGATCGGCATCTGGGCGACCCGGAGGATGTCGCGCACCTCGCGGACGGTGATGTCCAGCTCGGCCGCGATCTCGCCCGGCTCGGGCTCGCGCCCGAGGCGCTGCACGAGCTGGCGCTCGACGTGGGTGACCCGGTTGAGCTTCTCGACCATGTGCACCGGGATCCGGATCGTGCGCGCCTTGTCGGCGATCGCCCGCGTCACCGCCTGGCGAATCCACCAGGTCGCGTAGGTGGAGAACTTGTAGCCGCGGCGGTAGTCGAACTTCTCCACCGCCCTGATCAGCCCGAGCGAACCCTCCTGGATCAGGTCGAGGAAGCTCAGGCCGCGCCCGAGATACCCCTTCGCGATCGAGACCACCAGCCGCAGGTTCGCCTCGACCATGTGGCGCTTGGCGTCCATGTCGCCCTTCTCGATCCGCTTGGCGAGCTCGATCTCCTGATCGGCGGTGAGCAGCTCGACCCGCCCGATCGAGCGCAGGTACAGGCGCAGCGAGTCGAGGCTCGGCTCGACCGTGAGGTCGAGCTCGGCCTTCTTGGACTGGTCGGGGGCCGCCGTCTCGCCCTTGCCCTCCTTGTAGGCGGTGAGCCCGTCGGCCGCGATCACGTCGACGCCGTGCTCGATCAGGTACGCGTGCAGGCCCTGGACCTGCTCCTTGGTGACCTCGACCTCCTCGAGCGTCTGCGAGATCTCCTCGAAGGTCAGGTAGCCGCGCTCGCGCCCCTGCGCGATCAGGCTCCGGAGCTCCTCGGAGTCGGGCAGCGGAGCTTCCCCGCCGTCCAGTGGACCCCCATTCGCATCCGAATGTGACTCGTCCTCCCCGAGAAGGACGTCCGCCTTCTCAGCCAATCGCCCGTCCTCTCGAATATGGGCGCTACGCCCCACTCCACCGCCGGACGCCGCCGGGATTATAGGCACGGCTGAGAGGCACCGGGCCGTAACCTGTACAGATGGCCACAAGCCAGACAACGGTTACGCCCGACGTACAGGCGGGCCGTCCAGCCACCGAGGTCAGCCTCACCCGCGTCGGCGTGCGCGGGGTCGAGAAGGTGATTCACGTCACCGCCCCGCAGCGGGTCGGCGGACGAGCGCGGGCAGCCTCTACTTCGCCGAGCTCGAGTGCTTCGTCGACCTCAACCCGCAGCCAGGCGGGCGTGCACATGTCCCGCTTCGAGGAGGTCGTGAACGAGGCGATCGACGAAGTCATCCTCGGCGAGACCCTGCGCGCCGAGGAGCTCGCGGGCCACATCGCCGACCAGGTGCGCGAGCGCCAGCGCGGCCTGCGCGCCGAGGTCACGATCGCCGCCCGCTACCCCGAGACCGTCCCCACGCCGGTCTCCGGGCCTGCGCACGCAGGAGATCTACACCCTCTTCGGCACCGCGGTCGCCTCCGAGCGCGGCACGCGCACGCTCACCGGGGTCGAGGCCCAGGGCATGACCGCCTGCCCCTGCGCGCAGGAGCTGCTCGTCCGGCCGCGCCCGCGAGCGCCTGGCCGCCGACGGCTTCGACGACGACGAGATCGAGCGCGTCTTCGAGGCCGTCCCCGTCGCCACCCACAACCAGCGCGGGATCGGCTCGCTTCACATCGGCCGCCCGGAGGGAGTCGACCTGCCGATCGACGCCCGCGACCTGCTGCACATCGTCGAGGCCTCGATGAGCTCGGAGATCTACGAGCTGATGAAGCGCTCCGACGAGGCGGCCGTGGTCGAGAAGGCGCACCGCAACCCCCGCTTCGTCGAGGACGTCGTGCGCGAGATGATCCGCCGCGTCGCCGACGCCTACCCCGGCCTCGGCGACGACGGCTTCGTCCTCGCCCGCCAGGAGAACCTCGAGACGATCCACCGCCACTCGGTGGTCGCCGAGCGCTCCGGCATGCTCGCCGAGATCCTCGCCGAGCTCGAGCACGGCGAGCACTCGCGCCGCCACCTCACCAGCCGCGAGTGGCTCGAGGCGCCCTCCGCCAACGAGCCCGAGTAGGCGGCCTCAGGTAACCGGCTCGGGCGAGCGGTCGCGTCGGCGCTCGTGCTCGGCGAGGCGCTTGCGCAGCCCGAAGAAGTAGTCGAGCGCCCGAGATCACGGTCACCGCGACCGCGAGGTAGAGCAGCACGTCGACCCAGGTGGGCGCGGGGTCGAACGCGATCAGGCAGAAGATCGCCGCGATCTGCAGGGCCGTCTTCACCTTGCCCATCCAGCTCGCGGCGATCACCACGCCGCGCTCGGCGGCGACGCTGCGCAGCCCGGTCACGGCGAGCTCGCGCGCGATGATCACCATCGCGACCCAGGCCGCGAGCCGGTCGAGCGAGACCAGCGAGATCAGCGCCGCGATCACCAGCAGCTTGTCGGCGAGCGGGTCCATCAGCTTGCCGAACGTCGTCACCTGCTTGCGCCGGCGCGCGATGTAGCCGTCGAGCCCGTCGGTGAGCGCCGCGAGCGCGAACACGATCGCGGCGATCACGTCGCCGTCGGGCGTCTCGTCCAGCAGCGCGACGACCAGCACCGGCACCGCCAGGATGCGGAGCGAGCGTGAGGACGTTGGGGACGTTGACCGGGAACATCGCCGCCCCAAGTATCCAGGCTGAGTCCAGCTACACAGCCGATTCGCGTGAAAGCGCTCCGGCCCGCGCGATCGCCGCGTCGAGCATCTCCGCGGTGAGCTTGCCGGTGAACGTGTTCTGCTGGGACGGGTGGAAGCTGCCGACGAGCCGGAAGGGCCCGATCTCGGCCTCGGCGCCGTGCCCGAAGCGCGGCCGCGGCCGCGGCGTGGCGTGCCCGAGCGCGCGCAGGGCGCGCAGCGCCCCGTCCCAGGCGAACGAGCCCAGCGCCAGCAGCGCCCGCGCCCGCTCCAGCAGCCCCAGCTCCTCCTCGAGCCACGGCAGGCACTCGTCGCGCTCGGCCGTCGTCGGCCGGTTCGCGGGCGGCGCGCAGCGGACGACGGCGGTGATGTAGGCGTCGCGCAGCTCGAGCCCGTCGCTCGCGGTGCTCGGAGCTCGCCCTGGTCGCGTACCCGGCCCGGTGCAGCGCCCCGTAGAGCCAGTCGCCCGACCGGTCGCCGGTGAACATGCGCCCGGTCCGATTGGCGCCGTGCGCCGCCGGGGCCAGCCCGACGATCGACCAGCCGCGCCGCCGGGTCGCCGAAGCCGGGCACCGGCCGCGCCCAGTACGCCTCGCCCCGGTAGCGCCGCGGCGGGTCGGCGGCCGCCTCCTCGCGCCAGGCGACCAGCCGCGGACACCGCTTACAGGCGGTCACGCGCTCGGAGAGGTGCTCGATCGCGGGGGCTTCGGCGCGTTCGTCGGGCATCGGCCATCGATAGGGTGGCGCCATGCTGACCGTCTCGCGTCGCGGCCTCTTCGCCCTGGGCGGAACCAGTGCCGCCGTCCTCGCCGGCTGCGGCGGCGCGGCCGATCCGCGCGCCGACGCCAGCGACCCCGAGCTTCTCGACGCCGCGCTCGAGGCCGAGGCGGCCCTCGGCTCCACCTACGACTCCCTCTCCGGCCCGCAGTTCTCGGGCGACGGCGCCCAGGTCGTGTCGAGCTGCAAGGCCGCCTCCACCAAGCGCCAGCAGGAGCTCACCAAGCTCGGCGCGAGCCAGCCCACCGGCGGCGGGCCGACCGGCGGCGGCAGCACGCTCGACGCGATCACGGCGAGCGCGAACCCCGCGATCGCGGCCTACCGCCAGGGCGCCCGGCTGCTGGCGACAACCGATCTGCGCGCCACGAACGCCGGCTTCCTCGCCCAGGTGGCCGCGGAGCTGGCGGCGATCCGCGGCCTCTTCGGCGCCGACCAGGTCCCGGCCGCGTTCGTCACCGGGACCACCGGGAAGCCGTTCGTGGCCGAGGCCACCTCGACGACATCCACGACGTCGACCACATCGACCACTTCGACCAGCACGGACTCCCAGTGAGCGCCGCCGCCCAGACCCGCCGCGACGCGCTCCGCCGCGCGTCGCTCGCCGCGGGCGCACTGGCCGCCGCCGGCGCCCTGCGCCCGGCCCTGGCGCTCGCCCAGTCGACCAACGACGACGACCTGCGCGACTTCCTCGTGCACGCGATCGGCCTCGAGCAGATCGCCGCGCTCGCCTACTCGACCGCCGCCGACGCCAACGGGGTCGAGGCGAAGCTGAAGAGCACGCTCGAACCGCTTCCGCGACCAGGAGCAGGCCCACGCGACCGCGCTGCGCAGCGCGCTCGACGAGCTCGGCTCCGACCCGCCGGACGCGCCCGACTCGCCGTCGGACACCGCCGTCTTCGACGGGGTGGAGGGACTCGACGACGCGACCGCCAGCGACCTCAAGGACCTGCTCTCCGGGCTGGACGGGCTGAAGAGCACGAAGGAGTACCTGGACTACCTCGAGAAGCTCGAGCGCGAGCAGCTCGACCTCTATCTCGGCGCGGCGCAGGGACTCGACAGCGAGGACCTCTCCACCACGGGTGCCGAGATCGCCGGCTGCGAGGCCGAGCACCTGGTGGTGCTGCGCGGCGAGCTCGGCGACAAGCCCGCCGAAGCGCTCGACGCCGCCACCCGGGCCGCGACCTCGGCGGTCGCGTCCGCCGCCTCCACCGAGAGCTCCAGCTCGTCCTCCGACACGACGAGCACCACGAGCACGACCTCGACCAGCTCCACCGCGAGCAGCACCACCACGAGCCCGTGACCGGCGCGCCGGCGCCGCGCCCGGTCGCCGCGTCGTGCTCGGAGCTGATCCGCTGGATGGGAGTGCAGGACGCGAACGCGGCCGGCTTCGTGCACGGCGGCGTGGTGATGAAGGTCTGCGACGAGGCGGCCGCGATCGCCGCCATCCGACACTGCGGCCAGCGCGTGGTCACCGCAGGGGTCGACCGGGTGACGTTCGTCGAGCCGGTTGCCATCGGCGAGTTGCTCATGTGCCTCGCGACCGTCAACGCCGCCTGGCGGACGTCGATGGAGATCGGCGTGCGGGTCGTCGCCGAGGACGCGCGCACCGGCGCGCGCCGTCACACCTCAACCGCCTACGTGACCATGGTCGCGCTCGACGACGACGGGCGCCCCACGCCCGTCCCGGGCGTGATCGCCGAGTCGCCGGACGAGCAGCGTCGCCAGCGCGAGGCCGAGTTGCGGCGGGCGAACCGGCTCGCCGAGCGCGACCAGATCCTCGCCAACCGCGACGACGATCAGTAACGATCGCCGATCGCGTCCATCACCCGGCCCCCGAGCACGAGCAGCCCGATCCAGAGGATCGGGCAGATCCTGGGATCGACGAACGCGAGCGGGATCGAGAGCAGGAACGTCCCGCTGACGACGAAGGACGCCGGCCCGACGTAGCGCCGTCTCATGGGGCGCGCGTCCTCCTTCACCAGCCCCTTGCGAAAGGAGTGGAAGACCTGCGCCGTGAACGCGAGGCTGATGCCGGCCAGGTTGACCGCGTAGACGATCACCGCCTCGGTCGTATTCGAATAGTGCCCGAGCAGCTCGGCGCTGAACGGCACGAGTGCGACCAGCGCGAGGTAGACGAGGTTGAGCACGATCAGGCGGCCGTCGAAGCGCGCCACGAGCGTGTAGAAGCGGTGATGCGCGAGCCAGATCGAGCCGAGCACGGCGAAGCTGAACCCGTACGCGACGAAGTCCGAGCTGCGGTCGCTCAGCGCCGCGCTGAGATCGTCGACGTTCGGCGGCACGTCGAGCGCCAGCACCAGCAGCGTGATCGCAATCGCAAAGACGCCGTCCGTGAACGCGAGCACGCGCCCGAACTCGAGCTCCTCCTCCTTGCGGTCGTGGATCTCCCTGTGGGCCTCGCGGCGGCTCGGCATCCCATGCGATTACTGGCCCCGACCTGCCGACCCTCCCCGCGCAGCCGATCTTTCGGCTCTACCCTGAGCGATCCCGCCTCATGCCTAGAACCGACCGCAAGCTGCGCAAGCTGGCGATCGTCCCCGCCTACAACGAGGGCGAGATGGTCGCCCGCGTCGTCCGCGACATCCATCGCGAGGCGCCCGGCTTCGACGTGATCGTCGTCGACGACGGTTCCACGGACGCGACCGCGATGCACGCCGAGTCCGAGGGCGCCATCGTGATCCGCCACCCCTACAACCTCGGTATCGGCGGGGCGGTGCAGTCGGGCTACAAATACGCGCTGCGCAACGACTACGACGTCGCCGTCCAGGTCGACGGCGACGGCCAGCACAAGCCCGAGTACCTGCCGAAGATGCTCAGGAAGCTGCAGACCGGCGGCAAGGCCGACATGGTCTACGGCAGCCGCTTCCGTGGGGACCCCGGCTACAAGGTGCCGCTCGGCCGGCGCGCCGGGAACATGATCTTTTCGATCGTCCTCACCGCGCTCACGCGGAAGAAGATCACCGACCCCACCTCCGGCTTTCGGATGACCAACCGGCGCGGGATCGAGCTGTTCGCCCGCGACTACCCGCACGACTACCCCGAGGTCGAGGCGCTGCTCATGCTCCACGCGCACCACCTGCGCATCCACGAGGTGCACGTGAAGATGAACGCGCGCGGTTTCGGCGACAGCTCGATCGACTACCCGCGCAGCGCCTACTACATGGTCAAGGTCCTGCTCGCGCTCTTCGTTGGCCTCTTCCGCCGCCGCCCCACCCCGGTCGAGGCGACCGGCGAGGAGGAGCCCGGCGTGGGCTCCGCCGTGGAGGTCTGAGCCATGCGCCTGCGAATCCTCGCGCTCGCCCTGGTCGCTTCGCTGCTCTGCTGCTGCGCCACGCGCGTCCGCCGCCACGCTGCACGTGACCAGCGAGGAGGAGGGCCCGGGCTCGCTCGGGGAGACGATCCTCGAGGCCGGCCCCGGCGACACGATCGAGATCCCGCCGGGCACCTACCTGCTCGAAAACGGCGACACGATGATCGCCCAGCACAACATCCTGCGCGGGGCCGGAGTCGAGCAGACGACCGTGATCCCCAGCGGCGGCGGCGACGCGCTCAACCAGATCAGCTACTCGGGCCTCACCGTCGGCCCGGCCCGGCAGGCGAGCACCGACCGGGGGCTCGCAGATCGAGACCCAGGCGCAGATCATCGCCCTGATCGCGACCCTGGCGATCTTCGGGCTCATCCTCGAGCTCGTGCGGCGCCGGCGCTTGGTCGAGCGCTACGCGCTGCTGTGGATGGCGGCGGCCGTGATCCTGCTCGTGCTCGCGATCTGGTCCGACGGCCTCGACGTGCTCGCCGACGCGATGGGGATCAAGGAGCCCGCGAACGCGATCTTCATCCTCGCCTTCGGGGTCATCTTCCTGCTCCTCCTCAACTTCTCCGTCGCCACCTCACGGCTCTCCGAGGAGACGAAGATCCTCGCCCAGGAGAGCGCCCGCCTCGAGCAGGAGCTGCGCGCCGCGCGCGGCGAGGTGCCGAGCGCTAACGGCGACTCAGCCGCCGCCGAGCAGCCGCCGGACGAGCGCCCAGTACGCGCCGAGGACGAGACCTAGCGCCCGCGACCGGCCCGCGCGCCCGAGGTAGGGCGAGTCGAGGGCGGGCGTGAGGGCGGCGGCGAACTCTCCCGCGCCGATGCGGCGCGTCGCCTGGATGCGGCGGCGCTCGCCGAGCAGGCGCGGCAGCCACCCGGCCGTCTCGGCCCAGGCGCGCAGCTTCTGTGGCAGCCAGCCGCCGGCCGCCGCGACCACCACCAGCGCGAGCTCGGTCGCCAGCAACCCCGGCGCCAGCAGCGCCAGCAGCGCCGCCGGGTAGGTGCGGATCAGGGTCGCCCACCGGTTGCGCTCGAGATACAGCCACTTCGCCGCGCCCTTGTCGAACTCGTAGTCGTGGTCGACGCGCGCCCGCGGCTCCACCCCGATCGTCCCGCCGGCGAGCCTGACGCGCAACGAGAGGTCCACGTCCTCGTGGTAGAGGAAGAACGGGTCGGGCAGGCCGTTGAGGTCGACGTAGAGCTGGCGGGGGATCGTCAGGCAGGCGCCGGAGATGAAGCCTGGTTCGCCACTCGCCACTCGCCACTCGCCACTCGAGTTGAGGGGTTCGCCCGCGCCGCCCGCCCAGGCGATGCCGGTGAAGTGAAGGACGCCGCCGCGGGTGTTGATCGTCCGGCCGCCGTCCGCCGTGACCAGCGCCTGCCAGGCGGACCAGCCGCGCCCGTCGGTGGCCGGGAGCTCGATCGCCTCGCGCCAGCCGGGCTGCGGGACCGCATCGGGGTTCAGCAGGCAGAGCAGCTCGCCGGCGGCGATCGCTGCACCGCGGTTGCAGGCGGCGGCGAAGCCGAGGTTGGCGCCGGTCTCGACCACCGTGGCGTCGGGCGCCAGGCCCGTTACCGTGGCCGACGGCGTCGTCCGCCGACGCGTTGTCGACGACGATCAGCTCGTCGCCGTCGCGCAACTCGCCGACGAGCGCCGGGAGCGTCCGCGCGAGCGCGGCGCTGGACTCGTGGGCGACGATGACTACCGAGAGCGTTGGCACCGGCAGGCACCCTACGATGGGAGCGCGCGATGAAGCACCTGCTCCGCCCGATCTTCGACCGCGTGATCATCAAGGAGCTCGAGCCCGACCGGGTCCGCCGCTCCGGCCTCGTGGTGCCCGCCGGCACCCACGAGCCCCCGCCACAGCACGGGATCGTGCTGGCGATCGGCCCCGGACTCGACTGGTGGGAGGGCGCCGGCGTCGCAATGCCGGTGAAGCCCGGCGACCACGTCGTCTTCCCCGCCTCGGCCGGCACCTGGGTGGAGGTCGAGGAGGAGAAGCTGCTCGTCTGCCGCGTGGGCGAGCTCCTGGGCGTGCTCGAGGAGATCGGCGTCTGCCCCCTGTGCGGGGGTGACGGCGTGCCGGGAAGCGACGCCTGTCCGGTCTGCGGCCGCGAGGCCGGCAGCGCGGCCTGAGCCTCACGCCTTGACCGCCTACGACGCCTCCGAGTGGTCCGACCTGTTCGTCGCCTCGGCCGGGCGCCGGGGCGGCGCTGGCAGGACTGGTGTTCGTCGCCGTCTCGATCAACATCGACCGGATCCTCGCCGGGGAGGGCCTGCCCGAGCGGGCGCTGGCGACGGTCCTGACGCTGCTGATGGCCGTCTGCGTCTCGATCGTCGGGCTGATCCCCGGCCAGGACCACGGCGCGCTCGGCGCCGAGCTGCTCGGCCTCACGGCGCTGTTCGCGATCGTGATCGTGCGGCTCTCGATCCGCAGCCTGCCGTCCGGATCGGCGCCGAGGCACTGGGTGATCGGCCGGCTCTTCGTCATCGCGATCGCCGTTGTCCCACTGCTCGTCGGCGCGATCAGCGTGCTCGCCGAGGGGGGCGGCGGCCTGTACTGGATCGCCGCCGGGATCCTGGGCGCGCTCGTCGGCGCGGTCGCCAACGCCTGGGTGCTGCTCGTCGAGATCCTGCGCTGAGCCGATGTCGGCGGCGAACATGCAGCTCGTGCGGCGCTTCTACGACGCCTACGTGCACGGCGACCACGACGGCTCGCTGGCGTGCGTCGACCCGGAGGTCGTCTACGACGTCACTCAGGAGCCGCCGGTGTGCGGCCGCGAGGCGGTGCGGGCGATCTGGGAACGGTGGGAGAGCTCGTTCGACCGGCTCGAGACGATTCCGGAGGAGTTCATCGACGCTGGCGACGACGTGATCGTGGCGGTTCGATATCGCGGCTCCGGCCGCGGCAGTGGCATCGAGTTCGACCAGCTCAGCTACGACGTCTGCACCGTCCGCGCCGGCCTCGTGGTCCGCAAGCGCGAGTTCGCCGAGCGGGCCGACGCCCTGCGCGCCGCCGGGCTCAGCGCGGCGTAGCCGGGGGGAACAGGGCGCACGCGTCGAGCGACTCGCAGCCGCAATCGCGGGCGGCCTCGAGCCAGCGGCGCATCGCCTCGGCGCGGTCGATCCGGGCCTCGACCTCGGGCAGCTTGCGCCGCGCGAGCTCCCGCAGCCGCTCGGACGCCCGGCCGTCGTCCGCCCCCTGGAGCAGCTCGCGGATCTCGTCGAGCGAGAACCCGGCCCGCTGGGCGGTGTCGATGATCTCCGAGGCGCTCGACCGTCTCGCGGCCGTAGCGACGCTGGCCGGCGACCCGATCGGGCTGGGGCAGCACGCCGCGTCGCTCGTAGTAGCGGATCGCCGAGCTCGCGACCCCGGCCTCGGCCGCAACCTGCCCGATCGTCAGCACCGCTTCGCTCATCGCCCTTGACTTGAACCCGGGTTCAAGGTTCAACGTAACACCCATGACCGAGCTCCCCATCGCGTGCTCGCTGAGCGCGGCCGCGCAGCGCGAGCGCCGGGAAACCGCGCGGCGGCTCGTCGCCGTTTCGCTGCTCGACGCCCGAGCGACCGACCGCGGCGCGGTGCTGCGCTTCGCGGGTGCGGCCGAGCCCGCCCTGCGAGAACTGATCGCCGCCGAGCGCGAGTGCTGCCCGTTCCTGACCTTCGACCTGAGCGAGCGGGGCGACGAGCTCTCGCTCGTGGTCTCCGGGCCGGCGGAGGCTCGCCCGATCGTGCTCGAGCTCTTCGGGCTCGCGAGTGGCGCATAACGCTACATAGCGCAACGAAATGAGCCAGTCGGCGCTCTTCGCCGCCGCTATAGCGAGCTGAGCGGCACGCCGATGATGTCCAAGCGCCGGGTCAGGCCGGTGAGGGCGAACTCCCTGACCTCGTCGGTGCTGACGCCGAGGCGCTCGATGTCGGGACCCGAGCCATCACCGGCCCCGCCCAAGGCCTCGGCGACCGAGGGGAGCAGATCGCGCAGAGTCTCGCGGACGGCCTCGGCGGCCTCGGGCGCTGCCCGGACGCTCTCGCGCAGGAACCAGACGCCGTAGCCGATGTGGCGGGTCTCGTCGTGGTGGATGTGGGAGTAGCCGTCGACGAAGCCCGGCAGAAGCTCCTCGCGTTTGAGGTATTCGGTGGCGAAGCGGAACGTGGTCAGCCCGAGGGTGCTCTCGAGGATCAGGTGGTAGATGGTCACGAAGCGGACCTTCGCCGGCAGGTCCTGCGGAGCGGCAACCAGCTTCTCGTGGGCCTCGACCAGGGCCTCGTCGAAGAGCTTGCGAAAGGCCGGGGTGACCTCGTGCCTGGCCCGCTCGACGTGGGCGGAGACCGTCGCCGGCGAGTCGACGACCTCGTCCTGGAAGCGGGCGTAGAACTGCATATGCCGAGCCTCGTCGACCTGCTGGGTTGAGAGGAAGGTCGCCTCGGACTCGTCTCCGTAGGCGCCGACCAGGCCGGAGAACTTGGTGGTGATCCGCTCCTCGGCCACCATCAGCTGCGCCAGAACCCAGTAGACGAGCTCCTGATCGGCCTTGGCCAGCCCGGCCCACTGCTCCTTGTCGCGCTCCAGATCGATCTCGAATGGATTCCACTGCGAATCCTCCCAGCGCCGGTAGAGGGTCTGGGGATCGAAGAGCTGGATCTCGGCCTGGGTCACGACGTCGGGAGCCGGGCGCGGATGATGGCCGAGGCCGCGTGCTCGTGGACGCGGTGGGTCTCCTGGATCTCGACCGCCTCGAAGCCGGCCGCGGCGAGCTGGCGCGAGTAGTCGTCGCGGGTCAGGGCGCCGGCGATGCAGCCGGTCCACTGCTCCATGTCGCTGCGAGTGGCCTCGTCCATGCCCTCGTCCGCGACGACGTCGCTGACGGCGAAGCGACCGCCCGGCCTCAGCACCCTGGCCGCCTCGCCGAAGACGGCGGGCTTGTCCGCGCTGAGGTTGATCACGCAGTTGCAGATGATCACGTCGACCGAGTCGTCGGGCAGCGGGACGTCCTCGATCGTTCCCTTGACGAACTCGACGTTCTCGACCCCGGCCTCGCGCTGGTTCTGGCGCGCGAGCTCGAGCATCTCGTCGGTCATGTCCAGACCGTAGGCCTTGCCCGTCGGCCCGACACGCCGCGCCGAGAGCAGAACGTCGATGCCGCCGCCGGAGCCCAGGTCGAGGACCGTCTCGCCCCCGTGAAGCTCCGCGACCGCGGTCGGATTGCCACAGCCGAGGCTCGCCAGCTGGGCCGCCTCGGGCAGGACGTCGCGGTCGCCGGCGTCGTAGAGGTCCGGAGCCGAAGAGCTGCTTCTGCTCGTCGGTGATTACCGCCGCGTCGCCGCAGCAGGAGGCGGAGCCCTCGCCCGCGGACACGGCCGCCTTGGCGTAGCGCTCACGAACCTTGTCGCGGAGCTCGGCCTGGTTTTGAAGGGTCCTCAGCTCAGCCATGCGCTCAACTCCTCCAGTGCTTCGGGCTTGACGTAGTAATAGGCCCAGAGGCCCTGTCGCTCCGAGCCGACGATCCCGGCCTCGCGCAACTTCTTCAGATGGTGAGAGACGGTTGGCTGAGAGAGCTCGAAGAGCGGGACGAGCTCGCAGACGCAGACCTTGCCGGCGTGCTTGCGAAGCACGTCGACGAGCTGCATCCGAACCGGATCGCCGAGGGCCTTGGCCACCTCGGCCATGCGCTCCGCGTGGGCGCGCTCGATGTCGGGATAGACGACCGGCTCACAACACGGCTCCCCGTTCGGGCTCTTGGTCTTCGGTGCGAGCTCCAAATCGACAGCCATCTATCTACATATATCGATTGAACAGATATTTGTCAATCGAATAAGCTGGCGCCGCAAGGTGCCCGAGTCCCGACCGCAGGTGCTCTTCGTTTGCGTCCACAACGCCGGTCGCAGCCAGATGGCGGCGGGGCTGATGACGAAGCTGGCGGGCGACCGCGTCGGGGTGCGCAGCGCAGGCTCGGACCCGGCCGAGGAGGTCAACCCGGCCGCGGTCGAGGCGATGGACGAGGTCGGCGTCGACATCTCCGCCGAGCTGCCGAAGCTGCTCGAGACCGATGCCGTCCGCGCCGCGGACGTGGTCGTGACCATGGGCTGCGGTGACGAGTGCCCGTTCTTTCCGGGCAAGCGCTACGAGGACTGGGCCGTGGAGGACCCCGCCGGAAAGGACCTCGACGCCGTCCGGCGGATCCGCGACGAGCTCGACCGGCGCGTTCGCGCCCTGGTGGATGAGCTCGTCCCGTCCTGACCTCGCCCGCCGCGCGCTGGCGGAGGGCCTGGCCACCTTCGCCCTGGTCTTCGCGGGCTGCGGTGCGATCGTCGCCAACAGCGTCTACGACGGGGCGCTCGGGACGGTTGGAATCGGACTGGTCTTCGGCCTGATCATCATGGTCATGGTCTACGCGACGGGCCATCTCTCGGGCGCCCACATCAACCCGGCCGTCACCTTGGCCTTCACCTTGACCCGGCACTTCCCGGCCCGCGAGGCCGCGGCCTACATCGCCGCCCAGCTCGTCGGCGCTGTCGCCGGGGCTCTGATTCTGTTCGGCGGTCTGGCCTGATCAACCGGCTGAGCTCGGGACCACGCTGCCCACGGTCAGCGTCGGCAGCGCCCTGGTCTACGAGGCCACCCTCACCGCCCTTCTGATGTTCGTGATCATGGCCGTCGCCACCGACACCCGGGCCGTCGGCGCGGCGGCGGCGATCGCGATCGGCGGCACGGTCGGCCTCGACGCCCTCTTCGGTGGGCCCGTGACCGGTGCCTCGATGAATCCGGCGCGCTCCTTCGGCCCGGCGCTGGTCAGCGGCACCCTCGACGACCTCTGGATCTACATCGTCGGCCCGGTGCTCGGAGCGGCCCTGGGAGCCCTGGCCTATCAACTAGTGCGCGGGCCCGCTTCGATCGCCCGCGTTGAGCGGGCCGGAAGGGAAGTGCCCTAGGCCACGCCGGTGGCCTGCAACAGCCCACCGAGCAGGCCGCAACCGAGGACGACGTAGAGCACGGTCAGCTTGCCGTGCCAGCGGTTGAGCACCAGGAAGGCCCCGATAGCCAGTAGCGCGGTCCAGACGTCGACCACACTGGTCTCGACGATGCTCACGGTGACGGCAGCGATCAGCCCGATCACCCCGGCGGCGACCCCGAGCAGGAACGGATGGAGCCTGGCGTTCTCGGCCACGGCGACCAACTGGCGATGGCAGAAGATCGGAAAGACGAACGCGGGCAGGAAGATGCCGAGGGTCATCACCAAGGCGCCGGTCAGCCCGCCGGCGATGTACCCGACAAAGGTCGAGAAGATGATCGCCGGCGCCGGCAGTGCGCCGGCCATCGCCAGACCGTCGACGAACTGGCTGTCGGTCAGCCAGTGGTGGGTGTCGACGGCGCTCTGTTGCAGGAACGGGACCACGGTGTAGGCGCCGCCGAAGGTCAAGAGCCCGGCCTTCAGCCCCTCCCAGAAGATCGAGGCCGTCAGCGAGACCGTGACCGCTCCGGCGATCACCGTGACCAGGCCCGCAGGCGCGATCGCAACCGAGGTGGCCCGATGAAGCCAGCGGTCGGCGTTGGTCCAGAGCTCGTAGACCAGCCCGGCCCCGAGCAGGACCAACACGAAGCTGGCCTCGAGCCCGACGGTCACGGCAAAGGCCACGACCGCGATCACCACCAGTGGCACATCGCTGAGAAAGTTCCGGCTCAGCCTGACCAGGGCCCGGGCGATGATCGCCCCGACGGCGGCGCTCAACCCGTAGAAGATCTCGTCCAGGTGCCCGGCCAGGTTGGCCTCGACGTAGAGGATCGAGAGCGCCAGCATGAGCAAGAACCCGGGCAGGGCGAAGCCGAGTCCGGCGAGAAATCCCCCGAGCCGCCCGCCTCGGATCCGGCCGAAGTAGACGCAGAGTTCGTGGGCCTCGGGGCCGGGAAGGATCTGGTAGACGGCGAGCGCCTTCTTGAACGTCGCGTCGGAGACCCAGCCGAGTTCGTCGACGCACTCGCGCTTGATCATCGCTATCTGCGCCGCCGGCCCACCCCAGGCCAAACAGCCGAACCTCAGGAACCGGGCGAAGATCGCCGCCTGCGGGTCCCCGGCCTCTGGGGCGGCGCTTGGAACCGTGTCTGTAACCACGGTTACAGTGTCTATGATCGAGCCCGATGACGACGCGTGACCGTTGGGTCTTTCTCTCCTACCGTCTGCCGCGTGATCCCTCCGCGCCCCGGCTCGCCGTCTGGCGGCGGCTGAAGCGCCTTGGCGTGGCCCAGCTGCTCGACGGCCTAGTTGCCCTGCCGGCCGACAGCCGCAACCGCGAGCAGCTCGAGTGGGCGGCCGAGCAGGTCACCGAGTCCGGCGGCCAGGCCGCGATCTGGCTGGCCGAGGCCACCACGGAGGCCCAGAGCCGCGAAATCGCCCGTGACATGAGCGCCGCTATCGGCGAGCAATACCGCGAGGTCGAGAGGGACGCCCTGGCCGCGACCGGCGCCCCGAGCCGAGAGCGGCGCACCACCCTGGCCCGCCTGCGCCGCGAGCTCGGTCGTATCCGCCGCCGCGATTATTTCCCGCCGACCGAACGCGAGGCAGCCCATGCTGCGGTCGAGTCGCTCGCGCGGGCAGTGGAGGAGCTGGCGGCATGAAGTGGGCTACCCGGCCCGGGGTCCATGTCGATCGCACCGCCTGCGCTTGGCTGATCCGGCGATTCATCGACTCCGAGGCAGAGTTCTCCTTCTACGCCACGGCCGAGGAGTTGCCCGAGGAGGTGACCGGCTTTGACATGCGCGGGGTCGAGCTCTCGCACAAGGGCGAGAACTGCTCGTTCGAAACCTTCCTCGACGTCTACGACCTCGACGATCGCGCCCTCGTTCAGATCGGGCGCATCATCCACGAGGCCGACCTCGAGGACGAGCGCTTCGACGCCCCCGAGGCCCGGGGCCTCGACGTGATCATCCGCGGGCTGTCGATGCTCCATGACGACCCGAAGATCCTCGAGCTCACCGGCCCGCTCTACGACGGCCTCTATGAGTATCTGAGCCGAGCGACCGTCCTCGCCGACGGCGCTTGAGTGACCCGCGGCCCTTGAGCGGACCGAAAGCCGGCGTCCGGACTCGAACCGGAGACCCCTTCATTACGAGTGAAGTGCTCTACCAACTGAGCTACGCCGGCGTAGCCCGAGGATAAGCGGTAGCCGAGAATCAGAGGCCGTTCAGGCCCACGGATGGCCTTTAGCCGGTCGGATCAACGACGAACGATTCGTCGCCGATCGCGAACGCGCCCTCCACGATCTGGCCCGTCTTCACCTCCAGGTTGTGCGCCGGGCAATCGGGGTTACCGATCACCGGATAAGCGACCGCGACCCCGGCGGGGTCGAAGCCCGCGGAAACCGTCGCAACCGTTTCGTCGAAGTTCGCCGCCGGCCTCACGCAGAACAGGCCTGCGCGGAGCCTCGTGACGCGGTTGATCCCGGCGGAGTCCAACGTCTCGACCCTCCCGCGGGTGACGGTGAAGGCACCGTATGGGCGAAGCCGGTCCAGCCCACTCGGTCCGAGGAGCTGGATCTGGGTCTCGCCGGCTTCGCACGAGGCCGTGCTGTCGATCACGCGTACGACCCCGGCCGTGTCGTAGCACGCCCTAACGACACCGTTGGGTCCGGGGATCGAGGCAATCGCGACGCCGCCAAGGGCGACGACGAGCGCGGCCATCGCGACCGCCATCGCCGGAGACAGGTGGGGACGATGAAGTCCAGACATCTCTGTCCTCCCGTGTTGTTGGGGAGAACCGACGGGCTTCCGTCCATTTCGCGCGAGTCCGTCCGGAACGACCCGACGGCTCTGGTTCTTGAAGCGAACCTACACCTTGGCGAGCTGCTCGACGAACGCCAGGCGTCCGACTGGCAGGTGACCGTGATCGCCGACTGCGTCTCGTACCGCCGCGCGCGGCGACCCCGACGACCGCCGGCCCGCACGATCGCGGGCCGGCGGTCGACGCGCTCAGCAGGAGCCGGGCGCCGAGGGGATCGCCCCGCAGTTCGTCGAGGCGTTGTTGTTGTGGCCACCGAGGACCGATGCCGAGTTGGCGGAGGCGGTGTTCGAGGAGCCTCCGCTGACCGTCGCGTCGAACGTGGTTGCGGTGTTCAGGAACCCGCCCAGGATCGAGGCGAACGAGCCGCTGGCGGTGTTCTCGTCGCCGCCCGCGACCGACGCCCCGCCACCGCTGGCGATGTTGAACTGGCCGCCCGCGACCGACGCGGAGCCACCCGAGGCCGTGCCGACCTCGCCGCCGCTCACAGTCGACTCCAGCCCCGTGGCCGTGTTCTCGAAGCCACCGAGGACCGCCTGGGCGCCGTTGAGGCACGACCCGTTCGTCGTTGCGAAGCTGCCCGCCACGTTCTTACAGCCGCCGGCAACGCTCGCAAACGGGTCCGTGGTGATGTTGAAATGGCCGCCGGTGATGCTCGACTGCGGGCTCCTGGCCCTGTTGTCAGCTCCGGCGACGAGGCTCCAGCGGCCGCTGGCCTCGTTGTTCTGGCCGAAGGCGCTCGCATAGTTGCCGAGCGCCTGGTTTCCGGTCCCACCGACGATCTCCCCATAGCCGGTCCAACCGTTGTTCGAGCCCACAATCAGGTCGTGGGAGCCGGTCTGCGGAAAGCCCATCGCGTTCTCCGCATAGCCGACGATCAGGTTCCCCAGCCCGTTAACCGCGGCATGGGTCGAACCCGCACCGGAGACGACCTGGACGTTGACACCTGTGAACTGGACCGTCGGCATGCCCCCGACTCCGGACGAGACGAACGTCGGCGCGAGCACCGGCTGACCCGCGCTACAGGTCGGCGCCGCACCGGTTCCGCCCGAGGTCACGGGCTGTCCGGCCGCGGCGGGAACGCATTCCCACCTCGGGGCCGCGGCCGAAGCCGCCGACGTCACAAGGCAGAACACGGCAGTCGCCGCCAGGGCGACTTTTGAAAGTCTCCGCATCTGGATCCCCTTCCAATTCGCGCGCCCCGCCCAAAGCAGGGCGACACCAGCGCGAGCATAACCCCCAAAATTCGGCTCGTGGACGAAAACGAGATCAGCCTGGCTCAGGTCGACGACGGGCTGCGCCCGGCGGTGATGGCGCTGGCGCCGCGGCCCGAGCAGGTGCCGTTCTCGGGCGTCGCGGCGCAGACCCTCCCGGACGCCGAGCGCACGCCCGGCCGTCACCCGGTCGCGGTGCTGGAGGGCGGCGCGCCCGTGGGCTTTCTGATCCTCGACAGCAAGCCGGGCGCTCCGGGGCGCGCCGGCGACCTGCTGCTGCGCGCCTTCTTCGTCGATGCCGGCGTGCAGGGCCGGGGCATCGGCACCGCGGCGCTGCTGGCGCTGCCCGGCTATGCCCGTGCCCACGACCCGGCCGCGGAACGCATCCTCCTCACCGTGAACATCGTCAACCCGAGCGCGCAGGCCGTCTACGAGCGGGCGGGGTTCGTCGACACCGGGGAGCTGTACCACGGCGGCACGCTCGGGCCGCAGCGGGTGCTCGGGCTGGCGCTGGTGGATCAGCCCTCGGCGAGCTTGTAGCCGACCCCGCGCACGGTGAGCACGAGCTCGGGCTCCTGCGGGTCGCGCTCGACCTTCTGGCGCAGGTTGGAGATGTGGACGTCGCAGGCGCGCACGTCGCCGGAGAACTCCGACTGCCAGAGCTCCTCCATGATCTCGAGCCGGCTGAAAACCTGGCCCGGGCGCTCGGCGAGCAGGCGGAGCACCTGGAACTCCGAGCGGGTCAGGTTGACCGGCTCGCCGCGGATCGAAACCAGGTGGCGCGCGAGATCGATGCGGACGCTGCCCGCGTCGATTGTCTTCGCGTCGGTGACCGTGCTCGTGCGGTCGAGGTCGCGGCGTCGGAGCTGGGCCCGCACGCGCCCGAGCAGCTCGCGCACGGAGAAGGGCTTGGTGACGTAGTCGTCGGCGCCGACCTCGAGGCCGACGACCTTGTCGACCTCCTGGTCCTTCGCGGTCAGCAGGATGATCGGCACCGGGCTGCGGGCACGGACGTCGCGGCAGATGTCGAGGCCGCTGCGGCCGGGCATCATGATGTCGAGGATCAGGAGGTCGTAGTTCGGCTCCGGCCCGCCGAGCTTGTCCTCGGCGTCCTGGCCGTCCTCGGCGAGGGTGACCTCGAAGCCCTCTTGGCGCAGTGCATAGCCGACGGCGTCGCGAACCGAGGGCTCGTCGTCGGCGATCAGGATCCTGTCCATCGCGGTCACGCTACAGGGGTCTTGGCCGGTTGCGCAGCGCGCAGCCTGACCCAGAACGTGCTGCCGCCGCCCTCGATCGACTCGACCCCGATCTGCCCGCCCATCACATCGACCATCCGGCGCGCGATCGAGAGCCCGAGCCCGAAGCCCTCCTGCTCCAGCGACCCCGAGCCGCGATAGAAGCGCTCGAAGATCCGGTTGACCTCCTCAGGGGCGATCCCCGTGCCGCTGTCGATCACCTCGATCCGCACCTCGCCGACGAGGCCCCGCATCGACCGCATGATCACGGTGCCGGGGGCGGGCGTGTTCTTGAACGCGTTCGTGAGCAGGCCGATCAGCACCTGGCGCAGGAGCACCCGGTCGGCCTGCGCGGCGAGCCCGGCCTCGGGCTCGATCGTCACCTCGACTCCGTCCGGCGCCGCGACGGCCTCCACCGACTCCTCGATCACCAGGGCGACGTCGAGCGCCTCCGCCCCGCCCTCGCCGACCGCCTCCATGCGCGCGAGGGTGAGCAGCGACTCGGTGAGCCGGCTGATCCGCTCAGAGTCCTCCTGGAGCCGGTGGAGGAAGTGCTCGCGGGCTTCGGGGTCGTCCTTGGCCCCGGCGCGCAGGACCTCGATCGCGCCGGAGATCCCGGCGATCGGGTTGCGCAGCTCGTGGGCCGCGTTGGAGACGAACTCGCGCTCGGCGACCTCGCGCCGGAGCTCCTCGGTGCGGTTGCGGAGCACGGCGAGCACGGCGCCCTCGGCCGGCAGCTCGCGGGCGTTCAGCGAGTAGACGCGGGTGCCGACGCGCAGGGCGTCATTCTCGGCCACGGCGCGACTCGCGGCGCGCCGCAGCCACGGGATCAGCGGCTCGATCGCCCGGCCGTCGGGACGCACGAGCTCGCGCGCCGCGGCGTTCGAGAACCGGACCTCGCCGTCGGGCTGGACGACGAGCACGGCGTCGGACAACGCCTCGAAGATCGCCGAGAGGCGGTCGCGCTCCTCGCGCAGCGCGCTGAAGGTCTGTCGCAACGCCCCTCGCATCGTCTCCAGCGCGCGCCCCAGCTCCGTGATCTCGTCGCGACCGCCGGTGCCCTCGAGCGGCTCGTCGAGCTCGCCCTCGCTGATGCGCGCGGCGCTCTCCGCCAGACGCTTGACGCGCGAGGTGATCGCGCTCGCGATCAGAAACGAGACGAGCACGGCCACCGCGACGGCGACGCCGAGAGCAGTGAGCCGGCTGCCGCGCAGCTCCTCGATCGCGTGCTGCACCGCCGGCGCCCGAGCCGAGCGCCCGAGGATCGCGCCATCGATCATCCCGTTGCGGAAGATCGGGACGGCGACGACGGTGACCCCGCCCGGAAGGTCGTTGATGTACCGGCTGCCGATCAGCGACGACTGCACCCCTCCGCGCGCGCCCGGCACCTCGAGCAGGTCGGTGCCATGCGACGTGTGCGGGGTCGTGAGCCGGCCGTCGTTGTCGAACACCCAGGCCGAGTAACCCTCGGCGGTGATCCCGGCGAGCGTCGTCCCGGCGGCCCGGGGCGGGCGGTTGCCGATCTCGTCCGCGAGTCCCACCGTGCGCCCGACGGCGATCTGCGTGAGGTCCTCGTCGGCGGCCCGCTCGCCCGTATCGCTCACCAGCAGGTAGGCGAGCCCGGCGGTGATCAGCGCCACCGCCGCGAACGCCACGGCCAGGTAGAGGCGGACGCCGAACGGTCGGCGTCGCGGAAAACGCTGGCCGCTCAAGCTCGGCATGGGCCGGATTATCGCCTGCCGAGCAGGAATTCCAGGCGAAACGCGAGCGCTTCCAGGGCGAGCGCCTCGGAGACGTTGACCTGCAGGCGCCGGCGGGTGTCGAGGACGAGCTCGCCGGCGCGGCGGGCGCGGCGGGCGTCGAGCCCCTCGGCGAGCTCGGCGAGCTCGTCCGCGTGATCGGAGTTGAGGACGAGCTCGGGCGCTCCGTCGGCAACGGCCGCGAGGTCGCGCACCCAGGCGCCGAGCAGGGCGAGGCCCAGGTCGAGCGTCTCGGTTCGCGCCCGGCGCCCGGCGCGGCGCGCCGCATCCTCGGCCTCGCGGGCCCGGCGCCGGACCGCGGCCGGGCTGCGGTCGGCGGCCTGCTCCTCGGCCTCGGCGGCGCGCGTCTGGACCGCCGCGGAGCGATGCTCGGAGGCCGCCTCGGCCGCCGTCGCGATCCCCTCCCACGGCGCCCCGGCCAGGTCGCCCTCGCGAACGGCTCGCGCCAGCCGCTCGGCGGCGGCGCGCAGGGCGCGGCCGTCGTCGCCCAGCAGGAAGCGCGCGCGCTCGGGGTCGCCGGCCGCGAGCCGCGCGGCGGCCGTGCGCTCGGCGCCGGCCGGGTGCTCGGCCAGCCGGGCCTCGACCGCCTCGGTGCCAAGCCGGCCGAAGCGCACGGCTCGGCAGCGCGACCGGACCGTGTCCAGGAGCGCCTCGGGCTCGTCGCTGACGAGGATCAGGTGCGCGAACGACGGCGGCTCCTCGAGCGTCTTCAGCAGCGCGTTCTGGCTCTCCTCGGCCATCGCGTCGGCGGCCTCGATCACGAACACGCGCCGCTCGCCCTCGAACGGGCGGTAGGCGACCGCGGCGATCACCCGCTCGCGCACCTCGTCCACGAGATGCTGGGTGCCGGGCGGGCGCAGCCACACGAGGTCCGGGTGCGGCGACGGGTCGGCGAGCGCCCGGCGCCGGGAGTCGACTGGGTCGGCGGCGCCGTCGGCGAGCAGCTCGGCGGCCAGGGCGCGGGCCGCCTCCCGCTTGCCGGACCCGGGCGGCCCCGCGAACAGGTAGGCGTGAAACGGGTCCGCGCTCGCGGCGGCCAGCGCGGCGCGCGCGCTCGGCTGATCGGCGGTCGCGGCGACGATCCCCTCGGGCGCCTCGGCGACGGGGTTCAAGTCAGACGCCTCATCGACGGGCCTCCACCAGCGCCATCACGCGGCCGTGGATCTCCTCGGGCTCGCCCTCGGCATCGATCACCTCGATCCGCTCCGGATGACGCCGGGCGAGCTCGTCGTAGGCATCCGCGACCCGGCGCTGGAAGTCCAGGCCCTCGGACTCGAAGCGGTCCGAGGCGTCGCCCTCGCGGGCCGCGGCGACCTCGGGGGCGACTCGGAACAGGATCGTCAGATCGGGCAGGCACGAGCCGACCACGAGCTCGCGAGAGCTGCTCGACCACCTCGGTGCCGAGCCCGCGCGCCACCCCCTGGTAGGCGACGGTGGAGTCGATGAACCGGTCGCATACGACGTCATGTCCATCGTCGAGCGCCGGGCGGACGACCTCCCGGCACAGCTCGGCGCGGGCCGCGTTGAACAGGAGCAGCTCGGTCCCCGGCCCGAGGTGGAGCTCGGGATCCTTCAGCAGCTCGCGGATCCGCTCGCCCGCCGGCGTGCCGCCGGGCTCGCGCAGGAGCACCGCGTCAGGACCGAGGGCGTCGGCGAGCAGCGCCGCCTGGGTCGTCTTGCCCGAGCGGTCGATGCCCTCGAGGGTGATGAACACGCCGTCGTGTCAGCTGCCTGAGCGAGCGCGCTTGGTGCGCGCCGTCTGCGGCGACGGCTTCTTGGACGGACGCCGGCGCCGGCCGCCCTTGCCCTTCGCCGGGGCGACCGCGTCGGCGGCCTCCTCGGCCGAGCCGGCTTCGCCGTTGGCCTCGGCCGCGGCCTTGGCCTGCTCGCGCGCCTCCTTGGCCGCCTGGCGCTCGGCGCGCTTGGCGCGCATCTCGACCATCGTTGGGCAGTCGTCGTTGAGGCAGAGCTTCCAGGGGCGCCCGCGGAAGCCCTTGACGGTCAGCCTCGGGCGCTCGCCGCAGACCGAGCAGCGCTCCTCCAGCCGCCAGAGCTCATAGCCGCGCCCTGGCAGCGGGCCGCTGACACGGCACGAGTCGGGTGCCTCCGGGTCGTCGCGGTTCCAGCCCTCGCAGCCGTACATGCGCTTGCCGCCCTTGAGGTCGATGATCCGCAGCCGGTTCGGCCCGCCGTCCTCGCGCTTGCGGCCGGCCTCCTCGCAGACCTTGCACGGGCCGAGGAACTTGTCCTCGTCCATTCCCGCCCAGATCTGCTTCGCGAAGTCCTCGCGCTGGTCCTCGAGCGCCGCGGTGGTCGTGTGCAGCATCTCGCGGCTGACCGAGAGCACCGCCTCCTTGGAGGTCTCGCCGGCGGCGATCTTGTCCATGTCGGACTCGAGCTCGGCGGTCATCTCGGGCGTCGCCATCCGCGGCACGTGGGCGTTGAAGGCCTTGTACATCGCGATCCCCGTCTCCGAGGGCTCGGGCGGGTTCGAGAACACGTAGCCGCGGTCGTAGAGCTTCTGGATGATGTCGGCGCGGGTGGCCTTGGTGCCCAGGCCGCGCTCCTCCATCAGCTCGATCAGCTTGCCCTGGCTGATCCGCGACGGCGGCTGGGTCTCCTTGTCGACGATCCAGGGGTCGCCCTCGAGGTCGAGGCTCTGCCCCTCGGCGAGCGCCGGGATCTCCTCGTCGGAGGAGCGGGCGTAGGTGTAGATCGCCGCGTAGCCGGGGTCGACGACGACCGAGCCGCGGACGAAGTAGGTCTCCGACCCGGCCTCGATGTCGGCCCTGGTCGACTCGGTGATCATCGGCGGGCTGAAGGTGGCGAGGAAGCGGCGGACGACGAGCTCGTAGACGCGGCGCTTGGGGCCCTCGAGCGCGTTCGGGTAGACCGCCTGGGTCGGGTAGATCGGCGGGTGGTCGGTGGTCTCCTTCTTGCCCCGGGTCGCCTGCAGCGGCCCGTCCAGCAGGCCCTTGGCGGCGTCGAAGTCCGGGATCCGGACCAGCGAGGTGACCAGCTCCTTGGTGTTCAGCGACTTCGGATAGACCGTGTTGTCGGTCCGCGGGTAGGAGATGAACCCGTCCATGTAGAGGTCCTCGGCGATCCGCATCGCCGCCGCCGGCGTGATCCCGAGCCGGCTCGAGGCGTCGGTGGTGAAGGCGGTGGTGTTGAGCGGGGTCGGCGGCTTGCGCGTATGGCGCCGCGAGCTCACCTCCTTGACCACGCCGGGGCTCTTGGTCCCGGCGAGGGCGGCGTCGGCCTCCGCCTTCTCCCAGAACTTGTCGGTGGCGTGGTGGGCCTCGAAGCTGCCGTCGGGGTGGGCGAACTTCGCGAACAGCTCCCAGTAGGGCTTCGGCACGTGGGCGCGCCGCTCGAGCTCGCGCTCGACGACCAGCGCCAGGGTCGGGCTCTGGACCCGGCCGACGGAGAGGAAGTTGGAGCCGAAGCGGCGGCTGGCAAGCGAGACCGCGCGGGTCAGGGTCGCGCCCCAGATCAGGTCGATGTCCTGGCGCGCCGAGCCGGCGTAGGCCAGGTCGTAGGCGAGCTGGTCGAGGTTCGAGAACGCGCGCTCGATCTCGTCCTTGGTCAGCGCCGAGTAGCGGGCGCGGGCCACCGGGCGGGCGGGAGGCGAGCTCGCCTTCGGCCACGGCGGGGTTGGCATCGAGCGCCTGCTGGAGCGCCTCGAGCCCGATCAGCTCGCCCTCGCGGTCGAAGTCGGTGGCGATCACGATCGAGTCCGCCTCCTTGGCCAGCTTGCGCACGGCCTTGACCACGTTCTTGTCGGTCGGCTCCGGCACCAGCTCGGCGTCGATCAGGTCGTGGAGGTCGGTCTCCTGCCAGTTCGAGTAGCCCTCCGGGAAGGCGACGCCCATCACGTGGCCCTTGAGCCCGACCGTCATCTGCTCGCCCTCGGGAGCGCTCCAGGTATAGAACGGCACCTTGTAGGTGGCGTCGGCCTTCGCCTCGCCTGCCGAGAGGATGTCGGCGATCTTCTTCGCCGAGTTGTTCTTCTCCGTGATGATCAGCCTCATAGCGGCGCGAGAGTAGCAGGGGGTCAGAACGGCTCCCGACGGAGGCGATGCAGCCGCGGTCCACTGGGAGGCAGCCCTAGGGCTGCCTGTCGATCGCCACCGCTCACGTGCCCTACTGTCGATGCCGCCAGTCCTATGCGGGCAAGGAATGCGTCTGCCAGTACCAGCGGGGGATCTGCGATCAGAGCTGCGTGCGGGGCATGCTCGAGACGCCGTTCTACATCGCCTGCCTGCGCCTGTCCGGGCGCAACTGCCTGGTGGTCGGCGGCGGCGAGATCGGGCTGGAGAAGGTCGAGGGCCTGCTCGCCTGCGACGGCCGGGTGACCCTGGTCGCCCCCGAGGCCATCGCCGAGCTGCGCGAGCTCGCCGCCGAGGGCTCGATCACCTGGGAGCGGCGCGAGTTCGACGCCGCCGACCTCGAGGGCAAGTTCCTGGCGATCGCCGCCACCGACGACACCGAGGTCAACATCTCCGTCTACGAGGAGGCCGAGCGCGCGGGCGATGCTCGTCAACGTCGTCGACGTGCCGTCGCTGTGCAACTTCATCCTCCCGGCGATCGTCCGCACCGGCCCGCTGGCGATCGCGATCTCGACCGCCGGCGCCTCGCCCGCGCTCGCGAAGCGGATCAAGCGCGAGATCGCCGAGGCGTTACGGCGAGCCCTACGCGCGCCTCGCGGTGATCCTCAACGACGCCCGCGGCTGGGCCAAGGCGACGCTGCCCACCTACCAGGACCGCAAGGAGTTCTTCGAGGGGATCGTCAACGGCGACCCCGACCCGGTCGAGCTCCTCCGCGACGGCCGCGAGCGCGAGGTGCTCGAGCTGATCGAGGCGGCGAAGGCCGCGCACGCAGCCGCGCCGGCGCGGCGACCTGATGCCGCCGCTCGCGATCTACGCGATCTGCTTCGGCGTCATGCTGCGCTCTCGATCGGCGTCTACATCAACCGCTACTACGCGACGCGCAAGTGCCACCAGTGCGGCGCCCAGGTGGAGCTCGGGCGGTCGAAGTGCCAGGCCTGCGCCTACCGGTTCATCAACTAGGAGGAGGAGCGCGGATAGGTGAGCATGAACTGAGACGACTTGGCGACTCGGACCTCGAGGTCTCGGAGATCTCGCTCGGCTCCTGGCTGACCTACTCGGGCGGCGTCGAGCGCGATCAGACCGAGGCCTGCACCCGCGCCGCGTTCGACGCCGGGATCAACTTCTTCGACACCGCCAACGTCTACGGCACCGGCGCCGCCGAAGAGGCCTGGGGCGAGATCCTCTCCGGCTACGACCGCGACTCGTTCGTGCTCGCGACGAAGGTCTTCTTCCCGATGTCGCGAGACCGACTCGGGCCTCTCGGCGCGAGCAGATCCACAAGCAGATCGACGCCTCGCTCGCGCGGCTGCACACCGACTACGTCGACCTCTACCAGTGCCACCGCTCCGACCCCGAGACGCCGATCGAGGAGACGATGGAGGCGCTCACCGAGGTCGTCGAGGCGGGCAAGGCGCGCTACATCGGCTTCAGCGAGTGGACGCCCGAGCAGATCCACGCCGGGCTCGAGGTCGCGGGCGCGGCGAAGTTCGTCTCCTCCCAGCCGCAGTACAACATGATCTGGCGCGCGCCCGAGGCCGAGGTCTTCCCGCTCTGCGCCGAGCACGGGATCTCGCAGATCGTCTGGTCGCCGCTCGGCCCAGGGCGTGCTCACCGGCAAGTACGCGCCCGGGCGAGCCGCCGCCCTCCGACTCGCGCGCGGCGAGCGAGGAGATGGGCTTCGCGATCGACCGCTACATGCGCGACCGGTGCTCGAGGCGGTCCAGCGCCTGCGCCCGATCGCCGACGAGGCCGGCCTGACGATGGTCGAGCTGGCGCTCGCCTGGATGCTGCGCCGCGACGAGGTCGCCTCGGCGATCATCGGCGCCTCCCGCCCCGAGCAGGTGCACGCGAACGCCGCCGCGTCGGGGGTCGAGCTCTCGCCGGACACCCTGACGCGATCGACGAGGCGCTCGCCGACGTCGCCATCACGTCTCCCCAGCCGGCCGCGTTCGCGCGGCCCGGGGTCACGCACCGGTAGCCGTCCCCTCAACGGCGCCCGCCCGACGTGAGAGGGTGGGGTCGAACCCGACGAGGGGATCGACGCCGAGTGTCCGCGCTCACCGCGCACCTGAGCAAGGGGTGGAGTCCACTCACCGGCTGGTGCTGGGCCCGGCGCCCGAGCGCACGCCGGCCGGACGGATCGCGCGGGTCGTTGCCTTCGGCTCGTCGTGACGCTTGCGATCGCAGGGTTCGTGATCCTGCTCCAGGCGCAGGGCTGGACGGTCGCACTCGTGCTCCCGGCCGGGGTCCTGCTCTGGCTGATCGGCGGGTGGGGCTGGTTGCGCGCCCGGCCGTGCGGCGGA
This sequence comes from uncultured Solirubrobacterales bacterium, assembly GCA_963785195.1. Classification (GTDB taxonomy): domain Bacteria; phylum Actinomycetota; class Thermoleophilia; order Solirubrobacterales; family 70-9; genus WHSW01. The sequence goes on along the minus strand of CAWAUE010000008.1, from coordinate 317,733 downwards.
TGCTTCGCCAGAGCGCTCCGGCCGCTCCTGGCCGTCCCGATCGCGATCCTGGCGGTGGTCGGGTTCGACGCCCTCTGCTGGGCGATCGAGGACCGTCTCGACTGGAAGCCCATTTCGATCGAGCGTCGGCCTGCTTCTCGCAACGCTCCGTGTTCACCGGCACCGCGTTCCTGTGGATCAGAACGATGGCGCCGATCCGCCGCGCACTCGGCACGTCGGTCGCGCTCGCGGCGATCGTGATCCTCGGGCTGCCGCTGCTCTACACGCTCCTGCGGTCCGATCGCCCGTTCCGCCGCCTGAGGCGATCGTCTCACGGCTCGACGTCCGCATCGTCACCGCGCGGCGCGCGCCGGCGACGCCACCGACCGAACCCGCGACGCTGCCGCCGGCGGCGCTCGGCCAGGCCGGCGGATTGACGGTCACGTATTCGGTGGCCACGGTCGGGCCGGACGGCTTGCGTTGGACGCTCACCGACAGCACCGATCCGGCTGCGGCCGAGGCGGCCATCGAGGGAGTGCGAATCGGCCGGGCGGACCCACCGGCCGCCCCGGAGGGCGCCGACTCCATCCTCCTCCTGCTCGCCGACGGGACCGGCCCGGTGATCGCCAAGACCGGTGCGGGCGGAGATCGGCGGGCCGTGAAGCTCCCGCTCAGCGGCTGGGAGAAGCTGGCGCGGCGGGCGGCGCCCAGGCCGACCACCACGTTCGCGCTCCTGCGGACCACTTCGCGGGAGCGGCTGAGGCGATGGCGGATCGCGTTCGCCGCCCACGGCGGTGGAGCGAAGCCGCTGTCGCGCCTCGACTTCGACAGCATCGCGGCGGCGGGGCTCAACCTCGCCGTCGGCTCACGCGCCGCCGAACAGCGACTCGCGCTCGCCGTCCAGTTCCGGCCGATCCTCCGCCTCGACTCCCACGAGCCGGATCCCGAGCCACTCAACATCGACGCCCTCTTCGCGGACGGGGCCGTGCAGCTGTGCTCCGACGTGGGCAAGGGCTTTCTGGGCCTCGGCGGCAGTGACTGCCAGACGGTCACGAGCAGCGCCGACCTGACGAACGGGCCCAACCATCTGGAGATCAAACCCCCGGAGTCCGATGAGCCCGTGCCCGGCGGACCGCCGACGGGCCCGCCCGGCAGAGCCACCACGATCTACGCCCATCCGGTCGCCCCGAGCGGCGACAGGAAGGGCCTCGTCTATCTCGACTACTGGTGGTACTTCCCGGAGAACCCGGCGGACCAGGTCGGGGGCGGCGCGTTCTGCGGTCCGGGCCTCGCGGTGGCGGGGATCACCTGCTTCAACCACCACTCCGACTGGGAGGGGATCACCGTCGTCGTCGACACCACGGGCCCCGAGGCGCAGCCCGTGGCGGTCCACTACGCGCAGCACAGCAACGTCGTCGCCTATCGCTGGAGCGACCTCGCGGCGGCCTGGGAGCGCCTTGCGCGGCCGCGCAGAGCGAAGGCCCAGGATCGTTCACCGCCGGGATCGACGATGCCGGCCTCCGTCCGCTCGTCTTCGTCGCCTCGGGAACCCACTCGTCCTATCCGCTGCCGTGCCCACCGATCCCGCTCGTTCCGGGCGTCGGCCGGGCCGACTGCCACCAGGTCGTCCATTCCGAACGGCAGGACAGCGCCCACGACGGGGCGGTGGACTGGGCCGGCAACGTGACCTCGACCTGCCTCCAGCTCGTCTGCGTCCAGCCGGTGCCGACGCGCAACGGCGGCAGGGACCCCGCGCTGTGGAACGCCTATACGGGCCAGTGGGGCAACCGAGACTGCTTCATCGTCTACTGCAGCACCGGCGACGCCCCCGGGGCGCCGGCGTCCGCGCACGACCGATACACCCATCCTGGGCGCTGCAGCGACCTGTATTCGCCCGCCGGAGCAAGGATCGGGGACGATTGCGATGGGGACGGGTAAGGGGTTCCCGATGACGACGACCCGAGCACATCAAGCGGCCGCCGCGATGATCGCCGACCTGCACGCCCACTACCCGATGCACGTCGACGACCCGCCCGGGCTGCGGCGGCTGCGGACGCTGTGGGCGCGGCGCGGCGAGGTGAGTGGCTGGAGCGCCTGGGTGGAGTGGATCCGCGGCCTGCTCACCCTGATGGTCAGCCCGTTGTTCAACTACCAGTCGATCTGCTCAGGGCCTCGCGCCTCCACGAAGTACCTCTGCGAGGGCGAGGTCGGCGTCGCGCTGTCGGTGCTCTACCAGTTCTTCGACGAGGTGCTCGACCCGCGGGTGCTCATCGAGGGCCCGGAGCCGCAGCGCCGATTACCGCGAGAAGCTGATCGCCCAGCTGGAGCGGGTTGAGTGCCACGTCGAGGCCGAGCACTCCGCGCGCGCGAGGTTCGCCCACAACCCCGGCCGAGATCGAGGCGGCGCGGGAGGCGGGCCTGCTCGCCCTCGTCCACTGCGTGGAGGGCGGGTTCGCGCTCGGCGACAGCCCGGGGGAGGTCCGCAAGGGCGTGGCGCAGCTCGCCGAGCTCGGCGTCGCCTACGTGACCCTCGCCCACCTGTTCTGGCGGGGGGTCGCCACCGACGCGCCCGCGCTGCCGATGTTCACCGACGAGCAGTACCACGACCTGTTCCCCCAGCCCGACACGTCGGCCTCTCCGACCTGGGCTTTCGCCGCGGTCGAGGCGATGTTCGAGCATCGGATGCTCGTCGACCTCTCGCACATGAGCGAGCGGGCGCTCGGGACACGCTTCGACTGGCTCGACGACCACGACAAGGAACGGACCGTGCCGGTGATCGCCACCCACGCCGGCTATCGCTTCGGCGACGCAGGAGTACATGCTGAGCGAGCCGACCCTCCGCCGGATCAAGGAGCGCGACGGCGTCGTCGGGCTGATCTTCGCCAAGCACCAGATGGAGGACGGCGACCCGCTCGAGCGCCGGCTGCGGCTACCGGCGATCCGGCGCGAGACCCGGTTTCGCCGCTCGTTCGAGATCCTGCAAGCGCACATCGAGGAGATCCACCGGGTCATGGGAGGGTCGCATCGGCACACCGCCATCGGCTCGGACCTCGACGGGTTCATCCACCCCACGCTGTCCGGGCTTCAGGACATGCGGAGCATGAAGTGGCTCGCCGACGAGCTGCGTCGCCACCTACGGGGACGACGGCGAGGCGATCGCGTGGCGCAACGCGCTCCGCCCGCTGACCACCTACTGGCGGGGAGGCCGGCGGGGCGAGTTCGAGTGCTAGCGGGCCTCAAGACGCCCCGTACGCTGGCCGAGCATGAGACGGCGGTGGCATCGGAGGCCTCTGCCTGGGGGTGGCGGCATTCGCGACGCTGGCGCTGAGCGCCCTGACGCGTCGGCGGCAAGAGCCTCACCGGGCGGTTGGAAGCGCGGGCCGTGCTGTCCGCTGCACACGACCGCCCCGGGGCCACCGTCCGGGGCGGCGCTCGGCCCGGGGCCGTTCAACGGTTTCAGCGTGCCGTTCGCGACCGTGCTTCACGGTGCAGGCTTCTCGGGCGTCCTACGCGCGGGGGCGGGCCTGCGGTGGGCGCTGCCCGACAACGGCTACGGGCGCAAGGAGAACTCCGCCGACTGGCTCCTGCCATCTACCCCGGCGCCAACTCGATCCTCAGGCCGGTCGGGGCGGGACCGGTGGTGCCGCGGTCGAGGGATTCGTGCAGCTCGGCGATCCCGACGGCCGGTTTCCGTACCCGCTCGTCCGCGCCGACCGGCTGGCCGACCGGCGCCGACGTCGACCCGGAGTCGATCCTCGAGGCCCGCGACGGGACGTTCTGGATCGGTGACGAGTTCGGCCCATGGATGCTCGACTTCGATCAGTCGGGCCGTTTGCTCGACGCGCCGATCGCGCTCGACGGCGTCCGCTCGCCGCAGAACCCGACCCTGGCGGCCGGGGAGAGCCCGACCCTGGATCGCAGCAAGGGCTTCGAGGCCGCCGCCGCGTCGCCGAGCGGCAAGCGGGCGTTCGTCTTCTTCCTCGAGGGCGCGCTGATGACGCCGACCGCGACCAGCGACGGCGCTTCATCTACGAGTTCGACCTGGACTCAGGGCGGTTCACCGGCCGCCGGTGGGCCTACCGCACCGAGGACCCGGCCTGGCTGGTCGCGGACGCGAAGGCGCTCGACGGCCGCCGCCTGCTCGTCATGGAACGCGACGACTTCGAGGGCCACGCAGGCGGTTTTCAAGCGGGTCTACGAGATCGAGGCTCCCGCAGGCCGAGGAGCCGGAGGGCCGCGGCGGATCGGGGGACGAGTTCGTCGACAAACGCGAGTCCGTCCACCTGCTCGCGCTCCGCAACCGTGACGGCGTCGCGGCTCCGGCGGAGCCGGCGATCGTCGGCCTGGGCGACCCGTTCTCGTTCCTGCTTCGCAGCGTGAAAATAGCATCCTGTCCGTCCTCGACGGCGGCCGCCTGCTGGTCGCCAACGACAACAACTTCCCGTTCGACGCGGGCCGCCATGACGGCCGGGCCGACGGAAACGAGTGGATCGTTGTCCGCCCCACCGAGCCGCGCGTGCGAATCGCCGATGCGGATCTGCGCCCCGCGCGCAAACGGCTCGCCCTCGCCTACGAGGGCGAGCGAGATGCCGGCCTCGAGGCCGAGATCAGCCGGCGGGGCCGCATGATCGACCGGGCCGCGCGCGATGCGCGCGCCGGCGACGGCGAGCTCGAACTGCGCGCGCCCGCCAAGCCCGGGCGCTACCGGCTCCGCCTCGAGGCCCGCCTCGGCGGCACGAGCGACACGGACAGCCGAGCAACCGTATCTGCCGCTAGGCCGGAACCGCGTAGAGCGCGATCGCCGCGAAGTGCGCCGCGGCGGCGGCGATCACGAGCACGTGGAAGATCTCGTGGTAGCCGAACACGGCGGGGCACGGGTCGGGGCGCCCGGCGCGTAGACGATCGCGCCGGCCGTGTAGAGCGCCCCGCCGGCGGCGATCAGGACGCCGGCGACGATGCCGGCCTCGGCGACGATGGCCGGGAAGCGCGATCGCGCCGACCCAGCCGAGCCGATGTAGACGAGCGGCCGCCACCCACTTGGGCGGTCGAGCCCAGACCAGCTCGACGACGTCCCGCGAGCGCGCCCCGGCCCAGACCGCGATCAGCAGCGCGGTCGCCAGGGCGCCGTCCATCACCAGCAGCGCGAACGGCGTGACGGTGCCGGCGATCAGGAAGAAGATCATCGTGTGGTCGAGGCGGCGCATCCAGCGGCGCGCGGCCGGCCGCTGCCAGTCGACGCGGTGGTAGAGCGCGCTGACCCCGAACAGGGCCGAGAGGCCGGCCGCGTAGATCGCGACCGCGAGCCGTCGCCTCGCCGTCCCTGGGCGATCACGATCAGGCCGACGCCGAGCGACGAGCGAGACGAAGAACGCGTACTCGTGGGAGACGCCGCGCAGCCGCGGCTTGACCTTGGCGATCTGCTCGGCGGCCACGGCCTTCGCGTCGGCGACCTTCTCGCGCCGCGGCGTCGCCGCGCGTCGGAGACCCGCTCGACTCGCGGACTCGCGCGCGTCGCCGACATTCGCCGCCTTGGCGTCGGCGATCTGGTCGGCCGCGGCGTCGCGGGCCTCGGTGAAGCGGCTCGCGGGGAACTGCATCGCCACAGAAGCGTACGAGCTCCCGGGAGAGCGCCGAACGCCACTTGCACGCGACTGGACGCTATATCTAGCGTTTGCTTGAAGGAGGAAACACACTAGCTCAGGTAGAATCTCCGCGTGATGGAATGTCCGCGCTGCGAGCAGCCGACGGGTCCTCGAGAGCCGGCGCGCCGAGGACGGCGCGGCGCGTGCGCCGCCGCCGCGAGTGCACGGCCTGCGGACACCGGTTCACCACCTTCGAGCGGCGCGAGCGGCCGCCGCTTCGGGTCCGCAAGCGCGACGGCAAGAGCCAGCGCTTCGACCGCGCGAAGCTCCGGGCGGCGCTGCTGCGGGCAACCCACAAGCGCCAGGTCGAGCCCGGCGGACGTCGAGGCGCTGGTCGAGCAGGTCGCGATCGCGATCGAGGCCGGCGGCGGCGAGCTCGAGGCGGAGCGCGTCGGCGAGCTCTGCCTCGCGGGGCTCGAGGAGCTCGACCGCGGCGCCTACCTCCAGTTCCTCGGCACGCTCCCGTCGCCGAACGCGGAGTTTGCGGAATCGGCCGACGTGGGTTCCGTCCGGCCCCGGCGCGAGAGTGCAGAGTTACCCGCTCAAGCGGGCTGAGAGGACGCGGAAAGACTTACAAGAGGAGATTGAGGATGCCGGAAAGCGCTGCAAACAGGGAGAAAATCGAGGCTGGAGGGCCTGACCGCGAGCGCCGGCATCACGACCCCGGGCGTCCACCCCTTCGACGAGGTCGAGTGGGAGCTTCGCGACGCCGTCATCGGCGACCCCGCGAACCCCGCCTTCGAGCAGCGCGGGGTCGAGTTCCCGACGACCTGGTCGCAGAACGCGACCAACATCGTCGCCCAGAAGTACTTCCGCGGCCGGCTCGGCTCCGACGAGCGCGAGCACTCGGTCAAGCAGATGATCGCCCGGGTCGCGGGGACGATCGCCGGCTGGGGCCGCGAGGGCGGCTACTTCGCCACCGACGAGGACGCCGACGCGTTCGAGGCCGAGCTGACCCACATCCTGCTCCACCAGAAGGCCGCCTTCAACTGCCGGTCTGGTTCAACGTCGGCTTCGAGGAGCACCCGCAGTGCTCGGCCTGCCAGCCCTACCACGCGCTGGTCTCCACGCCGCACGGCATGGTCCCGATCGGCGAGCTCGTCGACGGCGAGCGGGTCGGGCACGAGGTCTACGACGCCGACGGCATGACCCGGATCGTGGCCATGAAGGCCAACGGGCGCAAGCGCGGTCTGCGCGTGCGCCTGCGCAACGGCTGCTTCGTCGAGGCCACCGCCGACCACCTGGTCAAGGCCGTGGCGCGAGCGGCGGCACGACGCCGGCATGGCTGCGGGTCGAGCCAGCTCGAGGCGGGGATGCGCCTGCATCTGCATCCGCACCGGGCGCAAGGTCGACCGACCTCCGGTCGCGTTGCGGTCGGGCGCGCGGCGGCGCTGGATGGCGGCGGACGAGCGAGGCCGGAGCGGCGACGCGTGGCCGTCTGCCGAGGCCGCCTCGCCGGTTGGCTCCAGGCCGACGGCTTCGTCGGGCAGTACGAGGACACAAACCAGTCGCTGACGATCGAGTTCCAGGCCGCGACCGACGAGGAGTACGACTGGGTGATCGAGCCACCTCGACGTCGTGCTTCCCCGACGTCCACCGGCACGTCCGCGAGCGCGGACACCCAGGACGTCGCCGGTGCGCCGCATCCGACTCTACGGCGAGGTCCTCCGCGACGTTCGTCGAGCCCTGGGACCTGCTCGCTCGGGGGCTCGACATCCGCGTGCCCGTCGCGCCTCTGGACCGCGACGCACCGACGAGATCGCGCCGCCTACCTCCGCAGCCTCTTCCAGGCCGACGGGTACGTCACCGTCCGCCGCGGCACGGCGAGCGAGACGGGCGCGTCGCCTTCGCGGTCATCGGCGAGCGCTGGACCGAGGACGTCCAGCTGCTGCTCGGGTCGCTCGGGATCTACTCGCGTCGCTCTCGCAAGCGCGAGCCGCGGCCCGACCGCCACGACCTCTACGAGGTGCGATCAGCATCGGCTCGGAGCGCGCGCCGCTTCGCCGAGCTCGTCGGCTTCCTCGGCGCGCGCAAGCAGTCCAGCAGCTGCTCGACTCGCTGAGCCTGCGCAAGTCAAAGCCTGCCCGGCTCTGCGCGAGGAGGAGATCGTCGCGATCGAGGACCTCGGCGTCAGGAGGTCTTCGACATCCAGACCGAGTCCGGCGAGTACCTGACCAACAACGTCGCAGTCCACAACTGCTTCATCCTCTGCGTCGAGGACACGATGGAGTCGATCCTCGACTGGAACACCAAGGAGGGCATGATCTTCCGCGGCGGCTCCGGCTCGGGGATCAACCTCTCGAACATCCGCGGCTCGATGCGAGCAGCTCGCCAAGGGCGGCATCGCCTCGGGCCCGGTCAGCTTCATGCGCGGCGCCGACGCCTGGGCCGGGACGATCAAGTCGGGCGGCAAGACCCGGCGCGCGGCGAAGATGGTCGTGCTCAACGTCGACCACCCCGACATCGAGGACTTCATCTGGTGCAAGGCCAACGAGGAGGAGAAGGCCGCCGCGCTGCGCGACGCCGGCTTCGACATGTCGATCGACGGCGACGGCTTCACCTCGATCCAGTACCAGAACGCCAACAACTCGGTCCGGGTCACCGACGAGTTCATGCGGGCGGTCGAGGACGACGCCGACTGGGACCTGACCGCCCGCGACGACGGCGAGCCGACCGAGACCCTGCGGCCCGCGACCTGATGCGCCAGATCGCCGAGGCGGCCTGGCGCTGCGCCGACCCGGGCGTCCAGTACGACACGACGATCAACCGCTGGCACACCTCCCCGGAGTCGGGCGCATCAACGCGTCGAACCCGTGCTCGGAGTACATGCACGTCGACGACTCGGCCTGCAACCTCGCGTCGCTCAACCTGATGAAGTTCCGCCGCGACGACGGCACGCTTCGACGTCGGCCGAGTTCGAGCACGCGGTCGACATCGTGTTCCTCGCCCAGGAGATCGTCGTCGGGCCGTCGAGCTACCCGACCGAGCAGATCGGCGACAACGCGCGGGCCTTCCGCCAGCTCGGGCTCGGCTACGCCAACCTCGGCGCGCTGCTGATGGCGACGGCGTCCCCTACGACTCCGACGAGGGCCGCGACATCGCCGGCGCGATCACCGCGCTGATGACCGGGCGCGGCTACCGCAAGTCGGCCGAGGTCGCCGCGGCGGTCGGGCCCGTACGACGAGTACGCCGAAGAACCGCGAGGCCCACAACAACGTGATGCGCATGCACCGCGACGCGTCGTACGAGCTCGACGACCGAGCGGCGTCAAGGGCGAGCTGGTCGAGGCCGCGCGCGCAGCTGGGACGAGGCGGTCGAGCTCGGCGACGAGCACGGCTACCGCAACGCCCAGGCGACGGTGCTCGCCCCGACCGGGACGATCTGCTTCCTGATGGACTGCGACACGACCGGGATCGAGCCCGACTTCTCGCTGGTCAAGTTCAAGGAGCTGGTCGGCGGCGGGCAGATGACGATCGTCAACCGCACGGTGCCGATGGCGCTCGCAGACGCTCGGCTACTCACGACGCGAGATCGAGCAGATCGTGGCCTACATCAACGAGCAAGGGCACGATCGTCGGCGCGCCGGGGCTGAAGGACGAGCACCTGCCGGTGTTCGACGTCGCCGTCGGCGAGCGGGCGATCTCGCACATGGGCCACATCAAGATGATGGCCGCGGCGCAGCCGTTCCTCTCGGGCGCGATCTCGAAGACGGTCAACCTGCCGCAGACGGCGACCGTCGAGGACATCGCCGACGCCTACACCGAGGGCTGGAAGCTCGGCCTCAAGGCGCTGGCGATCTACCGCGACGGCTCGAAGACCGCGCAGGCGCTGCGCACCGACGCCGCAGGACGACAGGCCGCCGAGCCGAGGCCGAGGCAGCCGGCCAGCGCCCGGCGCGCCGGCAAGATGCCGCGCGAGCGCGAGTCGATCACGCACAAGTTCTCGATCGCCGGCCACGAGGGCTACATCACCGCCGGCAAGTACGAGGACGGCACGGTCGGCGAGATCTTCCTCACCGACATCGGCAAGGAGGGCTCGACGCTGCGCGGGATGATGAACGCGTTCGCGACCGCGATCTCGATCGGCCTCCAGTACGGCGTGCCGCTCGAGACGCTTCGTGAAGAAGTTCAGCTACATGCGCTTCGACCCGGAGGGCATCACCAACAACCCGGAGATCCCGTTCGCGAAGTCGATGCCCGACTACATCATGCGCTGGCTCGCGTGCCGGTTCATCGACGACCTCGACGCTCCAGAGGACCTCGGCATCCTCACCCCGGAGGTCCGCGCGCGCAAGGAGGCCGCAGCTGGCGATGTTCACCGACGACACGCGGGGCCCGCGCAACGGCGGCAACGGCGAACGGCGGCAACGGCCACGCCGACGGCAACGGCGCCAGCCGGGCAAGACGGTCGCCGCCGCCGCGGCGCTGACCGACACCCCGCCGGTCGTCCCGGCCAGTCGCAGGGCCTCGACCTCGGCCCGGCCTGCGAGCAGTGCGGCGGCATGATGCAGCGCACCGGCTCGTGCTACACGTGCTCGAGCTGCGGCAACAACACCGGCTGCGGCTAGATCGTAGAGCGGCACTGGCGCTTGACGCGATACTGCGCGAGTGACCACCGAGATCGTCACTGACGATCCCGAGCTCCCGATCGAGGGCACCACCCAGGTTTCGCTCTCTGTCGAGCGGATTTGGGATGCCTTCGCCGACGTTCACGCGTGGCGCAACTGGAACCCGTGCATCGCCTGGGCGCGGGTCAGCGGCGGCGAGCTGAAGGAGGGCGCAACCCTCTACTGGGCGTTCAAGCCGATCAGGCGGCACTACCTGTACCGGATGCCGGCCGCGGCGAAGATCGTCGAGTGCGACCCGCGACGGAAGGTCACCTGGGAGGTGAGCGCCCCCGGCTTTCACGCCCATCACAGCTACCTGTTCGAGCCACTCGGGCCGGACTCGTCGCGGTTCGGTTCCTGGGAGGTGGCAGAGGGGCCGGCCTACCGCCTCATGCGCCGATTCTGGCTCGCCCACTTCCGCTTCGTCTGCGACCAGTCGCTCGCCGGCGCTCGGGTGCTCGGCGAGCGGTAGGGCCGGCAGCGACGCACGCCTCTCGCGCGAAGGGCTGAAGCGCATCGAAAGCGGCACCCAGAATCGGGTCGGGACAACTGGGCGGACGATGTCGGAGGACAACGTGAACATCGTGAAGGCGTTCCTCGACGCCTCGATACGGCGGGACTGGACGCGAGCCGGGGAGCTGGTCGAACCGGATGTCGAGCTGCATGGGACCGTCGGCGGCGTCGGCGAGGGCCGGGTCTACCACGGCCTCGCCGAGGTGGTCCGCGAGTACGACGAGGTCGACGGCGAGGCGTGGGAAGAGCGCCGCGTCGAACCGAAGGGGTTCCTCGACGCCGAAAACGAGGTGGTCGTGCTGTTCCATGAATACCGGCGCGGCCGAGGCAGCGGAGTCGAGTTGGAGATCGACACGGCGGCCGTCTTCAAGGTGCGCGACGGACGGGTCGTGCGCATCCAGGGGTTTATGGATCCCGCAGTAGCCAAGCAGGCAGCCGGGCTGTCGGAGAGCCCTTCCGGCGACGAGCAGCACGTCGTGACTGTCAGGCTCGGCGCGGCATGACGCGCTCCGTCTAGGAGTAGCGCCCGTCGGTTGAGCCCGGCCAGTCGATCGCCACGTCGCGGTTCGACTTGCGCCTCGCGTAGCCGACCTTGAGCCGCGAGCCGGGTGGATCAGCGCCTCGGCGCCGGTCGGGACCCGCTGATGGATCGTCACGTCCCAGGGTCGGCGCTCGCTTTCAGCGCGCAGCTCCATGGTGATCGTCCAGATCTTGCCGTCGCTTCCCGGCGGAGCCGGCATGTCGCTGAGCTCAGCCGATCTCACCGTCCCGATCGCCGGCTTGCCGGCAGCGACAGTGGCGGCCGCGCTGCGCTGCTGGGGGGCCTCCATGGCGAGGACCTCTGGGTCGGGGTACTGCTCCGGCTCCGGAGCGAGCAGAAGCACACGCTTCTTGTTCTTGGGATGGACGCGGCATTCGACGATCGCGCCCTGCTTCAAGGCGTCCACCTCGTATCGGCCAAGCCCGAGGGACTGGACCACCTGGGTCTCGTAGGGCGGCTGTCCGGGAATCTCGACACGAACACGAAAGCGGCCGACGTTCTCCTGAATGTCGGACAACGAGTTCTCACTCGGGGCGCTGAGGATCTCGGCACGGCCCGGGATGCCGTTCTTGTAGACCTCCCGCTTCGCCGAGGTGGTGACGAACCCACGCGCTGAGGCCAGGTTGTGGGGGGCGTCAAGGAGACGCTCGAATGCCTGGTCCGAGAGCTTGCGCTCGTTGCGCCATTCGAAAGCTGAACGCCGTGGCCCCATCTGGCAGGACGATCCTACCGCCGGTGAAGCGCCGTTCTCCAGTGCGGCTCCGAGCGGGGAGGCGGGCTCACTCGCTTCAGCCCGCGCGTTCCCCTCCGCGCGTCCGGCCCGGCGAGAGGTGACTTAACCACCCCCACGGTGGTCAACTTACCTCTCGGCTGGGGCGTGCCCCTTCATTCGAACGCGGACCTTCCGGCGACCTGATAGGCCTTCGCACCCACCGAGCCACCGACGAAGAACGTGTCCGCAGATCGCCCGGAACTCTCCACGATGGCGGACGACTACGCCCGCCACGCGCTCTCCCAGCGCGGCGCCTTCGAGGCGACGCTTCCCGGCGGTCCTGGACGCCGCGCGGTCCTTCGCCGGCGAGCCGGCGCTCTGCGTGGTCGACCTCGGTGCCGCCGACGGGTCAATTTCACACGGCCTGATCCGTCACCTGATCGCCGGAGCGCGCCGGCCGGCCGTTGATCTACTCGCTGGTCGACCTGCCGACGAACGCCTGGGGCGGTCGCCGCCGACCACCTGCGGCGCGCGTTCGGCGAACGGACGCGGGACATCGTGATCACCCCGGCCCGGCCGACGCCGAGCTCGGGGCCGTCGACGTCGGCAGCGGCCTGCATTGGGGCGTCGCCCGAGGCGCATGGTGAGGCCTGCCGGCGGGCGCTCGAAGGAGACCCCGCCCCCGGCCGCGGTGATCAGCCTGGCGGGCATCCCGCTCCAGCAGGCGCCGTGTCTGCCGGCGGGCAGCGCGCACGTCGCGGTGAGCGGGACGGCGATGCACTGGATCGCGCGAGGCGGCCGGGCTTCCTTCCCACCGGCTCGGTCTTTCCCGGGTATCCGGACCACACGGACGAGGCGGAGCGGCGGGCCTGGGCCGAGGCCGCGGCGCGTCAATGGGAGCGCCTGCTCGAGATGCGAGGGGTCGAGCTCGCTCCAGGCGGGCGGTTGATCGCCGCGGTCCCGCCTCCCCCGCTCCCGATCCGGACCGATCAGGCCTCTACGTGGAGCTGATCGGGGATATGAACTCGATCCTCGCTCGACTGGTGTCGCGACGGGCGCATCGCAACGGCTACCGCCGCAGCGGCGGTGGTGCCGGTCTGGATGCGAACGCAGGAGGAGATCCGAGCGCCGTTCGAGGCGGGCGGCGGGCGGTTCGCCGGCCTCGAGCTCGAGAGCGACGACCTCTTCTGGCTCGACAACCCCTACTGGGACGACGATCCGGCGACCTTCGCGCGCGGCTACGTGCGAAGCGTCACGGCCTGGGGCGAGCCGCTATTCCTCCGCGCGTTCGCGCTCGAGGGCGAGGATCGGGCCCGCGGGCTGCTCGCCGAGTTCCTGGCCGAACTCGAGGGGCGCGTCGCCACCAACCCGAACCGCTTCCGCCGCGACTACGTCGAGGCGCTCGTCATCTGCCGCAAGGGGCGCGAGACCCGGGGATAGGCTCTCGCCACCGCATGGAACTGGCCGGCAAGACGGCGTTGATCACGGGGGCGTCTCAGGGACTCGGGGCCGCGACCGCTCGGGCGATGGCGGCCCGCGGGGCTCGGTGCTTCTGATCGCCCGCACCGAGGACAAGCTGCGCGAGGTGGCCGCCTCGATCGAGAGCCGCGGAGGACAGGCCGAGCTCTTTGCGGTCGACCTCTCTGATCCCGAAGCCCTCGTCGCCACCACCGGGGCGATCAAGGCGGCGGGCACGATCCCCGACGTGATCGTCAACAACGCTGGCATCGGCCGGTGGCTGTTCATCGAGGAGACGCCGCTCGAGGAGATGCAGGCCGACATGGCGCTGCCCTACTTCGCGGCGTTCGGGGTCACCAAGGCGTTCGTCGCCGAGATGGCCGGCCGTGGCAGCGGCAACATCTGCAACGTCAACGGGCCCGGGGGGTGGTTTCCGTGGCCGAGTTCGGTCGCCTATTCGTCGGCGCGCTGGGCGTTGCGTGGATTCTCGACGGCGCTGCGGGTCGATCTTACGGGACACCGGCGTATCGGTCACCGATGTCGTGATGACCAAGATCTCGAGCAGCTACTGGGAGAACAACCCGGGGGCCGACGACCGGATGCCCTGGATCGACCGCGTCGTTCCGACGCTCAGCGAAGAGCGAGCCGCCGAGGTCGTCACGCGCGCCGTTGAGCGAGAGCGCCGAGAGGCGACGGCGCCGCCGCTGTACACGGCGGTCCACCACATCGGCCGAGTCTTCCCCGCCTCGTGCACTGGATCGTGTACCGCGGCGGCGCCCGCCGGCCGACATCCCTAAATCGCTGAGCGCTGGCAGGCACCGACGTCGAACGTCCCCGTCGGCTCGAACGCGTCGAGGAAGCGCCGGTCGTGGCTGACGAGCACGATCGCGCCGTCGTAGCCGGCGAGCGCCGCCTCGAGCTGCTCGATCGCCTCGAGGTCGAGGTGGTTGGTCGGCTCGTCGAGGACCAGCGCGTTCACGCCGCGCGCGGCCAGCACCCCGAGCACGGCGCGGTTGCGCTCCCCGGGCGACAGCGACTCGCCGGCGCGATGGACGTCGTCGGCGCCGAGGCCGAACTTCGCGAGCGCCCCGCGGGCCTCGCCCTCGTGCAGGCCGGTCTCGGCGGCGAACGTGCGCAGCAGCGCGTCCGGGCCGGCGAACGGACCCGGGCCCTGCGGGAGCTGGCCGAAGACGGTGCTCGGGCCAACCCAGCGGTTGCCGGCGAGCAGCGGCAGCTCCCCGAGCAGCGACCGCAGCAGGGTGGTCTTGCCGGCGCCGTTGTCGCCGAGCACCGCGACGCGGTCGCCGTGCGCGATCTCGAGGTCGACGGGGCCGAGGCGGAAGTCGCCGCGGCCGACCACGGCCCGCTCGAGCCGGGCGACGATCGCGCCCGGGCGTGAGGCCGCGTCGAGGTCCAGCTCGAGCCTCCAGGGAGACCACGGCTTCTCCACGCGCTCCAGGCGCCCGAGCTCCTGCTCGAACGCCTTGCGGGCGTCCTTCGTCTTCTTCTTCTTGCGCCCTTGGCCGTAGCCGCGCTCGTTCCACTCGCGCTTGCGCCGGGCGCGCTCGACGACGCGGTCGCGGGCCGTGGAGTAGTCGCGATAGGCCCGCGCCTCGGCCTCGTGCGCCCGCCGGCGCTCCGCCTCGAACTCGGCCCAGCCGCCGGCGTAGACGCGGACCCGACGCGTCTCGGCCTCGAACTCCAGGATGCGCGTCATCTCCGCGAGGAACGCGCGGTCGTGCGAGACGGCGACGAGACCGCCGCGGAAGCCGGCGAGCGCCTCCCCGAGGCGGGCGAGGCCCGCGAAATCGAGGTCGTTGGTCGGCTCGTCGAGCAGGAGCACGTCGGGGTCGCCGGCGATCACGGCCGCGAGCCGCTCCCGCGCCGCCTCGCCGCCGGAGCGCCGCCCGGAGTCGGTCGACTGCTCGAGGTAGGCGACGCGGGCGCCGGGTGGCTGGCGCTCGACGGTGCCGGAGTCGGGCGGCTCGACCCCGGCCAGGACGCGGAGCAGGGTCGACTTGCCGATCCCGTTCGGGCCGACGACGCCCGTGCGGCTGCCGGGTCCGACGACGAGGGAGACGCCGTCGAGGACGACGGTCTCCCCGTAGGCCTTCGAGATGTTGCGTGCGATCAGGGCGTCGTGGCGAGACGACATGGACTGACCTCCTCCGGGAGGAGATGGACTGGGGCGTTCGGTGGCGGTCAGTCAGCGCGCATAGGTGCGGAGCGCTCGGCTCCGCCACGAGCCTAGCGGGCGGCGTCGGTGTGAGAATGCGACGTCGTGCGTGAGTACGTGAAGAAGCTCATCCTTCCGGACGGGTTCGACCCGCCCCGGCGACTCGTCCACGAGGACGTCGTCGCGACGGTGCTGGGCCGCGAGGACCTTGACGACGACGTCGCCGGGATCAACGCCAGCCTCGAGCTGATCCGCCGCACGCGCGGGGGCGGCTGGCCGCAGGAGCCCGTCACCGCGGAGTTCAACTTCGTCGACCTCGTCTGGCACGAGTGCGAGTTCCGCGACGGGTACTCGTTCTCATACGTCCTGCGCGACTCCGGCGGCGGCTATCTCGGCTGCGCCTATCTCTATCCGATGGGCCGTCGGAACGAGTTGAGCGAGGAGCTCGCTCAGCACGACGTGGACGTGAGCTGGTGGGTGACGGCGGACGCCTACGAGGCGGGCTACTACGACCGCGCCTACGAGGGTCTGCTGCGCTGGGTGACCGAGGACTTCCCGTTCACCCACCCGTACTGGTCGAACCGCGAGCTGCCGCTCTAGCGGTCTTCAGCTCGCACTCTCTCAGAGCTCATCCCCAACGGGGTGTAGCGCGGTCCACCCCCAGGGTGCCTAGGCGCCGGGCCTCCGCGGCGGGACGCTTGGCCCATGAAGACCACAACTCCACTCATCTCAACCAATCCCCGCTCATTCCGAACCCGAGCCCTCGGCGCGCTCTGCGCCACGCTCGGCCTCGCCGCGATCGCGGCCTCGCCCGCCGCGGCCGCGCCGCACGTCGACGGCAAGTTCGACGTCTCCGGCGTCGGCCCGAACAACGAGCTGACGAAGGGGCCCGACGGCAACATCTGGGTGACCCTCGACCAGACGAACGACGTCGCCCGGATCACGCCGAACGGCACCGTCACCGAGTTCAACCCGACGAGCGTCACCAACCCGGTCGGGATCACCACCGGGCCCGACGGCAACATCTGGGTGACCCAGAACGGTGGCGTCGCAAGCTTCTCGCCCGACGACCCCGACGCGGCCGTCAAGTACCCGATCGGCGACATCATGGACGCGCGCCAGATCGTCACCGGTCCCGACGGCAACCTCTGGACGGTCAGCGGCGAGAACGTCATCCGCATCCCGGCCGCGAACCCCGCCGGGTCCACTTCGTTCCCCGTGCTCGTCGCCGGACGCGACATCGACGCCGGTAAGGACGGCCTGCTGTGGGTCGCCGACTTCGGCAGCCAGGTCGTGAGCCTCACCACGGACGGTGACGCGACGGCCTACTCCACCGGCAACAACTCCGGGCTCCAGGCGATCGCCGCCGGCCCGAAGGGCCAGGTCGCCTACGCGGACCCGATCTCCAACCCGCAGAAGGTCGGCCGGATCACGACCGGTGGCAAGGCCAAGAAGACCGCCGCACCCGGCGATCCGTTCGGTGTGGCGTTCGGCGCCGACAAGGCCTACTGGATCCCCCGGTTCGCCGGCGGCGACCTGGTCCGCCTGACGCAGGACGGCCACCTGAGCACCCTCGGCGGGCTCGGCAAGAACACCGGCCCGCGACGGATCACCAAGGGCTTTGACCACACCCTCTGGGTCACGCTCGACGGCGCGAACAAGATCGCCCGGGTGAGCGGGGTGGGCACGCACTAGCCGGCCAACACAGACCACCCGCTGAGAAAGGGCCCTGCTTCGGCGGGGCCCTTTCCGCGATCCGCATGCAGCACATCGCTGGTCAGGCCAGCGGAACCCCCGAGCCCCGTCCCGCTCAGCTCCGCGAGCGCGGCGTGGACGGCCTGCGCGTCATCGAAGCGGTGGAACTCGAGCTCGACCCGCACGTGGCTTGGCGTTGCGGGCGCGCGGAGAACCCGGTGAGCGCGCAGGCCTCGGTGCCGCGCAGCACAGAGGAGCCAGCCGCTTTCGAAGCTGCGCCGCCAGGCTTCGAAATCGCCGACGTCGTAGTCGATTTGGAGGATTGGCATCTCGACCCTTTCGTTCGCGTTCGCACCGTTCGATGGGGACGGAGGCGCACGCCGCCTCCGTCCCGTCATCCGGCTTAGTAGACGATCGACTCCGCCTCCTCGACGACGGTCGGGCCGTTGTGATTGGGCCAGCGGTCGAGCACGCCCGAGGCGACGAGCTTGTCGCGGCCGCTCCTCGCCTCCTCCGCGGACGCGAATTCGACCTGCACGAAGACCTCGTTCGGGTTCTCGACGTTTCGGAACAGCCGGTAGCCGTCCGCGGTCTGCCGGGCCCCCGGCATGTCCTGGTCGAACTGCGGCTTCCAAGCCTCGTAGTCGCCGACCTCAACCCTGGTCATGATGAACGCCATGCGGATCACCCCTTCTTCCTTCGTGTAAATTGACTACACGAGTTGAGTAATGAATATAGCGCTACTGTAGCTAATATGCCCGAGCGTGTCAAGAAGACGAAGCGGCGCTACGAGTCCCCGCGCCGGCGCGAACAGGCGGCCGTCACCCGGCGGGCCATCCTCGACGCCGCCCAGCGCCTGTTCGAGGACCACGGATACGCCGCGACCTCGATGGCGGCGATCGCCGCGCAGGCGGAGGTGTCGCCGAGGACCGTCTATCTCGCCTTCGAGACCAAGAGCGCCCTCCTGCGGGCGCTGTGGCACCTGCTGCTGCGCGGGGAGCGCGACGCGGTCCCGGTCGCCGAGCAGGCCTGGTATCGCGAGGTGGTCGAGGAGCCGGACCCCGAGCGAATGCTGCGCCTGAACGCGCGCAACTCGCGGGTCGTCAAGGAGCGCGCCGGGGCGCTGATGGAAGTGATCCGCACGGCCGCCCCGTCCGACCCGGACATCGAGGCGCTCTGGGACCGGATCCAGACCGACTTCTACGACAACCAGCGCTCGATCCTGAAGCTCGTCCAGGGCCGGGGCGGGCTCGCCCCCGGCCTCGACCTGCGCCGGGCGACCGACGTGCTCTGGACCCTGAACCACCCCGACGTCTACCGGCTGCTCGTCAAGGAGCGCGGCTGGTCGCCGGCGCGCTACGAGCGCTGGCTCGGGGACACCCTCTGCGCCCAGCTGCTCCCGGCCGGCTGACCCGGCACTTCGTTAGCGTGGCGGCGTGGCCGCCAAGCACGGTCTCTTCCTCGCCCCCTTCGACGAGCTCGTCGAGCCCCGCCTGCTGGCGGAGCTCGCCCAGCGAGCGGAGGCGCGGGGCTGGGACGGCGTCTTCCTGTGGGACCACGTCAACTACCGGCCGCCGACGCGCGCGGTCGCCGACCCGTGGGTGTGCATGAGCGCGATCGCGTCGGCGACGAGCAGGCTCCGGCTGGGCCCGCTGGTGACCCCGCTCTCGCGCCGACGCGTTCAGAAGCTCGCGCGGGAGACCGTGACGCTCGATCGGCTGAGCGCCGGCCGCCTCGTGCTCGGGGTGGGACTCGGAAGCCACAACAACGGCGAGCTCGAGCCGTTCGGCGAGGTCGTCGATCCGCGCGAGCGCGCCGTGCTGCTCGATGAGGGGCTGACCCGGCTGACCGCGCTCTGGGACGGCGAGTTCGAACCGCCGCCCGTCCAGCAACCGCGGATCCCGATCTGGGTGGCCTCCCGCTGGCCGAAGCGCCGGCCGCTGCGCCGGGCCGCGCGCTGGGACGGCCTCTTTCCGATCGAGCTGCCCGGCCCTGAGGCGCTCGCCGAGCTCGCGGCGGAGGTCCGCGAGCAACGTCAGGACCCGGACGCGCCCTTCGACCTGATCGCCGAGGTCGACCCCGGCACCGATCCCGGGCCGTGGGAGGCCGCCGGCGCGACCTGGATCCTCACCGCGGGCTTCGGCCAGCCGCCGCGCGAGGCCGAGGTGCGCGCGGCGATCGAGGCGGGGCCGCCCGGCGGCTAGGCCGGCAGCGCCGCCCGGATCGCGTCCTCGAGCTCGGCGGCGACGTCGAGCAGCGGGGTCGAGTCGCGCTCGGCGCGGCTGAGCACGATCGCGCCCTCGACCGCGGAGACGACCAGCGTCGCGAGCCGGCTCGGCGCGCGCCGCGGGCGCGCCGGCGCGACGCAGGCAGTCGGCGAACGCCGCGCGCCAGGCGTCGAAGGCGCGGGCGGCGGCGTCGAGCAGCTCGGGCGCCTCGTCGTGGTTCTCCACCGCGACGGCGGCGATCGGGCAGCCGGCGCGAAAGCCGGAGCGCTCGAAGTCGGCGCGCCAGAGCTCGACGAAGGCGCGCAGCGCGCCGATCGGGTCGGCGTCGGCGAACGGCTCCTCGATCGCGCGGCGCGCCAGCGCGCCGACGTAGTCGACGGCCTCGCCGCGAGCTGGGCCTTGCCGCCCGGGAAGTGGTGGTAGATCGAGCCGCGCGGCGCGCCGGTGATCTCGATCACCTCGCGGAAGCCGGTGCCCGTGTAGCCGCGCTGGCGCAGCAGCTCGGCGGCCCCGCGGACCATCCTGCGCCTCGTCTGCTCGCCGGCGGTCGTCATTATGACGCTCATCATAGTATGGTTCGCGGCGACGCTCCCACCACCCGCCAGGAGGCTCCCCATGCCGATGATCGAGCTCACCTATCCGAAGGGCGCGATCGCCCCCGACGCCCGCGCCCGAGCTGCTCGAGGAGCTCGCCACGAAGCTGCTCGCCGCCGAGAAGGCGCCCGACACCGAGTTCTTCCGCTCGATCACCTGGGTGTACGCGAACGAGATCGACGCCGAGGACCTCGCCGTCGGCGGGCGCCCGGGCGGCGAGCCGCGCTTCCGGGTCCAGATCACCGTCCCCGACGGGGCGCTGTCGGACCGCCGCAAGGGCATCCTCGTCGACTCGGTCAACCAGGCCGTGCTGGGCGCCGCCGGGCTGCCCGAGAGCGAGGGCCTGCGCGTGTGGACGCTGATCCGCGAGGTCCCGGACGGCAACTGGGGCGCCGCCGGCCAGCAGGTCCGCTACCAGCAGCTGGTCGAGGCCGCCGCGGCCGAGCGGGAGGGTGCCGCCGCCACGGCTCTAGGGTCCTCCACATATGGAGGCACTCGCGCCGCTGCGCGTCGTCGACTTCTCCCGCGATCCTCGCGGGGCCGTTCGCGACCATGATGCTCGCCGACCTGGGCGCGGACGTGACCAAGGTCGAGCGCCCGGGCTCCGGCGACGACACCCGCACGTGGGGGCCGCCGTTCGACGACGCCGGTCGCGCGACCTACTTCCAGGCGGTCAACCGCAACAAGCGCAGCGTCGCGCTCGACCTCGCCGACCCGGCCGGCCGCGAGCGCGCCGCCGAGCTCGTCGCGCGGCGCCGACGTCGTCGTCGAGAACTTCCGCCCCGGGACGATGGCGCGGCTCGGGCTCGACTACGAGCGGCGCGCGCGACCAACCCCGGCCTCGTCTACTGCTCGATCACCGGCTTCGGCAGCGGCGCCGGCGCCGAGCTGCCGGGCTACGACCTGCTGGTGCAGGCGCTCGGCGGGCTGATGAGCATCACCGGCGAGCCCGACGGCGAGCCGCAGAAGGTCGGGGTCGCGCTGGTCGACGTGCTCGCCGGCCTCTTCGCGACGCGTCGGCATCCTCGCCGCGCTGCGCCACCGCGACCGCACCGGCGAGGGCCAGCTCGTGGAGGTCGACCTGCTCTCCTCGCTGCTCGCGGCGCTCGTCAACCAGGCGAGCGCCCACACGCTCACCGGCGTCGGTCCCGGCCCGGATGGGCAACGCCCACCCGAGCATCGCGCCGTACGAGCTCTTCCAGGCCGCCGACCGGCGAGCTCGTGCTGGCCGTCGGCAACGACGCGCAGTTCGCGCGGCTCTGCGACGACGCTCGGGCGTCCCGGAGCTCGCGGCCGACCAGCGCTTTGCGGACCAACCCGGCCGGGTCGCCGCGCGGGTCGAGCTGCGCGGAGCTGCTGGAGCGCCGGCTCGCGACCGCGCCGGCCGCCGAGTGGGTCGAGGAGCTGACCGCGGCGGGCGTGCCCGCCGGGGTCGTCAACGACGTCGGCGCCGCGTTCGCGCTCGCCGAGCGGCTCGGCCTCGAGCCCGTGGTCGAGATCGCGCGCGAGGGCGGCGGCGTCGCCCGGCTGCCACGCAACCCGATCCGCCTCTCGGCGACGCCGCGACTACCGCAGCCCCCTCCGGACCTCCCCCCCTCGCCGAGCCTCCCGGAGTCCACGCCGTAGCGGGTCTCCGGGACGTTCGGCGGGTGGGCGGGCTAGGCGGAGAGGTCCATCGTCAGCTGCGCGATTCGGATCGAGTTGCCCGACGGGTCGCGGAAGCCGGCGTCGATCCCGTACGGGCGCTGCTCGAGCGGGTCGGTGAACTCGACGCCGCGGCCCTTGAGCTCGTCGTAGGCGGCCTGCGCGTCGTCGGTCGTGAGGAAGACGGTGCCGGCGAAGCCCTTCGCCATCAGCGTCTCGACCTGGCCCTTGGTCTCCTCGTCCATCACCGGCGGGCCCGGGACCGCCATGAGGACGATCGAGACGTCCTCCTGGCCGGGCGGGCCGACCGCGAGCCAGCGAAAGTCGCCGAGCTCGGGGAGCGTGACGTCGGCGCGGACCTCCATCCCGACCTTCTCCGTCCAGAAGGCGAGCGCCTCCTCCTGGTCGTGGACCCAGAGCTGTGCGTTGGCGATCTTCATCATCGGGCGTCTCCTTGAATCGAGTGAGAGTTGACGCCGACCAAGCTAATCGCCGTTCGCGCTCCTGACTTCTCCAAACGTGCTGTGTTGGGGCCGCGCGTAGGCGCGCACGACGCAGCCCGGGACGAGCGCGCGCTCGGCGGCCGGCGGGTGGGCAGCGCGGTAGGCCGTCGGCGAGACGCCGAACGTGTGCGTGAAGCTCGTGGTGAACGACCCGAGGCTGCGCAGCCCGACCGAGAAGCAGATCTCGGTCACGGAGTTGTCGGTGTTGCGGAGCAGCGCGGCGGCGCGCTCGAGCCGGCGGGTGAGCAGGTAGGCGTGCGGCGGCTCGCCGAACGCGCGCCGGAACTCGCGGCTGAAATGAGCGCGGGTGAGCCCGGCGGCGGCGGCCATGTCCTCGACCGTGAGCGGGTCCGCGTAACGCGAGTCCGCGAGGTCCTTGGCGCGGGTGAGGTGGCGGGCGGGCGGGACGAATGCCATCGCGCTCAGTATCGCGCCGCCCTTACCCGTCCGCCGCCAGGTGCTCGTCGTGCTGGACGACGGCGCGGGCCCACAGGCGCTCGAGCCGGTCCCGCCCGAGGACGCCGACGTCGATCCCGAACTCGTCGGCGAGCATGGCCTCGAACTCGTCGGCGTCGGCGAGCACCTCGCGCTCGCGCCGTCCCGGCCCGTCGACGAAGCGCGTCCGGGCGCGCAGCGAGACGATCCGGTCGGCGTGCGGCTGCTGGACGAGCAGGGTCTGGACGAACCCCGACTCGGGTGAGGTCGACAGGCGCTCGTGATGTGGGGCGAAATCGTCGAGCGTCGCGGGCCGGTCGCCGAATCGATACCCGGGCGAGGAGCCGTACTCGTGCTGGCCGAGCCACCAGCCGTCGCCATCGCGCTCGAGCGTGAACTCGAACGCGCCCGCGACGTGACGGCCCGCCGCCACCGGGAGCGGCTCCACCGGCCCCTCCCCCCACCCGGCCTCGGCGATGAACGGCCCGTCGGGCGTGTGGACGACGAGGGCCAGGTGGTTCGTGGGCTTGCCGTCGGCGAACGCCGAGCGCTCGCCGACGATCGCCTCGCGGCGCTCGACCTCGAACCCCAGCGACTCGAGGAGGGTGAGCAGGACGGTGTTGACCTCGAAGCAGTAGCCGCCGCGGCGACCGGCCACCACGCGCTCGATCAGGGCCGGCGGGTCGAGCGGCCGAGACTCGCCGAGCTGGACGGCGAGATCCTCGAAGGGCACGCTCTCGACGAAGGCCCGCACCGCGAGCCGCAACCCGTCGGCGTCGGGGTCCGGCGGCTCCGTGAGCCCGATTCGGCGCAGGAGCCGGTCGCGGGTGGCCGGGTCGAGCGGGGCGCTCACCGGGCCTGAGGCTCGCGCGCCGCTGCGGCCAGCCAGGCGTGGACGTCCGGCATCACCACCGACCCCTCGCCGACCGCCGAGGCGACCCGCTTGACCGCCCCGTAACGGGTGTCGCCGACCGCGAACACGCCCGGCACGCTCGTCTCGTACGTGGTGGGCGGGCGCTCGAGCGGCCAGCGGCCCGCTGGCGTATGCATCGGCGCCGGTGAGGATGTGGCCGTTCGGCGCCAGGGCGATCTCCGTCCGGCAGCCATGATGTGCGCGGCCGGGAACCGATCAGGACGAAGAGCGCCGCGGCCTCGACTCGGCGAGTGTGGCCGGAGGCGTTGTCGCGCAGCTCGAGCCACTCGAGGCGCCCGGTGCCGCCGCCGTCGGTGACCTCGGTCTCGGACGAGTACCTCGACGTTCGGCGTCGCGGCGATCGTCTCGCGCAGGTACTGCGACATGTCGTCGGCCAGCGTCGGCCCGCGCACCAACAGCTGCACCCGGGCCGCCGAGCGCGACAGATGCAGGGCGGCCTGGCCGGCCGAGTTGCCGCCGCCGATCACGTACACGTCCTCGCTCGCCAGGCCGAGCCCCTCGACCGTGGACGCGCCGTAGTAGACGCCGGCGCCCGACAGGTCCTCGAGCCCCGGGATCCCGATCCGCGTGTAGGCGACGCCGGTGGCGAGCAGGAGGGCGCGACCGGTGGCGATGAAGCCCGGCGTCGCAGACCGACCCCGTATGGCTCGTCCGTCGCAGCCGCAGCTCGACCACCTCGCGGCTGATCGCGAACTCGACGCCGAACACCCACGCCTGCTGGTAGGCGCGCTGCGCGAGCTCGGCCCCGGTGACGCCGCGCGCGAACCCGAGGTAGTTGCGGATCAGCGAGCTCGAACCCGCCTGCCCTCCGATCGTCTCGCGCTCGATCACGAGCGTCCGCAGCCCCTCCGACGTCGCGTAGACCGCCGCGGAGAGCCCGGCCGGCCCGGCGCCCACGATCACCAGATCGAAGTCCTGGCGCTCGGCCACGGACCCGGTGTCGACGCCGAACGCCCTGACGATCTCCTCGTTGGTGGGGTCGACGAGCACGGTCGCCGTCGCGCAGCCGGATGACCGGTCGCCCGCGCGGCGTCCTCGGCGACGCTCGGCGAGGAGCTCCTCGCCCCACTCGGAGGTCGGGGCGCAGAAGCCGTGCGGCACGCCGCTGCGACGCAGCAGGTCGCGGATCTCGTGCGTGCGGGGCAGGGCCGGCTCGGCGATGATGGCGAGCTCGAACGAGCTCTCGGAGTGCTCGCGCGACCACTCGTGCAGGAACTCCGTGATCGCGCGGTGAAACTGCTCCTCCCCGGTCCGCGACGGCTTGAGCACGTAGTAATCGGCCTGCCCCGCGGCCATCGCGTGCAGGATCGCGTCGGCCGTCGGCCGGTCGCCCCAGGCGCCCCAGTCGATCAGGAGCGCCCGCTTGGCGTGCGGGTGCAGGACGCGGACCTGGTCGAGCAGGTCCGAGCCGGGCCCCTCCGCCATCCACACGTCGGCCAGCGCGAGCGCCACCGCGTCGCCGCGGTCGCGCAGACGCTCGAGCTCGGCGACCGCGACCGGCGCCGACCGCTCGCTCACGATGCCGGTAGTCGCCCCCGTAGCGGCGGGTGAGCTCGGCCTCGGTTCGCGCGAGGGCGTCGGGGTCGTCGTCGGCGACGAAGAGGATCGGCTGGTGTGAAACCGTCATCGCCTTCAGTGTCACGGATCGACGCCTGAAGGTGCGGTTCCAGCGCGAGAGCGAGCGCCTGCGCCGCTGAGGCGCGCGCTCAGCTCAGCGAGGCGACCAGCAGAATCGCGATCGCTCCGGCGATCAGGCCGACCGCGAGCGCAACCGCGTAGGCGAACCACCCGAACCGCGGGTCCCCCAGGGTCCGAAACAGACGCGTGTCAGCTCGCAATCGGGCACCTCGACCGCTGCGCTCCCTTCCCGGTCGACCCGAAGCCGAAACCCGCCCGCCCCTACCATCGCCCCGATGAGCGCTCCCGACACCCCGCCGCCCGGCCCGGAGCGGCGGCTCGCCTCCGACCGGGCCGCTTCCGACGAGGCCACGCCCGAGGACGACGGCAGCGGTGGCGGCGGGCTCGACCGCCGCGCCCGCATCGCCCTGATCGCGCTCGCGGCGCTGGCCGCCGGCCTGGGCGTGGCGCTCGCGCTGATCGCCTCCGACCCGCCGACGGAGAAGGTCTTCGTCACCAACACGGAGACGAAGACGAAGACGCCGACGACGACGACGGTGACCACGTCGACGCTCGTGACAACGGTCACCACGAGCACGACGACGCACACCGACGAGACGGTCACCAAGACCAGCACGGAGACCACGCCGCCGGAGACGACGACCGTGACGACCACGGCCCCCGCGCCGCCCGGGGGCTAGCCGGGCGCCCCGCTAGCGGTGGCGCTCGACGAAGTTCCGCACCCAGTCGCGCGCCGGGTAGCGCCCGCCGTACAGCGACGGGACGTGCCCGCCGTTGCGGACGATCCGCTGCCGGGCGTCGGCGAAATCGCGGGCGACGGCCTTGCCCTCCGCCGGGCTGGTGACGTCGTCGAGCTCACCCGAGATGACGAGCGTCGGCATCTTCGGCCGCGGCGCATCCGGCGGCGCCGGCGGCTCGTAGAGCGGGCTCGGCTTCGGCCACGCCTGGCACTCCGTGTAGCCGGCGGTGGACTCGAGCGCCACCTCGCGCGGCGTGAACGGGGCGAAGGCGCGCTTCGGGTAGCCCCGGACCTCGGCGTGCAGCTGCCGGCGGCGCTCCGCCTGCCCGGCCCGCTTGTCCCAGAGCATCGGGTAGTCGTTGCAGCTCACCGCGAGCTCGTCGCCGCGCGAGTAGGCGCGGTAGATCCCGTACGGCCCGGGGTCGGCCTCGGTGAGGCGTTTGTACGGGCCCCGGTTGCCGGCCAGGTAGGCGCTGATCGCCTCGTCGATCTTCAGGAAGTTGCGGACCGGTGACTCGTAGCCGCCCGAGCCGATCGCGTCGAGCAGCGGCCCGACACCACGTGGCGTGCGCCGCAGCAGGGCGACGACGTGGCGCAGGCGGCGCTTCGCGTTCCCCGCGCACGCCGCGGTGCGGTCGCAGGCGATCTGCAGGGCGCGGATGCCATTGCGCCACAGGCTCGGATACCAGGGGCTCTCGCCGCTGACGGGATAGGCGCTGTCGAGCACCAGCGCGGCGAGCGCCTCGCCGTGCCGAAACGCGTAGGACTGCGCGAGGAAGGTCCCGTAGGAATCGCCGTAGAGGGCGATGCGGTCGAACCCCAGCACCTGGCGGACCTCGTCGATGTCGTCGGCCGCCGCGGAGGTCCGGTAGGCGTCGTAGTGATCGCCGAGGATCCGGGCGCACTGGGCGACCCCCTGGCGGTCGGTCCCGTAGCCCTGCTGGAGCTTCGGGCAGTTGATCGCCCGCGAGTGCCCGGTGCCGCGCATGTCGACCAGCACCAGGTCACGCCCGTCGAGCACGGGCCCGAGCATGTGGATGTAGTAGCGCGCGCTTGAGATCGAGCCGTAGCCCGGGCCGCCCTCGACCGCGAAGACCGGGGGGCCGGTCGGCTTGCCCTGGTCGTGGCGGCGGCGAACCGCGTAGCGGACCCTCGTCGTCCCGAGCGACGGGTCGGCGCGCTCGTACGGCACCTTGATCGTCCCGCAGCGCAGGCGCTTAGGCCGCGCGTGCTTCGGGCAGGGGCCGAGCTTGGCCCCGGCCTTTGCCGGCGCCGCGGACACCGCCGGGCGGGCGTCGCCGAGGGCCAGCGCGAGCGCCGCCAGCAGTGCCGCAGCAACGACAAGGCCGAGCCGCCGCCGACCGGCCGCCGTCAATCTCGCTCCCGCTTCATCGCCTGCCCCTCTCGTCGCCGCAGCTGCTGCCTAAACCTAACCCGTCCCAGGGGGCGGCCGGAGCGGTCTTCAGCGCTGAGTGAGGCCCGGGCGAGCTCCGCCGCACTCCGTGGGCCGAATCGACCCCGGTATAGGTGGAGAATTCGGCCCAGGGGGTGCGGCGCGGCGGCCTGGGCGCGGCGCGGGTGCGGCTGCGGCGGTCGCCACAGTGCGCGCCGGGCCTGGATCGTCCGTTCCGCGGAGATCGAGTTCCGACTGTCGGAACCAAGTCGCCACAGTTTGCCTGCGTCGAGGGCCCCGTCGGCGTTCCTCGCCAAATTCGCCGGGCGACGGTCTTTAGGATCGGCCGCCGTGCCGCGCGCCAGTCACAGCCGTCGTCAGCGGATCTCGGCCGCCGAGGCGCGGCGGCTGGCGGTCGCGTCGCAGGGGCTCGCCGAACCGCGGCCGGCCGGCGTGCCCACGGGTTGGGACCTGCGGCGAGTGCTGAAGCGGGTCGTGCTGCTGCAGATCGACTCGGTGAACGTGCTCGAGCGCGCTCACTACCTGCCCGCCTTCAGCCGGCTCGGGCCATACGACCGCGCGGCGCTCGACCGGCTTGTCCTGGCGCGCGCCGCGGCGGCTGTTCGAGTACTGGGGGCACGAGGCGTCGCTGCTGCCCGTCGAGCTCCACCCGCTGTTGCGCTGGCGGATGGAACGGGCCGCGAGCGATGCCTGGGGCAGCATGCAGCGGGTCCAGGCGAACCGTCCCAAGCTCGTCGAGCAGGTCCTCGAGCAGGTGCGCGAGCGAGGCCCGATCGCGGCCTCCGAGCTCGAGGAGAAGCGCCCGCGGCGCAGCGGCCCATGGTGGGACTGGTCGGATTCCAAGAAGGCGATCGAGTGGCTGTTCTGGACCGGGCGGGTGACGGCGGCCCGGCGGCGGCGGTTCGAGCGCCTCTACGACCTTCCCGAGCGCGTGCTCCCGCGCCCGATCCTGGAGCTCCCCACCCCTTCGCCCGAGGATGCCCAGCGCGAGCTGGTCCGGCTCGCGGCGGGGGCGCTCGGGGTCGCCGCCGAGCGCGACATGCGCGACTACTTCCGCCTGCCGACCGCCGACACGAAGCTGCGGATCGCCGAGCTCGTCGAGGCCGGCGAGCTGCTGGAGGTCGAGGTGGAGGGCTGGGACCGGACGCTGGGGTACCTCTCGCCGGCCGCCCGGATCCCGCGTCGGGTCGAGGCCGCCGCGCTGCTCGGCCCGTTCGACTCGCTGCTCTGGGAGCGCAGCCGCGTGCGGCGGATCTTCGGCTTCGACTTCCGGCTCGAGATCTACATCCCGGCGCCGAAGCGGCGCCACGGCTACTACGTGCTGCCGTTCCTGCTCGGCGACGAGCTCGTCGCCCGCGTGGACCTGAAGGCCGACCGAGCCGCGGGCGTGCTGCGCGTGCCGGCGGTGCACCTCGAGCCCGGCGCGCCGCCGCAGGCGCTGGACGCGCTCGACGCCGAGCTCACGCTGCTGGCAAGCTGGCTCGGCCTGGAACGAGATGCGACCGCCTGAGCAAACCACGGCGCTGGTCACCGGGGCCACCGACGGCCTCGGGCGCAGCGTCGCCGCGGAGCTCGCCGGGCGCGGTGCCCGCGTGCTCGTGCACGGTCGCAACGCCGAGCGCGGCGCGCTGGTGGTCGACGAGATCCGGGCGGAGAGCGGCAACGACCGAGTCGAGCTCCACCTCGCCGACTTCGCCTCGCTCGCCGAGGTCCGGGAGCTCGCCGCCGCGGTAACGGAGGCTGCGCCCGAGCTCAACCTGCTCATCAACAACGCCGGCATCGGCAGCGGGATGCCCGACGGCCCCGAGCGCCGGGAGACCAGCGACGGGGTCGAGCTGCGCTTCGGAGTCAACTACCTGGCCGGGTTCGTGCTCACCGAGAGCCTGCTCGACCTGCTGCGGGCCAACGCGCCCGCCCGCGTGGTGCAGGTCTCCTCCCTCGGCCAGGCCCCGATCGACTTCGACGACCCGATGCTCAGCGGCGCCTACGACGGGGCGCGGGCCTACTGCCAGTCGAAGCTCGCCCAGGTGATGCACGCGGCCGACCTCGCGAATTCGGTGCCTGCGGACGAGCTCACCGTGAACAGCCTCCACCCCGCGACCTTCATGCCGACGAAGATCGTCCTCGAGGAACGCGGCGCGGCGGTCGACACGCTCGAGCTCGGCACCCGCTCGACCCTGAGGGTGGCCCTCGACCCGGCGCTCGACGGGGTCAGCGGCCGGTTCTTCGACCGCCTTGACGAGGGGTCCCCGCACCCGCAGGCCGCCGACGCGGAAGCGCGCGGGCGGTTGCGCGAGCTGAGCCGGGAGCTGAGCGAGGCGCGATGACCGAGGCCCTGAGCCCGGCGCTGCGCGCGGTCAGCGACGCGGTGCTCGCGGTGGCCTCGCAGCTTTCGGTCGAGGAGGTACTCCAACGGCTCGTCGACCGGGCCCGGGAGCTCGCCGGGGCGCGGTACGCGGCGCTCGGGATCCCCGACGGCGACGGCGGGTTCAGCCGTTTCCTGGTCGCGGGGATGAGCGACGAGCTGATCGCCGAGATGGGCCCGCTGCCCCGCACCCACGGGATGCTCGGGGCGATGCTCGAGGGGCCCGAGCCCTTCCTGACCGACGACATCCACGCCGATCCCCGGTTTCGCGGCTGGTGGCCGGCCGCGCACCCGGACATGCGGTCGTTCCTCGGCGTGCCGATCGTCGCCGCCGACGGCGTGATCGGCGCCTTCTATCTGACCGAGAAGGAGGCGGGCCCGCGGTTTGAGCCCGCCGACCAGGAGGTGATCGAGCTGCTCGCTGCGCACGCGGCGATCGCGATCACCAACGCGCGCCTGTACGAGGCGAGCCGCGAGCTGTCCGTGGTGTCGGAGCGCAACCGGCTCGCCCTGGAGCTCCACGACGTCGTCAGCCAGAAGCTGTTCAGCGTCGTGCTCACGGCCGAGGCCGCCGCGACGCTGCTCGACCGCGACCCCGCCGCGGCGCGCGAGCGGCTCGAGCGCGTCGGGGAACTGGCGCGCGAGTCGCTCGACGAGCTGCGCTCGCTGATCGACGAGCTCCGCCCGCTCGAGCTCGAGCGCGACGGGCTGGCCGCGGCCCTGCGCAAGCACGTGGAGGTCCTGGCGCCGCTGCACTCGGCGGCGATCGAGGCGGAGCTCGACGACGTTCCGCCTGACCTGGAGCGCGACCGCCAGGTGCTGCGCCTCGCGCAGGAGGCGCTCACGAACGCGCTCCGCCACTCCGCGGCGAGCCGGGTCGACCTGGTCCTGCGGCGCCGCGACGGCGGGCTCGAGCTCGAGGTGAGCGACGACGGGATCGGCTTCGACCCCGACGAGCCGGAGCTTCGGGCCCGGCGACTGGGACTGACCTCGATGGAGGAGCGCGCGCAGCGGGCCGGGGGCGAGCTGGAGATCGAGTCGGTGGCCGGCAAGGGCACAGCCGTCCGGCTGCGGGTCCCGGGTGGCTGACGCGATCGACGTGCTCGTCGTCGACGACCACGCGGTCGTCCGGGAGGGCCTGCGCACCTTCCTCGAGCTCCAGGACGGGATCGAGGTGGTCGGCGAGGCGGCCGACGGCGAGGCCGCAGTACGGGAGGCCGAGCGGCTGCGCCCCGACGTCATCCTGATCGACCTCGTGATGCCCAAGCTGGACGGGGTCGGCGCGATGAGGGAGCTGCGCCGGCGCCTGCCCGCGACCCGCGTGATCGTGCTCACCAGCTTCGCCGACGACGAGCGGCTGCTCGGCGCGATCCGCGCCGGGGCCGCCGGCTACCTGCTGAAGAACGCCGAGCCCCAGGAGGTGGTGCGGGCCGTCCGGGCGGCGAGCGCCGGCCAAGCGCTCCTGGACCCCGCGGTCGCCGCCCGGGTGGTGGAGTCGATCGCCGACCGCGACGCCGTTGCGGGCGCCGACAGCCTGACGCCGCGCGAGCTCGAGGTGCTGGCGCTGATCGCCCGCGGGCGCTCAAACAAACGGATCGCCCAAGAGCTCGGCATCGCCGAGAAGACCGTCAAGACCCACGTCGGCCACGTGCTGGCGAAGCTCGGGGTCACGGACCGCACCCAGGCGGCCGTGATCGCCGTGCGGACCGGGCTCGCCGGCGAAGCCCGGTCCTGACCGCTCAGCGCTTGCCGAAGATCATCGCGACGTTCGGGTCGGCCGGGTCGACCTTCACCGTCACGTCCTCGCCGGCGGCGAACGGCGCTGAGGGATAGATGTACTGGTTGATCGTCGCCTGGTAGGCATCGCCGGCGGCGGGCGTGATCGTGAGCGCGATCATGTACTCGGTGCCGCCCGGCGTGTCGGTGTTCCCGGTCGAGTCCATCGAGTCGATGTGGGCGGGCCTGTCGACGCCCTCGTTCATCAGCTTCTTGGCGCGGTTGGCGAGGTCCATCTGGCCGGCCGAGGCGCCGACGCCGACCTTGCTCGTCGCCGCCTGAGCCGATTCGGCCGCGCCCTTGAGCTTGTCCATGAATCCCATCGTTGGTCCCCTCTCGATCGTGGTCCAGGCGACCCTACTCGAGGTCCTAGGACCAATTACCTCTACCAACTGCGACCGGGCCGGACCTACGGTGACCGCATGCCAAACGCAATCATCACCGGCGCCTCCCGAGGCCTCGGACTCGCCCTCGCCCGCTCCCTCGCCGCCGACGGCTGGCGGCTCGTCATCGACGCGCGCGGCGCCAAGGAGCTCGCGCGCGCCGCGGAGCCCCTAGCCGAGCTGACCGAGGTCGTGGCGATGCCCGGCGACGTCGCCGACGACTGGCACCGCCGTGGGCTCGTCGGCGCGGCCGGCGGATCGATCGACCTCGTCGTCAACAACGCGTCGGTGCTGGGGCCGAGCCCCCAGCCACGGCTCGCCGACTATCCGCTCGACGAGCTGCGCCGCGTCTACGACGTCAACGTGCTCGCCCCGCTCGCGCTCGTCCAGGTGGCGCTGCCGAGCCTCGCGCCCGGCGCCAGGGTCCTCAACATCACCTCCGACGCCGGCGCCGAGGCGTATCCGGGCTGGGGCGGCTACGGGTCCTCGAAGGCCGCGCTCGAGCAGCTCGGGGCGATTCTGGCCGCCGAGCACCCGGACCTACGCGTCTACACGGTGGATCCCGGCGACATGCGCACCCGGATGCACCAGGAGGCCTTCCCCGGCGAGGACATCTCCGACCGCCCGCCGCCCGAGGCGAGCGTGCCGGGGCTGCGCGAGCTGATCGACGGCGACCTCTCCAGCGGCCGCTACCGGGCGGCCGAGCTGGCCCCGGCGCCAGTGTGAGCGCCCCGGCCTTCGCCCTGCCGACCGAGCTCGAGGCTCACGAGCCTCCCGAGGCCCGCGGGCTCGCACGCGACGAGGTCCGGCTGATGGTCGCAACGCGCGGCGACGGGCGGATCGCCCACGCGAGCTTCCGCGACCTTCCCGAGCTCCTCGAGCCGGGCGACCTGCTGGTCGTCAACAACTCCGCGACCCTGCCGGCGGCGGTCGCGGCCCGGCGCCGCGACGGCTCGGAGCTCGAGTTGCGCTTCGCGGGCCCGGCGCCCGGCCTCGATCCGGACGAGTGGTGGGTGGCCGAACCCCGCTCCGCCGACGGCGGGCCCGATGACGGCTCGCACCGCGGGCGCGAGACGGTCGAGCTTCCGGGCGGGGCCACGGCGGCCATCGTCGCCCCGTACGCGGGCGGACAGCGCCTGTGGCTCACATCCGTGCACGCCGGCGAGCCCCTGCACGAGTACCTGTGGCGCTACGGCCACCCGATCCAGTACTCCTACGTCACCGGCGCGTGGCCGCTCGACGCCTTCCAGACCGTCTACGCGCTTGTCCCGGGCAGCGCCGAGATGCCGAGCGCCGGGCGTCCGTTCACCCCCGAGCTGATCACCGCGCTGGCCGCCCGCGGGGTGCTGGTCGCCCCGCTGACCCTCCATGCGGGCCTCTCGTCGCCGGAGCGCCACGAGCCCCCGCAGGCCGAGCGGTTCGAGGTCCCGGCGACGACCGCCGACGCGGTCAACGCCACCCGGGCCTGGGGCGGGCGCGTGATCGCCGTCGGCACGACGGTCGCCCGGGCGCTGGAGACCGTCGCCGAGCCGGACGGGACCGTCCGGGGCGGGGACGGCTGGACCAACCTCGTGATCACCCCGGAGCGCGGGCTGCGGTCGATCGACGGCCTGCTCAGCGGCTGGCACGAGCCCGCCGCCTCGCATTTGCGCCTGCTCGAGACCGCCGCCGCGTCACCCGAGCTGCTCGCACGCAGTTACGACGCGGCGCTCGAGTGCGGCTACCTCTGGCACGAGTTCGGCGACAGCCACCTGATCGTGCCCTGATCTAAGTCGGGTCGGCTGAGGTTCACGCAGCCGACGTGTATCATTGCTTCAGAAAGTAAAGCTTCTTCCCGTTCGTAAGCAGAGAGAAGGATTGAACAGATGCAGCTCCGGCTCGTACCCCTAGACGACAGCATCCTCTTCCCGGGCATGACCGCGACCATCGCCGCCGAGGTTGGCGACGCCGAGCGCGTCTTCGTGCTTCCCCGTCCCGATGGCGAGTACGGCCGCGTCGGCACCGTCGCCGAGGTGGTCGACAAGGGCCGAATCCCGGGTGGGATCAACGCGGTCACCCTCCAGGGCCTGCACCGCGGACGGGCCGGGCAGGCCGAGTCCGGCCCCGACGGCGCGCTCGTGATCGAGGTCGAGGAACTCCCCGACTCGACTTACGAGGGCGACCGCCTCCGCGAGCTCGAGGGCGAGTATCGCGCCGTGGTCGAGGAGATCCTCGACATCCGCGGCGACGACGGTCGCGTGGCGGCCTTCCTGCGCTCGATCTCCGAGCCGGGAGCGCTGGCCGACACCTCCGGGTACAGCCCGGACCTCAGCCTGACCGACAAGCGGCGCCTGCTCGAGACGGTGGACGTCACCGAGCGGCTCGAGCTCGCGCTCGAGCTGCAGCGTGCCCGGCTGGCGGAGCTGCAGGTCCGCAAGCGCATCCGCGACGACGTCGAGGAGGGCGCCAACGCTCAGCAGCGCGAGTACTTCCTGCGCAAGCAGATGGAGTCGATCCGCAAGGAGCTGGGCGAGGACGACGCGTCCGTCGTCGACGAGTTCCGGACGAAGATCGACGAGTCGGCGATGCCCGACCCGGTCCGCGAGCAGGCCCAGCGGGAGCTCGGCCGGCTCGAGCGGATGGGCGAGGCGAGCGGCGAGTCGTCGATGATCCGGACCTACCTCGACTGGCTGCTCGGCGTCCCGTGGGGCGAGCGCTCCGACGAGCGCCTCGACCCCGTCGCCGCACGCGAGGTGCTCGACGCCGACCACGCCGGCCTCGAGGACGTCAAGGACCGGATCACCGAGTACATCGCCGTGCGCGGCCTGCGCCGCGACCGCGGCCTGGTGGACGAGGGCCGGGGCGCGGGCGCGATCCTGACCCTGATCGGGCCGCCCGGCACCGGTAAGACCTCGATCGGCGAGTCGATCGCCCGCGCGACGGGCCGCGAGTTCGTGCGCATGTCGCTGGGCGGAGTCCGCGACGAGGCCGAGATCCGCGGCCACCGCCGCACCTATATCGGCGCCCTGCCGGGCCGCCTGGTCCGCGCGCTCAAGGACGCGAAGACGATGAACCCGGTGATCATGCTCGACGAGGTCGACAAGGTCGGCGCCGACTGGCGCGGCGACCCGAGCTCGGCCCTGCTCGAGGTCCTCGACCCGGCGCAGAACCACTCCTTCCGCGACCACTACCTCGATGTCGAGCTCGACCTCTCCGAGGTCCTGTTCATCGCCACGGCGAACGTCGCCGAGACGATCCCGGGCCCGCTCCTGGACCGCATGGAGGTCGTGCGCTTCGACGGCTACACGACCGACGAGAAGCTCGCGATCGCCCGCGGCTACCTGTGGCCGCGCCAGATCGAGCGCAACGGCCTGCGCGAGGACGAGGTCGAGATCGCGGACGACGTGCTCGAGCGGATCGTCACCGAGTACACCCGCGAGGCCGGCGTGCGCGGACTCGAGCGCGAGCTCGGCAAGCTGCTGCGCAAGACGGCGACCCGGATCGCCTCCGCCGAAGCCGAGGCGCCGGTCGCGATCGACGCCGACGCCGTCCGCGAGGCGCTCGGCAAGCAGCGCTTCTACCAGGAGGCAGCCGAGCGCACGGCGGTCGCCGGCGTTGCGACCGGCCTGTCGGTCACCGGCGCGGGCGGCGACGTGCTGTTCATCGAGACCACCTCGATGCCGGGCAAGGAGGGCTTCGTGCTCACCGGCCAGCTCGGGGACGTGATGAAGGAGTCCGCGCGGATCGCGCTCTCCTACGTCCGCGGCCACGCCGATGAGCTCGAGCTCGCCGACGACGCGTTCTCGGACCGCGAGTTCCACATCCACGTGCCCGCGGGCGCGATCCCCAAGGACGGCCCGAGCGCCGGGATCACGATGACCACGGCGCTGGTGTCGCTGCTGACCGGGCGGCCGGTCAAGCACACGGTCGGGATGACCGGCGAGGTCACCCTGCAGGGCCGGGTGCTGCCGATCGGCGGCCTCAAGCAGAAGGTGCTCGCGGCGCATGCCGCCGGGCTGACCGACGTGGTGATCCCGGAGCGCAACCGCGCCGACCTCGAGGATGTGCCGGAGGAGGTTCGCGAGGCGATGAGCTTCCACCCGGTGCTCTCGATCGACGAGGTCCTGCCGCTCGCGCTCGAGCCCGAGGCCGCGCCGGCGCTCAGCGTCTGACCGCGACTAGACTCCCCCGCCATGCGCGGGGGAGTTCTTCGTTTCACGTTGGGAGTCGTCGCGGCAGCGCTGCTGGTCGCGCCGGCGACCTCGCTTGCCGCGCCCTCGGTGACGGGCGAGTTCGACCTGCCCCCGGCGACCGCCGTCGGCTCCAACAACGAGATCACGGCGGGCCCGGACGGCAACATGTGGGTGACCGTCGACAGCGAGAACGCGATCGTGAAGGTGATGCCCGACGGCACGACGACGCGCTTCGACCCGCTGGGCATGGCTCACCCCGCGACCGGGATCACCGCCGGCCCCGACGGCAACCTGTGGGCCGCGCAGGGCGGCTCGGTGCTCAGGATCCCGCCCGGCGATCCGGACACAGCCGACGAGACCAACCTGGGCGGCGCGGCCGGGGTCCAGGGGATCACGGTCGGCCAGGACGGCAACATCTGGCTCGCGGGAACCAACGTGCTGATCAAGGTCCCGCCCGCCGATCCGAGCACCTTCACCTCCTATCCGGTGACCCTCGGTTCGCCGAAGGGCATGACGACCGGCAGCGACGGCCTGCTGTGGATCGCCGACGGCCCGAACGTGGTCAGCGCGACGACCGCCGACCCGCCGGTTCTGACGCCATACGCCGTCGGGATCGACAGCGGTGGCACGCAGGACGTGGGCGCCGGGCCGAATGGCCAGGTCGCCTACGCCAACCCCGTCGATACGCCGCAGAACATCGGCCTGATCTCCCCCGGCGGCACCCCGCAGAAGATCGAGCTCGAGAACACCGACCCGTTCGGCGTCACGTTCGGCCAGGACGGCGCCTACTGGATCTCGCGCTTCCAGGGCAACGACCTGCTGCGGCTGACCACGGACGGCCAGGTCACGACGCTGGGCGGATTCAGCCCCGGGGCCGGGCCGCGAAAGATCGCCACCGGACCCGGGAACACGCTCTGGACGACGCTCGACGGCGCCGAGAAGATCGGGCGGGTGAGCGGGGTCGAGCCCCCGCCGCCGCCGCCCGGCGGTGGGCCGGGCTCCACCCCGCCGGAGACCAAGATCGACAAGGCCCCGAAGCGCAAGGTGAAGATCTCGAAGCGCAAGCACCGGGCCAAGGTCAAGCTCAAGTTCTCCTCGACCGCAGGCGCGACGTTCGAGTGCACGCTCGCGCGGAAGGGCAAGAAGCCGAAGTCGGGCGCCTGCACCTCGCCGCGAAAGTACAAGCTCAAGCAGGGCCGCTATAAGTTCTCGGTCGCAGCGACCCTTGCCGGGGTCACCGGCCCGGACGCGGTGCAGAAGTTCAGGGTCGTTCGGGGCAAGTAACGAAACCGGCTCCCCGAGTACTTATAGATCGGCCTTGACCCGGCCGAAGCCGTTCCCCGGGCTTGCTTGCATAAGCAACGATTTCCCGCTATACTTTATGAAGCCAGGGGTAGGTAAGTAGGGGGACTCACAACACCGAGGGGTGAAAATATGCCTCGCCAGAGGGGCGCTGCGGAACAGCGCGACCAGGTTCGCCGCCGGCGCGGTGAACACAACAACCAGACTTCGAACACCAGGGCGCAGCAGCGCACGGATACCCATGCGATCGCTGAGCCGACGACCGACAGCCTCCAGCTGTTCATCAATCAGGCAATGAAGTACCCGCTCCTCACGGCCGAGGAGGAGGTCGACCTCGCGCAGCGGATCGAGCGCGGCGATCTCGCGGCCAAGGAGCGCATGATCAACTCGAACCTGCGACTGGTGATCAAGTTCGCCCGTCGCTATCAGGGCTTCGGCCTGCCGCTGGGCGACCTCGTCCAGGAGGCCATGCTGGGCCTGATCCGCGCCGCGGAGAAGTTCGATTGGCGCCGTGGATACAAGTTCTCGACCTATGCCGTGCTCTGGATCAAGCAGTCGATCCAGCGCGGGCTCGACAACACCGGGCGGCCGGTGCGGATTCCCGCGCACATCGCCCAGCGCGAGCGCACGGTCAACCGCACGACCTCCGAGCTCACCGTGAAGCTCAACCGCGAGCCCACCGACGAGGAGGTTGCCGAGAAGGCCAAGCTCCCGCTCGACGAGGTGATGGCGGTCCGCGACCTGACCCGGGTGACGACGAGCCTCGACACCCCCGTGGGTGAGGGCGACACGACGCTCGGCGAGTTGCACGCGGAGAGCGCGGCCGACATCGAGGACGAGCTGTTCGTCCGCGAGCAGGAGGACGCGGTCGACGCGGCGCTGGCAAAGCTGCCGCCCGACGAGCGACGCATCATCCAGGCGCGGTTCGGCACCGGCGGGCGTCCCGAGCTCTCGATCCGCGACGCGGCCCGTGAGTTGGGCGTGACCCAGAACCGGGCCCGCGAGCTCGAGACCCGCGCGCTCGCCCGACTCGCCACCGACGGCTCGCTCGCCGGCTGGCGCGAGGCGGCCTAACTCTCACGACCCTCCCGGCGCCCTAGTTGGGCGCCGGGAAGCGCGTCACCTCGAGCTGGCTGCGGGCGGTGTCGATCCGCAGCTGATCCGTCGCCCGCGTGCCGCCGAATGGCGCGCCGCTGACCGCGACGAGGTTCACGTAGAGGTCGCCGGGCGGCGCCGCGACGACCTTCGCGACGCCGTACTTGCGCGAGGTCTGCGGGCCGTCGGCCGGGATGCAGTTGAAGCCGGTGAGCTTGGACAGCTGGCCCTTCCAGGTCAAGCAGGTCCCGGCGGCTCCTCCCGGCTCCACCTGATCCGGGCGGTCGGCGACGAACATCCGGGTGGAGATTCGAGCGGGCGCCGGCAGGCCGGTCGCGTCGGTGACCAAACGCCCCTTCACGAGCAGCCGCTCGCCCTTCGCGAGCGCCGGCAGCGGGTGGGCGAGCACCACGGTGTGCTGCTTGGTGATCGCGATCTCCCGACAGAGGCAGGCGCTCTCGATCTCGGCGTCCGGGGCACGGCTGGACGCCGGGCGGGAGCGCACGACCCTGATCCCGGCCATGTCCTGGACGACGACGGGCGTGGTCTCGTTCTGGCCGACCAGCAGCACGTCGCCCGGCTTCGCCCTGGAATGGCTCGCGCTGACGACCACGTTGACGAAGGCGGGTCCGCGCCAGGGCAGGCCCCCGGCCGGGATCGCGAGCTCAGCGTCCCCGAAGGTCACGACCTCGTGATGGCGCTGGTGGGAGATCGCTCCTTTCCACGGCTTGCGGGCCAGCTCGATCGCCTTGCCGGGCTTTGCCTGCGTCGCGCCCGGGTCGGCGGCGAGCAGCATGGTCGCCTCCACGTTCGGGGCGTACGAGTAGGCGTTGCCGATCCGGCCGGGGTTGTGCGGATCGTCGGCGTCGGTGGTGAGCTCCAGCTCGGCGAGCGCCAGCAAGCGGTCGTCGCCCGCGAGGTCGGGCAGGGGCGAGTCGGTGTCGCTGTCGGCGCCCAGCGAGAGCACGACCTTGCGCCCCTTGCCCGCCACGGTCCCGATCGGGATCGTCTTGAGGAGCTCGGGCTTGTTCTCGGTCGAGCCGACGTCGAATCGGCCCCGGTGGTGCTGCCCGCCGGCGCCGCCGCCAGCGCCGCCCCGACCGCGACCGCCACCACCGCCGCCGCCGTGGCCGCCGCGGCCCTGTCCGTGTCGAGGATGGGGCATCGCCGCGACTCTACCCCGAGCCGCGATCCGGCCTGCCCCCCAGCTCAGAGTCAGGGTTTTACACGGATGCGAAAGGTGTCTTTGTCCGGATGGATTCGGCGGCGCGCGAAAGTAGCGTGGCGGGGCCATGACTGAGGTCGAGCAAGGAAGCCCGCTGGTCACGGACCCGCTTCGCAACACGGTCGCGGCGTCCGAGCGCGAGCGCCGGCGCTGGGCCCGCGAGCTTCACGACGAGACCCTGCAGCGGCTCGGGGCGATGCGGCTGCGTCTGGCCGCCGCCCGCCGGGGCCCCGCGGCGGGGCTCGGCCCGGCGGTCGAGGACACGATCAGCGACCTGGCGGAGGAGATCGCCGAGCTGCGGTCGCTGATCGCCGAGCTCTCCCCGGTCGCGCTCGAGGAGCTGGGCCTGGAGGCGGCGCTCGAGAGCCTCGCTCACCACTACCGAGTCGAGAGCGGCCTCGACGTCACCGTCGAGCTCTCCGAGTGGCGCGACGCCCGCGGGCCGATCCGGTTCGAGCCCGAGCTGGAGAGCACGCTGTACCGGGCCGCCCAGGAGGCGCTCGCCAACGTCGCCGCCCACGCCGGCGCGGCGACCGTCGAGCTGCGCCTGCGCCGCACGGCGGCGGAGGTCGAGGTCCGCGTGACCGACGACGGGCGGGGCTTCGAGCCCGAGGCCCCGGTCGGTGCGCTGGGCCTGATCGTCCTCGCCGAGCGGCTCTCGCTCGTCGAGGGCCGGCTTGCGGTCGAGTCCGCGCCGGGCGGGGGCACGACGCTCAGCGCGCGCGTTCCGGTCTGACCGCGCTCAGGCGCGGCCGCGCGGATCGGAGGCGAGCAGCCCCCGGTGCAGCGCGTAGCGGACCAGCTCAGAACGCTTGTTCATGCGCAGCTTCTGCTGGATGTGCGAGCGGTGGGACTCGACCGTGCGCACGCTGAGGAAGAGCTGGTCGGCGATCTCCGAGTTCGTGTGACCGAGGGCGATCAGGCGGAGCACGTCGAGCTCGCGCTGGCTGAGCCCGTCGGCGGCCTCGGGCGGGTCGGCGGCGAGCCGGGCTCCGAGCTCGGGCTGCAGGTAGGTGCGGCCGACGGCGGCGAGGTGCACGGCGGTGACGAGCTCCTCGTCGACGGCCTCCTTCAGCACGTAGCCGAGCACGCCGCTCTGGATCGCCTCACGCGCATAGGCGGGCTCGCTCTCCATCGTCAGCACGACGATCCCGGTATCCGGGGAGGCGTCCCGGAGCTCCGGCACGGCGTGCGTGCTCGGGCCGCCGGGCATGTTCAGGTCCAGGACCAGCACGTCGGGCTTGTGCCCGCGCACGTATCTGCAGGGCGCCGGGGATGTCGCCCGCCTCCGCCACGACCTCGAGCCCGTCCTCGGCGTCGAGCAAGAGTCGCAGGGCGCTTCGGACGACCGCATGATCGTCGGCAAGAACGATCTTGATCACGTCTGACACACCACCGTCACCACCCCCAAAACCGCAGGCCAAGAGAGTAACGGCGCGCGGTCGACTCGCGCGCCGGTTCTCAGCGCTCGCGGACGAGCAGGGTCTGGAGCGCCCTCCCGATCGGGCCGCGCTCGTCGCGTAGCGCCGTGTCGGCGAGGCCGATCCCGGTCGGCTCGGGCGTCGTGACCGCGTCGAGGCACACCCATTCCCCGGCGGGCAGGCGGTGCAGGTGGACGGTGAGGTCGACGTTGATGAACAGGTACGCGGACCAGTCCAGCGTCGCGCTCACGCCGTTGCCGGAGTCGGCGGCGACCAGCACCCGCTGCAGCGGCGTCGGCTCCTCGCCCTCGACCAGCGGCCAGCGCATCCGCATCCAGACCGTCGCCGGGCCGAGCTCGCGGAACGCGCCGCTCACGAACCGGTACTCCATGGCCGTGTGGTAGCCGACGTCGTGATCGGTGTCGAAGAACGGCTTGTGCTGGGCGGCCTCCGGGCCGGGGACGCGACGCGGGCTCCGGGGCGGGGCCCGCCCCCAGCTCCACGGTGCGGTCGGCCAGGCGCCAGGCCGAGGCGCGGACGAGCTCCTCGCCGCCGTCGCTCCGAAGCGAGGCGCTCAGCAGCTCGACGCTCCTTCCGGGCCGGACGACCTCCGCGCTCACCTCGAGCGTCCCGATCGGCACCGGGCGCAGGATCTCGTAGGTGATCCGCCCGACCTGCCAGGGCCCGTCGCCCGCGGGCGACGGGCAGCGTTCGAGCTCCCGCGCGATCAGGGCCGCCGGCGGACCGGCGTGCTGAGCGCCGGGATCCCACGGCCCGCGGGTGAGCTCGGTTGAAACGAAATGCCCCCCTTCGGAGACATAGAAGGCAGAAGGCATGACTAAGCTAGGAGACGAGATGGAGAAGGTTCAGAAGACCGAGGCGGAGTGGAGATCCGAGCTCTCGCCCGAGGAGTATCGCGTGCTGCGCGAGAAGGGCACCGAGCCCGCCTTTACCGGCGCGTACTGGGACACGAAGGACGGCGGGGTCTACCGCTGTAAGGCCTGCGGCGAGCCGCTGTTCGACTCCGAGACGAAGTTCGACTCGGGGACCGGATGGCCGAGCTTCTACGCGCCGAAGGCCGATGAGGCCGTCACGACCGAGGACGACCGGAGCTTCTTCATGCGCCGGACCGAGGTCAACTGCAACAAGTGCGGCAGCCACCTCGGGCACGTGTTCGAGGACGGCCCCAACCCCACCGGGCTGCGGTACTGCATCAACAGCTGCTCGCTGGACTTCGAGGGCCGCGACTAGCGGCTCAGCCCGCGGATGCGCCGGCCGGAATCGCGGCCGGCGCGCCCGCCTCGACCAGCGCCGCGGGAAGGGCCACGCTTCCGTCCGCGCGCTGGCCGTTCTCCAGCAGCGCGATCAGGGTCCGCCCCACGGCGACCGCCGTCCCGTTGAGCGTGTGCAGAACCTGCGGCGCCGCCTCGGGCTCCGGGCGAAACCGGGCCCCCAGGCGGCGCGCCTGGTAGTCGGTCGTGTTCGAACAGGAGGTGAGCTCGCGGTAGCGCTCCTGGCTAGGGATCCACGCCTCGCAGTCGAACTTCCGCGCCGCGGGGGCGCCCAGATCGCCGACCGCGATGTCCACCACGCGGTAGGGGAGCTCGAGCGCCCGCAGGATGGACTCCTGGACGGCGAGCAAGCGCTCGTGCTCGGCCGCTGACTCGTCCGGGACGACGAACGAGAACATCTCGACCTTGTCGAACTGATGCACGCGGAAGATGCCGCGCGTGTCCTTGCCCGCGGCGCCGGCCTCGCGCCGGAAGCAGGTGGAGATCCCCGCGTAACGGAGCGGCAGCGCTGCGCCGTCGAGGATCTCGTCGGCGTGCAGGGCGGCCAGCGAGACCTCCGAGGTCCCGACGAGGAAGAGCTCGTCGCGCTCGACCTCGTAGATCATCTCCCGCTCGCCCGGGAAGAAGCCGGTTCCGTAGAGCGGCGCCCTCCCGGACCAGCACCGGCGGCACGACCGGCTCGAACCCCTGCGCGCGGACGGTGTCGACCACGAACCTGATCAGGGCGAGCTCGACCATCACCAGGTCGCCGAGGAGGTACGCGAACCGCGACCCCGATGCCGCCGCGGCCTTCTCGACCTCGATCCACCCGTGCTCGAGGCCGAGGTCGAGGTGGTCGCGGACCTCGAAGTCGAAGGTGGGGCGCTCGCCGACCTCGCGGAGGGTGACCGCGTCGTCCTCGCCGCCCGCGGGCGCGGAGGGATGGGGGAAGTTCGGGAGCGTCGCCGCGAGCCGGTCGCGGCTCTCCTCGACCTCGGCGAGCTCGGCCTGCAGGGTCTTGAGCTCCCCGGAGACGCCCTTCATGCGCTCGATCACGTCGGCGGCGTCGCCGCCGGCGCGCTTCCGCGCCGCGATCTCGTCCGAGGCCTCGTTC
The DNA here is from genome assembly GCA_963785195.1 of uncultured Solirubrobacterales bacterium. Lineage (GTDB taxonomy): Bacteria > Actinomycetota > Thermoleophilia > Solirubrobacterales > 70-9 > WHSW01. The sequence goes on along the minus strand of CAWAUE010000008.1, from coordinate 274,158 downwards.
TGGGCGGCCCGCCGGCTCTCGACCTCGGGCAGCAGCTCGCGGCGCCGGGCGTCGAGCTCGAGTAGCTCGTCGAGCGCGGCGGCGGCGCCGCGTCGCTCCAGCGCGGCCCGGGCCGGGCCCGGGTCATCGCGGATCGCTCGCAGGTCGAGCACTCGGCGGGCCGGTACGCCTAACCGCCCGAGGCGGCGTCCTGCTGCTGCTCGGACTGGATCTCGCCGCCGGCCGCGTCGCCGGGCTTGATCGGCCGGTCGACCTCGCCGCCCGAGTACTGGCCGACGAAGTGCGCCACGGCGTCCGCCTCGTCGCCGACGAGGATGTTCTGGGGCATGATCGCGCCCGAGAAGCCGCCGTTGCGGATCGCATAGAGGACGTCGTCGGGGCTCTCGACCCGCTGGTTGAGGTTCGGGCCCTGGTTGCGCAGCGCGCGGTTGGCGGAGCCCTGCGCGCCGGCGGCCTCGAGCGAGTGACAGCCGGAGCAGCGCTGCGAGAAGAGCACCGCCCCCGCGTAGTCCGGATCGTCGTCGGCGAGCTGGATGCCCTGGGTCCCGCACCCGCCGGCCGCGAGCGCGACCCCGACCGCGGCGACCGCGATGGCGGCGCGCCGCGCCCGGCCGCCGCCGTCTCGTGTTGGGATCCCGATCCTGCGCAAGACCGGCGGCATCATACTTCCGGTCTGCCACATGGTGACCCCGCCGACGCCTGAGCATTTCCGCAACTCGATGGCCGCGCTGCCCACCGGCGTCACGATCGTGACCGCGCTCGGCGAGCAGGGGCCCGCCGGGGCGACTGCGAACGCCGTGTGCTCGCTGTCGCTGGAGCCGCCGCTGATGCTCGCCTGCCTCGACCGCGGCTCGCGCACCCTCGACGTGGTGCGCGCCCACGGGCGCTTCGGGATCAGCGTGCTGGCCGCCCACCAGGAGCCGATCGCCCGCGCGTTCGCCAGCAAGGCGCCGCACACGGAGAAGTTCAACGAGGTCGACGTCGCCGAGCACGCCACGGTCCCGATCCTGGCGGGGTCAGCCGCCTGGGTCGTGTGCGCGCTGCGCGACCTGCACGACGGCGGCGATCACCTCATCGCCGTCGGCGACGTGCTCGACCTCGGGGTCGGCGAAGCGGAGCCGCTGGTGTTCTTCGGCGGCGGCTACCGCGCGCTCGGCTGAGCGCGCTTTTCGTCGGGCACCGGGAGCTGGTGCTGGTGGCACCACTCGACCAGCTCTCGCCGGGCGATGATGGCCGGGTCCTGCTCGTCCCCCTTGCCCCCGGCCCGCTCCGCGGGCCTCGTTGTCTGTGTGCGCTGCTGTTGCATCTCTCTATTCCCGTAACCGTCCATCGGCACGGAAGTCGCGGTCGCATTAGGACTTTCATCCAAGCGCTTATGCGGCGCTCAGAACAACTTGCCGCTCGTGCCGGCCGCGCGCAGGGCGAGGACGAAGACCACGAGCGCCGACATGGCCATGATCCCCGTCTCGCGGCGCACGATCGCGAGCGCGAACGAGCGCTGGCGGTCGGCGGGCAGCGCGTCGAAGTCGAGCCCGGTGAGCTCGCGCTCAGCGGCCCCGGCGCGCACGGCCTCGGCGAGCAGCGAGACGAACAGCGGCAGTACGCCGTAGAGGTAGTGCAGGCCGTCGGGGGCCTCGTGGCCCGAGAGCAGGAGCAGGGTCCCGAGCCCGACCTGCACGACCACGCACCCCTGCGCGACGCGCAGCAGGTACCAAAACCAGACGCTCGGCTCGCTGCGCAGCCAGGCGATCCCGCCCACGGCTCCGGCGACCAGGTTGGAGACGAGCACGGCGATCCCAACGATCAGGTGGACGGTCAGCATCGGGCGCGGATCAAAGCAGAGTCCATATCCGCCTTAGAAGGTCGGGTTTTTCCCTTGCGGATGCGGAAGATCACTATGTAGCAACCTGCCACGAAGTCGGATACAACACAGGCTGCGTGCTGCAGAGCTACCTCCCTGTTCTCGTCTTCGTCGCCCTGGGCGCGATCGTCGGATCGGCCTTCGCGGTGCTCAACCACATCGTCGGCCGCAAGCGGCTGCGCACGCGAGTCCAGAAGACCGAGCCGTATGAGAGCGGGCTGCCAAGCGAGGTCTCGCGCACGTTCCGCTTCGGGGTCAGCTTCTACATGGTCGCGATGCTCTTCATCCTGTTCGACATCGAGGTCGTGTTCCTCTACCCGGTCGGGGTGATCCTGAAGGCGGCCGACTCGGTCTTCGTGCTCGTCGAGCTGGTCGTGTTCATCGTCCTGCTGCTGGTCGCCTTGGTCTACGTGTGGCGCAAGGGCGCCCTCGATTGGAGGTAAAGCGCGAGAAGCTCCGGGCCCTCGCCCCGCTCGCGGAGCCGGGGTCGCCCGAGCATCTGCGGATCCGGCAGCTGCGCGCGCGCGACATGCTGCGCGGCGACATCGACGATGCCGACATCGCCGAGTACGCCGAGCAGGCGGTGCTGACGACCACGCTCGACAAGGTCCTCGGCTGGGCCGCCTCGAACTCGATGTTCCCGCTGACCTTCGGGCTGGCCTGCTGCGCGATCGAGATGATCGCCGCGGTCGGCTCGCCGCGCAACGACCAGGCGCGCTACGGCGCCGAGGCGCTACGCGCCTCGCCCCGCCAGGCCGACTTCATCATCCTGTCCGGCCGCGTCTCGATCAAGATGGCGCCGGTCGTCCGCCGGCTCTACGACCAGATGCTGGAGCCGCGGTGGGCGATCTCGATGGGCGCCTGTTCCTCCTCCGGCGGCATGTTCGCCAACTACGCCGTCGTCCAGGGCGCGGACAAGTTCATGCCGATCGACATCCACGTTCCGGGCTGCCCGCCCCGCCCCGAGGCGCTGTTCTACGGCTTCAACAAGCTCCAGCGGATGATCCAGGGCCATCCCGACCAGGGCTGGCGCCGGCGCTACAACGCGGTCGGCACCGAGGAGTGGGCGCGCGACGACGTGATCGCCGGCCAGCCGTCGGAGGCCTCCGAGGCCGCCTACGGGCGCGCCCGCCAAGCCGTCGCGCGCGCAGCCGAGTCAACCGGGCCCGAGGGCCCCGGGACCCCGCCGGTGCGCGGCGCGGAGCGCGATGCCGCGAGGATCCGCTGATGCCGGATGCGCCCGGGCTCGAGCTGATCGCCTCGGAGCTGCGCGACGCGCACCCGGGATCGGTCCTCGGCACGTACCACGAGCACGGCGGCGCCTGCCTGATCGTCGACCCCGAGCAGGTCCTCGCCGTCCTCGGCTGGCTCCGCGACACGCCGGGGCAGGAGTACAGCTTCCTCTCCAGCGTCCACGGCGTCGACTACCTGCCGGCCGAGCCGCGCTTCGGCGTCCACTACGAGCTCCTCAACCGCGACCGCGTGGAGCGAATCCGCGTGCGCGCGGCCCTCGCGGACCCGCGGCGACCCGACGCCGCTGACGCGGCGGAGACTGCGACTCGTGCTGTCGATCTGTTCTCCGGGCGCGGAGTTCCATGAGCGCGAGGTCTATGACTTCTTCGGGATCGTCTTCCGCGGGCACCCGGACCTGCGCCGGATCCTGCTGCCGGAGATCTACGTCGGCTGGCCGCAGCGCCGCGACTTCCCGGTCGGCGGCGAGCCCGTGGTCTTCACCTACAACGAGCACCAGGTGCCGGGCGGGTCGCAGTGAGCTCGAACGGCGGCGAGCGACACGGCAGCGCCCCGGCGTCCGGCGGCGACCTGCTCGCCGAGACCACGGCGACGGTCATCGGCGCCTCGCCGGTCGAGCGCACCGAGGCCGGCGAGCTGCTCGAGCCCGAGCACGAGCTGCTGACCGTCAACCTGGGTCCGCACCACCCCGCCACGCACGGTGTCCTGCGCCTGCTGGTCAGCCTCCAGGGGGAGACGGTGATCGACCTCAAGCCGATCGTCGGCTACGTCCACACCGGGATCGAGAAGTCCTGCGAGGACAAGAGCTACTGGAAGGTGATCCCGTTCGTGGAGCGGATGGACTACCTCTCCTACTTCTTCAACATGCAGGCCTTCTGCGGCGCGGTCGAGCAGCTGCTCGAGCTCGAGATCCCGCCCCGGGCCGCGTACCTGCGGACGATCCACCTCGAGCTCAACCGACTGCACTCGCACCTGTTCTGGCTCGGGACCACGGCCCTCGACCTGGGCGCGGTGTCGATGCTCTGGTACGCGCTGCGCGAGCGCGACACGATCCTCGACCTGTTCGAGATGGCCACGGGCCAGCGGATGCACACCCGCTACTTCCAGGTCGGCGGTGTCTTCGAGGACATCCCGCTCGGGTTCGAGCGCAAGCTGCGCGAGTTCTGCGAGTCGATGCCGACCCGGATCGATCAGTACGAGGCGCTCGTGGACCGCAACGAGATCTTCCTCCAGCGCACCCAGGGCGTCGGCATCGTGTCCCGCGAACGCCTGCTCGCGCTCGGCGTGACCGGACCGCTGCTGCGGGCCTCGGGTGAGCCCTGGGACCTGCGCAAGGCGGCGCCCTACCTCGCCTACGGCGACGTCGAGTTCAAGATCCCGGTCGGCACGGTCGGCGACGGCTACGACCGCTACCGGGTGCGGATGCAGGAGATGCGCGAGTCGGTCCGGATCATCGAGCAGTGCCTCGACGGGCTGCCGGAGGGGCCGTGGATCGCCGACGACCGCAAGGTGGTGCTGCCCCCGCGCGACGAGCTCTCGACCTCGATGGAGGCCCTGATCCACCACTTCAAGCTCGTCACCGAGGGCTTCCGGGTCCCGCCGAGCGAGATCTACTACCCGATCGAGTCGCCGCGCGGCGAGCTCGGCTGCTACTTGCTCGCCGACGGGTCGGCCAGGCCGGCCCGGGTGCACTTCCGCGATCCCTCGTTCGTCGAACCTGCAGATGCTCAAGGACATGTCGGTGGGCGGGTACGTCGCCGACCTGATCCAGAACCTCGGGATGCTGGACCCGATCCTCGGCGGGGTGGACAGATGAGCGGCGACCTCGGGATCCCTCCGCACCTGGTGGAGCCGACCGACGACCTGTCGGCCGAGGAGCGGCGCGAGCTGATCGCGTCGATGCGGCCGACGGACGCCGAGGGCGTTCCGGAGCTGCACGAGGTCGACATCCCGCCCGAGCTGCGCGAGCAGATCGAGGAGGCGATGAGCCGCTACCCGCAGGTGCGCTCGGCCGCGATCCCGACGCTCTGGTTCGTACAGCGCCACTACGGGTGGTGCTCGCCGGAGGGGATCCGCCAGGCCGCGGCGGTGATGGGCGTCACCCCCGCCTACCTGCAGTCGGTGGCCAGCTTCTACGACCTGTTCGCGACCACCCCGGTCGGCCGCCACCGGATCCTCGTCTGCCACAACATCTCCTGCTGGATGCGGGGCGCCGACGACCTGCTCGAGGCCTTCTGCGAGGCGACGGGCGCGGACCACCACGACGCCGACCACCACGGGGCGAGCTCGCCCGACGGGGAGTTCTTCGTCAAGGGCTTCGAGTGCCTGGGCGCCTGCGACATCGCGCCGATGGCCTCGATCGACCAGCGCTACTACGGCCCGCTCAGCGCCGTCGACGCCGCGGTCGCGATCGAGGAGCTGCGCGCGGGAGGCGAGCCGCTCGCCGACAAGGAGATCTCCAAGCGCCCGACCGCCGGCGGGCCCGAGCCGCCCCCGGATCCCCGCGTGGCCGAGGTCGAGAGACGAACGACGGACGACGAACGACCCCCTCATGCCTGAGACCCGACTCCTCTTCCGCCACATCGACGACCCGAATCTGGCCACCATCGACGGCTACCGCCGTGCCGGGGGCTACCGGGCGATGGAGCGGGCCTTCCTCGAGCTCGACCCCGACGAGCTGCTCGGCACGCTCGAGGACTCCGGCCTGCGCGGCCGCGGCGGCGCCGGCTTCTCGATGGGCAAGAAGGGCTCGTTCCTGCCGCGGGGCGAGATGGAGAAGTACCTGTGCTGCAACGCGGACGAGTCCGAGCCCGGGGCCTTCAAGGACCGCGAGCTGATGGGCAAGAACCCGCACCAGCTGATCGAGGGCGTCGCGATCGCCGCGCTCGCCGTCGGCGCGGCCTACGCGTTCATCTTCATCCGGGGCGAGTACTGGGAGGTCGCCGACGGCCTCGACCGCGCCGTCGCCGAGGCCTACGAGGCCGGCTTCCTCGGCGACAACGTGCTCAACACGGGCATGCGGGTCGAGCTCATCGTGCACCGCGGGGCAGGCGCCTATATCTGCGGCGAGGAGACGGCGCTGCTCGACGCGCTCGAGGGCAAGCGCGGCAACCCGCGCCTGAAGCCGCCGTTCCCCGCGGTCGAGGGCCTGTACGGAGGGCCGACGCTGATCAACAACGTCGAGACGCTGTCCAACGTCCCGCACATCGTCGCCAACGGCGCCGACTGGTTCAAGAGCTTCGGCACCGAGCAGTCGCCGGGGACGAAGGTGGTGTCGGTCTCGGGTTGCGTGCAGCGCCCGGGGAACTACGAGGTCGAGCTGGGGATGCCGTCGCGGGAGCTCATCTACGACCTCGCCGGCGGGCCCTTCGAGGGCCGCAGGGTGAAGGCCTGGTTTCCCGGCGGCTCCTCGTCGCCGGTGCTGACCGAGGCCGAGCTCGACCTCCCCTACAGCTTCGAGGCGATGGCCGAGGCCGGCTCGATGCTCGGCTCCGGCTCGATCATCATCGCCGACGACACGATCTCGATCCCGCACCTCGCCCTGCGCACCGCGCGCTTCTACCAGCACGAGTCGTGCGGCAAGTGCACGCCGTGCCGCGAGGGAACCAACTGGACGGTGAAGATGCTCGAGCGGATCACCCGCGGAGAGGCGACCCCGATGGACCTGGAGATCATCGCCTCGGTCCAGGAGAACATCATCGGCCATTGCCTCTGCGTGCTCGGCGACTCCATGGCCATGCCGGTCGGGGCGATGGTGAAGAAGTTCCCGGAGGAGTTCCGCGAGGCGATGGAGTCAGCGCGCCCGGCGGTGGCGGCGTGAGCGCCACCGAGATCACGCTGGTCGTCGACGGGGTCGAGGTGAAGGCCGGCGAGGGCGAGATGCTCGTCGACGCGGCCAAGGGCGGCGACGTCGAGATCCCGGTCTTCTGTTACGAGCCGAAGCTCGGGGGTCCGGTCGGCGCGTGCCGCATGTGCCTGGTCGAGATCGAGGGAATCCCGAAGCTGCAGACGGCCTGCTCGACGCCGGTCCGCGACGGGATGGTCGTCTACACGCGCACAGACCGCGTGATCGCGGCCCAGAACGCGGTGGTCGAGTTCCTGCTCGTCAACCATCCGCTCGACTGCCCCGTGTGCGACAAGGGCGGCGAGTGCCCGCTGCAGGACATCGCCATGGGCTGGGGCCCGGGGCGCAGCCGGATGATCGACCCGAAGCGCCACTTCCGCAAGCCGGCCCCGCTCTCGCCCCTGGTCCGGATCGACCGCGAGCGCTGCATCCTCTGCTACCGCTGTGTGCGCTTCAGCCAGGAGGTCGCCGAGGACGAGCAGCTCCAGCTGCTCGATCGCGGGGCGCAGAGCTACGTCGGCACCTTCGACGAGCGCCCGTACATCGCCCCCTTCCACGGCAACATCATCGAGCTGTGCCCGGTGGGAGCGCTGACCTCCGAGGCGTACCGCTTCCGCGCCCGGCCCTGGGACATCGAGGACTCGGGCTCGATCTGCACGCTCTGCCCGAGCCAGTGCAACGTGCTCTTCACCGTCCGCGACGAGCGCATCCAGCGGGTCCTGGCCCGCGACAACCACGAGGTCGACAACGGCTGGCTGTGCGACAAGGGCCGCTTTGGCTTCCAGATGATCTCCTCCGAGGAGCGGATCACCGAGCCGCAGCTCTCCGGCAACCGCGCCGGCTGGGAGCAGGCGCTCGAGGTCGCCGCCGCAAAGCTCGGCTCCGCGCGCGGGCGGGTCGCCGCGATCGTCGGCGGCCAGGCCTCCAACGAGGAGGCGTATCTCGTCCAGCGGATCGTCCGCGAGGCGCTCGGCTCGCCGCACGTGACGACGCTCGACGAGCTCGACGGCGCCGGCCTGGCCGCGCTCTCGACCCCGGAGATGGGCGCCTCGATCGCCGACATCGACACCGCCGAGTCGGTGCTGCTCGTCGGCGCCGACCCGCTGCACGCGATGCCGATCCTCGACCTGCGGCTGCGCAAGGCGGTCCGCCACTCGAACCTGCGCCTGGTGGTCGCCTCCGACCGCCCGACGGCGCTCGACGGCGGCGCCGAGGAGACCGCCCGCTACCTCCCCGGCCAGCAGGCCGAGTTCCTCGCCAAGCTGGCGGCGGAGCTAGGTGACAGCGGCCCGAGCGAGGGCGGGGACTACGAGCGGCTGGCCGGCGAGCTCCGCCCGGGCAAGACGCTGGTGATCTGGGGCGAGGGCCTCGGCCACGGGCCTGACGGCCCGGCGGCCCTGGCCTCGCTGCTGGAGATCTGCAAGGCGCTGGACTGCGCGGCCGACGGCGGCGGCGCGTTCTCCGTGCCGAGCGGCGCCAACGCCCGCGGCGCCCGCGAGGTCGGGTGCCTGCCGACGCACGGGCCGGGCTTTGCCCGCGCCGACGCCGGCCGCGGCCTGGAGGACATCAAGCGCGGGCTCCACGAGGGCGAGCTCGACGGGATCATCCTCGTGCAGGCCGACCCCGTCCGCGACCTGCCCGACGGGCCAGGCTGGGCCGAGGCCCTGCGCCGCGCTCGCACGGTGGTCGCGGTCTCGAGCTTCGGCGACGCGTCGACCAAGGCCGCCGACGTGGTGCTGCCCGCCGAGGCCTACGCGGAGAAGGAGGGCACCGTCACGCACCCCGACGGCCGCCTGCAGCGGCTGCGCCCGGCCGTCCCCCGCCCGGGCCTCGTGCGCCCGGTCTGGCAGGTGCTGGCGGAGCTCGCCGCGGCGCTCGGCGACGAGACGCAGATCGAGTCCGCGCCCGAAGCGCTCGCCGCGATCGCACAGGCGGTGCCGTTCTACGCCGGCCTGACGCCGGACGAGATCGGTGGCACCGGGGTCAGATGGCAGACGCGCGAGGCGGCCGGGGCGTTCCAGGGCCCGCTCGTCGCCCGGTCCTCGCGCGACGTCCGCCGCGCGGCGGACGCGAACGGCGGCCTGCGCCTCGGGACCTACCGCGACCTCTGGGCGGGAGAGGTCACCGAGCTCAACCCCGCGCTGCGGTTCCTCGCCCCCGCGCAGCGGGTCGAGCTCGCGGTGGCCGACGGGGAGCGGCTCGGGCTGGCGGACGGCGACGAGGTCGAGGTCCGGTCGAACGGCTCGAGCGTGCGAGCGCGGGTGGCGCTGCGCGAGCGCATGCGCCCGGGCGCCGCGTTCCTGATCGAGGGCACCGCCGAGCAGAACGCGAACCGGCTCAACGGAGCCGAGGTCGTGGAGATCACAGAAGGTCTGATGCTGCCGCTCGCTGACACCACCTTCGCCGAGGCGACCTGGATCATGATCGTCAAGTCGATCATCATCTTCCTGGTCGTCTTCATGATCGTCCCGGTGCTGACGGTCGTCGAGCGGAAGCTGATCGGTCGCTTCCAGAACCGGTACGGCCCGAACCGCGTCGGCCCCGTCGGCCTGCTGCAGCCGGTGGCCGACATCCTCAAGCTGGTCGGCAAGCAGGTCTTCCGCCCCGACGCCGCGCTGCCGTTCCTGTACGCGATCGGGCCGGCGCTGGTGATCTTCTCCGGGATCACGACGATCGCGATCCTGCCGTTCGGCAACGTCCAGGACGGGGTTGGGCTCTACGGGATCGACGTGCCGATCGGGATCCTCTACTTCTTCGCCTTCGGCTCGATCTCGTTCTACGGCCTGCTGCTCTCGGGCTGGGCCTCGGGGTCGAAGTACAGCTTCCTCGGCGCGATGCGAGCCGCCGCCCAGCTGATCTCCTACGAGGTCGCGATGGGCCTCTCGCTGCTCGGCGCGATCATGATGGCCGGGTCGCTCTCGCTCGTCAGCATCGTCGAGGCCCAGGGCGAGGTCTGGTACATCATCCCGCAGATCATCGGCTTCCTGGTCTTCATGGTCGCCGGCTTCGCCGAGACCAACCGGGCGCCGTTCGACCTCCCGGAGGCGGACGCCGAGCTGGTCCAGGGCTTTCAGACCGAGTACGGCGGGACGCGGTTCGGCGCCTTCCTGCTCGCCGAGTACCTGGAGATCTTCGTCGTCTCGGGGATCGCCGCGGCGTTCTTCCTCGGGGGCTGGATGGGCCCGGGCCCGAGCTGGCTCGACCCGATCTGGATGCTCGTCAAGATCATGGCCCTGATCCTCGTCTTCATCTGGATCCGTGCGACGCTGCCGCGCCTGCGCTACGACCAGCTGATGAGCCTCGGGTGGAAGATCCTCCTTCCGCTGGCAACCCTGAACGTCCTCGTGACAGCCGTGCTCGTGGTGGTGGCATGACAGACAAACCTGAGTTCCCGTACCTGAAGGGCGACGAGGAGGTCGTCTCCGTCCAGCGCGGGCCGAAGGCCGGCGGCGCGCGGGGCGCCTACCGAGCCTTCGGGGAGACGCTCCGCGGCCTCAAGACCACGCTGGCTCGCGTGATCGAGGGGCCGCTGACGATTCAGTACCCGGAGGAGAAGACGCCGGTGTACCAGCGGTTCCGCGGCCGCCACAAGCTGCACCGCTTCGAGGACACCGGCCTCGAGAAGTGCGTCGGCTGCTCGCTCTGCGCCGCCGCCTGCCCGGCCGACTGCATCCGCGTCGTCGCCGCCGAGAACGACCCGACGGAGCGCGTCTCCGCGGGCGAGCGGTACGCGGCGGTCTACGAGATCAACCTCGCACGCTGCATCTTCTGCGGCTACTGCGAGGTCGCGTGCCCGTTCGACGCGATCACGATGGGTCACGAGTACGAGCTCGCCGACTACAACCGCAACGACCTGATCTTCACCAAGGAGATGCTGCTCGCGGAGCCGATCGAGCGCACCCCGCTTCGTCGCGAGGACGAGTAGTGGTCGAAGTCGCCTTCTTCGTCGGCGCGATCGGAGCCCTCGGCGGGGCGATCGCCGTGATCGCGCTCCGCAACCCGTTCTACAGCGTGCTGGCGCTGATCGTGCACCTGATCTCGCTGGCCGGGCTCTTCCTGCTGCTGCACGCCGAGTTCATCGCCGCGGCGCAGATCGTCGTCTACGCCGGCGCCGTGATGGTGCTCTACCTGTTCGTCGCCGCCTACGTGGGCGCGGTCGAGGAGCCGATCTGGGAGCCGATCCCGGGTCAGCGCGTGATCGGGCCGGTGCTCGCCGCGGCGCTCTTCATCGAGGTCTCGATCGCCGTGATCGGGACCTCGCTCGAGTCGATCACCTCCGAGGGCCCGACGATCAAGGCCGGCTTCGGCTCGCCGGGCGAGATCGGGCGGCTGCTGCTCGAGCGCTTCCTGGTCGCGTTCGAGGCCGCGTCGATGCTGCTCCTGATCGCGGCCGTGGGCGCGATCGTGCTGGCGGGCAAGAAGCGGAGAGAAGACCGAGATGACCGTCCTTCGGCTGACCGCGGCACCCCCGCAGGCGAAGCCGAGGAGGTGGCCGCGTAGGTATGGACGTTTCCTGGTACTTGGTCCTCTCCGCCCTGCTGTTCGCCGTCGGCGCCTGCGGGGTGCTGCTGCGGCGCAGCCCGCTGGTGATCCTGCTGTGCCTCGAGCTGATGCTGAACGCGGGCAACCTGGCGCTGGTCGCCTTCTCGCGCTCGTCGGGCAACGAGGAGGGGCAGGTCTTCGCCCTGATCGTGATGGTCGTCGCCGCGTGCGAGGTCGTCGTCGGGCTCGGGCTGATCGTCGCCATGTTCCGGCGCAGGGTGCCGCTGGACGTGGATGAGATCCGGGAGCTTCGCGGTTGAGCGCCACCACCTGGGCCTGGCTCGTCCTCGCGTTCCCCCTGGCGGGGAGCATGGTGATCGCGCTCGGGCGGGTGGCGTTGCCGGGGCGGGTCCCGGCCTGGATCGGCACGGCGTCGATCGCGCTCGCCTTCGCCTGCTCGATCGGCGCGCTCCTGGCCCTGCTCGACCACCCGGTCGACGAGCGCCAGCTCTCCGACTCGCTCTACAGCTACGCCTCGGCGGCCGGACTCGACATCCAGATGAACATCCTGGTCGACCCGCTGTCGGTCTACATGTGCCTGGTGGTGACGGGGATCTCGACCCTGATCCACCTGTACTCGCTCGCCTACATGGACTCCGACCGCGGGTACGCGCGCTTCTTCTCGTACCTCAACTTCTTCGTCTTCTCGATGCTGCTGCTGGTCCTCGCCGGCAACTTCGTGCTGCTGATCGTCGGCTGGGCGTTCGTCGGCTTCGCCTCCTACGCGCTGATCAGCTTCTGGTACCGGCGCGAGACCGCGACCAAGGCCGGGATGAAGGCGTTCGTGATCAACGTCGTGGGCGATATCGGGCTCGTGCTCGCGGCCCTCTTCATCTTCCGGGAGCTCGGCACGTTCGACTACCTCTCCGTCTTCGACGGCGCCCGGTCGACCTTCACCACCAACCAGGGCGTGGTGATCGCGATCTGCCTGCTGATCTGCGTCGGGGCGTTCGCGAAGTCGGCCCAGGTCCCGTTCCACACCTGGCTCCCGGACGCGATGGAGGGCCCGACCCCGGTCTCGGCGCTGATCCACGCGGCCACGATGGTCACCGCCGGCGTCTATCTGATCGCGCGCATGTTCCCGCTCTTCGAGCTCGCGCCGACGGCCGCCGACATCGCCGCCTTCGTCGGCCTGGCGACCCTGCTGATCGCGGCGACGATCGCGCTCGCGGTCACCGACCTCAAGCGGATCATCGCCTACTCGACCATGAGCCAGATCGGCTACATGATCATGGGGGTGGCGATCGGGGCGTACGCGGGCGGCCTCTTCATGCTCATGGCGCACGCCTTCTTCAAGGCGCTGCTCTTCATGGCCGCCGGGTCGGTGATCTCGGCGATGGCGAACAACCAGAACATCGACGACATGAGCGGCTTTCGCAAGGCGATGCCGTTCACCTCGGCGCTGTTGCTGATCGGCTGCCTGGCTTTGGCCGCGTTCCCGGGCACATCGGGCTTCTTCTCGAAGGACGAGATCCTCGCCTTCGCCGCCAACCGCGGCGGGATGTACTGGATCTTCGCCATCGGCGGCTACGTCGGCGCCCTGATGACGGCGTTCTACGCGTTCCGGATCGGCTTCCGCGTGGTGGCCGGCAAGCCCTGCAAGGAGGCGCAGGAGCTCGAGGAGGGCCACATCCACCACGCCCCGCCGACGAACCCGCACACCGGCGAGGCGGAGGACACCGACGTCGGCTTCCCCGGTAAGGAGCACCACATCGCCGAGCGCGAGTGGCCGATGCGGGCGGCGATGGCGGTGCTCGGGTTCGGGGCCCTGTTCGCCGGCCTGATCCAGATCCCGGGCGTCGACGACGTGGTCACCAAGTTCCTCGACGGCACGTTCGAGAGCTCGCCGCTGTACGCCATGGAGCCGTCGACGGCCGACGCCTGGCTCGGGCTCGCCATCGGCGGCACGATCTCGATCGCCGGGATCGCGCTCGCCTACCTCTGCTACGTGCGCCGGCCGGGGATCACCCTGCGCCTCGCCGAGCGCCTGCCGCGCCTGCATCGCTTCCTGCTCAACAAGTGGTACTTCGACGAGCTCATCGACGCGCTCGTCTACAAGCCGACGATCGCGATCGGGAAGTTCGCCAACTCGGTGGTCGAGCGCGTGATCGGGCAGGGGATCGTCACCGCGGCCACCGGGGTCGTCAAGGGCGCCGGCTCGGTCGTGCGCGGCGCGCAGTCGGGCTTCGTCCGCGCCTACGCGCTGCTGCTCGTCGGCGGGTTCGCCGCGCTCGGGATCTATTTCCTGGTGGTGAGTAGCTGATGGGCTCGTCACTCGTCACTCGTCACTCGCCACTCGGGGGTTTGCCGTGCTGAATGTGTTGCTCTGGGCGCCGCTCGCGGGTGCTTTGGTGGCGCTCTGTCTGCCGCGCGGGCTGTCGCGCTGGGCCGGCGTGCTCGGGGCGCTCGTGGCGCTCGTGCTGGCGATCGCCCTCGTCGCCGACTTCGACGCCGGCGCCTCCGGGCTCCAGCACGCCGTCGACGAGTCCTGGATCCCGGACCTCGGGGTGCGCTACCAGCTCGGCGTCGACGGGATCAGCGTCTTCCTGGTGCTGCTCACGGCCGTGCTCTGGTTCGCCGCGACGCTGTGGTCGGCGCTGCGCGGCGATCCCGGGGACGGCCGCGAGCGCAACTACTACTTCCTGGTCGGGCTCGCCGAGACGGCCGCGCTGGGCGCGTTCCTCTCCCAGGACCTGCTGCTGTTCGTCCTCTTCTTCGACCTGATGCTGATCCCGTTCTTCTTCCTGATCGGGACCTTCGGCGGGCGGGAGAAGATCGCGGCGACGACGAAGATGATCGTCTACACGCTGGTGGGCTCGCTGCTGATGCTGGTCGGCGCGATCGCCACCGCGATCCTCGCGTCGGGCTCGGTCGGCGAGCTGACCTTCTCGATCCCGGTGCTCCAGCAGCACCTGCTGTCCACCGGCAGCCAGGAGTGGATCTTCTGCTTCTTCGCCGCGGCGTTCCTGGTGAAGATGCCGGCCTTCCCGATCCACGGCTGGATGCCCGACGCGTACCGGGCGGCGCCGCTGCCGGTGCTGATCCTGCTCTCCGGCGTGCTCTCGAAGGTCGGCGCGTACGGCTTCCTGCGCGTCGTGCTGCCGCTGTTCCCCACCGCCACCTCGCACTTCCAGGAGCTGGTGATGCTGATCGCGCTCGCCTCGATCCTCTACGGCTCGGTGATGGCGTTCACCCAGAAGAACATCCGGCTGATCGCGGGCTACTCGTCGGTCGCCCAGCTCGGCTTCATCACGCTCGGCATCTTCAGCCTGCGCCCCGACGGAGCCGACGGCGCGGTCCTGCAGATGGTCAACCACGGGCTCGTCGTCGGCGCCGTGTTCATGGTGATCGCGATCGTCCACGCCCGCACCAAGACCGACGACGTCACCGAGATGGGCGGCCAGGCGATGCGGGCGCCGATCCTCGCCGCCCTCTTCCTCGTGGTCGCGATGGCCAACCTGGCGATCCCGGGGTCGTCGAACTTCGCCGGCGAGTTCTACATCCTGAACGGCGTCTTCGAGTCGAAGATCGTCTTCGCGTTCGTCGCCGTGATCGGCGTCGCGCTCGCCGCCTTCTACAGCCTGCGGATGTACCAGAAGGTGATGCACAACCGGCTGCCCGAGAACGCCGAGTCGCGGGAGATCGGCCTCCGGGACGGGATCGTGCTCGCGCCGCTCGTGGCGCTGATCATCGCCCTGGCGCTGTGGCCGGGGCTGATCCTGGATCGCGCGGCGGGCTCGGTGACGCAGAAGGTCGGCGCCGTCGCGCTCGCCGACTGCGAGGTCGGCGCCTACGTGAACCGCTCCGACGGCGCCGACCAGAGCGCCGAGCTCGTCACGGCGGGCAGCGAGGGCTGCACGCAGGAGTACGGGCTTAGCCCGATCGAGGCGATCAGCGCGACCTTCCCGTGCGGGACCACGCACCCGCAGGGCGGCGGCTACCTGATCAACTTCTGCGACGAGTCGGAGGGGGCGCAGTAGTGGACTTCAACGCCCCCGACATCAACTACGGCGGCATCTCGCCGATCATCGCGCTGACCGCCGGCCTCGTGCTGACCTTGCTCACGGGGCTCATCGGCGGCAGCCGGCGGCGCCGGGTGGTGGCCGCCTCGGTCGTGGGCTACGCGACCCTGGCGGCGGCGGCCGGGCTGCTGATCGCCCAGTGGGGCGCGGAGAAGAACCTGGTCGCCGGAGCGCTGCGGCTCGACGACCTCTCGATCGCCGGCGGGCTGCTGGCGATCGGCGCGGCCGCGTTCGTGATCCCGCTCTCCTGGCGCGAGGAGTCGGTAGACCGGCCGGTCGGCGCCGTCCGGGCACGCCGAGTTCCAGGCGCTGCTGATCTGCTCGGTGCTCGGGATGACGATGATCGCCCAGGCCCAGAACCTGATCGCCTTCTTCGTCTCGTTCGAGCTGCTGTCGATCCCGCTGTACGTGCTGTGCGGCTCGGCGCTGCGCCGCGAGGGCTCGCTGGAATCGGGGCTCAAGTACCTGATCATGGGCTCGCTGGGCTCGGCGACGCTGCTGTACGGGCTCGCCTTCATCTACGGCGCCTCGGGGTCGACCGACTTCTCCGGGATCCGCGCCGCCGTCGGCGGGTCGATGATCGACGACCCGCTGCTGCTGATCGGGATCGCCTTCGCCGCCACGGGCCTCGCCTTCAAGCTCTCGGTGGCGCCGTTTCACCAGTGGACACCGGACGTCTATCAGGGCGCGCCGACTCCTGTGACCGCCTTCATGGCGGTGGCGACCAAGGCAGCGGTGTTCTGCGTGCTGGTCCGCTTCTTCGATGTCGCCCTCGGCGCTGCGGCCGACAACTGGCAGCCCGCCCTGGCGGCCCTCGCGACGGTGTCCATCGTCGTTGGCAACGCGGGCGCCCTCGGGCAGCGGTCGCTGAAGCGGCTGCTCGGCTACTCGGGCGTCGCGCAGGCCGGCTACATGATGGTCGGCGTCGTGGCCGCGAGCGCGGCCGGGGTGAGCGCCCTGGTCTTCTACCTCGCGGCGTACACGCTCATGAACCTGGGCGCCTTCGCGGTGATCACGATCCGTGAGCGGGACACCCCCTACGGCGACGACATCAGGTCGGTCGAGGGCCTCGGTCGAGAACGCCCGGCGCTCGCGACGGCGCTCACGATCTCGATGCTCGCGCTCGCGGGCCTGCCGGGCACGGCGGGCTTCATCGGCAAGCTCTACCTGATCGAGGCCACGGTCTCGGCCGACTACACCTGGCTCGGCGTCATGATCGCCGTCGGGACGATGATCTCGCTCGCGTACTACCTGCGCGTGATCGCGGCGGTCTGGATGCGCCCGGCCGCTGACATGGCGCCGGACGCGATGCCGGTGATGGCCGGCGGCTCGCAGGAGGCCGACAAGCTGGTAACCGGCGGGCGCTGCAAGGTGATCCTCGGCCTCACGTTCCTGGTCACCGCGGCGACCGTCTTCTTCGGGGTCATCCCCTCGCCGCTGGTCGACTGGGCGACCTCGGCCGGGAACTCGATCGGCGCGCTGCTCAGCTGAACCGCCGCCCGCGCCGCGGCGCCCGGGCGAGCTCCGCCAGCCTCACTCGGCCCGGGCGAGCTCCGCCAGCCTCCCTGGGCCGAATCGACCCCCATATCGGTGGTGAATTCGGCCCAGGGGTGGGGCGGCGCTCGCCCGGGGCGGGGTTAGGCGCCGGTTGCGGCGCGGTGGCCCGGGCCGTCGCGTGGCTTGCCCACGGTCGGCAGGGCCGGCGTGTCGGGTCGACTCGTCGGCCCCCGCCCGATCGCGGGCAGGGCCGAGCGCAGCCGCCCCCACCACCGCAGCGCCCGCCGAGGGAGGGCGACGGACGCCATCGTGATGGCGGCGCGGTGGGGGCGGACCCGCTCCGGCAACGGGGCCGGTGGCGGCGGAGGCGTCCCGGTGGATGAGAGTCCCGAGATCACGAGCACCCCGGCGCCGGTCGCCGCAAGCACCCGAAGGCGCATGACGCCGGAGCCGTCGGCCATCGTCCTGATGCTGCGCTCTGCCATGAGCAAAGCCAACCGCGCGAGCCTCAGCGCGGCCTAATCGCAACCGAAGGAATTCCTATGTGACGCGGAGTCCGAAGGACGAAGCGAGGCGCGCCGCCGTTGAGGCGCCTTATTCGGACTCGGGCTCGATCCGAAAGCCCTTGAGGATCGTCTCGTGGACGGTCCACACCGTCTCGGTGCCGGGCTCGAGCACGCAGACGTCGCCGGGGCCGACGTCGAGCCGACCGCCCTCCCACTCGATCGTCGCCCGCCCCTCCAGCACGACGAAGGTCTCGGCGGCCTCGACGTCGGAGAACCTGCCGGGCGTGCAGCGCCACACGCCGCTCTCACCGCCTGCGGCCGTGGTCGCCAGCACGTGCGCGGACGTCCGCGGGTCGCCCTCGAGCACCTGAGCCGGGTCGAGCGGGTCGGGCTCGAGCGGGGCTGCGGCCGCCGTGATCGCGGCGACCGGCTCAGCCACCGGTGAGCTCGGCGGCCGCCTCGTCGAACGCCGCCTGGTGGCGGTCGACCTGCTCGGCGGTGGTCGCGGGGCTCATCAGGGCCATCATGTGGAACGGGGTCAGCAGGACGCCCCGGTTGAGCATGTAGAGGTGCAGGAGGGCGTCGAGGTCCTCGTCCATCGCGGCCGCCGCCTCGGCCCCGCTGCGCGGCCTCGCCGGCGAGAACATGTACTCGGCCCGGCAACCCAGCCGGGTGATCGACCACGGCAACTCGCGCTCGGCGATCGTCGCCGCGACCCCGGCCTCGAAGCGCTCGGAGAGCTCGATCATGTGCTCGAACGCCTCCTCGGTGAGCACGTCCGCGAGCGTCGCGCGGACGGCCGCGAGCGATAGCGCGTTGCCCGCCAGCGTGCCGCCGACTCCGCCGACGTCGGCCTCGCGCCAGAAGGTGTGGTCGACGACCCGCTCGGCGACCTCGGCGCTCATTCCGTAGGCGCCGGTAGGGATCCCGCCGCCGATCGGCTTGCCGATCGTGAGCACGTCGGGATCGAGCCCGTGAGCACGGGTGTAGCCGCCGGGCCCGCAGCAGAGCGTGTGGGTCTCGTCGATCACCAGGAGCGTCCCCGCGGCGCGGGTGAGCTCGCGGACCGCCTCGTGGTAGCCGTCGTCGGCGAGCACGATGCCGATGTTGGTCAACGCCGGCTCGATCAGCAGGCAGGCCACGTCGCCGGCGGCGAGCTCCCGCTCGAGCCCGTCGAGGTCGTTGATCTCGACCACGCGGGTGGTCTCGGAGACCGCAACCGGCGGCCCGACGCTGCCCTCGCGCGGCCGGACCTCGCCGTCGACCAGGTTGGCCACCGTCTCGTCGACGCTGCCGTGGTAGCAGTGGTTGTGGATCATGATCTTCGAGCGTCCGGTGATCTGACGCGCGATCCGGATCACGAACCGGTTCGCGTCGGTCGCCGAGAGCGTGAACTGCCAGTCGCGCAGGCCGAAGCGGCGCTGCATCTCCTCGCCGACCGCCGCCGCGTCCTCCGTCGGCAGCATCGAGGTGATCCCGCGGGCGAGCTGCGCGGTGACGGCGGCGATCGTCGGAGCCGGCGCGTGGCCGGTCATCGCCCCGGTGTCGCCGAGGCAGAGGTCGGCGTAGACGTTGCCGTCGACGTCGCGGAGCTCGGCGCCCTCGGCCGACTCCATGAACACGGGGAAGTCGCCGGGCCAGCGGGTCATCCAGTTCATCGGCACGCCGGAGAGCAGCGAGGCCTGGCCGCGCTCGTGGAGCTCGCGCGAGCGCGGATGCTCGGAGGCGAAGCGCTCGCGCTCGCGCTCCATCAGGGTCGCGATCTTCTCGCGGGGGATCTCAGCCATGCGGGGCAGTCTCGCCGAAGTTCGCGGGCGCGCGACGCGCGCCCACCGGCTAGAACCAGCCCTTCTCCCAGGGCCCGGTGATCGCGAAGGTCTCGCCCGGATACTGCAGGTGGACGAACATCCACTTGCCGTCGGGGCTGAAGCCGACGCCGGAGGTCTCGCTGGCGCCGATCGGCCCGCGGCGGGGGGGCCGATCCCAGCGGCGCTTGTTGAGGTTCGGCAGCAGGCTGGCCCCGATGTGGTCGTGAAGCGGCATCTTCGCGGTCACCTTGGCGAACGTGAACAGGTCGCCGTCCGGGGTGAGGCCGCGGATGAAGCTCTCGCGCCCGTCGATGTCCTCGCTCTCGCCGTCCTCGCAGAGCACGACCCCGCCGCGCGGGCTGACCGCGATCGCGTCCGGGTTGTTGAGCACCCGGCCGCGGGGCGAGGCGACGAGCAGCTGCAGCGTGCCGCGCTTGAAGTCCTTGTTGTCCGGCGTGTAGCGCCAGACCTGGCCCTGGCCGGCGGGACCGCCGTCTGAGGCGGTGAAGTAGCAGCTGCCCTTGGCGAAGGTGCCGCCCTCGAGGCCCATGAACTTGGCGGCGCCCTTGTGGCGGCCCTGCTCGTAGACGGCCTGCGCGAAGTCGTCGGCGCCGTTGGGGTCTGGATCGCCGATGTCGACCCAGCGGCACTCCCACTTCTTGCCGTGCTTGGACTCCTTCAGGGTGCTGAAACCGGGCTTGCCGTGGATCGCGAGCATCTGCAGCTTGCCGCCGCGATGGAGCTTGCCCTTGTGGTGGGGCAAGTAGCGATAGAAGCCGTCACCGGGGTCGCCGTTGTCCTCCGTCATGTAGACGATTCCCGTCTTCGGATCCACCGGGCAGGCCTCGTGCTCGAACCGTCCCATCGCCCTGATCGGCACCGGTTCGACCGTGCCCGTCGCCCGCGACGGGACCTCGAAGACATAGCCGTGGCGGCGCTCGAAGCCCTGATCGGGGCCGACCGTGTTCTCCTCGCCGGAGAGCCAGGTCCCCCAGGGGGTGACGCCGCCGTTGCAGTTGTTGTCGGTCCCGTTCAGGACCAGCGAGCTGCCCTTGAGCTTTCCCGAGCCGAGGTCGAAGTGCGACACCGTGACCCCGCCCTGGGCGACGCGGTCGTAGGCGTTGCTCTCGCCCGATAGCGCGCCCGGCGTGAAAGCCCTCCTGGTTGCGGACGATCCAGACCGTGTCCCCGTGGCCGCGGAAGTATCCGGTGCCGTCGTGGCACGGCGGCGTCGGCAGGCCGTCGGACATCATGCTGCCGGCGCGCCCGAAGCGCACGTAGTGGAAGCCCTTCGGGAGCGCGAACGGCTTCCCGCCCTCGAACTGAAGCGGCCCGTAGCCGGGCTTGCGCGCGGTCGGCCGCAGCGCGGCGAGCGCATCGTTCGCACCGCCCCACGCGAGCAGCCGCTCGGCGACCGTGAGGCTGGCCACCCCGATCATTCCGGTCTTGAGTGCCTCTCTACGGGTGAACGGGGTCGCTGTCATCGGGTCCCTCCTTGGCTTGTCATTGCGACTTGAAGTCCTGGAACGCCCGCACCCAATCCTGGTAGTCGGGCGGATGCGTCTCGGGGATCGCCTGGTCGGCGTACTCGACCCCGGACGTGCTCCTGTAATCCGACGGCGCGAGCGCGATCGCCTTCTTGTTCGTAACCAGATAGCCGTCCTGCGCCCGGATCGCCTGCGCCTCCGGTGAGGACTGCCAATTCATCAACGCATAGGCGGCCGGAATGTTTTGGGCTTTCGACGTAATTGCGAAACCGCAGACCCAGGAGAGCGTGCCGTCCTTGGCGTACGCCCACTTGGCCGGCACGTTCGAGTCGATGATCCGCTGCGCGAGCTGCGGACCGGCTGCCGCGACCACGACCTCGCCGGACTTGAACAGGTTGACGAGGTCGGAGTCCGAGCCCCAGAGGGTCCGGAACTGATCCGCGTGATCGATCAGGTACTGCTTGGCGCGGTCGAGCTCCTCGGCGTTCATGTTCATCGGGTCCTTGATGCCGATCGCGAGCGCCGCCTCCCCGATCGGCCGGGAGCGCGTAGGAGCCCTGGATCGTGGAGCGGCCGGCGAACTGCGGGTCCCACAGGTCCGTGAGCTCGTCGATCCCGCCCGGCACCTCCTCGGGGTTGTAGACGAGGCCCTCGAGCCCGGCGGAGAGCGGCACCGCGTACTGCTTGCCATCGAGCTCGATCCCCTTCGCGGTCGTGAAGTTGAGGTCGTCCCACGACGTGATCCCCTTCGGGTCCAGCGGCCGGATCAAGCCCTGGTCGAGCAGGGGCTGCATCTCGTCCGCGCAGACCTCGACGACGTCCGCCTGGAAGCCGCCCGCGAGCTTCGCGGCCGCCTCCTCGTCGGAGTCGAAGGTCGCCGTCTCGATCTTCAGGTCCGGGTTCGCCTCGGTGACCGGGTCGATCATCTCCGGGCGCACGCTGTCCTCGTAGGCGAACACGTGGAGCGTCCCGGAGACCGGCGCCTTCGGATCGGCGGGCGCCGGCGCGACGCTGGAATCGCCGCCGCCCGAGCCGCACCCGGCTCCGACCGCGGCCACGGCGAGGCCGACGGCGAGCGTTGCCGCCAGGCGCTTCGGGCGTTCGATGCGGGACCTCACCTCCTCAACGAGTTTGTCACATTAGTCAACAATCTGTCAAAGAGCGCGATCTGCGCGCGAATGTGTACCTTTGAATGCGAATTTCGTGCGGATTTGACCGCTAGACGACGAATCAGCCTGGAGCGAGCATGAGCACCACCGGAACGGACACGGACTTCCCGCGCGTCGAGACGAGCCTCCCGGGGCCGCGGAGCGCGGCGCTCATGGCCCGCAACGACGCGGTCATGTACGGCCCGTACCGCGATCACCAGACGATCCCGCTCTACATCGACCACAAGACGGACTGGCTGATCGCCGACGTCGACGGCAACACGTTCGTCGACCACGTCTCGGGCTGGGGCTCGAACCCGCTGGGCGCCATGCCGGAGCCGGCGCTCGACCGGGCGATCGAGGCGATGCACCGCTACGGGTTCGAGATCACCGACTACGTCCGCAGCCCGCCGCCGATCGAGCTCGCCGAGCGGCTGGTCGAGCTCGCCCCGGCGAGCATCACCCGGGCCGCGACCGGGATCACCGGCACCGAGGCGGTCGAGGGCGCGGTGAAGCTGGCGCGCGAGGCGACCGGCCGGCCGATGATCCTCGGCTTCCTCGGCCAGTACCACGGCGAGGCCACGTACCTGACCGCGGCCGGGTCGACCGACCTCTCCGAGGTCACCTCGAACTCCGCCCAGTACGTGTCCGGGCTCGTCTTCGCGCCGTACCCGAACCAGTTCCGCGCCCCGTTCCACAAGGGCCCGGGCCCGTACGACGACACCATCTACGTCGACTATCTCGAGGAGGTGCTGCTGCGCCACCAGGTCGACCCGGAGCAGGTCGCCGGGGTCCTGATCGAGCCCGTGCTCGGCGAGGGCGGCATCGTGATTCCGTCGGCCGACTTCTGGAAGCGGCTGGACGCCCTCTGCCAACGCTATGGATGGGTGATGATCGCCGACGAGGTGCAGACCGGCATCGGCCGCTGCGGGACCATGTTCGCGGTCGAGCGCTGGGACCTCGAGCCGGAGCTGATCCTGCTCGCCAAGGGCTTCGCGGGCGGCGTGATGCCGATCGGCGGGACGCTGGGCTCAGAGCGGGTGATGGCGAACGCCACCAACCACGTGGGCTCCACCTTCGGCTGGCCCCCGGCGGCGTCGGTGGCGGCGCTCGAGAACATCAACGCGATCCTGCGCAACGACGTGCTCGCGAACGTCCAGGAGATGGAGCGGGTCGCCTACGAGGTGCTCGGGCCGCTGGTCGACCGCTTCGAGCAGGTCGGCGACGTGCGCGCCGCGGGTGGACTGATCGGGGTCGAGTTCGTCACCGACATGCAGACGATCGCGCCGGCGCCGAAGTTCCAGCTCGCCGTCCACCACGCCGCCCTGCGGCGAGGGGTGCTCGGGATCACCCAGGAGGGCAAGTGGGTCTACCGGCTCCAGCCCGCGCTCAACCAGCCGATCGAGCTCTTCCGCTGGTCGTGCGAGCGGGTCGCCGAGGCGGTCGAGGAGGTCAGCGCCGACCCTCCGGTCGAGTAGGCGGATGGCCGCGGGCACCGACTGGTCCCGGCTCGTCGGCTACGCCGACCGGCTCTCGGCGCGGCCGGGAGAGCGGCTGCGCGTGATGGCCTCGGGCGCGTCGCAGCCCGAGGCGACCGTGATCCGGCTTCCCGATCGCGAGCTGGTCTCGGTGCCGATCGGCGAGCTCGAGGCGGTGAGCCTGCGGCAGGTCCGCACCGGCTCGCACGTCGTCGTCGCCCACGACCCCGCGCTCCGCCCCGAGGACGGGCTCTCGGTCTCGACGTGGATCTGGCTGGCGCCCGACGCGCCGCGCGGAGGGCGGCGGGCCCTGCTCGCCACCTGGGGCGAGAACGGCGACGGCTGGGCGCTCGTCCTGGATGCCGACGGCCGGCCGTGCTTCGAGGTCGGGGCCGGCGGTCAGCGCGACCGGGTCACCGGCGTCGCGGCCGGTCGAGCGCGGCACCTGGGCGCGGCTCGAGGCCGAGCTCAACCCGGCCGCCGCGACGCTCGCGCTGACCCACCGGCGCCGGCGCGGGCGGCACCTGGAGACCGTCGACGCCTTGCAGGCCGGCGCGCGGTCGGCCGCGCCGGGGCCGGCGCCCGGGCCGCTGCTGGTGGGCGCGGAGCCGGGGCCGGGCGGCGTCGCCGAGGCGCATCTCGACGGCAAGCTCGACGGGCCCTCGATCGCGTCCGGGGCCGCCGGCGAGACCCGCGTCGCCGCGTGGCGGCTCGGCGAGGGACGGGGCCGGCGCGTCCTCGACGACGGCCCGCGCGGCCTGCACGGGTCGTGCGTGAACGGCCCGCTGCGCGGGGTCACCGGGCACGCCTGGCGCGGCGACGTGCACGACTGGCGCCTGGCGCCGGATCAGTACGGGGCGATGCACTTCCACTCCGACGCCGTCGACGACCTCGGCTGGCCGCCGAGCTTCGAGCTCGAGCTGCCCGGCTCGCTGCCGGGAGGCGTGTACGGGCTGCGGCTGGAGGCCGACGGCGTCGAGGATGTGGTCGCGTTCGCGGTCCGCCGCGCGCCGGCGGCGGAGCCGGCGCCGAACGTCCTCGTGCTGCCGACGTTCACCTACCTGGCCTACTCGTGCGAACGGGAGGGCCCGGAGGCGGCCGCGTCGGAGCGCCCCGAGGACCGTTGGGTCGCCGGGGCGGGGCTCCGCTCGCTCTACGACCGCCACGCGGACGGCGTCGGCGTCTACGAGGCCTCCCTGCTGCGGCCGCTCACCCAGCTGCGGCCGGACTACCGGTGCTCTCAGCACGGTGGCCCGCACGGCCTCGCCCAGGACCTGATCCTGGTCGCGTGGCTGCGCCGCCAGGGCATCGGGTTCGACGTCGTCACCGACCACGACCTGCACCACGAGGGCGCCGACGCGCTCGCCGGGAACCGGACCGTGATCACCGGCGCGCACCCGGAGTACGCGAGCGCGGCGCTGCTCGACGCGCTCGACTCCCATCTCGAGGCCGGCGGCAGCCTCGCCTACCTCGGCGGCAACGGGCTCAACGGCAGCGTCTCGGTCGACCCGGGCCGCCCGCACGTGATCGAGCTGCGCCGCTGCGAGACGCAGGGCCTGATGTGGCAGGCCCCGCCGGGCGAGCATCACCACGCGAGCGGCGAGTACGGCGGCGACTGGCGGCGCCGCGGCCGGCCGGAACACCGGACCCTCGGCGTCGGGCTGCGCGCGTTCGGCGACGCGCCGGCGGCCGCATACGGGCGCCTCGAATCCGACGACCCGGCCGCCGCGATCGCCTTCGAAGGACTCGAGCCGGAAGCCGAGATCGACGCCGACGGCGCGGTCCTCGGAGGTCCGGCCGGCTACGAGGTCGACGGCTTCGACCCGCGGCTCGGCTCCCCCGCCGACGCCGTGGTCCTGGCGACCGCCACCATGCCCGCGGGCTATGAGCCGTGGCCGGACGACGTAGTCGACGGACCCGGCGGCGGCGGCGCGCTGCGCGCCGACATGGTCGCCTGCCGGCGGCCGGAGGGCGGCGCCGTGTTCTCGGTCGGGTCGATCGCCTGGACCGGCTGCCTCGCGGGCGACGACGACAGCCCTGTCTCGCGGATCACCGCGAACGCGCTCGCCGAGCTGGCGCGCGAGGCGCCGTTTCGGGAGCGGCCCGGTGGCTGAGCCGGCGGCCCGGCTCGCCGGGCAACGCTTCGACGTCGCGGTGGTCGGAGCCGGGCCACAACGGCCTGGTCGCCGCGGCGTACCTGGCCCGGGCCGGCCTGCGCACGGTCGTGGTCGAGCGCCGCGAGATCGTCGGCGGCGCGTGCACGACCGAGGAGTTCGCCCCGGGCTTTCACGCCTCGCCGGGCGCCTACGTGCTCAGCCTCCTGCGGCCGGCCGTGTGGCGGGACTTCGCGCTCCGCGCCCGTGGGCTCGAGGTGCTCGAGGCGGCGCCGACCCTCAACGTCTTTCGCGACGGCGCCCGCCTGACGCTCCACGACGACGACCGCGAGACGGCGCGCGAGCTCGCGCGCTTCGACCGCGCGCGACGCCGCGGCCTACCCCGGTTTCCGGGCCGAGCTGGTGGAGATCGCCGACCTGCTCGGGCCGTGGTTCGACCGCCCGCCGCCCGGGGCGCCGGGCTGGCTGGGTCGCGACTCGCTGCGCGCAATCGGCGGCAGCCTCGGCGCCGCGCGCCGCCACGGGCTCGCCGCGGCGAAGCTCTTCGCGACCTCCGCCCGCGACCACCTCGAACAGCGGTTTCGCTCCGAGCGCGTCGGCGCAGCGCTCGGCTGGGACGCGATCTCGAACACGCTCGCCGGCCCCTCGACGCCCGGGACCGCCTACTCGCTGCTGCACGAGCACGCCGCCGCCTCGCTGGGCGGGTCGTCGTGGGGCTTCGTCCGCGGAGGCATGGGCATCGTCACCGCGCTGCTCGCCGACGCCGCGGCGGAGGCGGGGGCGGTGATCGTCACCGGGGCACCGGTCGAGCGGATCCTGGTCGATGGCGGCCGCGCCCAGGGGGTGCAGCTCGCCGACGGGACCGAGATCGCCGCCGCCACGGTGGTCTCGAACGCGGACCCGAAGCGGACCCTGCTCGAGCTCGTCGGCCGCGAGCAGCTCGACCCGCACCACGGCGGAGGCGATCGAGGCCTACAGATGCGAAGGCGCGAGCCTGAAGATCAACCTGGCGCTCGGCGAGCTGCCGCGAATCGAGGGCACGCCGGCCGGCCTGCAGCCGCACCACCGCGGGTTGGTGCAGCTCACCCTCCCGCTCTCCGGCATGGACGCCGACCAGGAGGGCGCGCGCCGCGGGATCCCGGCTCCGGCCCCGCACGTCGAGCTCTGCGTGCCGAGCGCGCTCGACCCGTCGCTGGCCCCGCCCGGGCGCCACGTCGCCACGCTCGGCTTTCGCTCGCAGCCCTACCGGCTCGCCGAGTCGGACTGGGATCGCGAGCGCGAGCGGGTCGCCGACCGGCTGCTCGCCGACGTCGCGACGATGATCCCCAACCTGCCGGGAGCCGTGATCGCGCGCCAGGTGCTGACTCCGCTCGACCTCGAGCGCACGCTGGCGCTGACCGGCGGCCATCACCTTCACGGCGATATGTCCCCGGACCAGCTCGGCCCGCTGCGCCCGGCGATCGGGCTCAGCGGCTACCGGACGCGAATCGGCGGGCTCTACCTGTGCGGGGCGGGCACCCACCCCGGCGGGGGCGTCACCGGGGCCAACGGGCGCAACTGCTCCCGGCGGGTGCTCGCGGACCTGCGCCGCCGGCGTCGGCCTACTCCGCCAGCCCGGCGGCTTCGAGGGCCTCCTGGCGGTTCATGAACTCGACAACGCGAGTGGCTTTGCCTTCGCGGACCGTGTAGACGTGCGCCAGCTCCATCTCAAGCGGGACGCCGCTCGCGGCGCCATGTCCAACGAAGCGGACCCAAAGAAACACCTGGTCGCCCTCGTCCTTCGCCTCGAGGATCTCGATCCGTAGATCGGGATAGGCATCGACCCAACTGGAGAACTGCTTGCGAATCTCGTCGATCCCTCGGTGGACGGCGGCATCCGGATCCTCGCGCGCCGCGTGGTACTCGGCCTCCGGGTGCCAGAACCAGAGCTCAGCCGTCTTCTCGCCGGCATTGAAGCGCGCGTACCCATCCCGCAGGAAGTCGATGTTCGCCTGCGACATCGAAGCCCAGTATCTCGCGTGGGGTCTAGAAGCGCGAGCGTCAGTCCGGCCGCACGGAGTCCGAGAACCGGTAGGAGTCCTTGAGCTCGGAGAGGATCACGGCGGTGTCGGTCTCGGCGACGCCCTCCACCTCGCGGATCGCGCCGGTCACCTCGAGCAGGTGCTGGTTGTCGCGGCAGACGGCTCCGACCAGCAGGTCGGTCGGGCCGGTGCACACGGCGACGTAGTCGACCTCGTCGATCGCGGCGATCCGCTCGGCGGCGCGCTCGAGCCCGCCGCCGCTGAGGCGCACCGAGACGAAGGCCTGGATCATCCCGAGCGCGATCGGGCTGGTGGCGGCGACGATCTGGATCACCCCGCGCTCAGTCAGCGACGCGACCCGCTGGCGGACGCTCGCCTCGGAGATCCCGACCGTGCGGGCGATCTCGGTGTAGGGGCGCCGGCCCTCCTCCTGGAGCTGGTCGATGATCCGGCGGTCGACGTCGTCGAGCGGGCGGTTCATCGGGGTGCCGCGGCATCTGCGTCGGGGTCGATCCCGGCCATCCGCTCGGGCACCGGCGGGCGGCTCTCCGTGTCGTACCAGTCGCCGGCGAGCTCGCCGCCGTCGGCGACGATCGTCTGCCCGCTGACGTACGACGCCTCGTCGGAGGCGAGGAAGCAGACGACCCTCGCCATCTCCTCCGGCAGCCCGACCCGGCGCAACGGGACCCGCTGGAGGTAGCGCCGCGTCCGGTCGCGGTCGTCGTCCGTGAAGCCGGAGGCCTCCGCGGCGCTGACGGTCTCGCCGGGGGCGACGCAGTTGAAGCGCACCCCGCGGTGGCCGAGCTCGGTCGCAAAGGAGCGCATCACCGAGACGATCCCGGCCTTGGTCGCGTTGTAGTGGGCCTCGGGAGCCTCCGTTCGCAGCGCGTTCACCGAGGCGACCGAGACCACCGCGCCGCCCCCGCGCTCGGCCATCGCGCGCGCCACCGACTGGGTGAGGAAGAAGACCGCGCGCAGGTTCACGGCGAAGAGCTCGTCCCACTCGGCCACCGTGATCTCGAGGGCCGGGGTCTGGCGCATGAGCCCCGCGTTGTTGACCAGCGCGTCCACGCCGCCGAGCAGGTCGTCGGCATGGGCGCCGAGCCGCCCCGGGGCCTCCGGGTCGGCGAGGTCGGCCTCGACCGTCAGGAGGCGGCCGTCGCCGCCGAGGCGGTCCGGCAACCGGGCGAGACCGTCGCGGTCGCGGTCGGCGACGAGCACCCGCGCACCCCGGGCGAGGAACTCGCCCGCGATCGCCAGGCCGATCCCGGAGGCGCCCCCGGTGACGAGCACGCCCCTACCGGCGAACTGGCCCGATTCCGCGCTCAAGCTGCGAATCCCGTCATTCCGGCGCCATTTTCGCACGTGATCCGCATGCAGTCCGCCCCGAGGTTCAAGATGGCGCAGAACCTAAGTTGTCTAATTGTGGAAGAATGCAACACATGGAAGCTGCGGAGCACCGTTCGAACCCGTCTCGCGACCTGCATCTGAACACCGTCTCGACCGTCGACGCCGCCGCCAACGTGCTGCGCGAGCTGATCCTCGACGGGGCGCTCGAGCCCGGCAGCCGCCTGCGCGAGGCGGAGTTCGCCGAGCGCCTGGGCATCGCCCGCCACTCGTTCCGGGCGGCCACGCAGGTGCTGATCTCCGAGGGCATGCTCCGCCGCGAGCCGCACCGCGGCGTCCAGGTCACGGTGCTGGACGCGGCCGACATCGTCGACACGTTCAGGCTTCGCACGGCGCTCGAGACCGAAGCGGTGCGGATCGTCATCGCCTCCGGGGCGGTCCCCGAAGGCGCGCGCCAGGCCGTTGACGAGCTGTCGGCGATCCCCGAGGGCGCCCCGTGGCGCGACGTGGTCGGGCCCGACATGAGGTTTCACCGGGCGATCATCGACGCGGCCGGCAGCGCGCGGCTCGGCCGCGCCTACAGCGGCGTCGAGGCCGAGATCCAGCTCTGCATGATCCAGCTCCGGGCGCACTACGAGCGCCCGTCGCAGGTCGCCGCCGAGCACACCGAGCTCCTGGCCGCGATCACCGACGGCGACCCCGCCCTGGCCGACGAGCTCTTCCGCAGCCACCTGGCCGACGCCGTACGCAACTTGAGCAGCGCCCTCGCAGCCGGCGAGGGCACCAACCCCGAGGAGGTAATCCTGTGAGCGATCCGAGTTCCGCAGGCGACCGTAGGGTCGCCGCCGTCCGCGCCCGCGAGGTGCTCGACTGCCGTGGCCTGCCGACTGTGCAGGTCGACCTCCTGCTCGAGGGCGGCGTCACCGGGACGGCCGACGTCCCCTCGGGCCGCTCGACCGGGTCCAACGAGGCACACGAGCTGCGCGACGGCGGCGAGCGCTTCGGCGGCTTCGGCGTCCGCGGGGCGGTTGCAAACGTCGACGGGGAGATCGCCGATGCCCTCGTCGGCCAGGTGCTGCCGGACCAGCGCACGCTCGACCGGGCGCTGGTCGAGCTCGACGGGACCGATGACAAGTCCCGGCTCGGCGCCAACGCGATCCTCGGCGTCTCATTGGCGGCCGCGCGCGCCCGCGCCGCGGCGGCCGGGATGCCGCTCTACCGGGCGCTCAACGCGAACAGCCATCTGCTCCCGGTGCCGCTCGTGAACCTGATCAACGGCGGCAAGCACGCGTCGAACGACCTCGACTTCCAGGAGTTCATCGTGATCCCGGTCGGCGCCGACTCGATGCTCGAGGCGCTGCAGATCTCGACCGAGGTCAACCTCGCGCTCGCCGCGATCCTGCTCGAGCGCTACGGCAAGAGCGCCCTCAACACGGGCGACGAGGGCGGCTACGCGCCCGCGATCTCCGACCCCCGCGAGGCCCTCGGCCTGCTGCACGAGGCGGTCGCCGACGCCGGGCATGAGGGCCGCTTCCGCTACGGCCTCGACTGCGCCGCGACGCACTACTACGACCGCGGCGCGGGGACCTACGCGATCGCGGGCGAGACGCGCGACACCGACGCGATGATCGAGCTCTACCTGGAGCTGATCCGCGACTTCGACGTGATCACGATCGAGGACCCGCTGGACGAGGAGGACTTCCCCGGGTTCGCCCGGCTGACGGCCGAGAGCGGGATCCAGATCGTCGGCGACGACCTCTTCGTCACCAATCCCGAGCGGCTGCGCACCGGGATCGCGCAGAACGCCGCCAACGCCCTGCTGTGGAAGGTGAACCAGATCGGGACCCTCTCCGAGGCGATCGACGCCGCCGACCTGGCCCACCGAAACGCCTACAAGGTGGTGGTGTCCGAGCGCTCCGGCGAGACCGAGGACCCGATCATCGCCGACCTCGCCGTCGCCCTCGGCGCCGGCCAGATCAAGACCGGTGCCCCGGTCCGCGGCGAGCGGACAGCGAAGTACAACCGGCTGCTGCGGATCTCCGAGGAGCTCGGCGACACGGCCGTCTACCCCGGAGCCGAGCTCGCAGCCCCGGCGGTCGCGGCCTGAGCGAGGCGTTGTCCGCCGACCCGCCAGCCGCCCCCGCGCCGCCCCGGCCCCGCCTGTTCGAGTTCGACGGCGCGCTCGTGGACCGCGGCGAGCGCGAGGCGCGCCGCGGGGGGCTGCGAATCGCGGCGGCGGGGCTCACGGCCTGCGACGTCCACCGCGCAACCACGGATGCCGTTGCGTTGGACGGCGACGAGCTGATCGTCGACGGCGTCCGCCACCGGCTCGATCCCGACGGTCGCGTGCTCGTCGTCGGCGCCGGCAAGGCGTCGATGGGGATCGCTGTCGCCCTCGAGCGAATCCTCGGCGACCGGCTCGCCGGCGGGGCGATCGCCGTCCGCGGCTCTGAGCTGCACACCCTGGAGCGGGTCGACGCGCTCAGCGCCGACCATCCGCTGCCGAGCGACGCGAGCTCGGACGCCGCCCGCCGCCTGCTGACGATCGCCGAGTCGGCGACCGACCGCGACCTCGTGATCGCCTGCTTCACCGGCGGCAGCTCGGCGCTCGCGAGCCTGCCTCCGGCCGGGATCTCGGCGGACGAGAAGCGCGGCCTGCATGAGCTGCTGCTCTCGTCGGGGATCGGGATCGTCGAGGTCAACACGGTCCGCAAGCACGTGTCGGCGATCAAAGGCGGTCGCCTGGCGGCAGCGGCGGCGCCCGCGCGCCTGATCAACCTCACGGTCTCCGACGTCGCCGGCGATCACATCGACGCGATCACCGACCCGAGCGTGCCGGACAGCTCGCGAGCCGACGACGCGGTCTCGGTCCTCCACGGCAACGGCCTCTGGGCGCGCACGCCGCCGTCGATCCGCGAGCACTTGCGCAGCGCGGACGCCGAGTCGCCGGAGCTCGACCCCGACGCGATCCAGACCGTCGTCTTGGTCACGGGCACGACCGCTTGCGACGCGATGGCGGTCGAGGCGACCGCGCTGGGCCTCAACCCGGTCGTGGTCTCGACGAGCCTCGAGGGCGAGGCACGCCAGATCGGCAAGCTGCTGGCCAACCTCGCCAACCACAGCGCCGCCGACGCGGCCCCGTTCGCGCCCGGCACGGTCATGCTCGGCTGCGGGGGCGAGAGCACCGTGACCCTGGTCCGCGACGCCGCGTTCGGCGAGGGCGGCCCGAACCAGGAGGCGGCGATCGCCGCAGCGCTCGAGCTCGAGGGCGCGCCGGTGGCCGCGATCTTCCTGGACACCGACGGGTCCGACGGCGGCACGGAGCACGCAGGCGCGATCGTCGACGGGCTCACCGTCGAGCGCGCGGCGGGGCTCGGCCTGGACCTGCGGTCGGCGCTGCTCGAGCACAGGTCCCATGCCGCGCTCGCGGCGCTCGACGACGCCCTCGTCACCGGGCCGACCGGGACCAACGTCAATGACCTGTTTGCGATCGTGATCAAGGAGGAGCAATGAGCGCGGAGCCGATGATCGTGGTCGATCGCCTGGTGAAGGACTTCGGCGACGTCCGCGCGGTCGACGACATCACCCTGGAGATCCCGGCGGGCGAGTTCTTCTCGATGCTAGGCCCGAGCGGGTGCGGGAAGACCACCACGCTGCGCGTGATCGCGGGCTTCGAGGAGGCGGACTCCGGCCGGGTCTTCCTGGACGGCCAGGACGTGACCTGGGTCTCGCCCAAGAAGCGCAACGTGAACATGGTCTTCCAGGACTACGCGCTGTTCCCGCACATGACGGTGTCCGAGAACGTCGCCTTCGGCCTGAAGCTGCGGCGCGTCGACCGGTCCGAGATCGCCTCCCGGGTGGCCGAGATGCTCACCGTCGTCCGCCTCAATGGTTACGAGGACCGGCGTCCGGCGGCCCTGTCCGGCGGCCAGCGCCAGCGCGTGGCCCTCGCCCGCGCCCTCGTCAACCGCCCCGCCGCGCTGCTGCTCGACGAGCCGCTCGGCGCCCTCGACCTGAAGCTGCGCCGCGAGATGCAGCTGGAGCTGAAGCGGATCCAGCAGAGCACCGGGACGACCTTCGTCTACGTGACCCACGACCAGGAGGAGGCGCTGACGATGTCGGACCGCATCGCGGTCATGGACGGCGGCGTCGTGCAGCAGGTCGACGAGCCCAAGGCCCTCTACGAGCGCCCGGCCACCACGTTCGTGGCCGACTTCATCGGCACCTCCAACAACATTTCGATCACCGGCGCGCGCCGTGACGACGGCCTCGTGGTCATGGACCTCGGCGAGGGCATGCGCATCGTCGCGCCCGACTCGGGCAACGGGATCGACTGCCGGATCACCGTGCGCCCGGAGAAGATCCGCATCGGCGCCGCGGAGGCCGCGAGCGGGTCGCGCGTGTCCGGGACGATCGTCGAGCAGGTGTACCTCGGCTCGCTCTCGCAGACCGTGGTCGAGATCCCCACGGGCGACCGCCTGATCGTCCACGAGCTCAACGACGACGAGCGGCCCACCCCGGCTCCGGGCGAGAGCGTCGTGCTGAGCTGGCACGCGCGGCACAGCCTCGTGATCGACCAGGAGCAGCCCGCGTGATCAAGGTCGCGCAGGTGTGCGTCGCGATCGCGCTGCTCGGCGCGCTCGCCGGCTGCGGCTCTGGCTCCGGCGACACGTCGGTGGCGCCGGCGCCCAAGGACCCGAACGCCCCCGCGACCGGAACGCTGCGCTTCTTCGCCTACGGCGACACCGTCACCGACGACCTGCTCGACCCGTTCCGCCAGCAGAACCCGGACCTCGACCTCCAGACGGCGAGCTTCAACTCCGACAAGGCCGCCGCGGCCAAGCTGGCCGGCGGCTTCAGGGCGGACGTCGTGGAGGTCTGCGCCGACGAGATGCAGCCGCTGCTGGTCCGCGGGCAGCTGCGGCCGCTCGACCCCGGCGCGATCAAGGGCTTCGACCAGCTGCAGCTCTCCGACTCGGACGAGATCCGCAACCCGGCGGGCAAGGTCCTGTTCGTCCCCACCTCCGCCGGGCCCCACGGCCTGGTGATCAACACCGACGAGGTCGATCCGAGCCAGATCGACTCCTACAAGGACCTCTTCGACCCGCAGTACGCGGGCCGGACGGCGATGGAGTCGACGCCGCTGACGGCGATCGGCGTCACGGCGCTCGCGCTGGGCATGGACAACCCGATGGACCTGACCCCGGACCAGATCGACCAGGCGAAGCAGTACCTGCTCGACCATCGCGACCAGTTCCGCGACTTCGCCGAGTCCGACGCCTCGATGGTCAACGACTTCAAGTCCGGCGAGACGGTGATCGCCGACGGCGGGCGCGGGACCACCGAGACGATGATCAAGGACGGCGTCCCGGCCCGGTGGATCCCGCCCAAGGAGGGCGTCCTCTCGTGGGTCTGCGGGCTCGCGATCACGTCCAACGCGGAGAACCTGCCGGCCGCCTACAAGCTCATCAACTACTACGCGTCCGCCCCCGCGCAGGCGCTGATCGGCGAGGACGGGTTCGTCGTCATGAACCCGAAGGCGCTCGCCCTGATGGACCCGCAGTACCGCGAGACCGCGGATCCGAAGACGCTCAACACCGCGATCCCCGAGACCCAGCCGTCGGCCGAGGAGCTCTACGACCGGGCCTGGCAGGAGGTGGCCGCCGGATGAGCGCGACGCCCACCCTGAGTCAGCCGGTCGCGATCGGGACGCCGAAGGGCGCGCCGGTGCGCAATCGGCCCGGGCTCTGGATCCGCATCCGTCGCCGGCTCCCAGGGATCGCGAGCGTGCTGGTGATGGTCGTCGCCCTGCTGATCCTCT
Source organism: uncultured Solirubrobacterales bacterium (assembly GCA_963785195.1). Taxonomy (GTDB): domain Bacteria; phylum Actinomycetota; class Thermoleophilia; order Solirubrobacterales; family 70-9; genus WHSW01. Next base: position 239,411 of record CAWAUE010000008.1, on the reverse strand, counting down.
TCGGGCCGGTGCTGATGCTGGCCCTGTTCTCGTTCAACGACTCATCGATCATCTCGCTGCCCTGGGAGGGCTTCACGACGAAGTGGTACCAGGCGGCCTGGGACTCGGCCGAGGCCAAGCAGGCGATCGGAAACTCGCTGCTGGTCGCCTCCCTGGTGACGATCGGGTCGCTCGGGCTCGGCACGCTCGCGGCCTGGGGCCTCACCCGGCTCCGATTCCCGGGGCGCGGCCTGCTCGCCGGCGTCCACGGCTCGGTGCTCGTGGTCCCATGGCTGATCATCGGCGTCGCGGGGCTGATCTTCTTCAGCCAGTCGGGGATCGCGCTGTCGCTCACGACCGTCGGGCTGATGCAGCTCGTGGTCACCTTCCCGCTCGTGGTGGCGATCATCTCCGCGGGGCTGATCCGCTTCCCGCGGTCCGTCGAGGAGGCCGCGATCGACCTCGGGGCGTCGCAGTGGCAGATGATCCGCCACGTCGTCATCCCCCAGATCGCGCCGTCGCTGGCGGCGGCCGCGATCTTCGCCTTCGCCTGGTCGTTCAACAACTTCGAGGTCTCGTTCTTCACCGGCGGGTTCGAGCAGACGTTCCCCGTGTGGGTCTTCTCGATCCTGCGCCAGTCGGAGAACCTGCCGATGGTCAACGCGGTCTCGACCGTGATCGCGCTCGCCCAGGTGGTCGCGGTGTTCGCCGGCTGGCGGTTGATGAAGCGCCTCACCCGCGACCGCGGCGGCGACAAGGCGCTCACGGACCTGATGACCGGGACGGTGCGCTGATGGAAGCCGCGACCATCACCGCGGCGGGGCACCGGCCCAGTCGGATGGGCAAGCTGCTCCGCCCGCTGGCGTTCCTGACCGGCCCGACGGCCGTCCTCGCCCTGTTCTTCATCGGGCCGATGGTCGTGATGCTGGTGATCAGCCTCCAGTACGGGGTGCTCAGCGGCCAGGACGGATTCACGCTCAGCAACTTCACGGACGCGCTCACCGATCCGCTGTACCGCGAGGTCGCCTGGACCACGGTCCAGATCGCCACGATCGCGATGCTGGTGCAGCTCGCGATCGCGATCCCGATCGCGTACGTGCTGGCGTTCAAGGCCGGCAAGTGGGAGCTGCCGCTGCTGCTCTTCCTCGTCCTCGCCGACGAGCTCAACCCGATGGTCCGCATCTACGCCTGGCGGATGCTCCTCGGCCGCGAGGGCCTGATCAACGAGGGGCTGCAGCGGATCGGGATCATCAACCACCCGATCGACGCGCTGCTGTTCAGCAAGTTCGCGGTCATCGTCGTGCTCTCGACCAGCTACCTGACGTACACCGTGATCCCGATCTACGGGGCGATGAAGGCGATCGACAAGAACCTGTTCGAGGCCGCGCTGGACCTCGGCGCCGGCTGGTGGACGAGCACCCGCCGCGTGCTCCTGCCGCTGATCGCGCCGGGCATCTTCGTGGCCCTGCTGCTGGTCTACATCCCGCTCTTCACCGACTTCGCGAGCCCGACCCTGGTGGGCGGCACCAGCGGGTACATGCTCGGCCAGGTCGTCAACGACCTCGTGCTCGAGAGCGGCGACCTGAACGGCGGTGCCGCGGTGAGCCTGTTGATGCTGGCCGCGTCGGCGATCTTCGCCCTCGTCGCCTACAAGCTGGCGAAAATCCGCCAGCTCGAGACGTGAGCGCGACCAACGGCGGCGGCCAGTACGACGCGGTGATCGTCGGCGCGGGCCACAACGGCCTCGTCGCCGCCCACTACCTGGCGACCGCCGGCCTGCGGGTGATCGTCTGCGAGCGCCGCGACATCGTCGGCGGCTGCTGCGTCACGGAGGAGTTCGCCCCCGGTTTTCGGGCCTCGACCGGCGCCTACGTGCTCAGCATGCTGCGCGAGCCGGTGTGGCGCGACCTGCGGCTGGTCGAGCGCGGGATCGAGGTCGACGCCGCCGGCCCGGCGCTGAACCTGTTCGCCGACGGCTCGCACCTGCACCTCGACGACGACCTCTCAAGGACGCAGGACGAGTTCCGGCGCTTCTCGCCCGCCGATGCGAGGGCGCTGCCCGAGTTCGAGCACGAGCTCGCGGAGGTCGCGAAGCTGATCCTGCCGCTGTTCGACACGACGCCGCCGGATCCGCGGCGACTGCGGCCAGGTGAGCTGGTGCGCCTGGGTGGCCTCGCGGCGCGCAACCGCCGCCGGATCTCCGACGCGCTGTTTCTGTTCGGAACCTCCGCGACCCAGGCCCTGGCCGAGTACTTCGCCAGCGGCCAGGTGCGCGCGGCGCTCGGCTGGCACGCGATCAACGACTCCACCGGCGGCCCGTCGACGCCCGGGACGGCGTTCGTGCTCCTGCACGACCACGCCTCCGAGCAGGCCGGCGGCGGGATCCGGCAGTGGGGCTTCGTGCGGGGCGGGATCGGACGGCTCACCGAGGCGATGGCCGACGCGGCGCGCGAGGCCGGGGCGACGATCCGCACCGGAGCGCCGGTCGAGCGGATCCTCGTCGAGGACGGCCGCGCGGCGGGCGTCGAGCTGGAGAGCGGCATCCAGGTGCGAGCGGCGCGGGTGCTGTCGAACGCCGACCCGAAGACGACGTTCCTGCGGCTGGTGGAAAACGGTGCGGTCCCGGACCGCTTCCGGGCCGCGATCGAGGCCTACCGGTGCGAGGGGACGAGCATGAAGATCAACCTCGCCGTCGACCGGCTCCCGGTCGCGGCGGCCGTCGGCGACGGCGGGGTCCAGCCGTATCACCGGGGAATCATGGAGGTGAACCCGACGGTCGCCGAGATGGACGCCGGCCAGGCCGAGGCGCGCGCCGGGCGCCCGGCGGCCGACCCGCACATCGAGGTCTGCATCCCCACCGTCCACGACCCGTCGCTCGCGCCCGACGGGCATCACGTGGTGACGATCGACGTCAACTCGCAGCCCTACACGCTCGCCGAGGGCTCCTGGGACGAGCTCCGCGACGAGGTCGCCGACCGCGCGATGGCGAAGCTCGAGGGCTACTTCCCCGGCCTCGAGGACTCGGTCGTCGAGCGCCAGGTGCTCGCCCCGACGGACCTCGAGTCGCGGCTCGGGATCTGGGGCGGCCACGCTCTGCATGGCGAGATGGCGTTCGACCAGCTCTTCAACCTGCGCCCGGTGCGCGGCTGGGCCGACTACCGGACCCCGGTTCGCGACCTGTGGCTCTGCGGCGCCGGCACCCACCCCGGCGGCGGCGTCACGGGCGCCAACGGCCGCAACTGCGCCCGCGAGGTCATCCGCGACCATCGCGGCCTGGCGGCGAAGCTCCGCGGAGCGCGGCGATGAGCCCCCTGATCCCGGCCGAGTGGGAGTCGATCCAGGCGCCGGCGATGGCGGTCGACCCGCCTGGACCGCGCAGCCGCGAGATCCTCGGCCGGATCGAGCGCACCGCCTATCCGGGCCTGACGCGCCGGCCTCGCCCCTCTGGCCCTGGATTCGAAGCGCGGCTGGACGGTGACCGACGTCGACGGCAACGTCTATCTCGACTGCGCCTCGGCCTCCGCCTCGGTGCCGCTCGGCGCCGGCCGTCCGGAGCTGCTCGGTCCGGTGAGCGAAGCGCTGGCGAGGTTCGGCAACGAGGACAGTCACGCGCTGGTCTCCGAGCTCACGGCCCGGCTCGGCGAGCGGCTGCTGGACGTCTCCCCGGCGAGCGTGACCCGCTACGACATCGCGCTCAACGGCACGGAGGCCGTGGAGATCGCGATCAAGCTCATGCGCCGCGCCACCGGCCGGCCCGTGATCCTCGCCTTCCACGGCTCCTACCACGGCGAGTCGACGCTCACCGCGGCGCTGGGCGCCGAGGCGGCCGAGATCAGCCGCGGCCTGCGCGGCCTCGTGTCGGGCTTCGTCCATGTCCCCTATCCCAACCCGTACCGGACGCCGCTCCGCGACCCGCGCCCCGGGGGCACCGGCGACGCCACGGTCGACTACGTGCGCGACCACCTGCTGTTCCACGCGCTCGACCCCGGCGAGGTCGCCGGCGTGGTGATCGAGCCGGTGCTCGGCTCCGGGGGTTGCGTCGCGCCCCCGGACGGGTTCTGGCCGGCGCTCGTCGAGCTCTGCCGCGAGCACGGCTGGCTGCTGTGCGCCGACGAGGTCAAGTCGGGCATCGGGCGCGCCGGGGAGCTGTTCGCGGTGAACCGCTGGGGCGTCGAGCCCGACCTGATCTGCCTCGGCAAGGCGCTCGGCGGCGGGGCGATGCCGATCGGCGCGCTGCTCGGCTCCGAGCGCGCTCTGGGCGGCTACGACGACGTGCCCACGGGCAGCACCTGGGCCTGGCTGCCGGCCTCCTGCGCGGCGGCCCTCGAGACGCTCGCGATCTTCGAGCGCGAGCCGGTGCTCGAGAACGTGCGCGAGCTGGAGCGCCTCGGCGCGGCGAGGCTGGCCGAACTGCAGGAGCGGTTCGACCCGATCGGCGACGTGCGCGCCGTCGGCTGCTTCATGGCGATCGAGTTCGTGCGCGACCGCGAGACCAAGGAGCGGGACATCGAGCTCCAGGACGCCGTGGCGGCGCAGGCGTGCCGGCGCGGGCTGCTCGCCGATTCGAGCAGCGCCTCGCTCAACGTCCAGCCGTCGCTGGTGATGCCGGCGGACGCCCTCGAGCGCGCGTTCGAGATCCTCGGCGAGTCGATCGAGGCCGCGGTCGCGGAGCTCGGACGGTGAGCACGCTCGAGACGGAGCTCCGCGCGGAGCTCGACGGGATGGCGAGCGCGGGGACGCTGAAGCGGATCCCGGTGCTGACCTCCCCGCAGGGGCCGGTGGTCGAGCTCGAGGGTCGCGGCGCGGTCCTGTGCCTGTGCTCGAACGACTACCTCGGCCTCGCCAACCATCCCGCCGTCGTCCGCGCGGGCGCCGCCGCGCTGGTGACCTACGGCGCCGGGACCGCCTCGGTGCGGTTCATCTGCGGCAAGTTCGAGCCCCAGATCGTGCTCGAGCGCGACCTCGCCGACTTCCTGCACACACCGGCGGCGCTCACCTACGTCTCGTGCTGGAACGCCAACGCAGCGCTGCTCGACGCGCTGTGCGACCGCGACACGGCGGTGTTCTCCGACCGGCTCAACCACGCCTCGATCATCGACGGGATGCGCCTGGCGCGCCCCGGCCACAAGGCGGTCTACGAGCACGGGGACGTCGACGGCCTGCGGCGCGCGATCGCCGACGCGCCCGCGCTGGCGCGGCGCCTGATCGTCACCGACGGCGTGTTCAGCATGGAGGGCGACCTGGCGCCGATCCCGGAGCTCGCGGCGGTGGCCGACGAGGCTGGGGCGACGCTGATCGTCGACGACTCGCACGGGATCGGCGTCGTCGGCGAGACCGGCCGCGGCGTGCTCGAGCGGTTCGGCGTCCTCGGCGCGGAGAACGTGATCGTCACCGGGACGCTCGGCAAGGCCCTCGGGGGCGCCGCCGGGGGCTTCGTCGCCGGCGGCGCGGCGCTGTGCGAGGTGCTCGAGCAGCGCTCGCGCCCCCAGCTCTTCTCGAACGGGCTCCCCCCGACGGTGGCCGCCAGCTCGCGCCGCGCGCTCGCCGAGCTCCGCGACGATCCCGCCCTGGTCGGGCGGCTTCGCGAGAACACGGAGCTCATGCGCTCGCGGCTGCGTGAGGCCGGGCTGCGCCCGCTCGAGGGCGAGAGCGCGATCGTGCCGATCATCGTCGGTGAGACCGCCGCGGCGATCGAGGTCAGCCGCCGCCTGCTCGACCGCGGCGTCTACGTCACGGGCTTCGGCTACCCCGTGGTGCCGGAGGGCACGGCGCGAATCCGGATTCAGGTGTCCGCCGCGCTCGGGCCGGCCGAGATCGAGACCGCGGTGGAGGCAATCGCGGCGGTGGTGGCCGAGGCCGGGGTCACCAGCCCGCCGCCAGCCGGGCAACGGCCGTGAACACCTCCGCGCACTGGACCACCTCGTTGACGTCGATGTGCTCCTCGGGCAGGTGCGCGGTAGCGAAGTCCCCGGGCCCGTAGACCACCGCCTCGGCGCCCGCGAAGTCGACCATGTTGTGGGCGTCGGTCCAGGCCGGGACCCCGATCGGATCGCGCGCCTCGCCCGCGACCGCGGCCGTCGCCTCCGCCAGCGCGACCACGAGCGGCGAGTCGGCCGGGGTCTCGAAGGGCTCGGTCATCTCGACGACCTCGACGCCGGCGCCGAACTCGGCCGCCAGGGCCTCGAGGCTCGCCAGGGTCGCGTCGCCGTCCTGGCCGGGCAGGATCGTCGTCTGCAGCTGAAAGCTGCACAGGTCCGGCACGGTGTTGAACTCGGTGCCCCCGCGGATCGCCCCGACCTCGGCCGCCGACTGGCCCAGCAGCGGGTGGGTGTGCGCGTCGAGGCCCAGGCGCGGCAGCGCCGCGATCATCTCGACGGCGGCGTGGATCGCGTTCTCACCCTCGTCCGTGAGCGCCCCGTGCGCGGAGCGCCCCCGCACGTGGACCCAGGCGTCGAGGTCACCGGTCTCCGCCAGGCCGATCCGCAGCCCCGTGGCCTCGAGCGCCACGGCACGCCGCGGACGGAGCGCGAGCGCCACGGTGCGCGAGCCGCTGCCGCCGCGCTCCTCGTCGACGGGGAACGCGAAGGCGACGCCGAGGCGCTCCAGGTCCTCCCCCGCCGCGACCAGATCGCGCGCCGCGAGCAGACAGGCGACCACGCCGCCCTTGTCGTCCACCGAGCCCAGCCCGCGGACCACGTCGCCGTCGACCACCGCCCGGGCCGGCCACGGTGGAGCGATCGTGTCGACGTGGGCCGCGAAGGCCAGCGCGGGGCGCTCGCGCGCGCCGACGACGAGGCTGTCGCGGCCAAGCTCGCTGCGGATGCGCGCCGACGGCAGCGACCACTCGCCGCACAGCGACTCGATGCGCTCGACGACCCTGCCCTCGGAGCCGGAGGGCGACGGGATGCCGACGAGCTCGGCGAGCAGGTCGCGCGCCTCGGCGACGCGGGCCCGGCCGGCGCTCACCCGCTCTGGACCTCCTGCCAGGCGCGGACCCACGTCTGGAAGTTCTCCGGCTGGACCTCGGCGATCGCGTCGGCGATCGAGGTCGGGTCGGCGGTCTCGCGATAGCGGGCCGGCACGTGCGCGACGGCCGCCGGGTTGACGACGGCGTACCCGTTCTGGGCGGCGATCGTCTGCGCCGGCACCGAGACGAAGTAGTTGATGAGCTTGTACGCGGCGGCGATGTTCTTGGCCTTCGAGGTGATCCCCAGACCGCACACCCAGGACAGCGGGCCCTCCTTCGGCGCCACCCACTCGACCGGCAGGCCCTCGCTGCGAAGCAGGAGAGCGTTGTAGCGCCCGCCGTCGGCGAGCACGACCTCGCCGGCCTTGAACAGATTCAGCTTCTCGGAGTCCGAGCCGCTGAAGCTGCGGAACTGCGAGCGCGAGTCGATGAGCTTCTGCTTCGCCTGCTCGACCTGGTCGTCGGTGAGCTTCATCGGGTCGGAGACGCCGTCGGCCATCGCAGCCTCGGCGATCGGCGTCAGCCAGGTGCCGCCGTCGATCGTCACGCGCCCCGCGTATCTGGGGTCGAAGAGATCGGCCCACGAGTCGGGCGGCGGCGAGACCTGCCGCGTGTCGTAGATCAGGCCCTGCGGCCCGGCGGCGACGGGGACGAAGTTGACCAGGCCGTCCGGCCGCTCGACGCCCTCGTTGTCGCGGAACGCGAGCCGATCCCAGCCCTGGATCCCGGCCGGGTCGATCGGCCGCAGCAGGCCGCGGGTGACCAGGGGCTGGTACTCGTCGGAGCAGACGTTCACGACGTCGGCCTGAAAGCCGCCGGCGAGCTTCGCGGCGCCCTCCTGGACGCTGTCGAAGGTGGCGGTCTGGAGATCCAGGTCGGGGTTGAGCTTGCGGAACGGGTCGAGGATCACGTCGCTGGCCGTGTCGCTGTAGGCGAACAGGCGCAGGGCCCCGGACACCGGGGCGTCGGGGTCGGCCGGGGGCGGGGCGGCGGCCGAGGTGCCCCCGCCGGAGCCGCCGCAGCCGCCGAGCGCCGCGCACGTCGCGAGGATCGCGGCCGCGCCAAGCAGCCTCGGTGCGGCGACGAGAGGCCGGACCCTCATTTGTTGCATTCTTCCACAATCCGTGAGAACCTGAAACGGTGCTGACCCGCAGGGAAGCGTTCAAGCGCACGGCCGCGGCGGCCGCCGGGATGTCGACCGCCAACACGATCCTGGCCATGGGCGCCGCAGGGGCGAGCGCGCGCGAGCTCGCCGCCAAGCCCGGTTACGGGCGCCCGGTGGCAAACCCCCACGCGAAGGCGCTCAAGCTCCCGCGCGGCTTCCGCTACGTCCGCTTCGGCAAGGCGGGCAGCAGGATGTCCGACGGCCTCGAGACCCCTCCGTGCCACGACGGCATGGGCGCCGTTGCCGGCGCGGGCAGCGTCTGCGTCCTGATGCGAAATCACGAGGGCTTCGGCCCGGGCAAGGCGCTCGGCAAGGCCAAGGCGTACGACCCGGTTGCGCGCGGCGGCGTCACCGTCTCGCACTTCGACACCGCGTCCGGCCGCCTCGTCGCCGGCGCCCTGGTGCTCAACGGCACCGACTCCAACTGCAACGGCGGGATCACCCCGTGGGGCACCTGGCTCTCGGCCGAGGAGAGCACGGTCGGCGCCCACAACGGCTTCGAGGCCGAGCACGGATACGTCTTCGAGGTGCCGGCGACCGCCACCACCCCGGTCGACCCCGTGCCGATCAAGCCGATGGGGCGCTTCGTCCACGAGGCCACCCCGGTCGATCCGCGCTCGGGGATCGTCTATGAGACGGAGGACAACGGCCACCCGGGCGACGGCTTTTACCGCTACATCCCGAACCAGGCCCAGAACCTGCTCGCCGGCGGGGCGCTGGAGATGCTGGCGATCGAGGGCATGCCGAACTACGACACGGTGCGCCATCAGAAGGTCGGCAGCGCTCTGCCCTGCTCGTGGGTGTCGATCGACGACCCCGACCCGGCCGACGCCGAGAAGCACCCCGACGCCGTCTACGCGCAGGGCTCGGCGAAGGGGGCGGCGCGCTTCCTGGGTCTCGAGGGCGCCTTCTACTCCGGCGGCAGCATCTACTTCACGGCCTCCGAGGCCGGGGACGCGAAGAAGGGCCAGGTGTGGCGCTACGCGCCCGACCTCGCGGACCTCGCCAAGGGGACGCTGACGCTGCTCTTCGAATCGCCGTCGGCCCGCAAGCTCGACGAGCCCGACTCGCTCACGGTCTCGCCGCGCGGCGGGATCCTGCTCTGCGAGGACGGCAGCGGCGAGGAGGCACCGCACGACGTCAACTTCATGCGCGGCCTGAGCCCGAGCGGCCACGTCTTCGACTTCGCCCGCAACGAGCGCCCCCTGGTGCTCGAGGAGCGGGCGATCGAGGAGCTCCAGCCGTTCAACAAGCGCTACTGGCAGAAGCGCCGGGTCGCCCGCAAGGACGACATCGTCGGCTCGAGCGAGTTCGCCGGCGCCGTCTACAGCCCCGACGGGCGCTGGCTGTTCGTGAACATCCAGTACCCGGGGGCCACGTACGCGATCACCGGACCGTGGGAGCAGGGCTGGCTTTAGACGGGGCGTGATACTGATTGCAGGGTGAGCGAGGTCGACCAGAACGTCGAGCGGTACCGGGAGGCCCTGGAGGCGTGGAACCGCCGCGACCTCGTCTGGATCCTCGAGCAGGCGGCGCCCGACCTCGAGTTCAACACGGCGCAGATCTTCCCCGGGCTCGAGCCGATCTACCGCGGCCGCGAGGGCATGGTCGAGTTCTGGACCACGTTCATCGAGGAGCCGTGGGCGCTGTTCCGGCTCGAGGTCGCCGCGCTCGACCCGGCCGGCGAGGACCGGGTGCTCGCGCTGATCACCTTCCACGGCACCAGTCGCGACTCGGGCGAGGAGGTGGCGATCCCCTACGCCCACCTGGCCACCTTCCGCGGCGAGGAGGTGGCGCGGATCGACGCCTACGCCGACTGGGACGAGGCCCGGCGCGCCGCCGGACTCGGGCTGACCGTGCTCCAGCACGTCTCGATCGAGATCGCACCCGCCGAGGTCGAGGCGCTGGTCGCCTTCTGGCAGCTGCTCGGCTTCGAGCCGATGGAGTCACCCGAGGCGCTGGGCGGCTACGTGACCTGGCTCGAACGCCAGGGGACCCACATCCACCTCATCCACACCGAGGATGGGACCGCGCCCGTGCTCGGCCATGCCGCGGTCGTGGTCGACGACTTTCCAGGCACGCTCGAGCGGGTCGCCGGCGCCGGCCACGAGGTCACCGAGGCGCGCGAGCTCTGGGGCGCGCGGCGAGCGTTCGCGATCGCACCCGGCGGGCATCGCGTCGAGCTGATGGAGTTCCCGCCGCCGGCGAGGAGCTGACCGCGATGCCGAGCTTCGAGACCGTCCGCGTCGCCGCGATCCAGGCCACCCCGGTCATCCTCGACGCGGAGGCGACGACGGAGAAGGCGTGCGAGCTGCTCGGCAGCGCGGCGGCCGACGGGGCCCAGCTGGCCGTCCTGCCCGAGACCTTCATCCCGGTCTATCCCGGCAACGGCTGGGCGCACGACGCCGCCTCCTTCGAGGGCTGGGACGAGCTCTGGGAGCGGCTGTGGCGGAACTCCGTCGTCGTCCCCGGACCGATCACCGACCGGCTCGCGGAGCGCTGTCGCGAGCTCGGCATCCATTGCGCGATCGGCGTCAACGAGCGCGAGGACGAGCGCCCGGGCTCGCTCTACAACACGCTGCTTCTGATCGGCCCGGACGGCCTCCTGCACAAGCACCGCAAGCTCATGCCGACCATGCAGGAGCGCCTCTTCCACGGGATCGGCGCCGGCGACGACCTCCAGGTGACCGAGACGCCCCTCGGCCGGATCGGCGGCCTGATCTGCTGGGAGAACCGGATGCCGCTGGCCCGCTACGCCGTGTACCGCGGCGGGCCGCAGATCTGGATCGCGCCGACCGCCGACGACACCGAGAGCTGGATCGCCTCGATGCGCCACATCGCGATCGAATCCGGAGCGTTCGTCGTCTCCGCACCCCAGTACATCCCCACGTCGGCATTCCCCGACGACTTCCCGATCCCGCTACCCGAGGGCACCGAGGTCTTCGGCCGCGGCGGCGCCGCCATCTGCGAGCCCGACAACGGCGAGGTGATCGCCGGGCCGCTCTACGGCGAGGAGGGCATCGTGATCGCGGACTGCGACCTGCGGGTCGGGCTGCACGCGAAGCGGTGGTTCGACGCCGCCGGCCACTACAGCCGCGAGGACGTGCTCGCCCCAAGGAGGCGGAGCGAAGCGGAGCCGACCGCGCCGCCGTTGAGGCGCCTTAGCTGAGCTCGCCGGGGCCGCCGCTAGGATCGGCGCCCCGTGGATTACCCGGTCGAGTCCTTCAGCCCAGCCGAGCGCGCCCTGCTCGAGCCCCATTTCACCAACCTAGACCGGCCCGTCTTCTGCCTCGTGAACCTCCCCGAGACGGTCAAGGGGGCGCTCTTCGCCCGCTATTCGCGCTACCCGGGGACGCTGCGGCGCCTCTTCCTGGAGGAGTTCGCCGGCGACGTGCCGGCGGGCGAGCGGCCGTTCGACGGGGTCGAGGGCGAGCGCGCCGCGGGCCTCTACGAGCGCGTCTTCATCGGCTACGGCGACGACTCGATCGCCCAGGTCGGCGGCGCGCACGTCGCCTGCGAGTGGGTCTCGAACGTGCTCACGAAGGTCCTTCAGCGCGGCCGGCTCGCCGCCTACCTCGAGCAGTCGACCCGCTACATCCCCTACGACCAGCCGGTCGAGGGCACCGGCGGCTACCGCTACTACTCCGACGACGAGCTCGGCCCCGCCTACCGCACCGCGATGGACGAGTTGTTCGGGATCTACTCGCGCGGGCTCGAGGACGTCCAGGCATGGGCGGCCGAGCGCTGGCCGCGCAGCGACGGTGAGCCCGAGCGCGCCTGGCGGAGCTCGATCCGCGCCAAGGCGCTCGACCTCCTGCGCGGCCTGCTGCCCGCCTCGACCCTGAGCCACGTCGGCATGTACGCGTCGGGCCAGGCGTACGAGGGCCTGTTGCTGCGGCTGGCGGCCTCGCCCCTGCCCGAGGCGCGGGCGTACGGGGAGATGCTGCTGGCCGAGCTCGGCCACGTGATCGGGAGCTTCGTCGCCCGCGTCGACCGCCCCGACCGCGGCGGCGACTGGGTCGCGCACCTGCGCGAGCGCCGCGAGGCCGCCGAGCGCGCCGTCGCCCGCCTGGGGCTCGACCGCCGCGAGGGCGACCCGGCCCCGTCGGTGGACCTCGTGCGGGTCGACGGCAGCGAGGAGGACCTGCTGAGCGCGACGCTCTTCGAGTCCGCCGGCCTCCCCGAGACCGAGATCCGCCACCGGGTCGGCGGCCTCGACCCGATCGCGCGCGCCGAGCTCATCGGCGAGCTCGCCGGCGAGCGGCGCAACCGCCGCCACCGCCCGGGACGCGGCTGGGAGGCGGTCCGCTACCGGTTCGAGATCGTCTCGGACTACGGCGGCTTCCGCGACCTGCAGCGCCACCGGATGCTGACCTGTCAGTGGCAGCGGCTCGGCCCTGACCTCGGCGCAGGCGTGCCCGACGAGGTCCGCGAGGCCGGTGTCGGCGGCGAGTACGAGCGCGCGCTCGAGCTCTCGCACGCCGAGTTCGACCGGCTCGAGGCGGCCGGGCTGCCCGACGCGGCGCCGTACGCGCTGTGCCTCGGCTACCGGATCCGCTACGTCCTCGACCTCAACGCCCGCGAGGCGATGCACCTCTGCGAGCTGCGCTCCGGGCGCGAGGGCCACCCCACCTACCGCGCCGTCGCCCAGGCGATGCACGAGCGCATCTCCGCCGTCCACCCGGCGGTCGGCGCGGCGATGGTGCACGTCGACGCGACGACCGAGCCCCGCCTCGAGCGGATCCTCAGCGAGATCCGCACCCACCGCAAGCGCCTCGCGGCCACGCAGGCCACGGACGCGCCACCCGGCGTCAGCACCCTCGGTTAGTTCGGGGAACCGTGGCGAGTTGCTGACGACCCCCGTCAGCGGATTGCCGCAGTTCGAGGCGGGGCGCTCTTCGGCGTTCTGTGGAGGGCTACCGTCGACTGTCGACGCTGGATCTCCACAGAACGTTCCAGCCGGTCCGGCGCCGCTGCAAACTCCCATAGACCGGGTCGGCCGGTCGCGCGCCGGTTCGCCCGCCCCGTGGCGGGCGGCCGCTCAGCTGCTCGCGGCGGCGGCCTCCCGCGCCTCGGGCGGGACGCAGTACGCGCCTTCGGAGAAGCCCTGGCCCTCGATCCCGAACGCCCAGTTGAAGCGCGACCGGTAGTTCTCCAGGGCGATGATGCTGGTGAGCTCGACCAGCTGCGCCTCGTCGAGCTGCTCGCGCAGACGATCGAACAGCTCGTCGGGGACGTCCACGGGGCTTCGTGAGATCCCCGTCGCGTAGTCGAGGACCAGCTTCTCCAGCTCGGTGAAGCGGTCGCTCGAGCGGTACGTGGGCAGCTCGCGCAGTTCCGCCTCGTCCACCCCGGCCTCCTCGCTGATCGCCGAGCCGAAGTCCAGGCACCACTCGCAGCCGGAGATCATCGCCGTCCTGATCTCGGCCAGGTGCTTGAGCCGGGCGTCGACCAGGTTCGAGCGCTCCGAGGCGAGCTCGAGCGCCGAGTAGCCCACCATCACCTTCGGGTGGTGGGCGAAGATCCGCAGCGGGTCGACGACCTCCCCGTAGCGGCGCCGCGACTCGCGGTAGGCGACCCGCACGACCGGGTCGTGCGTCTTCTCGGGCACGCCGGCGATGCGGGCGTTGCCGTTCGCGGGGGCGGCGGCGGCGCCCGCCGGGAGCGATACGGCGGGCCTGCGCCGCAGCTCGTAGAGCACCCAGATCGGCAGCACAACCGTCGCCGCCAGGGTGAGCGCGTTCCCGATCGCGTCGCCGGTCGAGTAGGGGCCGAGGTTGAGGAAGTGGTAGATCGCGTGCGGGATCGCGAACAGCAGGTAGGACGCGCAGGCGATGATCGCCAGGCGCCGCTCGTAGAACCACGCCGCGGCCACCAGCACGAGCCCGGTGGCGAGGAAGAGGCCGCCGACGTCGCGGACCAGGTGCTCGTTGTAGGCCGGCAGCGCGGCCACCCAGCCACGGCCGAGCGGGAAGTCCGAGTAGAAGGCGTGCGGCGCGAGCAGCGCGTAGAGGCCGTCCACGAGCTGCACGAGGCCCAGCGCGGCGAGCACGGTGCGAATCGCGGGCCGATGGCGGGTGATCCGGTTCTCAGGCATGCGTTGCGCTCCCTTCGAGGTTGTCCACGATCGTCAGGCAGGACTCGACCCAGGCGGCGATGAAGCGGTCCTCGTCCACGCCCGCCGCCGCCTCGCCGAACAGGGTCCGCTGGAGGCTGAAGCCGACGAGCGACGCGCAGATCACCTCGCCGAGCGCCTCCGGGTCGGGTACGACCGCGCCGCGCTCGGCCGCGTAGCGCTCGAGCGTGGCGATCGAGATCTCGATGCCACGGCGGACGATCGTCCGCGCGAAGCGGTCGGCGAGCTCGGGGAAGCGGGCCCCGTCGCGCATCACCACCCGCACGAGCGCCCGCTCGCGCGCCAGCTCGGCCAGCCCCCAGCGGCCGATCAGGGTGAGCTCGGCCCGGTTGTCGCCGAGCGGCGTGAGCTCGAGCCGGGCGTTGAACTCGTCGATCGCCGCGAGCCGCTCGCCCAGCGCCGCGCCGAAGAGCTCCTCCTTGCTCGCGAAGTGCTTGTAGAGGGCCCCGGAGCGGGGCGAGAGCCCGGCCGCGGCCTCGATCTCGCCGATCGAGGTGCCCTCGTAGCCGCGCTCGGCGAAGAGCTCGAGCGCGGCGGCGAGGATCCGCTCGCGGGTCGGCAGGACGCTCGTGCCCGGCTCGGTAATCATCCGATTACCGATGGTAAACGATCGTTTACCGGGCCGCCCGGGAGCCGCTCAGCGCCGGCGCTTGCGCTTGCGCTTGCGGGCCCGCTCCCGGCGGGCGGAGTGGTCCTGCGCCGAGCGCTGGTCGGCGAAGACCTCGGTCGCGTCGCCGTTGACCACCTCGGCTGGGGCCGCCGGCGCCGTCGCGGGCGCGTCGCCCGGGCGCGGCCACGGGATCGCCGCGCCGGCGTCCCAGGCGGGCGGTCGGCCCCGCGGCACCCGGTCGAGGATCGTGAAGCCGAGCCAGCCGAACCAGATCATCAGCGCGAGCAGCGAGAGCGCCGGGACGATGAACAGGGACGAGACGCCGAGCGCCATCCCGAGCGTGGCGAAGAACCGGGTCAGGAGCCCGGTGCGCTGCGCCTGCAGCGGCACGTAGACCATCACCACGATCAGCCCCAGGAGCGCCGGGAAGAGCAGGTTCGAGGCGACGTCGAACGCCGTGCTCCCGTCGATCAGGTTCTGGAGCTGCGTGTAGATGTCGCCGCTCGGCCCCGACTGGGCGACGAAGTCCGAGGCCACGTGCGTCTGCGCGAACCAGGCGATGATCCCCTGCACGCCGAGCAGGATCGGGCCGATGAAGACGAAGCCGACCATGGCCCCGTTGACGCGCTCGCTGCGGGCCTGAGCGGCCCGGAAGACGTAGAGCAGCGGGATCACGAGCGCGAAGAAGGCGAGGCTGCGCAGGAGGGCCGAGGCGAGGAGCTGGCCGGACGCGTCGTTGATCGCCCGGTAGCGCTCCGTGTCGAGGCCCGTGATCGGCACCGAGCCGCTCTGGTCCAGGGCGACCGAGATGATGTAGAGCGGGGCCGCGGCAACCGCCGAGATGCCCGCGAAGCGCTGGCCCCGAGCCTCCCGATCGATGATCTCGCGCCTGTTCACGGGCGCCGGTCGCCTCCCGGCCGGGGCGAGCGCCGCGCGTGCCCCAGCTCGACGCGGTCGGCGGCCGGACGGATCGGGACGTAGTCGTCGTCGGGCGCGGCGAACCGGGAGACCCGCTCGCCCGCCACCAGCACCAGGTCCAGAGCCGGCGCGGCGAAGCCGATCAGGGTCTCGAAGCGGGCGCGGGCGCGCAGCTGCTGGGGCGTCGACGGCATTGCTCTCTCCTCAGCCGCGCTCGTGGAAGAAGAATCCGGGCAGGGCGCCCTCAATCACTTCCTGGGTCATCCGCTGGGCGACCTCGAGGTCCCCGGTGCGCACGGCGATGTCGTCGATGGTCACGATCCCGACCAGGCGCTCGCCCTCGACGATCGGCAGCCTGCGGATCCGGTGCTGGACCATCAGGGCCGCGGCCTCCTCGAGATCCATCTCCGGCTCGCCGGTGACCAGGGGCTTCGACGAGTGATCGGCGATCGCCTCGCTCGGCGAGCGCTCCTCGGCGAGGGCGCGGACGGCGAGGTCGCGGTCGGTGACCATCGCCGCGGGCTCACCCTCGGAATCGCAGATCACCACCGAGCCGACGGAGTGATCGCGCATCAGCTGAGCGACCGCGAGCACGTCCGCGTCGGCCGACGCCGTGACCACGCCCGAGGTCATGATCTCGCGCAGCTGCATGGGCCAACGATATCCGGGCCAATACGATCCGGCGTCCATGGCATCGGAGGGGGCGAGCGAAACCGGTTCCTGCCCGCTCTGCGGGAGCACGCTGCACGCCTGGATCGCGCTCCCCCCCGCGGGTGACGTGGCGGTCGTCGGCGCGCCGCTCGGCGACCGCGAGCGGGTGCTCGACCGCTGCGAGAGCTGCGGTGTGGCGCTCGAGCAGGGGCGCGAGGTCGACCTCGACGCCGAGTGGACCGCGGTCTGCCGACCCGCCGACCCGCATGGGCGGAGGATCGCGATCCCGAACCGCGCCAGCCTCCAGGCCGCGATCGGCGTCGAGGGCTGGGCGGCGATCGAGCTCTCCCCGGGCCGGCTCATCCACACGCCCGCGAGCCTGAAGCTGCTCGCCCAGGCAAATGACCACACGCTCAAGCGCGAGCGGGGTGCGTTCTCGCGCCGCGCCCAGGCGTGGATGTGGCAGACGCTGCTCAACGGGCTGACCTTCCGGGCGAACTTCGGCCGCGACCTGCGCGCCGGCCGGCTGCACCCCAGCGGCACCCGCGAGCGGGTGCGCTTCGGGATCGACCTCGTCGTCACCGTCCTCGGCGCGCCGCTCGTGGCGCTGGTCTCGGTACCGCTCGAGCTCGGGGCGACGCTGGCCGGACGAGGCGGCGAGCTCCACGCCACGGCGCACGACGTGGGCTGATCGCGAGCCACCGCGCCGGTCAGAGCGCCCGGCGCCAGATCCGCTTCGCCAGGGGCAGGGCCAGCGCCCTGGGCGCGTGCTGGCCGGAGATCGCCCCGGCGCGGTTGAGCAGCCCTGGGACCACGACGCGGCGCCCGCGCTCGGCGCCCTCGACCGCCGCCCTGGCGACGTCCTCGACCGGCGTCCAGACGAACCCCGGCACCCGCTCCTCCGAGTCACCGATCCCGGCGACGTCGGCGAACTCGGTCTTGACGGGGCCCGGGCAGACGGTGGTCACGGTGACGCCCGCGCCGGAGAGCTCGGCGTTCGTCGCCTCGCCGAGGCTCAGAACGAACGCCTTGGTGGCCGCGTAGGTCGCGTTGCCGGGCATCGGCTGGAAGGCGGCCGTCGAGGCGAGGTTGACGATCGCGCCCCGCCCGCGCGCAGCCATCGGCGGCGCGTAGCGCGCCTGGAGATCGAGCAGGGCGTCGCAGTTGAGCCGGACCATCGAGACCATCCGCTCGCGGTCGTCGCGGTGCAGGTCGCCGACGCCCCCGAACCCGGCGCAGTTGACGAGGACCTCGACCGCGAGGCCCAGCCGCTCGACCTCGATCGCGAGCCGGTCGCGCTCGGCATCCTCGGCGAGGTCCGCCGCCACGTGCTCGGCGCGGACGCCCGCCGCCGCGGAGAGCTCGGCCGCGAGCTCGGCGAGTCGCTCGGCTCGGCGGGCCACGAGGATCAGGTTGTGGCCGCGGCCCGCGAGCTCGCGCGCGATCGCGGCGCCGATCCCGGACGAGGCGCCGGTGACCAGCGCTGCCGAGGAGTCCGAGGGATCGGGCAGGGCCACGCGCCCAGCCTAGAACGCGCAACCGCCGGCGCGAGCCAGGGGTCGCGCCCGTCTATGATCGACGCATGGAAGGAAGCGATCCCTTCGGGCTGTTCGGCGACCCCGACGAGCTGCGGGCGCGGCTCTCGGAGATGGCCGAGCAGATGCAGGGAGCCCAGAAGGTCGCCTGGGCGGACAACGCGATCAAGCTCGCGGTCGACATGACCGTCGCCTCGATCGCGCGGCTGGAGCTGCACGGCACCAGCGACGAGCAGGCGATGCAGGTGCGCGACGCGATCCGCGTCGTCTTCCCCGAGGCCGTCACCCTCGTGCGCGAGGCGCGCGAGGGGCTCTCCTGACCGGTCACTGAACCGGCACCGAGCCCGCGCCCCGCGTCACCCCGCCGCGCCTAGCCTCGGCGCATGCGCTCGGAGTCCGGAGCCGCCACCGTCGAGCACGCTGCGATCTCGCTGCTGATCGCCCTGCTGCTGGCGGCGACGGTCGCCGCGCTGGCATCCGGAGCCGGCGACGGCGGGCGCGAGCTCGGCTCCACGCTCGCCCGCAAGCTGCGCTGCGCCGCCGTCGGCCCCGGCCCGTGCTGGCGCGACCCCCTGACGCTCGCGTACGGGCGCTCGGTCGCCGGCGCCGTGCGCGCCCTCGCCCCGGACCCGGTCGCCCGCGCAGGCCCAGGGGGAGCGATGGTGCTGCCGGTCGATTTCCGCCGTTGCCGCTCGGTGTCCTGCGCCGTTGCCGGGGACCGGGCGGGGGTCACCGCCCAGGGCCGGCGGTCCACGGAGTTCGTCTCGGTCGCCCCCGCGGGCGGGGTCAATAGTTCGTTGAATTTTTCATATTGGCTGTACCGGCCCGTTGTAGGCTGGGTGCGGGTCGCGCGGCTCGCAAGCAGGGGGGTGATCACGCGGCTCGCCCCGACGCCGTTGCCGGACGACGAGGTCCCGGTGCTAGTACCGCTGGAAACCCTCGACGGCCGCAATCAGTACGACTTCGCCGCCGGGGAGGAGCCGCCCTGGCGCTGGCGCGTGCCGTCGGTCATCCCGCCGATCGGCGGCTGACGGCCACGGCCGCTACCAGTCGGCCTCGTGGTGCTCCATCACCCCGAGCCCCGTGGCGAGCTCGAGGCCGCCGGGGAGGCTGCCCGTGAAGGTGCCGAACGGCTGCCGGTAGCTGTAGGCGAACGGGCGGCCCTGTTCGCTGCGGCGCTCGGTCTCGGCCGAGAACTCGAGCCGCGCCCCGCCGACGTCGATCGCATCGAGCCCGTCGAAGCTCGCCGGCGGCGGCTCGGCCGTGGCGACGCCGTCGACCCAGATCGCGCGCTCGGAGCCCTGCTCCGGGTCGTTGAGCCCGGCGACCAGGTTCCAGCCGACGGCGCGACCGTCGCGGCTTTCGCCCACCCCGGCCGACCAGTCCCAGACCGTGTGATGGGGGTGATAGCCGCAGGACTCGTCCTCGATCCCGCGCGCCTCGGTTCGGATCCGACGGTCGCCGATCCGCACATCGCAGCGCACCGGGACCATTCGCTTGCGCGTCCAGACGTAGTTGTCCTCCTCACCGCTGGGACAGATGGCCTCGACCCACGCGCCCTCGCCCGCGTGCAGGAAGCCGCGCACGCGCTCGCCCTCGGGCTTGGCCGCGGCCTCGATCCTGACCAGGGTCCCGCCGCTCTCCGGCGCCCAGTTGATCCGCCCCTCGTCGCTGCCCTCGTGACCCTGGGTCCAGACCTCGCCGCGGGCGAGGCCGGGAGCGATCGTCCGGGTGCGCTCGTGCAGGACGCCGTCGGCGCGCTCCCAGATCGCCCAGAAGGTCTGCCCCACCGGCCCCACCTGGACCCGGGCGGCGCAGACCAGGAGCTCGTCGCTGAACGCCCCCAGGTAGCGCCAGCGCTTGCGCCAGCTGCCGTTGCGGCGTATCGGGACCTTGCCGGGCGGCAGCGGGAGCTCGGGCCTGTCCGGACCCGGACCGCGCCACGGGAGGCCCGCCGTCGTCACCGCCTCATCCCTGCTCGATCTTGCAGATCTGGTCGCCGGCGTTGATCGCGGCGCCCTCGGAGACGTTCAGCTCGGTGACCTTGCCGGCGATGTGGGCGGTGATCTCGTTCTCCATCTTCATCGCCTCGATCACGCAGATCAGCGCCCCCTCCTCGACCTCGGCGCCCTCCTCGACCGCGACCCGCAGGACCGAGCCCTGGAGGGGCGAGCTGACGACGGGGCCGCCGCCGGGGCCGCCGCTCGCGCCGTTGGAGGAGGCGCGCTTCGGCGGTCGCCGCGCGGCCGCGGGCGCGGCCACCCCGGCGGCCGGGGCCGCGGCGCCGATCACCTTGACGGCGTGCAGGCGCCCGTCGACCTCGACCGAGTAGGTGCGCTCAGCCTGCTCTTCTTCCTCCTCACCCTCGACGGGCTTTGGAGGGGCCTCCGGCGCCAGCGATTTCAGCCACTTCTTGTCCTCCGTGAGGTCGCGGCAGGTCTCGCCGTTCGCCCATTGCTCGGTGGCCAGGATCGCCTGGTGGAAGGGGATCAGCGTCGTGAGCGGCTCGATCCGGTACTCGCCGAGCGCCCGCAGCATGCGGGCGGTCGCCTTCTCGCGGTCGACGTCCCAGGTGATCAGCTTCGCCACCATCGGGTCGTAGAGCGGCGTCACCTCGGTGCCCGCCTCGAGGCCCGAGTCCACCCGGACGCCCGGGCCGGCGGGCTCGATGTAGCTCACGATCGGTCCCGGCGCCGGGGCGAAGTTCTTGTGGGCGGCCTCGGCGTTGATCCGGCACTCGATCGCGTGGCCGCGGAGCTCGACCTCGTCCTGGGTGATCGAGAGCTCCTCGCCGGCGGCGATCAGCACCTGCTCGCGGACGATGTCGATGCCGGTGACCATCTCGGTGACGCAGTGCTCGACCTGCACCCGGGTGTTCATCTCGAGGAAGAAGTACTCGTCGCCGACCTGCATCCCCTCGACCGTGCCGGCCCCGCGATAGTCGACGGCGAGCGCCGCCTCGGTGGCGATCTTGCCGATCCGCTCGCGCATCTCCGCGTCGACGTGCGGGCCGGGCGCCTCCTCGATCAGCTTCTGGTGGCGGCGCTGGATCGAGCAGTCGCGCTCGCCGAGGTGGATCACGTTGCCGTGCGAGTCGGCGAGCACCTGGACCTCGACGTGGCGCGGATCCTCCAGGTAGCGCTCGAGGTAGACGCGGTCGTCGGAGAAGAACTTCTCGCCCTCGCGCGCCGCGCCCTCGAAGGCCTCGGCGAGGTCGTCGGGCGTCTGGGCGACCCGAAAGCCCTTGCCGCCGCCGCCCCCGGCGGCCTTGCAGGCGACGGGGTACCCGATCTCCTCGGCGGTCTTGCGGGCCGCCTCGACGTCTGGGGAGGGCTCGGTGGCGCCGGGCACGATCGGCACGCCGGCCTCCTTCATGATCTCGCGGGCGCGGGTCTTCGACCCCATCGCCTCGATCGCCGACGCCGGCGGGCCGATGAAGACGATCCCGGCCTCGTCGAGCGCGGTCGCGAACGCGGCGTTCTCGGCGAGGAAGCCGTAGCCCGGATGCACAGCCTCGGCCCCGGACTTCTTGGCGACCTCGATGATCTTCTCGATGTTGAGATAGCTCTCGGCGGGCACGGCGGGGCCGAGCAGGAAGGCCTCGTCGGCCTCGCGCACGTGGGGGGTGGAGCGGTCGGCCTCGGAGTAGACGCCCACGGAGGAGATCCCCATCTCCTTCAGCGCCCGCATGACCCGGATCGCGATCTCACCCCGGTTCGCGACCAGGACCTTCTCGAACATGGCGCGCCAGATTAGTGATGTTTACGCGGGCGGGATCGCGGTAACCTTTACATCAACTGATGTTACATACAGCCATGTTCAGCTTTGCCGCTTCCACAACCGTCGATTCCGCCCCCGCGGGTGGTGCAGCGCTCGATCAGGTGTTCGGCGCCAGCGCCGCCGCCCTGCTCGCCACCGCCGCGCTGCTGTACCTGGGCTGGGCCCATCGCACCGGCCGCACCGACCTGCTCCGCAAGGTCGCGAACTTCGCCGCGCGCGACACGGGCTTCGCCCCCTGGGCGGCCCTGCCGTCGCTGATCGCCGCCGGGGCGCTGCTCGTCGCCCTGCTCGGCATGTACTGGGACATCTCGCTGCACATCGACGACGGCCGCGACCCCGGTCCGCTCGCCAACCCGGCTCACTACCTGATCCTCGTCGGGCTCTTCGGCATCTTCAGCGCCGGCTTTCTCGCGATCGTCCTCCCCGACGGCAAGCCCAGCCCGCGGGCGATCCGCATCGCCGGCGACTGGTACGCGCCGCTCGGCGGCGTCGCGATGCTCGCCGCCTCGGCGTTCGCGCTGATCGGTTTTCCGCTCGACGACGTCTGGCACCGGATCTTCGGCCAGGACGTCACCCTCTGGGGGCCGACGCACCTGATGCTGATCGGCGGCGCCGGGCTGACCCTGGTCGGCAGCGCGATCCTGATCATCGAGGGGCGCGGCGACGAGGTCTCCACGCCCTCCACGGGCCGCCTGACCGCGCTCGCCGACCGCGTCGTCGCCGGCGTTGCGCGCTACCGCCGCGCCTTCGCGATGGGCGGGCTCCTGATCGGCCTGTCCACCTTCCAGGCCGAGTTCGACTTCGGCGTCCCCCAGTTCCAGCTCGTGCTCGAGCCGATCATGCTCGCCTTCGCCGCGGGCGTGGCGTTGATCGCGTCGCGGATCTGGATCGGCCCCGGCGGCGCGCTGGGCGCGGCGATCTTCTTCATCGCCGTACGCGGCGCCATCGCCCTGATCGTCGGGGACGTCTTCGGCCAGACCATGCCGCACCTACCCCTCTACCTCGTCGAGGCGCTCTGCGTCGAGGGCGTCGCCCTGGTCGTCTCGCCGCGGCGCGGGTACGCGTTCGGCGCCGCGGCCGGCGTGCTGATCGGCACCGTCGGGCTGTTCGCCGAGTACGCGTGGTCGCACATCTGGATGCCGATCCCGTGGCCGTCGAGCCTGATCAGCGAGGCGATCGTCCCCGCGCTCGTGACGGCGATCGCGGCCGGCGTCCTCGGCGCCTATCTCGGCGGCTCGTTCGCCGCCGGCGGGTCGCGCCGCGAGCGCTTCGCCCCGCCGCCCGTGCTTCCGGCTGCGCTGGCCACGGTCGCGATCGTCGCCGCCGTCGGCCTCAACATCGCCGACCAGACGCCGAGCGGCTGGAGCGCGCGCGTGACCCTCGACGACGTCGACTCCGGCGCGCAGCGGACCGTCAACGCCACCGTGCGCCTGAACCCGCCCTCGATCGGCGACGACGCCTACTGGCTGCAGGCGATCGCCTGGCAGGGCGGCGGCCTCGTGGTCGACCACGTGGAACAGGTCTCGCCCGGCGTCTATCGGACGACGAAGCCGATACCGGTGAACGGCACCTGGAAGGCGCTCATCCGCCTGCAGCGCGACAACTACGTCGCGGGCGTGCCGATCTACCTCCCCGAGGACTCGGCGATCCCGGCGCCGGCCGTGCACGCGCCGCCGAGCTTCGACCGGCCGTTCGTCGACGAGACGCAGATCCTCCAGCGCGAGCTGAAGTCGGGCGTGCCCGGCTACCTGGCCGGGATCGCGTACTCGATCGTCGCCGCGATCGTGCTCGGGCTGCTGCTCCTCCTCGGCTGGGTGCTCAACCGGATCGCCCGCCCCGAAGACGGACCCGGGCGCCGCGACCCGGCGCCCGCCCGGCCGCCCTCGGGCGCAAGGGAGGCGACGGCATGAGCGTCCTCCCACTCGCCCACGCTGGCCACTGGCTGATGGGGATCGGCTTCGCCGGCGCCCCGCTCACTGTGGTCACCGGGATCTTCGTGCTCGCCTGGCGCGAGCGTCGGCGCGAGCGGGACGCGCGCTCGACCTAGGACCCGCGGAGCGCGCGCGGCGCGGTCCAGCCCTGGTACTGGGCGCGCCGCCGTGCGAACTCGAGGTCGTCGGGCGGCAGGCTCGGGTGGATCGTCTTCGAGCGGGCGTGCGGGCCGTCGTAGCACCTGATGACGTGCGCGCGCAGCCGCTCGCGGTGGTCCTGGCAGGCGTAGAGAACCCGGCCGTAGGGCCCCCGGCCGTGCCAAACCAGCCAGCCCGCGGGGCCGCAGTCGACGTACTGGCCGAAGCGGTAGTGCAGGAGCTGGCGCTCCAGGCTGACCTGTGTCAGCTGGTCGGGCTCAGCCCGGCAGAACTCGCACCTGAAGACCAGCCGACAGGGCACCCGGCGAGCGTAGCGCGGGCTAGGGCCGCAGAGCGCGGGCGCGCGCCGCCACTTCGTCCGGGCGCGCGGGCGCGCGCCGCCACATCACTGGGCCGAATCGACCCCCGTATTGGGGGTCGATTCGGCCCACGGAGGGCGCGGAGCTCGCTTCGGGCGCCTAGGCTGTCGGCGTGCTGCCGGGAGTGGGTAAGCCGAGCCGCTTCCGGCCCCGGTTTCATTGGGAGCTGCTGGTCTGCGGGCTGCGCGGGCACGAGCTCGTCGGGCTCGGCGCGGCCGAGCTGCGCCCCGAGGACGAGCCCTTCGCCCGCGAGATGGAGGGCACCCGGTGGCATCGCTGCCTGCGCTGCGACAGCTGGCTGCCGTTCGCCCCTCCCGCCGAGCCGACGAGCGAGCACCCGCCCGCGCTCGAGTTGATCGAGCTGCCTCCCCGGGGCAAGCCGCTGCGCGACAAGATCGTGCTGCGGGCGATCGCGATCGACCGCGTGCTCCACTTCCTGATCCTCGCGGTGCTCGCGGTCGCCGTCCTGCTCGTCGCCTCGAACGAGATCGACCTGCGCGACAAGTTCTACGCCGTGCTCGGCGCCCTGCACGGCGGGCTCGGCGGCCCGACGAGCGACTCCAACGGCGGCTTCGTCGACCGCATCGACCACTTCCTGAACCTCCCGCCCGACAAGCTGCAGCTGATCGCCCTCGCGCTCGCCGCCTACGCGGCGCTGCAGCTCGCCGAGGCGATCGGCCTCTGGCTGCTGAAGCGCTGGGCCGAGTACCTGGCCGTGGTCTCGACCTCGGTCTTCCTGCCCCTCGAGGTCTACGAGCTCGTCGAGCGCGTCACCGCGCTCAAGATCATCGCGATCATCGTCAACGTCGCGATCGTGGTCTACCTGCTGTTCGCGAAGCGGCTCTTCGGGCTGCGCGGCGGCACCGCCGCCGACGAGGCGCTGCGCGAGCGCGACATGGGCTGGAGCGCCCTCGCCGCGAACGCGCCGGAGGCGGCCTCCCGGTCCTGAGCGCTCAGCGCCCGCTCGGCCAGGCCGCGGCGATCTCGGCCACGTGGCGAGCGTCGGTTCCGCAGCATCCGCCGACCACGTTCAACCGCTCGAGCCGCCCGGCGAGCGCCGCGTAGCGGGCGCCGAGGTCCGCCGGGTCGCCCTCGTCGAGCTCGTCGGCCTCGTCGAGCTCGGCGTGGCTCCGCGTCGACGCGTTGGCGCGCAGGCCGCGGATCCGGTCGACCCAGGGCTCACCGGGCGTCAGGACGTCCTCGAAGTGGGTCGGGTGCGAGCAGTTGAGCATCACGTAGGCGGCCGCGCCGCCGGTGCGGTCGTCGAGCTCGGTGATCGCCTCGCTCAGCGGCTGGCCGCTCGGCAGCCGGCCGTCGGTCTCCGTCGTGAACGAGATCGCCACCGGCATCCGGGCGTCGGCCGCGGCCTGCGTGATCCCGATCGCCTCGTCCACGTAGGTCATCGTGATCGCCGTGACCATCTCCGCCTCGGTCTCGGCGAAGGTGCCGATCTGGGTCGAGTGATAGTCGCGAGCCGCGTCGGCGGAGAGCAGCTCGTCCGGGCTGTAACCGTCCGCGTGCGGGCCGAGGCAGCCGCTGATCACGATCGGGCGCGAGGCCGCGTGGACCTCGCGCAGCTCCGCCATCAGCGAGATCGCCTTGCGATTGAGCCGGGCCAGCTGGTCGGCTGAGTAGCCGAGCTGCGCTCCCCAGCGCGAGCTCGCGCGCCAGGTCGGGCTCTCCAGGACGAAGCCCGCGTCGTGGGTCCGCGCGAGCGCGAGGTAGGGCTCGTAGTAGCGGCGCAGCGCCGCCGTCCCGTGTTCGTCGTCGAGGAGGGTGAACGCGGCGAACGCGGGCAGGTCAAAGCCCCGGTGGAAGATCAGGGTGGTCTCGATCCCACCGTCGGTGAGGTACAGCCCTCCATCGAGCTGCGGCAGGTCATTGCCAGCGGCCATCGTAGCTCCCGCCCAGCCTACCCCTGGAAGTGGGCCGTCGGCGTTGCCGCCCGCGAGCACCTCGGCGCCCGTTGTCGGTCGCGTCGGCGACGAGCCGCCGCACGCGCTCGAGCGCGCTCTCGCTCACCATCGGCCCGATCTCCGTCGCCGGGTCGCCCGGGTCGCCCACCCGCAGGCCGCGGCGCGCTCGGCGAGTCGTGCGGCGAACTCGTCGGCGACCGGGCGCACGCAGATCGCCCGCTCGGTGGACATGCAGATCTGCCCCTGGTGCATGAAGGCGCCGAAGCGGGCCGCGGCGACCGCCTCGTCGAGGTCGGCGTCGGCGAGGACGACCAGCGGCGCCTTGCCGCCGAGCTCGAGCAGGGCCGGCTTCAGGTGCTCGGCCGGCCTTCTCGCGATCAGGCGCCCGACCCTGGTCGAGCCCGTGAAGTTCACTCGACGCACGGCCGGGTGAGCGATCAGCTCGCCCACCACCTCGGCGGCGTCGCCGGGGGCGTTGGTGACCAGGTTCACGACCCCCGGCGGCATGCCGGCGTCGTCGAGCGCTCTGACGATCTCCCCGTGGGTGTGCGGGCAGAGCTCCGACGCCTTCAGGATCACGGTGTTGCCGTACGCCAGCGGGGTGCGCGACGGCGCGGGTGCCGAGGATCACCGGCGCGTTCCACGGCGCGATCCCGAGCACGGCCCCGGCCGGCTGGCGGATCCCCATGGCGAGGAGCCCCGGCACGTCGGAGGGGATCACCTCGCCGGTCACCGAGTAGCACTGCGCCGCCGCCTCGCGCAGCATCCCGGTGGCGAGCTGGACGTTGAACATCCCCCAGCCGAAGGTCGCACCCGTCTCCGCGGTCGCCGTCGCCGCGATGCGCTCGCCGCGCTCGGCGAGCAGGTCCGCGGCCCCGTCGAGCAGCGCGCGTCGCTCGCCCGGGGTCGACCGCGACCAGCTCGCGAACGCCTCGCCCGCCGCCTCGGCGGCCGCGCGGGCGTCATCGGCCGTC
Organism: uncultured Solirubrobacterales bacterium; assembly: GCA_963785195.1. Taxonomy (GTDB): domain Bacteria; phylum Actinomycetota; class Thermoleophilia; order Solirubrobacterales; family 70-9; genus WHSW01. The sequence continues at coordinate 212,331 of CAWAUE010000008.1, read as the reverse complement.
GCCGCGGCGGCGACCGTTGCGGTCCCGCCGGCGCGTAGAACGAGACCAGCGCCTCCGCGAGCACGCTGACGTCGGCGATCGCCAGGTTGAGCCCCTTGGCGCCGGTCGCCGGGACGATGTGGACGGCATCACCGGCCAGGAACAGGCGGCCGTGCTGCATCGGCTCGGCGACGAAGCTGCGCATCGGCGCGATCCCGCGCTCGACGATGGGCCGCGGGCGAGCTCCAGCCGTCGTCGCGGGCGAGCCGGCGGTCGAGCTCATCCCAGATCCGCTCGTCGGGCCACTCGTCGAGCTCGTCGCCCGGGTCGCATTGCACGTAGAGGCGGCTGAGCTCGGGCGAGCGCGAGCTGTGCAGGCGAAGCCCCGCTCGCTGTAGGCGTACACGAGCTCCGCGCTCGAGGGCGGGACCTCGGCCAGGATCCCGAGCCAGCCGAACGGGTAGATCCGCTCGCGCACGGTCAGCGCCCCGGCCGGGGATCGCCTCGCGGCAGACGCCGTGGAACCCGTCGCAGCCGGCGACGAAGTCGCACCGCAGCTCGTGCTCCACCCTCGGCGTCGCGATAGCGGACGCACCGGCGATGTCGAGTCGAGCTCAGCCGACGCCGTCACCTCGGCCTCGAAGCGCAGCGGCAGGCCGCCGTCCACGCGCGCCGCGACCAGGTCCTTCACGACCTCCTGCTGGCCGTAGATCGTGATCCCGCGGCCCTGCGCGAGCTCGTCGAACGCGATCCGATGACCCACGCCCCCGAAGCGCAACTCGATCCCGTGGTGGACGTTGCCCTCGCGCTCCAGGCGTTCGCCGACGCCCTCCGCGACCAGGAGCTCGACCGTGCCCTGCTCGAGTACGCCCGCCCGGACCCGGCTCTCGACGTACTCGCGCGAGCGCGACTCCAGCACCACCGTCTCGACCCCGCGCCTTGACAGCATCCGGCCGAGCATCAGGCCGGCCGGCCCGGCGCCGACGATCGCGATCTGGGTCCTGTCGCCGTCTCCCAAGGTCACCTCCTCCTTACCCCTGAAACGCGGAGTCAGGCTACTGTTGGCGCCGATGACCGCCGAGCGCGTGCACGAGCCGCCGCCGGTGCTCGCGCTCGCCGAGGCGGTCGAGCGGCTCGCCGCCGACGGCCAGTCCGTGGCGCTCGAGGGCTTCACCCACCTGATCCCGTTCGCCGCCGCCCACGAGCTGATCCGCCAGGGCCGCCGCGACCTGACCCTGATCCGGATGACGCCGGACGTCGTCTACGACCAGATGATCGGCTGCGGACTGGCGGCGGAGCTCGTGTTCTCCTACGGCGGCAACCCCGGCGTCGGCTCCCTGCACCGCTTCCGCGACGCGGTCGAGAACGGCTGGCCGCGGCCGCTCGCGCACCGTCGAGCACTCGCACGCCGGGCTCGCCAACGCGTACGTCGCGGGCGCCTCGCGCCTCCCGTTCGGCGTCCTGCGCGGCTATCGGGGCACCGGCCTGGCGGAGGTCAACGACGACGTCGCGACGGTCACCTGCCCGTTCACCGGCGAGGAGCTCAGCGCCGTGCGGGCGCTGCGCCCCGACCTCGCGGTGATCCACGCCCAGCAGGCCGACCGCCACGGCAACGTGATGCTGTGGGGCCTCTGCGGCGTGCAGAAGGAGGCGGTGCTGGCGGCCGACCGCGCCCTGGTGACGGTCGAGGAGGTCGTCGACGAGCTCGAGCCGCGCCCCGGCTCGATCGTCCTCCCGGCGTGGACGGTGAGCGCGATCGCGGTCGTGCCGGGCGGCGCCCATCCCTCCTACGCGGCGGGCTACTCGACCCGCGACAACGACTTCTATGTGGCGTGGGACGAGATCTCGCGCGATCGCGATCGCTTCCGGGCCTGGATCGAGTCGGAGGTGCTCGATGCCTGAGCCGGCGAGCCCGGAGGAGGTGATGACGATCAACGCGGCCCGCGGCCTGCGCGACGGCGAGGTCTGCCTGGTCGGCGTCGGCCCGCCGAACGCCGCCGTCAACCTCGCCCGGCGCCTGCACGCCCCGGACTGCGTGCTCGTCTACGAGTCCGGCGCGATCGGCTCCAAGCCCGCGCGGCTGCCGCTGTCGATCGGCGACGACGACCTCGCCGAGACCGCCGACGCGATCGTCTCCGTGCCGGAGATGTTCAACTACTGGATCGGCGGCGGGCGCATCGACGTCGGCTTCCTCGGCGCCGCCCAGATCGATCGCCAGGGCCAGATCAACACCACGGTGATCGGCGACTACGGCCACGCCCAAGGTGCGCCTGCCGGGCGCCGGCGGCGCGCCCGAGATCGCCTCGAGCGCGCGCCGCGTGATGGCGCTCCTGCGCCAGTCGCGCGCGCACCTTCGTCGCCGAGCTCGACTTCACCACCTCAACCAGCGACACGCCCGGCCCCGGCGCCCGCCCGATGCAGGTGATCACCGACCTCGGGATCCTCGAGCGCGACGCCGGCGACGGCGAGCTGGTGCTGACCGCGCTGCACGGCGAGACCACGGTCGAGGAGGCCGTCGCGGCGACCGGGTGGGAGCTGCGCGCCGTGTCCGAGCCGCAGCGCACGCCGGCGCCCACGGACGAGGAGCTCGAGACCCTGCGCGTGCTGCGCGCGCGCTAGCGAGCCCGGCCGAGGCTCAGCCGCCGACCAGGTCGCCCGCCAGGGCCTCGGCGGCCGCGCTGCCGATGACCTCGTCGCGGCCCGGACCGACGCCCACGAGGCTGATCGGCACGCCGGTGGAGTCCGAGATCGCGGCGAGGTAGTCGCGCGCCTCCCGGGGCAGGTCGGCCTCGCGGCGACAGCCCGTGATGTCGCCCTCCCAGCCGGGGAACTCCTCGTACTCGGGAACCGCCGAGTGCAGGATCGACTGGTGGTACGGGAACTCCTCGAACACCGCCCCCTCGGTGCCGCGGTAGCGGACGGCGACCCGCAGCGGGTCGAGTCCCGAGAGCACGTCGAGCTTGGTGATCGCGAGCGCGGAGAGCCGGTTGAGCCGGGTCGCATAGCGCAGCGCGACGAGGTCGAGCCACCCGCAGCGCCGCTCGCGGCCGGTCGTGGTCCCGAACTCGTGGCCGCGGTCGCGCATGTGGGCGCCGGCCGCGTCGGTGAGCTCGCTCGGGAACGGCCCGGCGCCGACGCGGGTCGCGTAGGCCTTGCAGACGCCCCAGACCTCGTCGATGTCGGTCGGGCCGACGCCCGCGCCCACGCAGGCCGCGCCTGCGACCGGGTTCGAGGAGGTGACGAAGGGATAGGTGCCGTGATCCAGGTCGAGCATCGCCGCCTGGGCGCCCTCGAAGAGCACGGTCTCGCCGGCATCCAGCGCTTCCCAGCACAGCCTCGACGTGTCGGCGATGTGCGGCTCGAGCCGGTGGCCGTAGCGGAGGTACTCCTCGGTCATGGTGTGCAGGTCGAGCTTCGGGTCGCGGGCGAACGGGCGGAGCAGCTGCTTCTTCGGCTCCAGCGCCGCCGCGATCTTCTTGCGCAGGATCTTCGGGTCGAGCAGGTCCTGCACCCGGATGCCGAGGCGCGCGGACTTGTCCGCGTAACAGGGGCCGATCCCCCGCTTGGTGGTCCCGATCTCGAGCTTGCCGAGCCTCGCCTCCCCCGCGGAGTCGAGCATCACGTGGTACGGCATGATCAGGTGCGCGTTGGCCGAGACGCGCAGGCCGCTGACGTCGACGCCACGCCGGCGCAGGCCGTCGATCTCGCCGGTGAGCACCTCGGGGTCGATCACCACGCCGTTGCCGATCACGCAGAGCTTGCCCGGGTGCAGGATGCCCGACGGGATCAGGTGGAACTTGAAGGTCTCGTGGTCGCGGACGATCGTGTGGCCGGCGTTGTTGCCGCCCTGGAAGCGCACAACCGCCGCGGCGCGCTCGGCGAGCAGGTCGACGACCTTGCCCTTGCCCTCGTCGCCCCACTGGGTTCCGATGATCACGATGCCCGGCATAACGCACTGATTATGCGAAATGCGACGGAGCCTGCGGGCCGCTCAGGTCGTTTTGACGACCAGCACCGAGCAGGCGGCCTGATGGGTGACCGTGTTCGGGACGCTGCCGAGCACCCGTCGCTGCATCCCCTTGTTGCCGATCACGAGCAGGTCGGCGCCGCTCTCCTCCGCCAGCTGCACCAGGACCTCGGCGGGATCACCCTCCCGCGCCCACGTCTCGCACTCGATCCCCTCCTCGGCGATGTCCCGCTCGAGCCGCTCGAGGATCGACTTCACCCGGGCCGCCGAGTTCGTCGCCCACTGCAGCTCGATGTCCTCGCTGGGCGGCCCGCTCTTGCCCTCGACCGCGCTCAGCAGCACGAGCTTGGCGTCAAAACGCCGCGCGATCTCGGTCGCCTTTTCGACGGCCTCCCCGGCGGTTGCCGATCCGTCGGTACCGACGGCCACGATCGAGAACATCCCGCGCAGTATCGACGACGGGAGCCGCGGAGGTCAAGTCGGCGCGCTCAGGCCGCCCAGCGGCGATCGTCGCCGTGCATCGGCAGCGGCTCGCACATCTGGGCGAGTCGCGAAACGGTCCGCTCGCCGATCTGCTCCTTGAGCCGCTCGTGGTCGAGGTTCGTGGTCACGACGATCGAGCGGTTGGAGGCGTAGCGCTCGTCGACGATCGCATACAGCTGCTCGAGCACCCAGTCCGAGCGCTTCTCGGCCCCCAGGTCGTCGATGTGGAGCAGGTCGACCGACGTCAGCCTGCGGAAGAACTCGAGATAGGAGAGCTCGCCGGCCTCGCCGTCGTAGGTGCGGCGGATCCGCGCCAGGAGGCGCGGCAGCGAGTAGATCGCGGCCGAGTAGCCGGACTCGATCGCGCGCTTGGAGACCAGCATCGCCAGGGTGGTCTTGCCCGTGCCGACGCTGCCCTCGAACCAGAGGCCGCGACCCTCGGCGACGTTGGTCGCGAGATCCTCGGTGTACGCGCGGACGATCTCCACCACATCGCGGGTCAGGGGGTCGCGCACCATGTCGGCGATCGGCGGGCGGTCGAAGCTCACCCCCTGATATTTCGTCGGCAGCACCGTGCGGACGCCACGGGTGCGCGCCTGGGCGACGCGGCGCTCGCGGCAGGCGCAGGGGCGCGCGAGATCGTCGTCGTCGACGATCCAGCCGCTCCCGTCGCACTTGCCCAGCGGGCACGAGCGCGGCAGCTCCTGCACCCGGGCGCTAGGCATCGGCGTCGGCCGCGTCGACCAGCGGCGGCGGCTCGGACCCGGCGAGCCCCGCGAGGTCGCTGTCGGCGCGCGAGATGCTCTGGAACGACGCGTACTTGTCCAGGAAGGCCAGCTGCACGGTGTCGATCGGCCCGTTGCGGTTCTTGCGCACGATGAGCTCCGCGACCCCCTCGAGCTTCGCCCGCTCCTCCTCGTCGACCTCGTCGTCGCCGAAGTTCTTGTAGTAGTCCTCGCGGTAGATGAAGGCGACCAGGTCGGCGTCCTGCTCGAGGTTGCCCGACTCCCGCAGGTCGGACAGGATCGGCCGCTTGTCGCGCCCCGTGCGCTGCTCGGGCGCGCGCGAGAGCTGCGAGAGCGCGATCACCGGCACCTTCAGCTCCCGGGCGAGGATCTTGAGCCCCCGGCTCATCTGGCCGACCTGCTCGACGCGGTTGGCGCGCGTGTCCTCCGCGCGCATGAGCTGGATGTAGTCGATGATGATCAGGGCCAGGCCGCCGTTGCCCGCGGTGTGCTCCTGGGCGTGCAGGCGGCGGGCCTTGGCGCGCAGGTCGAGGATCCCGAGGTCCGACGACTCGTCGATCCAGAGCGGGCTGTCCTCGAGGTCGTTGCAGACCCGGAGCACCTTGGCCCAGTCGTTGTCGTTGACCTGGCCCTTGCGCAGGCGGTCGCTCGAGATGCGCGCGCGCTTGGCGATCAGCCGCTGGGCGAGCTCGGAGTCGGACATCTCGAGCGAGAAGAAGGCGACGGGACGCTTCTCCTTGACCGCCACGTGCTCGGCGATGTTGGCCACCAAGCCCGACTTCCCCATGCCCGGCCGGGCGGCCAGGATGATCAGGTTGCCGGGCTGGAAGCCGCCAGTGATCCGGTCGAGGTCGGCGAACCCCGAAGCCGTGCCGGTGACCTCGGCGGTGCCGTTGGCGAGCTCCTCGAGCCGGTCGACCTCGCGCGACAGGATCTCCTTGAGGACGTGGAAGTCCTCGGCCTGCTCCTCGTGGGCGACGTTGAAGAGCAGCTTCTCCGCGCGCTCGGCGAGGTCGCGCGGCTCGCCCTCGTGCTGGTGGACGGACTTCTGGATCTCCTGCGAGGCCGCGAGCAGGCGGCGCAGGAGGGAGTTCTGCTGGACGATCCGGGCGTAGTGGCGGGCGTTGCCCGGAACCGGAACGGTCGAGGCGAGGTTGGAGACCGCCTCGCGGCCGCCGGCCTCGGCCAGCTCGCCCTGCTGGGCGAGGAGCTCCGAGACCGTGAGCGCGTCGACCGGCTCCGAGCGCTCGTAGAGGCGCTTGATCGCCCTGAAGACGATGCGGTGGCGCTCGCGGTAGAAGTCCTCCTCGCTGAGCCGGACGTCGAGGATGACCGGGTTCATCGCCGCCTCGGAGACCATCAGCGCGCCGAGCACCGAGGCCTCGGCCTCGAGGTTCTGGGGTGGGACGTGGGTGGTCGCGGCTTCCATCGAGGGTCTGGGTTTAGAGGTCGTCGCGGCGGCAAGTTCGCCCCGCGGCCGTCCCGCTCCCACGAAACCACACCGGCGCCGCTGAGCGGCGGGTGTTCCCGCTAACTACGCAGAAAGACCGTCGGCCTCGGCGCGTCGCTCGCCGGCCGCAGCGGGGGCCCGGTCACGCTGCAGGAGAAATCGGCCGAGACGGCGGTCCGGGCCCGGCCACGTCGCCCTGGCTCGGCCTCGAGCGCGTCCGGGCGGATCGTCGCCCATGCGATCAAGCCCCCGATCGCGGCGAGTCCCGCGCAGGCAAACATGGCGACGTGAAAGCCATCGGCCATCGCCGACGGGTCGTAGAAGGCCTCGCCGGTGATCCCGCCGATCAGCGGCAAGGTCGCGACCGCGAGCAGGCTGGCGACGCGAGCCACGGCGTTGCTGACGCCCGAGGCGACGCCGGCGTGGCGGTCGTCGGCGCCGGCGAGCACCGTCGCGGTGATCGGGGCGGCGACGAGCGTGAGGCCCACGCCGAAGATGGTCACGGCGGGAAGCACGGCGGCGACGTAGGCATCACCCGGGTCGAGGCGCGTCAGCAGTAGCAGGCCGAGGGCCATCAACAGGGGGCCGACCGTCAGCGGGATCCGCGGCCCGATGCGCTGGGCGAGCATGCCCGCGCGGGCCGAGAGCAAGAGGGTGAGCGCGGTGACCGGCAGCGACGCCGCGCCGGCGGCGATTGGCGAATAGCCGAGCGAGATCTGCAGGAACGAGACGAAGAGGAAGAAGAAGCCGCCGATCGCGGCGTAGACGACGAACGTGATCACGTTCGCCGCCGTGAACTGCCGCGAGGCGAAGAGTTCGAGCGGCAGCATCGGGTTGGCGACGTGGCGCTCGGCGACCACGAAGCCGACCAGGGCCGCGAGCCCGCCCGCACCGGCGACCACGATCACGGCGGACATCCCGCTGGGGCCCTCGATCAGCGCATAGGTCGTGCCCGCGAGCGCGAGCGCTCCCAGCAGCGCGCCACGGATGTCGAGACGGCCGTGGGCACCCGGATCATGGCTTTCCGGGACGTGGCCCGAAACCGCGATCACGAACACGCCGACCGGCAGGTTGATCAAGAACGCCGCCCGCCACGAGATCGCCTCGATCAGATAGCCGCCCACCAGGGGCGCGACCGCAGTCGCAACCCCCGTCAGGCCGGACCACGCACCGATTGCTCGGGGACGATCGGCGCGGCGGAAGGTCGCCTCGATCATCGCCAAGCTGCCGGGCGTCAGCAGCGCGCCGCCAACCCCCTGCACGAACCTCGCCGCGATCAGGGCCCCGGGGCTCGGAGCCGCCGCGCACAGCCCCGACGCCACTGTGAACAGGCCGACGCCGATGACGAAGACGCGGCGGCGACCGTAGCGATCCCCGAGCGAGCCGCCGAGGAGAATCAGCGACGCGAGGGCGAGCAGATAGCCGTTGAGCACCCACTGCAGCGAGCTCGTCGACGCGTCGAGGTCACGGCCGATGTCTGGCAGGGCGACGTTGACGATCGTGCCGTCGAGAAACGCCATCCCCGAGCCGAGCACGGCGACGGCCAGCACCCAGCGGCCGGCCGCGCTCTTGTAGGCGAGGCCCTCCTTGGCCGGGTCGCCGCCCCGGCTCGCCACCTAGACGTACCGCTTGACGAACTCGAGCGCCTTGTCGCAGACGTCGCGCCAGCCGTGGTCGATGCAGAGCGAGTGGCCGCGGCCCTCGAACTCGAAGACCTCCGTGACGCCCTCGTTGTGCTTCTCGCGCTTGAACGAGGCGTTGGCGATCGCGGCGGAACCGTGTGGTCCTTCTCCCCCACGAGGACCAGCATCGGGCCCCGCTCGGGATTCTTCGTGTCGACCTTGTCCTCGGTCCACGGGTTCAGGTTCGCGTTCGCGGCCTGGAACAGCACCTTTCCGGGGCCGGCGACCGAGTACTTCTCGTAGAGCTCCTTCGCCTCGTCGTCGTCGAGCATGTTCCCGAAGCCGTACTTGAACTGGTCGTAGGTCAGGGGCACGGCGCGGTTGCGGTTCGCCGGGTTGCGCAGCGCGACCGACGCCGTCTTGAGCGCCGAGTACGGCAGCGGCAGAACGCCGCGAAACGGCGCCGGGCTGATCGCGACCGAGGCGACGCCGAGCCCGCGCCCGGCCAGGATCTCGGTCAGCAGGCCGCCGAAGGAGTGGCCGATGATCGCGGGCTTGCGGTCGAGCGCGCGGATCACCTCCTCGTAGTGGTCGGCGATCTCGCCCACGGACTTCTTCGCGAAGACCTCCGGATGCTCGTGGGCCTCCTCGGTGGTCTCCGGGTCGTCCGGCCACCCGGGCGCGGCGGTCGTGTAGCCGGCCTCCTCGAAGACCTCGCGCCACGGGTCCCAGCTGTTCGGCAGGAGCCAGAGCCCGTGGACGAACACGACCGGCTGCTTGTCGGTGTCATTGGCCTTCGCGACCTCCTGGACCTCCCACTCGGTGATCGTCAGGTCGCTGGTGCCCTCCGCGGGCGCGGTCTCCGTGGCGGTCGTCTCATCGCTCATGCCGATGCCTCCTTGCCGTGATTCCGACGGAACCTATCGCGCCCGAATTGCGGGTCGTAAAGAGCGCGCCAAGCACCCCGCCGAGGAGCAAGGCGGGCCGTGCATGTCCCCGAGCGACCAGCGCAAGGCCTGCGGCCAGACCCACGCCGGCCAGACGCGCGGCGGCAGCGGCGCGCGGGCCGCGGGGCTCAGCAACCAGGCGCACAGCGCGCCGAGCAACCCGGCGCCGGCCACCGAGGAACCGGCGTCGGGCGGGTCCCACAGGTAGCCGAACGCCTGGCCGACGATCCCGCAGGCCAGATAGACCTCGAGCCAGCGCACCCGGCCGTAGACGCGCTCGACCGCGGTGCCGATGACGAGATCCAGCGCGAGGACGCACACCGCGGCCGGCCAGGGATCGAACTGGATCAGCAGCGGGGTCGCCAGCGCCAGATCTCGCCCGAGTCGAGCGCGCCCTGGTCGCGCCACAGCGCCAGGCGCAGGTCGTCGAACGGGACCGCGAGGAGCGACAGCACCGCGGTGAGCCCGACCACCGAGACGGTGAGCCAGGGAACGACCGGCTGCGCTGCAGCTCGGCCCAGGTGGCGACGGTTTCGTGTTCGGCGGCTGGCTGCGCGGCCGGCGGCGTCGCTACTTCGCTTCGGCGACGATCGTCTTGACGCTCGCGGTCGCGCCGCCGGCGAGCTCGACCTCGATCATGTAGGTGCCGATCTCGCGGATCGGCTCGTCGAGGCGGATCTTCTTGCGCTCGACCTTCAACCCGCGGGCGTCGGCGATCGCGTCGGCGATCTCCGCGCTCGTCACCGAGCCGTAGAGCTTGCCGTCCTCGCCGGCGCGGTGCTGGATCGTCAGCACGGTCTTGGCCAGCAGGGTCGCCGTCTGCTCGGCGCGGTCGGCCGCCTCCTGGGCGGCGCGCTCGGCGGCCTCGCGGCGGCGCTGCGCCTCCTCGAGCGAGCGCTGGGTCGCCGGCTGGGCGAGCTTGCGCGGCTGAAGATAGTTGCGCAGGTAGCCGGCCGAGACGTCGACCGCGTCGCCGGCCTCGCCGAGGTCGGCGACGTCCTTGAGGAGGATCGCCTGGGCCATCGGCGCGGCCTACCGCTCGCCGACGTACGGGAGCAGGGCGAGCTCGCGGGCGCGGCGGATCGCGAGGCCCAGCTGCTGCTGGTGGCGGCGCGAGAGCCCGGTGACGCGGCGGGACCGGACCTTGCCGCGATCGGAGATGAACCGGCGAAGGGTCGCCAGGTCCTTGTAGTCGATGTTCTCGACGTTGATCCGCGTGTACTTACGCGGCCGGAAGCGGTCGCCGAAGCGACCACCGCGACGGCGCCCGCCGGGCGCCTGCTGGGGCTGAGCACGCTGCTTGCGGGCCATCAGCCGTGAACCTGGTTGTCGGAAGAGCTGGTCATCTCGCGCAAACGCGCCGCCGGGCGGCGACGCGAAGGCGCGATTCTAGCCACCCTGGCGCTAGAGGCGCGAGAGCCAAGCGGGGCAAGGAAGCAGGGAGCGTGGCGTGCTCCGCACGCGAGCGACCGATGACGCCGCCCCGCGCCGGCTATCGCCCCTCTAGAACGGGATGTCGTCTTCGGAGGCGCCGACGGCCGCCGGTGCCGGGCTGTCGAAGTCCGACGTGTCGGCGGGGACATCCGACTGGGGCGTGAAGCGACTGCCGCCACCCTGCTCGCCGGCGCCGTCGCGGCTGCCGAGGAACTGCACCGAGTTGGCGATGATCGAGACGGCCTGGCGCTTGCCGGACCCGTCCTTGGCCTCCCACTCGCGCCAGTCGAGACGACCCTCGACCGCGACGGGGCGGCCCTTCGAGAGGTAGGTCGAGCAGTTCTCGCCCTGAGCGCCGAAGACGGTGACGTCGAAGTAGTTGGGCTTGTCGACCCACTCGCCGCTGCCATCCTTGCGCCGGGAGTTGACCGCCACCCGCATGTCGCACACGGCCATCCCGCTGCCGGTGCTGCGGAGCTCGGGATCGCGAGTCAGGTTGCCCGTGATCACGACGACGTTGACGTTGCTTGCTGCCACTGAAATCAGCCCTCTCTCAAGATTCGTTAGCTCGACGCCCAGTTTAAGACCGGGCCCGGCGCGTTCTCGCCCCCGCGGCGCGGCAAACGGCGCAACCTGCGGGATTACTCGGCGGGCGGTGCGGGCGTCTCGCCGCCGGGAGCCTCGGCGGGCGCGGCGGGCGGCGGAGCAGGGGTGTCGGCCGCCGGGGGGCGGGCGGGGCCTCCGGCGCGGGCGCCGGAGCCGGAGCCTCGGCGGGAGCCGGAGCCTCGGTCGGCCGGCGCCGCGGCGGGTGCGGGCGGAGCCTCGGTGGCGGCCGGGGCCGCGGCGGGTGCTGGCGCTGGTGCGGGGGCCGCGGCCGGCGCCGGCGCAGAATCGTCGCCGCCGCGCTGGTCCCAGTCGTCGCGCCCGCGGCCGCCCGGGCGGCGTCCACCCGATGGGCGGCCTGTGGTGGAAGCTGGAGAGGGCGACGGGGGGCGGCGGATCGATCACCGGCGACCGCGGGTCGACCTTGAAGATCCGGAATCGCATCACGCCGTCGGTGATCTTCAGGCTGTGGTCGAGCTCCCCGAGCACCTCGCTCGGCGCCTGGAACCGGAAGAACCGGTAATCGGCCTCGGTGCGCTGGTTGATCTCGTAGGCGAGCTTGCGCAGGCCCCAGGCGCGCTCGGCGGTCAGGCTGCCGTTCGACTCGATCCGGCCACGGGCGGTCTGGACGATCGAGTCGCGGCGCTCGTCCGGGGCCTCCGGGTCGAGCATGAGGACGAGTTCGTATTCGGAGCTTGCTGTAGCCAAAGCGGCGGACGACTATAGCGGGGGGCACCCGGCATCGCGGTGGGCTTGTGGGCCGCAGTGGAACGCACTCGGATTCGCTGGAGGAACGTCGCCCGGCTCGCGGGCGGCCTCGGCGCGGGCGTCGCGCTGATCGCATTCGTCCCCGGCCTGCTCGCCCCTGACGATCCCGCGCCGCTGCCGCCGGACGTAGGGCTCGACACCGCAGAGACCGTCGGCTCCTACGCCTTCGCGCCCGCCTCGCACCCCGAACGACCCGACGAAACCCGGCATGAGGCGCACCACAAGCCGCAGGCGCCGAAGCCGCCGGCCGCGGCCGCGCGAGCCGGGCGACCGCAGCCGCGCGCCGAAGCGCCGCGGAGGCCAGCACCCGACCACGCCCGCGCTCCCGCCTTCGCCGGCTCCGGCCCCCGACCCCACGCCGCCGCCCGCGCCGCCGCCGGCGCCCGCACCCGCGTCACCCCCTGTCGCCCCGGCGCCGCCCGCGCCCACGCCGCCCGCGCCCAGCCCGCCGCAGCCGGCCAACGGAAGCGATCACGAGCCGGCGTCCCAATCCCCGTCGACCCCGAGCCAGTTCGGCTTCGAGCACTGAGAGGAGCACCCGTGCCCAACCCAGATCCGGTCGGACCGTCCTCGCCGCCGCGCCGCCTGCGCGCGCGGGCCGTCGTCGTCGCGCTGGCCGCCGGCACGGCGGCCGCCCTCGGCGCCGCCGAGCGCGCCGACGCGGGCGACTACGTCGTCACGCAGTGCAGCTCGGTGACCCCCTTCGTGCAGGCGAGCTGGGAGCGGAGCTCCGACCACTACCGCAGCCGCGCCCTCTGCGGCACCGACGCCGGCCTGCAGGTCTTCCACGACGCCGAGACCACCGACCTCGGGAAGTACGGCGCCTGGGTCTGGCGGGCGCCGGCCGGGACCGTGTTCACCGACGTCCAGGCGAATGCCAGCCTCACCAGCCAGGCAGGCCACCACGGCGAGCTCGCTGTCGTGGGCCCGGGCGGTACGGCGGTGGCGTTCGGCGCCGAGCACAACGACTTCCGCGTGCACTCGATCCATGGCGAGTTCACGCAGTTCCAGGCCTGGCTGCGGTGCGTCGCGCCGGGGCCCGGCAAGCCATGCGGACGGGCCGGCGGCGACGGCGCCCACGCCTACGTCCGCGGCGTCTACCTGCGCACGGACGACCGCGTCGGCCCGCGCCTGGCGATCACCGGCGGCTCGCTGCTCGGCCCGCAGGTGGTGCGCGGCACCCGCGGCCTGGCCTTCAGCGCGACCGACGTCGGCAGCGGCATCCGCAAGGTCTACGTCGAGGGCAACGGGCAGACCGTCGTCACCGACATCCGCAACTGCCTGGTCGCGAAGGGCTTCGCCACAGCGCTCAGCTCCCTGCCCGCCGGCGACCACGGAATCCGCCGCCGTCCCCACCGCGGCGTCCGCGTTCGTCACCGGGCCCGACAACGTCGTCACCGCCTGCGTGGAGGACCTGGCGCTCGACGGCGCCCCGAACCGCGCCTGCGAGGAACGGCGAGTGTGGGTGGACAACGCCTGCCCGGCGTCGCCGGTGGGCGGCGGGCGCACCGTCGAGGCGGGCTTCGGCGGCGGGGCGCAGAGCACCGCGGTCGCCTCCGACCGGCCCGCCGTCGTGCGCGGCCGCGTCCCGGGGGCGGGCGCCGGCGCCACCGTCTGCGCCCTCACCAGGGTGCTGATCGACGGCCGGCCGATCGTCGTCGGCGCGACCGGCGCGACGGAGGGCGACGGCTCCTTCGCCATCGAGCTCCCGCCCGGACCGAGCCGCGAGGTGTACGTCCACTACGTGGTCGGCGACCAGGTGCTCGCGCGCCACGGGCTCGTGCTGCGCTCGGTCGCGACGCCCTCGCTGCACGTGAGCCCCAACCACGGCGTTCGCAACCACGACCGCCTGCACTTCACCGGCGAGCTCCCCGGGCCCGGCGTGCTTCGACCGCGTGGTGAAGGTGCAGGCACGGATCGGCAAGCGCCGCTGGCAGGTCTTCCGCACCGACCGCGCCGACGAGGCCTGCCGCTTCACAGCCCGCTACAAGCTGCGCTCGACCGCGCACGCGAAGCGCTACCGCTTCCGCGCCCTCGTCCCGCAGGCGGCCGGCTATCCGTACGAGCGCGGCCACTCGCGGACCGTGAAGGTCAAGCTGCGGCGACACCACGGCCGGCAGCCTGTCCCTACGGGGGATCGAGATCCTGAGCGCCGAAATGACGCCGCGTCTCCGCGACGCCAACCAGGTTCTCCTTCGCTTCGTCGAGCGCCAGGGCGCGACGCGCAGCGGTTGCCGCATCAAGCTCGCGGCCCGTCGCGGAGAGCAGCCTCGCGAGCGCACGATGGGCGTTGGCGCAGCAGATGACCCGGCCGGTTTGCTCCGCTGCGGCCACGGCTGCCCGTGCGTCGGTCAGTCCGCGCTGGTGCTCGCCCGCCCTGCCGGCCAGCAGCGCCCGGGCCGTGTGGCGCTTGATCACCCACTCCGCGCTGCAGGGAGCGCGCACGGTGTCAATGCGCGCGACCGCCGCGGCCGCGTCCGCGGGCCGATCCTGCGCGAGGATCGCGTGCGCGAGGTCGACGTACACGGTCGCCGCGGCCGAGCGATCGCTGGTCACGTCAACCATCGCCTCGGCCTCCCTGAGCGAGGCCTCCGCGGAGACGGGGTCACCGGCGAGGGTCTCGGCGAACGCGTCGAGCAGGGTGAGGTAGACGCCGAACGCTCCGAGGTGGAGCTCGGCGAGCCCTGCGTGCGCCTCGGCCCTGTCGGCGCGGACCTGTTCGTCGTGGCCGGTCATCGCCAGGAGCGCCGCTCGGCAGCGGCGCAGCGCGAGCTCGGCGGTCCGCTGGCCGCTCGCCTCGCGCAACAGCGCGTCGCAGCGCTCGATCGCCTCGGATGCCGGCCATGGGCCCTCGACGAGCGACCAGGCCATGAAGACCAGCCCCGTGGCCACGTCAAAGCCGCTGCCGGCGCGGCGGGCGTGGGCGAGCATCCGCTCCGCGTTCGCACACGAGCCCACCGGGTCGCCGCGCAGCCACGCGAGATCGGACATCAGGTAGGCGGCACGCGCCAGCCCGAGCTCGTCTCCGAGGCCGGCGAGCGTCCGCACGGCTTCCTCGACCACCCGCTCGGCGGCGCCCAAGTCGAAGGTCTCGGGGTGTCGATAGAAGCGGATCCGCTCGCGTTCGACCGCGGCCTGCGCGCCGATCTGGGGGAGGCCGAGGGTGGCGCTCGTGGCCACGGCGCGATCAGCGATCTCCTCGGCGCGATCGGAGGACGCCGCCTCGGAGAGCGCCGACGCGAGTAGCGGCAGCAGCGCCACGCCCTGCGCGGCGTCGGTGCCGACCAGGGCCACCGCGCGATCGAGGAAGCCGATCTCGCCGAGCAGGTCACCTCGGCTGCGCGCCACACGAGCGGCCGCAGCCAATCGCGTGCTCGCCCGGTGCGCGAGCTCGGCAGTCTCGCCACCTTCGACCTCCCTCGCGTAACGGCACGCCGTCTCGAGGTGAAAGCCGATTCGGGCGTCCGCCTCGGGAACCTCTGCGCCGCGCTCGGCGAGCCAGGACGCATGTCGTTCGTGCAGACGTGCCCTCGCCGACTTGGCCAGCGAGGCGTAGGCGGCGTCGCGGATCAGCGAGTGCCGAAATCGAAGCAACTCGGGTTCGCCGCGTTCGCGGACCAGCAGCTCGCGCTTCACCAGCCTGTCGCACGCCTGATCGAGGGCCGGGCGGCTGAGGCCGGCGGCGAGCGCGTGCACCGACGCGACGTCGAACGCCCCGCCGGCGACCGCTCCGAGAGCGAGCGCGGACCGTTCCGTGGTCCCGAGCAGGTCGAGGCGCGCTGAGAGCAGGGCATGGAGCGCGGGTGGGAGAGCATTGCTCGGGTCGCTCTCGCCCGCGAAGGCGACAAGCTGCTCGAGGAACAGCGGGTTGCCCCGAGCCGCGTCGGCGATCCGGCGCTCCTCGGCGGCGTCGAGCCGGGAATCCTTGATCGACGCGAGCAGCTCCTTGCTCGCGGCGCTCGAGAGCGGGCCGAGGAGCAGCACGGTCGCCCGCTCGATCCGACGCGCCCAAGCCCGGCGCTCCTCGAACGGGTCGGACCGCCCGACCCAGACGACGAGGATCGGCGCGTCGCGGAGCCGGTCGACGACGTCGAGCAGCAGATCGAGGAGGGTGGGCTCGGCCCACTGGACATCGTCGACGACGAGGACCAGCGGCCGCGCGCGGGCCAGGGCATCGATCAGCCTCAGAAGAGCCCAGTCCGGCTCGTCCCCCGCTTCGCCCTCCCCCAAGCCCACGGCCGTGGTCACGCGATGGACAACCTCGGGTGGAATCCCGAGCGTGCCCAGGAACTCGTCGACGGGCCTGCCGCCGGCCGCGTTGAGAACGATCTCGCGCAGAGGCCAGTACGTGAGGCCCTCGCCGTACGCCGGGCAGTGACCGGTGAGGGCCGCACCGCGGTCGCCGACGATCGCCGCCAGCTCGGCGGCCAGGCGCGACTTACCGATGCCGGGTTCGCCGAGGATCGCGATCAGCTGCGGGGAGCCGCCTTCGACGACGCTCCTGAACGCCTCGCCAAGCTGCTCGATCTCGTCGTGGCGCCCGATCAGGGGCCGGTCGAACCGACGTCCGATCGCCGGGGCGAACTCGTCGACCTCGCCCAGCAGGAAGGCGTCATCGCTCGACGGCGGAGGCCCGCGCCGCGTGGCGGACGAGCTGCCACGTCGACCCGGCTACCCAGGTCTCACCGGCCGTCGCCGACCGCGCGAGGCGCTCCGCGGTCGCCGGAGCCTCGCCGATCGCGGGCCCGGCGGCCAGCCGGCGAGCCGGCGCGACGATGTCCCCCGTGCAGATGCCCGAGCCGGCACCGAGGCCAATCTCGAGCTCCCCGGCCCGCGCCCCCAGCTCGGCGGCCGCGCGGACGGCGCGCAGGGGGTCGTCCTCGTGTGCGGTCGGGATCCCGAAGACGGCCGCCACGGCATCGCTGCGCAGATCGGTCACGGTCCCGCCGTGACGCTCGCAAACGGCACGAGCGAGGTCGTGGTAGCGCTCGAGCAGGGCGCGGAGGGACTCGGGGTCGAGGTCGGCCACCGTGTCGTCCAGCTGTGAGAAGACGCAGGTGACCCGGCGCCGGGCGTCGCGGGCGACCGCCCCGCGATCGGCGCCCACGGGGGCCTGCGGGAGCGGTGGAGGCACGTCCTGGCGCAGAATCGCGCCCTGCAACGCTCGCAACTCCGGCGAGGGCTCGATCCCCAGGCCGTCGACGAGCGCCTCATGCGCGGCGCGGTACGCGGCCAGCGCGTCGGCCTGTCGCCCGCCGCGATAGAGCGCGAGCATCTGTTGACCGCGCAGCCGCTCATGCAGCGGATGGATCGCAACGAGCGCCTCGAGCTCAGCGGCCGCCTCGGCCTCGCGCCCGAGGGCGAGGTCGGCGTCAATCCGCTCGCTCAGGCAGTCGAGGCGCAGGTCCTCGAGCCGCGAGATCTCCGGCTGGGCGAAGCGCACGTCGCGAACCTCGGCCAACGCATCGCCGCGCCAAAGCCCAAGCGCCTGAGCCAGGCCCTCGGCCGCCTCGAAGGGCTCGCCCTCGGCGAGCGTCTCGCGCCCGCGCCGGAAGCGCTCCTCGAACTGGTCGGCGTCCAGCGCTCCCGGTGGCAGGCGCAGCGCATAGGCGCCGGCCTCCGAGACGACGGTGCCGTCGCCGAGCGCCGCCCTGAGCCTGGAGGCAACGACGTGGACGGCGTTCTTCGCGTTCTTTGGGCCCGAGCCGGTCCAGAGCTCGTCGACCACCCGATCGAGGTGAACTGCATCGCCACGGTGCACGAGCAGCAGAGCGAGGAAGGAGAGAGCGCGGCCGCGGGGCACCGCGGCGCTGCTCCCGTCCTCGAGGTCGACCTCGATCGGGCCGAGGATCCTGAAATGCGGGTCCACCGCGTGATCGAGCCTAGCTTGGCTGCCCCGATGGTGATCTCGCCCGGTGAAAGCGGTCAGAAAGCGGCTCCCGCGACGCTGCATGCATGGAACCGACGCTGCTTCTCAGATGAGCGACCTCGCCCCCGTGCTCGGCGTGGCCGCCGGCGTGGTCGCCGTCGCGGACACGATCCCCTACGTCCGCGACACCATGCGCGGCACGACGCGGCCTCACCGCGGGACGTGGCTGATCTGGGGCAGCCTGGCGATCGTCGTCTGCCTCTCGCAGCGCGCCGATGGCGCCTCGTGGAGCCTGATCATGGCCGCAGCCCAGGCGGTCCTCACCGGCCTGATCTTCCTGCTCGCGATCCGTCGCGGGGAGGGCGGCCTGAACACTGCGGATGCGGTGATGATCGCCATCGCGGCCGGCGGAGTGCTCGGATGGATACTCGCCAACGAGCCGATCGTCGCCACCCTCTGCGTGATCGCCGCCGACCTGATCGGCGCCGCGATGATGGTTCCGAAGACCTACCGCGATCCCGAATCCGAGACCCTGACGACGTTCGTCCTCGCCAGCCTCGGCGGTGCTCTCGCCGTCGGCGCGGTCGGCGAGCTCGACCTCACGCTGATCATCTACCCCCTCTACTACTGCCTCGTCAACGGCGCGATCTCGACCCTCATCCACCAGCGGCGCGCGGTCCTCGGCCGGCCCGCGTGGGGCCCGAGCGGACCGGCCGCGAGCGCGAGCGGCTAGCGCCTAGACGTCGGAGTCGCGCCGGGACTCAATGTCGGCGAGCTGCTCGGCGATCCACTTCTCGGGATCACGATCGCGGACGATCTCGCGCAGGCGCCCGGCGCGCAGGCTCCGCTCCTCGGAGCTCATCGTGAGCGCGCGGTAGATCGTGTCGGACTGCTCCTGGATGTCGAACGGGTTGACGGTCAGGGCGCAGTCGCCGAGCTCCTCGTGCGACCCGGTGTTCTCCGAGAGCATCACGACGCCGTCGCGGGTGTTGACCGCCGGCGCCTCCTTGGCGACCAGGTTCATGCCGTCGAAGATCGAGTTCACCATGAGCAGGTCGAAGTGCTTGTAGCGGGCGACGGCCTCCGGGAAGTTCTCGTAGATCCGCAGGTCGATCGGCATCCAGTCGGTGGTGCCGTGGCGATGGTTGACGACCGCGACTAGCGCCTCGATGCGCTCCAGGTACTCGGCGTACTCCGGCACGTCCTGCCGCGAGGGCTGCAGGTGGGCGATGAACGTGACCCGCTCGCGGAACTCGGGATGCTGGCTGAGGAAAGTGTCGAACGCGGTGAAGCCGCGCAGGACGTTCTTCGACAGGTCGGCGCGGTCGACGCGGATGATCAGGTGGTCCCTGCGGCGGCGCAGGATCTCCTCCTCGTAGGCGAGCACCTCGTCCGATTCGGCGGCCCGGTCGAGCCGCTTCGCGTCGATGCCGAGCGGGTACGCGCGCACCCACGTCTCGCGGCCGTCGTGAAGGACCGCGCCGCGCTCGTAATCGACGTCGAGCTCGAGCAGCTCGCGACAGCAGGCAAGGAAGTTGCGGCAGTAGGCAGTGGTGTGGAAGCCGATGATGTCGTTGGCGAGCAGCCCGCGGTAGATCTCCTCCCGCCATTGCGCCGGCAGGATCCGCCAGCTGTCGGGCTGTGACCACGGGATGTGAACGAAGTGCTGGAGGAAGGCGTCGGGGCGCGCGTCGCGGACGACCGCCGGGGCGGTGTAGAGGTGGTAGTCGTGGAACATCACGAGCGGCTCGGCGTCCTCGGCGATCAGGCCCAGCACCGCGTCAGCGATGTCGCGGTTGACGACCGTGTAGCCGTCAGTCCAGGCGTCGGCCTCCTCCTGGCGGATGTCCGGCGCGTTCGAGAGGTCCCAGAGGTAGTGCTGGACGAACCAGAGGATCGGGTTCGCGATGATGTTGTAGAAGCGGTCGTAGGCCACCGGCTCCGACTCGACCATGAGCACGTCGTAGGAGGTGTCGTCGATCGAGACCTCCACCGGGTTGCCGCCGGCCTCCCGCGCGACCGCGACGTCCTCGTCGGTCATCGCCGAGGCGACCCAGAGCGCGTCGCGTCGCGCCACCAGCCCGGTGAGCGCGGTCACCAGCCCGCCGCCGCCCCGGCGCGCCTGCCGCTCCTGCCCGGGCTCGCGCCGGAACTCGGCTGGGCCCCGGTTGGAGACGATCACCAGCCGGGGCTCGGACATGGGCCTAGGTCCCCAGCTCCGTGAACAGCTCGAGCCAGTCGCGCAGCAGCCGCGGCGTGAGGAAGTGCTCCCGCGCGTGCTCCTTGCCGGCCCGCCCGAGCCGCTTCGCCAGCTCGGGGTCCTCGAGGACCTCGACCGTCCGGTCGGCCGCCGCCGCCGGGCGAGTCGACGAGGAAGCCGGAGACGCCGTCGTCGATCTGCAGAGGGATCCCGCCGACGTCACCGCCGATCATCGGCCGGCCCTTCCACTGGGCCTCGGTGACGGTGAGCCCGAAGCCCTCGCGGATCGACTTCTGCATGCAGACGTCCGCCTGGGACTGAAAGGCGTTGACCTCGATCGCGCCGACGTTGTTCAGGTTGTTGAGGATCTTGATGTCCGGGTCGCCGTCGGCGTGGCGGAAGGTCTTGTGGAAGAAGTCCCAGCCCTCCGGGTCGTCCGTGGCCATCGACCCGACCAGCGCCAGCTGGGCGTCGGGAACGCGCTCGGTGACCATCCGGTAGGCGTCGATCACACCGATTGGATCCTTCCAGGGATCGAACCTCGACACCTGACAGATCAGGGGCCGGTCCGTGTCGATGCCGAACTGCTCGCAGACGAAGGCCGCGTCCTCCGGGGAGAGCGCCATGTTCTTGGGCGACAGCGGGTCGATCGCCGGCGGGTAGATCTTGCGCAGGCCGCCGTCCAGCCCGGGTGGCACGTACTGCTCGCGGTGCCAGACGCTGGCGTCGTAGCCCGTGATCAGCGGCAGCAGGCGGCCGAGCGTGCCCGGGTTGGGCGTCGAGAGGTCGATGTGGCAGCGCCAGATCCAGCGCCGCCCGCGCTCGCCGGCGACCGCCTTCATCCCGGCGGGCTGCGGATCGTGGACGATGATCGCGTCCCAGTCGCCCTCGAGGCTCTGCGCGTTCATCACGTTGTAGGCCTCGAAGACCTCCCACTGCTGGTCGCTGATCGCCTGCGGGTCGCCCTGGAGCGAGTTGTGCATCAGCTTCGTGACGTTGAAGAAGTCCTCCTGGCCGAGGATCACCTGCCAGTGGGCGTCGAGGCCGATGTCGCGCATCAGCGGCACGAGCGTGTAGAGGATCTCCGAGACCCCGCCACCGAAGGCGGTGGCGCTGACGTGGAGCACCGACCTGCCCTGCAGGGGCTCGGCCAGCTCGCGGATCTGCTCGATCAGGCCGCGGCCGGCGATGTGGGTGTAGTCGGCCAGGGACTTCTGGCCAAGGGGAACCTCTTGAAGCACGCGCGGCAGGGTATAGAGCGTCGCTCGCGAGCGGCGTCGCTCGGGTCAGCCGCCGACCGAGGTCGGGCGCTCGCCGAGCGTGAGGTCGACCTGTTGTGTCTCGCCGTCGCGGATGATGTCGAGCGTCACCTTGTCGCCGGGGTTCAGGCGGGAGACGATCCGGGGGAGGTCCGAGTTGTCCTCGATCTTCTCGCCGTCGACCGCCGTGATCACGTCGCCGCCGGCGGTGACCTCCTGGCCCTGGAAGCGGATGTGCTGATCGCCGGCCTGCAGGCCCGCGTCGGCGGCCGGGCTGTTTGGCTCCACCTTCGAGACCAGCGCGCCCGTGTCGGCGTCGATGCCGAGCCGGTCCGCGAGCTGCGGATAGATCGGCTGGGTGGTCACGCCGGCGTAGGCGTAGGAGACGTGGCCGTTCTGGCGCAGCTGGTCGACCGCGCGCTGAGCGAGGTCGATCGGGACCGCGAACCCGACCCCCTCGTTCCCGCCGGACTGGGTCTGAATCTGCTGATTGATGCCGACGACCTGGCCCGCGGCGTCGAGCAGCGGGCCGCCGGAGTTGCCCGGGTTGATCGAGGCGTCGGTCTGGAGCGCGCCGTCGATGCCGAAGTCGGTGAGCGAGTCGATCGAACGGTCGGTGGCCGAGACGACCCCTACCGACAGCGACTGGTTCTGGCCGAACGGGCTCCCGATCGCCGCCACCGGGTCGCCGACCTGGACGTCGGTCTCCGAGCCCAGCGAGAGCGGGTGCATGTCGATGCCGTCGGGGTCGACCTTGATCAGCGCCACGTCGGCGAACGGATCGAAGCCGACCACCTGCGCGGTGACCTGGTTGCGGTCGGCGAACTGGACGTAGATCTCGTTCGCCTCGTGCAGCGGGCGCGTCGGGGTGCCGGTTGTCGCGGCGTCGGTCACCACGTGGGCGTTGGTGAGGATCTCGCCGTCCTTGGAGATCACGAAGCCCGACCCCTGCCCGGCCCCGCCTCCGCCGCCGAGGATCGACGGGCCGCTGTCGCCGAATACCGAGATCACCGTGACCACGCCCGGCGACGCGCTCTCGTAGATCGAGCGGGCGTCGAACGCGCTGCCGTTCCGGGACTGGACGACGACCCGTTGGGAGCCGGTCGCGGGGACCGTCGTCGTGGTGGTCACCACGCTCGGCGAATCCCCGCCGCCGCCGCAGCCGGCGACGAGTGCGGCGGCGAGCAACGCGGCGCCCGCCAGGGCCCGCAGGCGGACCGTGGTGCTCAAGTGCTCACCGTCGCCGCGGCGGGCAACCGCAGCTCGAACTCGGTCGCGCCGCGCCGGTTGTGGAGCTCGAGCGACCCCTGCATGCGGACCGCGAGCTCCTGTGCGATCGCGAGCCCGAGGCCCGAGCCGCTGACCTCGTCGCCGGTGTAGAAGCGCTCGAAGACCCGCTCCCGCGCGCGGGCGTCGATACCGGGGCCGTCATCGGCAACGACCAGGCTCACGGAGCCGTTCGGGTCCATCGCATCTGCAGATGTTTGAGTCCCTACCTTGATCGCCGTTCCCTCCGGCGTGTGAGTGAGAACGTTGTGGATGAGGATACGCATGATCTGCGCGACCCTGTCCGGGTCGGCGATCGCGGGCGGGCCGGGGCCGTTGGCGATCGCGATGTCGGTCCCGTGGCGATCGGCCGTCGGCCCGAACTCGGCGGCGACCCGTCGCGCGACGTCGGCCAGCCGAACCGGCTCGCTGCCGCATCTCGATCGCGTCGGCGTCGAGCTTGGAGAGGTCGAGGAGGTCGACGGTGAGCTTCGTGAGCCGGTCGACCTGCTCGCGCATCGTCCTGACGAACTCCGCCCGCGCCTCCGGGTCCGGGTCGTCCTCCTCGAGCAGCTCGACGAAGCCGGACAGCGACGAGATCGGGGTGCGCAGCTCGTGCGAGGCGTTGGCGATGAACTCCTTGCGAGCGCTGTCGAGCACCGCGAGACGCTTCTGCATCTCGTTGAAGGTGATCGCCAGCTGGCCCACCTCGTCGGCGGAGTCGACCGGGATCGGGTTCGAGAAGTCGCCGTCGGCGACCTTCTCCGCCGCCGCCTCCAGCCGCCGCAGACGGCGCGCATGCGCGCCCGCGACCAGCCAGCCCGCCGCGAGCGCCGCGAGCAGCGCGATCCCCCCCGCGATCAGGATCTGGCGGCGGATCAGGGCGACGTTGTCCTCGACGTCGGCGAGATCCGTACCGAACACGGCGATCCAGCGCGCCGTCTCGCCCTCCGAGAGGACGACGGCGGTCTCCCCCTCGCGCACGCCGCCGAGCCGCTCGACGGCGCTGGCTATCGGCCCCGCGGCGATCGCCGCGGAGGCGGCCGGATAGGTCGGCGCCACGGCGCTGCGCTCGCGCTCGGAGTCGGCGATCACGAACGTGGGCTCGGGGCCGCCGGCGCCCTGTCGGACGGCGAGCACGGTCACGTGAGCGCCGGTGCGCTGGTCGATCCCGCGCACGATCCCAGCGAGGCGCCCCTCGGAGAGGTCGGCCCTCATCGCGTCCCCGAGCTGCCCGCTCTGGTCCGCCGCGACCTGCTCGAGCCGCCGCAGCTTCTCGGCCGTCAGGCTCGAGCGCAGCTGCGGGACCACGTAGAGGTAGATGAACCCGACCGCCGCCGCCGTGATCACGAAGATCAGAAGCGCGAGGCGGTTACGGACCGAATGCATCAGAACAACTCCACCGAGATCCTCCGCTTCGCGTCCGGTCTCGGCGGGCCAAGGGTCATGCGTGACCTCTCCAAGAGGCCACTTAGTCCGAGTCCCTGAACCGGTAGCCGACTCCTCTGACGGTGAACAGGTACTCGGGGCGGCGGGGTTCGCGTTCGAGCTTCTCTCGCAGGTGGCGGATGTGGACGTCGATCGTGCGCGGGTCGCGGTAGGCCGAGTCGCCCCAGACGTGCTCCAGGAGCATCTCCCTCGTCATCACCCGTCCGGGCGCGCCGGCGAGGGAGGCGAGCAGCTCGAACTCGACGTACGTGAGCTGGGCCGGCTCCCCGTGGGCGGTCACCACGCGGCGCTCGAAGTCGATCGCGATGTCCCCGGCGACGATCGGCTCGCCGCCGGGCCGAGCGCGCAGCATCTCCGACCGTCGCAGCGCGGCACGCACCCGGCTGCGGAACTCGCGGACCGAGAAGGGCTTGGTGATGTAGTCGTCGGCGCCCATCTCGAGCCCGAGCACCTTGTCGGTCTCGTCGTCCTTGGCCGTGAGCATGATGATCGGCACCTGGCTGCGGCTCCGCAGCCGCCTGCACACCTCGATCCCGTCGATCTTCGGCAGCATCACGTCGAGGACGACGAGGTCGAAGCGCTTCTCGGCGAAGCGGTCGAGCGCCTCGCGGCCGTCGAACGCCGGGACGACCTCGTATCCATCCTTGCGAAGCGGGTAGGCGAGGAGCGTCTGGACCGACTGCTCGTCGTCGACCAGCAGGATCCGAGCGGACTCCTCCGCGCTCTGCCCGCCCGTGCCCGGGGCGCTAGCGCTCATGCACGGAAGCGTAATCGCGGCCCGCCGCCGCCCCCGGTCGGCAGTATGCAGATGGCCCCGCACCCCCGCCCGGATGATCGACTTTCGCCTCTATCGCCTCGCCTTCGCGCCTGCCCTCGTCGCGGTCATCGCGGTGATGTTCTCGCTGGAGGGCGCGCCCGACCCCTTCGAGCCGGCCGGGCCGCCGGGGACGTTCGACGGTGGGACGGCGTCCGCGGCGGCGCGCTTGATCGCGACGAAGATCCCCGACCGGCAGCCCGGCAGCGCCGGCGACTCGGCCGCCGCCGACCTGGTCTCCAGACGCTTCGACGCGGTCCCGGCCGGGGCGGTCAGCGAACAGCAGTACGGCGCCGAGTACGACGGGCACGACGTGACGCTCCGCAACGTCGTGCTGACCCTGCCGGGGGACGGCTCCAGCACGATCGTGGTCGCCGCGGCGCGTGACGCCTCGCGCGCGCCGGCGGCGGCGTCGAGCGCCGCGGGGACGGGCGTCCTGGTCGAGCTCGCCCGGGCCCTCGGCGAGCGCCAGCACCAGCGCACCTTCGTGCTCGCTTCGGTCAGCGGCTCGGCGACGGGCGCGACCGGCATGCGCGAGCTGATCAAGGCGATCCCCGACCCCGACACGATCGAGGCGGTGATCGTGATCTCCCAGCCGGGCTCGGCGTCGCCGCGCCCACCGTACGTCGTCGGGAGCTCGAGCGGGCAGCGCAGCGCCCCGGTGCAGCTCGAGCTCACCGCCGAGCGGGCCGTGGAGACCCAGACCGGGCGGGCGAACACCGACGAGTCGGCCTTCACCCAGCTGGCGCGGCTGGCGATCCCGTCCGGGCTCGGCGACCAGGCGCCGCTGATCGGCGAGGGAGTCGACGCGATCGCCGTCTCATCCGCCGGCGAGCGGACTCTCCCCGCCGACGACGACCAGCTCGACGACGTCGATCCGCGCACGATCGACGAGTTCGGGCGCGCGATCCAGACGATGATCGGCGCGCTCGACGTGGCCGTCTCCGATCCAGTCCATGGGCCGACCGCGCACGTCGAGGTGGGGCGCAACCTGGTCCCGGGCTGGGCGCTGGCCGCGCTCGCCCTGGCGCTGATCCTGCCCGCGGCGGTGGGCGCGGTGGATGCCTGCGCTCGCTCGATGCGCGAGCGGCTCGGCATCCGCGCCGGGCTCGCCTGGGGAGCTGCGTGCAGCCTGCCCTTCGTCGGCGGGCTGGCGATCCTCTACGCGCTCGTCGTCGTCGGCCTCGTCCCCCGGCCGCCGTTCCCGTTCGACCCCGCCCTGTACAGCCCCGGGGCCCGCGGGGCGGTGACGCTCGCGCTGGTCCTCATCGCCGCGGGCGCCAGCGTCGCCATCCTGCGTTTCCGGCGCCGGCGCCCGGCCGGCGCGCCGCCCGCGGGAGGGCCGGCCCTGGGGGCGATCTCGTCCGCAGCCTGCTTCGCGCTCTGGCTCGCGAACCCCTACATGGCCCTGCTGCTGGCGCCGGCCGCGCACGCGTGGCTGCTCACGGCCGGGACACCGCGAGCGGCGGGCCGGGGCATCCGAGCGCTCGTCGCACTGATCACCTTCGTGCCGGCGCTCGCCGCCGTCGCCGCGGTCGCAACCGCGCTCGAGCTCGGGCGCGACGCGCCCTGGACGCTGACGCTCATGGTCGCCGACGGCCAGATCGGACTCGGGGTGACGCTGCCGCTCTGCTTTATCGCCGGCGGGGTCGCCGGCACCGTGGCGCTACTGGTGCGCATGCGCACCCTCCCAGCGCCCGCTTAGTGGGCGGACCCCAGATCGTGCCGGGGGGGACCACCCGGACGCTCGGACGAGCGTCTAGACCGCTCATCAGGCGGTCGCGCGCGAGCGCCTCGGAGCCGATCTGAGGTTTGGAAGATGAGCTCAAGGGCAATCAGCGCCTCGAGACCGACGGAACGACTTGCGAAGCGCGGAGGGACAAGGGATTTGTCCGAGAGCAGGACCAGCTTGAAGCAACTGAAGCGGGACATCGAACTCGACCGATACGACCCCGATCCCGGCGTCGTCGCCGACGCGATCCTGACGAAGCTGAAGCTGGTCAGGCGCGGTCGTCTGGCCCTCGTCGAAGGCGGAGCTGATCGAAGCCGCCCGGCGGCCGAGCGACCCCGCGGCGATCTCTGAGCTCCACCGCGGCGCCGGCCACGACCTCGCCGATGAGCGAGAGCGCCACGCCGGCCGCGGTGACTCCGGCGCGCGCCTCGCTGACCCGGTCGGCCGGGATCGTCGCGAGTAGCTCGTAGTCCTCGCCGCTCGCGGTCGCCAGGTCCACCGGGTCCACGCCGGCCGCCGCGGCCACCGCGGCGACGCCCGCCTGGACCGGCACCCGCTCCAACTCGATCGCGAGGCCCACGCTGCTCGCCTCGGCGACATGTGCGGCGTCGGCGCCCAGCCCGTCGCTGATGTCGATCAGGGCGGTCGCCCCGGCTCGCGCCAGCGCGAGGCCGGCGGCCGGGCGCGGCGTCGGGTCGACCTGGCGCCGGCGCAGCGCGGCGGCGACCTGCGGCTCGAGGCCCGCGGCCAGCTCGGGGCGCTGGAGCAGGAGCAGCCCGGCGGCCGCCCCGCCGAGCTCACCGGTCACGGCCACCACGTCGCCGGGGCGCGCGCCGGCGCGGGTGACGAGCTCGGCCGCGGAGGGCGCCTCGCCGACGGCCGTGACGGCGACGATCAGCGCCGGCGCCCGGGTGACGTCGCCCCCGGCCACCGCCACGCCGTGCTCGGCGGCGACCTCGGCCACGCCGTCGGCGAGCTCCAGGAGCTCGGCCTCGGAGCGCGACTCGGGGACCCCGAGCTGGACGTAGGCCTCGGCGGGGGCCGCCCCCATCGCGGCCAGGTCGGAGAGCGCGACCGCGAGCGCCTTGCGGCCCACCTCGCGGAGCTCGAACGGCGGCACCTCGAAGTGGACCCCCTCGACCAGAGCGTCGACGGTCGTGGCCGCGGCGCCCGCGCGCACCGTGACCGCGGCGTCGTCGCCGCTGCCGACGACGAGCGCCCCTGAGCGCTCCGGCGCTCCACCGCTAGCGAGGCGCTCCCGGATCGCGGCGATGAGCTCGAACTCGCCGGTCAAGCGAGCCCCGGGATTCTCAGCCGTTCGGGTTGACGCCGCCGCCCGCGCCGCCGCCGCCGGGGGTCGGCGCCGCCCCTTGGCCCGCCCCGGGCGCGTAGAGGTTCGGGTCGTAGCCGTTGTCGCCGCCACCGGTGCTCGGAGTGGTGGGGGTCGTGGTCGTGTCGGTCGGCGTGGTGTAGGTGCCCGTCGAGTCCGTGCTCTTGCCCGAGTCCGACGACGAGGAGGTGTGCTCGCTGTAGTAGGCGGAGAGGTCCGCTGGGTTCTGGGGTTGCGGGAAGTCGTCGCATGGCTGGGCCGCCGCGACCTCCATGTAGTCCTGCCAGATCGGCGCGGCGAGGTCCGCGCCGTAGCCCGGCATCGGCTGGCGCGAGTCGGGGTTGCCGACCCAGACCGCGGTCGAGACGTGCGGCGTGTAGCCGACGAACCAGGCGTCGGCCTGGGTCTCCGTGGTGCCGGTCTTGCCCGCGGCCGGGCACGGGATGTCACAACACGCCGCGGTGCCGTAGTCGAGCGGCCCCTTCATCACGTCCTCCATCTCGTAGGCGACGCCGTCGGAGATCACCCGGTTGCCGGGCTCCTTCGCGGGCTCATCGACGTGCCCGTCGGGGAAGACGACCCTGGCGATCGCGGTCGGGTCGTGGTGGACGCCGCCGTTGGCGAGCGTCGCGTAGGCGGAGGCCTGATCGAGCACGGTGACGTCGCTCGTGCCGAGGACCTCGGACGGATATCCGTAGAGGGGGGATGTGACGCCGAGCTTCTTTGCCATGTCGTCCATCGTGTCCGGGCCGATGTCGAGCACCAGCTGAGCGAACACGGCGTTGACGGAGTGGGCCAGTCCGTCCCGTAGGTTCATCGACCCGCTGCCGTCGCTGGCGACGGTCCACGGGTCGCCCAGGGGCCCGCTCGGATACAGCGTGATCGAGCCACCCGAGTAATAGGTCGTGTCCGGGTCGATGCCCTGTGCGACCGCGGCGGTGAGCGCGTAGGGCTTGAACGAGGAGCCCGGCTGGCGGCGTCCCGTGGCGGCGAGGTTGAACTGGCTCACGTCGTAGGACGACGAGGAGGCCATGGCCTTGATCTCGCCGGTGTCCACGTCGGTGGAGACGAGCGCCTCGGCCGCACCGGTGACCGGATGGGCCGCGATCGCGTCCTCGGCGACGGCCTGCAGGTGCGGGTCGAGGGTGGTGTAGACCTTCAGCCCGCCCTCGCGCGCCGTCGCGACGCCGTACTTGTTGATCAGCTCGTCCTGGACGAAGTCGAAGAAGTACTGCTGCGAACGTTGCTCGTAGCGGAGGCCGCGGTGCAGCCCGAGCCCCTGCCCGGCCACCTTCGTGTAGGTCGCCGGGCTGATGTAGCCCTGGTCGCGCAACGCCGTCAGCACCTCGTTGCGGCGCTGCTTCGCGCCCTTCGGGTTGATGAACGGGTTGTAGTCCGTGGGCGCCTGCGGGAGGCCGGCGAGCAGCGCCGCCTCGCCGACGTTGAGGTCGGTGACGTCCTTGTCGAAGTACACCTGCGAGGCGGCCTCTACGCCGACCGCGGTCTTGCCGTTGTTGGTGCCGTACGAGGCGGTGTTGAGGTACTGGTTGAGGATCTGGTTCTTGCTGTACTTGTCCTCGTACTCCATGGCCATCTTGGCCTCGATGATCTTGCGCTGGATGGTGTCCTTCGGGTCCTTGATGTAGAGGTTGCGGACGAGCTGCTGGGTGATCGTCGAACCACCCTGCTTGACCTCGCCGGCCTCGAAGTTCTCCAGCGCGGCGCGGATGATCGCGCCGTAGTCGACGCCGCCATGGTCGTAGAAGTGCTCGTCCTCGATCGCGATCGTCGCCTTCTGCAGGCGATTCGGGATCTTGTCCAGCGACACCGGGGTCCGCAGGATGTCGGACTGCACGTAGCCCAAGCTGGTGCCGTCGGCGGCGAAGATCTGCGTGTTGGAGCCCGCCTCTGCCGGCTTCAGCGTGTTGATGTCCGGGGCGTCGGCGGCGACGTCGAGCACCCAGATCCCGGCGCTGGCGACGCCCACACCGATCAGCACGAAGACCACGATGAACGCGAGCACGATCTTCTTACCCACCGAGCCGCCCGAGGCGCGCCGGTGCCGTCTGCGTTGGCGAGCGGTCATGGCGAACCCCACAGAGTAGTGGGCGCGCTCAGGCGGCTGACAGCACTCCCGCCTCCCGCAGCGCCCGGTGCGCGCGCTCCCGGAGGGCCGCCTCCTCGCCCGACGCGCGCGTGCCGCCCGGCCGGCGCGGGCCGTGGACCTCGATCCTCACCCCGTCCGGGGTGATCTCGGCGACGTCCACCTGCGAGGGCTCGAGCGCGTCCAGGGCCTCGCGGGCACGGGTCAGGTTGGCGTCCAGAGGCACCCATACCGAGGCTTTCACCGGCGCGCTCAGATTTCCTGTTGAGCGGTTGACCACGACGTTCGTCACGACCGTCTCGTTCGGGACGATCACGAGCCGGCCGTCACCCGTGTCGACGAAGGTGTGGGACAGGGTCAGGTCCGCGACCCGGCCGGTCTCGTCCTCGATCGTCACCGAGTCGCCGATGCGGATCGGCTGGGTGATCGCGAGCAGGATCCCGGCCAGTGGATTCGCCAGGATCTTCTGCGCCGCGAAGCCCAGTACTAGACCGACCACGGCGCTCGACGCCAGGACCGCGTTGGCGAGCTTGTTGAGCTTGTCGAACTCGCTCAGGGCGATCCCGAGGCCGACGATGATGATCGCGGCGAAGACCAGCCTGCGCACCATCCGCAGCCGGGTCATCGCCGCCCGCGAGACCGTGGTGTCGCTGACCCGCGACGCGACCCGGGTCGCGCGGCCGATCACGAACCGGTCGACGATGAACGCGATCGCGAACGTGATCACGAGCGTGATCCCGGCCGAGATCCAATCGCCGTTGGATTCCCAGAAGGTCTGTTCCACGGGCCCGATCCTGCCAGTCTTGGTCGCGATATGACGACCAAGGCCGTGTTCCTTGACGCCCTCGGCACGCTCGTCGAGCTCGAGCCGCCCTGGGTCCACCTGGCCGCCGGGCTGGGGATCGAGCCCGACGACAGCGTGGTCGCAGCGATGCGCGCCGAGATGGCCTACTACCGAGAGCACGCCCACGAAGCCGGCGACGAGGCTCGGCTCGCCGACCTGCGGGCGGCCTGCGCCGCGCTGCTCACCAGAGAGCTCGGGCGGACCGTGACCGTCGAGCAGCTCGTGGCCGCGGTCCGCTTTCGGGCCTACGCCGACGCGGCCCCGGCGCTCGCCGGCCTGCGTGAGCGCGGACTCGCCTGCATCTGCGTGTCCAACTGGGACATCTCGCTGCACGACGTGCTGCGCCGCTGCGGGCTGGACGGCCTGCTCGACCGTGTTGTCGTGTCGGCGACCGCCGGCGCGAGCAAGCCCGACCCGGCGATCTTCGCGCCCGCGCTCGAGCTCGTCGATTGCGCGCCCGGCGAGGCGCTGCACGTCGGCGACACGCCCGCCGAGGACGTCGACGGCGCCATCGCCGCGGGTATCCCGTACCTGCTGCTCGACCGGGACGGGACCGCGGGCGGCGAGCACCGGATTGCGTCGCTCACCGAGATCGACCAGCATCTTCGGACTTGACCGACGACGCCGACCAGCCCCGGCGCGAGCCGCCGCCGCCCCCGCCCCCACCACCACCGCCACCGCCGGGCGAAGCGCCACTCGCGGTCGCCGGTGGCGCCGCACCCGCGACCGCCCCGCGCGCCTGGGGTCCGGCGCGGGTGCTCGCCGGGCTCGCCTTCTTCCTGGTCATCGTGATCGTCGAGGCCGGGGTGGTCTCGGCCTTCGACCACGACATCTCGTCGCTCGCCGCCCGGCTGGTCCTCCAGGGCCTGCTGGCCGCGACGCTGATCGTGACCGCGCTGATGTTCGCGAGCCCGCAGCTGCGCGAGCTCGCCCCGGCGTCGGTGCTCGGGCTGCGGCGCCCGCTGCGCTCCCCTTACGTCTCGATGGCGATCGCGTACTTCGGCTACATCGCCGTCGCGATCCTGATCGCGGCCCTCCTCCAGCCCCAGCAGGAGGACGTCACCCGCGACCTCGGCTTCGGCGAAGGGCCGCTCGGATCGACCGCGGCCGCGCTGCTGATCATCGTCGCCGCCCCGATCAGCGAGGAGATGTTCTTCCGCGGCTTCATGTTCGCGGGCCTGCGGCGCTCGGCGCCGTTCGTGGTCGCCGCCGTGATCTCGAGCTGCGTCTGGGGCCTGTTCCACTACACGGGCCCGGGCTCCTGGGGCGTCGTGCTGCAGCTCTCCATCTTCGGGCTCGCGCTCGCCTGGCTCTACGAGCGCACCGGGTCGATCTGGCCGACGATCGCGGTGCACGCCCTCAACAACGCGATCGCGTTTGCATTGCTGACGTCATAGATGAGGGTCACGGCGCCGGCGCGACGGATCGGTCTGGCACAATTTCGCGCCATGAAGCTCTCCCAGGTCGCCGCGGGGGTGCTGGCGACGATCGCCATGCTCCTGTTCCCCATCTTCGCGTACGCCGACTCGGCCCACGGTGGCGGTGGCGGCAACGGCGGTGGCAACGACACCACCGGAGGGGGCGACGCGCCCGACCCCGGCCCGAAGCCGGCCAAGATCAAGGTCAAGCTCAAGGGGCTTCACAACGGCAAGGCCAAGGTCGGCGACCGGGTCGAGGCCGTCGCGACCGTGACCCCGTTCGTCGGTCACCAGCGCGTCGAGCTGCGCCTCGGCACCAGCGGCGACACGGTGACGAAGAAGACGCCGTACGTGCACCAGGTCAAGGGGCGCGGATTCGGCCGGGTGAAGCTGCGCTCGAAGCCGCTCACGAAGCCGGGCAAGTACCGCGTCCGGGCCCGCAAGGCGCCGACGTCGGCGCAGGCCGGCGGCGCCGCCAAGTCGGAGAAGTTCGGGCTCAAGTACCCGGATCTCGACCCGGGCGACCGCGGCCCGGCCGTGAAGCTCTTCAACGACCTCCTGCGCGACGAGCACTACTTCGACACCGACGGCCACGAGTACGGCTCGCACACAGAGCGCGCCGTGATGGCGTTCCGCAAGGTCAACGGGATGGCCCGCAACTTCCAGGCCACGCCCGGCATCTTCCAGATGCTCGCCGCCGGCAAGGGCGAGTTCCAGATCGCCCACCCGGGTGCCGGCAAGCACGTCGAGGTCGACATCTCCAAGCAGGTGATGGCCCTGGCCGAGAACGGCGAGGCGAAGTACGTCTTCCACATCTCGACCGGCGCCGCGGCGACGCCGTCCGATCAGGGCGGGTTCACCTTCTATTCCAAGGACCCGGGCTACAACTCGCTCGGGATGTACTACTCGGTGTATTACAACCGCGGCGAGGCGACCCACGGTTACCACTCGGTGCCGCCCTATCCCGCAAGCCACGGGTGCATCCGCAACCCGATCCCCGACTCGATCTTCATCTACAACTGGATCGACCTCGGGGACAAGATGTTCGTTTACGTCTAGTCCCGGGGCGCCTCAACCGGCGGTGTGGTCCAGAAGCGCCGGCACGATCCGGTCCCAGGCCCGCCGGGGGTGCTCGTGGCCGACGCCGTCCAAGACCAGAAGCGAGGCCCCGGGGATCTCGCGCGCGAGCGCCTCGCCGTGGCCGAGCGCGAACACGGGATCGTCGGTGCCGTGGATGACGAGCGTCGGCGCCGCCAGGTCGCCGAGACGGTCGCGCCAAGGATCCGTGCCGTCGATCAGCTCGTGGTTGGTGAAGCTGGACTCGACGTTGGTGCTGCGGTCGATGACGCGCCGCCGCGAGCTCGCGCGTCGCGGCCTCGTCGAACGGCTCCGTCGGGCTTGCGCAGGCGCGCGCCGAGGCGACGATGTAGTCCAGAACCGCACCGCGGTCGGACCAGTCCGGTGCCGGGATCCCCAAGAACCGCTCCAAGGCCTCGGCGGTCATCGGCGGGAGGTCGGGGGCGGGGCCGGCGGGGCTCGTCGCGATCAGCGTCAGCGACGCGAGGCGGCCGGGGTGATCGAGCGCGGCGACCTGCGCGAGCGCCCCGCCCATCGACTCGCCGACGAGGTGACCGCGGTCGACGCCGTAGGCGTCCAGCACGCCGACGATGTCGGCGACGAGGTCGGCGCCGCT
Source organism: uncultured Solirubrobacterales bacterium (assembly GCA_963785195.1). Classification (GTDB taxonomy): domain Bacteria; phylum Actinomycetota; class Thermoleophilia; order Solirubrobacterales; family 70-9; genus WHSW01. Next base: position 178,354 of record CAWAUE010000008.1, on the reverse strand, counting down.
GTAGGTCGGCGCCCCCGGCTCGTAGGCAACCGAGCGGCCCGTGTCGCGGTGGTCGTACCGAATCACGCGCCGCGAGCCCGCCGCCAGCCGCTCGCAGAGCTCGGTCTCCCACCAATCCATTGACGCCGCTGATCCCATGACGAGCAGCAGCGTCGGGTCGCCGGCGTCGCCGAACGACTCGGCGCAGATCTCGACTCCGTTGACGCTCAGCATCTCCTCGGCCACGGGCCACATTCTTATCCTGCGGCGCCCCTACGATGCGCTGCGTGGGCGTGCGGCTGCTGATCTCGAGTGTCGCCGTCGTCGTGCTCTCAGTGGCCATCGCCGGCGCGCCGAACGGTCAGGCTCGGGCGGCCGCCGACTGCCACTCGGTCTCGCTTCCCGACGGCTCGCAGCTCATCGACGCCTACTCCCGCGCCGGTTCCTACGCGACTTTGCAGCGCAACCGGCCGCACGGGGTCCCGGACCGGGTCTCGGTCGACATCCCCGGGATCCAGTTCACCGGCGTCGGCAGCTCGGCGACCCTGCCCGCCGGCCCGTGCCAGCACATCTACCGCTACCAGTTCGCGAAGGTCGCGGCGCCCGGGAGCGAGGCGGGTTCGCCGTTTCGCTACGTGGAGGTGGACTGGAACACCGAGGGGCTACCGCGAGGGCCGAACGGCTCGTTCGTCTCACCGCATTTCGACTTTCACTACTACTTGCGCTCGCGGCATTTCGTCGACAAACGGACGCGCTGCTCGTCGAGCAACGGCATCACCTGTGACCCCATCCTGACCGGCTACAGACAGATGCTGTGCTTCCTCCGCATGCCGAGGCCCCCGTTCGTGCCCGCGGCGTACGGGCCGGACACCGGGTCCTCGATTCCCAAGATGGGCCTGCATCTGCTCGACCGCAAGTTCGACTACACGATCGACAACGTCGACCATCACCCGACGCTGATCTACGGCACGTTCAACCGCAAGGTCCTCTTTGCCGAGTCCTCCGTGACCCTGCAGACGCTGCAGGACGCGATCGCGGCTCCTGACCACGTCGTCTCGTTCCGCTACCGGCAGCAGCGGCGGGTCCAGGGCCGCGTTCCATGGCCCACCAGGTTCACGATCGAGTACCTGCCCGCAAGCGGAGGGTTCCGAGCCGCCTTCCAGGGCTTTCGGACGCGGTAGTCGCGCTCAGTGCCGGCGCCGGTCGTGACCCGGCCCGCCGTGGAGACGGTCGCGCCCGGCGCCACCGATCAGGAGGTCGTCACCGGAGCCGCCGTCGAGGCGATCCCGGCCGCCCCCGCCGGCGAGCCGATCATCGCCCGCCCCCGCGCAAACTCGATCGTCTGAGCCCTTCGCGCGGATCACGTCCTTTCCCTCGCCGCCGACGATGACGTCGGCGCCGGGCGTCCCGGTGAGCCTGTTGTCGCTCGGGCTGCCCACGATCGTGGCCTCACGCCCGCCGCAGGTGGGCGCCTTTGCGCTGCCGCCGTTGATCAGGACCGAGACGTCATTGGAGATCTCGTTGCTGACGGCGAGGTCGGGTCGCGAGTCGTGGTTGAAGTCGCCGACGGCGACCGACGAGGGGCCCTGGTCGGCGTTGAACTGGGTGGTGGTCGGGAAGGTCCCGTCGCCGGCGCCGAGCAATACGGACACGTTGGCGCCGTAGTTGTTCGCAAGCGCCAGGTCACTATGCCCGTCGCCGTCGAAATCACCGACGGCGATCGACGCTGGGCTGCTGCCGGAGGGGTACGGGCTCGGCGCACCGAAGGTGCCGTCGCCGGCGCCGAGCAGCACCGACGCGTTGCCCGAGGTCTCGTTCGCGACCGCCAGGTCGGCGTGCGAGTCGCCGTTGAAGTCGCCGACCGCAACCGAAACCGGGGCCGGCCCGGCGGCGAAGCCGGTGGCGGCACCGAAGACGCCATTGCCCTGGCCGAGGAGGATCGAGACGGTACCCGTGAACAGGTTGGCCACCGCAAGGTCGGGGTGCGAGTCGCCGTTGAACTCGCCGACCGTAACCGACGCGGGATTCTCGCCGGCGGCGTAATTGGTCGGGAAGCTGAAGGTCCCGCCCGCCCCTGAGAGCATCGCCGAGACGTTGTCGGACAATTGGTTGGCGACCGCGACATCGGGGTGTCCGTTGCCGTTGAAGTCGCCGACCGCGACCGATGACGGACCGGCTCCTGCGGGCGACGAAACGGCGCTGCCGAAGGTGCCGTTCCCCGCGCCGAGCAGGACCGAGACCCCGTCCCCGCGGAAGCTGGCGATCGCCAGGTCGAGGTGCGAGTCACCGTCGAAATCGGCGACCGCCACCGACGTGGGATCAGCGTTCGCGTTCACGCCGGTCTGGGCGCCGAAGGTGCCATCCCCGGCGCCGAGCAAGATCGAGAGGGCGGGGCCACGGCCGCCGCTGCGGTTGCCGACCGCGAGGTCCGGGTGCGAGTCCTGGTTGAAGTCGCCGATCGCTACCGCCTCCGGCCGAATCCCGGTGCCGTAGTTGGCCGGCCCGCTGAATTTCACGCTCGCCTGCGCTCCGGAGGCGATGTCACAGAGCATGAGCGCGGCAAGCGCCCCCGCGAGGACGAAGGCGTGCAGGCGCGCGCTCATCGGCCTCATTGCTCCTCCCGATCGTGCCCGGGCCCGCCGCGCAGGCGATCGCGCCCCGCGCCGCCGAGCAGCGCGTCCTTGCCGGCGCCACCGCGCAGTTGATCGCGGCCGGCGCCACCGCGCAGGCGATCGTCTCCGGAGCCGGCGCAGATCAGGTCGGCGCCGCCCTTGCCGTCGATGCGGTCGTCTCCGCCACCGCTGACGATCACGTCGGCGCCTGGCGTTCCGGAGAGTCGGTCGTCAGCGGCGCTGCCGACGAGCGTCGCATCGCGACCGGCACATGGCGCTGCCGGTGGCGTGCTGACCGCCACACCCGTCGGTTGTGCAATTCCATGGATGAAGCCGTAACTGGGGTTCGAGCCATCGAGGCCGGCCCGGCCGATGCCCCTCGCGTTCGCCCAGAACACGTTTTGGGGGCTGAGGGCGACGAAGCGGAACTCGGCGAACGGGTCGGCGATCAAGGTCAGGTTGCTCTCGAAGCCGTTGTAGCGGCCGATCCCCCGGGAATTCGTCCAGTAGAGGTACTGGCCGTTGCTGGCCACGCCCGCCGGAGAAACCCCGCCGCTCACGACGTTCTCAGCAGCGCCCCCGCCGCTGAGGAGCGCGAGCCCGAGCGTGCCCGCGAGGCTGCTCCAGAGGACGTGCCGGCTATCGACAGCCAGACCCTGCGGCGTAGAGCCCTGAAGCGTGATGAAGTTGTTGTCGACCCCGCTGCCGTCCAGCTTCGCGCGCCCGATGCGTCCGTCGCCGCCGGCCCCGGCCGCGGTCCAGTAGACGTGCTGGCCGTCGACCGCGACGGCCTGACCCTGGTTGTTGTCGATGTTCGGGATGAAGTTCTGATCGACCCCGGTGCCGTCGAGGTTCGCGCGCCCGATCGACCGGAAGTTCGCCCAGTAGACGTGCTGGCTGTCGGCCGCCACGCCCCGCGCGTGTGAGGTGCCCGTGATGAAGCTCTCGTTGACCCCCGACCCGTCCAGGTTCGCACGCCCGATCCCCGCCGGCGATGCGGGGGTGCTGTGGCTCCAATAAATGAAGCCCCCGGTGGCCGCGCCGGCCGGCGCCGACAGCGCACAGCAGGCCACGATGAAGGCCGCTGCCAAGACCGCTGACACCGAGTGCGAACGCAAACTCCCCCTCCCGCCGGAGACGACAGTCGATAGACGCGTCCCCAAGAGCCTATTTCGCCCGGCGCGAAGACGCAACCACGCGGCTGTGCAGCCGGGTCTATAGGTTGAGCCGGTGACCTCGAACGCACGGGAGACGCTCCTCGACCAGCTACGCGAGCACTCGCTCGTCGTCGGTGAGGTGACCCTGTCCAGCGGGCAGACGGCGCAGTACTACGTCGACGCGCGCCGGGCCATGATGCGGCCGGCAGGCTTCCTGGCGGCCGGCGAGCTGATCGCCGACAGGGCTGTCCAGCTCGGCGCCGAGGCGGTCGGGGGCCCCGTGATGGCCGCGATCCCGCTCGCCTGCGCCGCGATCGCCGTCCCGGACGGCGCGGGCCTAGTCGGCTTCTTCGTCCGCAAGGAGGGCAAGGCACACGGCCTCCAGCGCATGGTCGAGGGCCCGGTCGAGGCGGGGACGAAGGTCCTCGTGGTCGAGGACACGGTCACGACCGGAGGTTCGACGATCTCTGCGATCGAGCAGATCCGCTCCCAGGGGCTCGACATCGTCGGCGGACTCTGCCTCGTCGACCGGCTCGCCGGGGGCACCGAGGCGATCGCGGCTGAGATCGACGGGCCGTTCGACGCGCTCGTGACGATCGACGAGATCTACCCGGAGCGCCCCGACCGCGCCTGAGGCGGACGGGTCCGGATCGTCGCGATCACCCGCCTCCCGACCCGGGCGGAATCGCGCGCGGCGGGCTTGGCGTTGGCGGCCAGGACCGCGGTGATCGTGGCCTGGTGGTCACGGCGCAGGGCGATCACCGAGACCTTCTGGTCCACCCCGTCGCGAGACCTGCCCGTTCCGTAGACCTCGACGGCGTCGTAGGGGCCGCCCAGCGGCCGGCTCCCCTTCGCGTCGAACCCGTCTTCAAAGCCGCGCAGCTCGTCGGCAGTGTTGGTCGCGTAGTCCTCGAGCGGCGTCCCCTGGGCCGCGGCCGATCGGTCGGGCGCGATCGAGATCGCCACCAGCCGGTCGAAGGACCGGATCAGCGTCTGCGCCCCGCGCCGGTTGGCCCCCCACCCGCGCGGCAGAAGCAGCGCGTAGCCGCCGCGCTCGTTGACGAACCGCTCCCAGTCGGAATGAACGTCCGGCAGCGGGTCGCGCGTCTCCTTCGGCGGTGGCTTCGGCGGCGTGGTCGTCGTGGTCGTGGCCGTCGTCGACCCGGTCGAATCATCGTCACCGCCGCAGGCGGCGAGCGCGAGTGCGGCGATGCAGAACGCGAGCGCCGCCGCCCGCGCCATCACTCCTCGGGCTCGGGCACTGGGGCGTCGCCCCGGCCTCGCCGGCGCTCGCCCAGCCGCCGCAGCGGGTGGGCGACGCGGGTGACGTCCTCGAGGTGGGGCTCGAGCCGCTCGATCCCGTCGCGGAGCTCGCCGACGTCTCCCCCCATCCCCTCAACCGCCGCGCGCATCCGCTTGACCTCGTCGTCGAGCGAGTCGACCCTGCCCTGGATCCCCTTGAGCGCGGCGAGCAACTGCGGCAGGACCGCCATGCCCTCCGCGATCGTCCGGAGGTCGTTGAGCGCCCCGCCGAGCAGGCGCGGGATCGTCATCAGGTCGGGCGCGCGGCGCTCGATCGCGCGCTCGTCTGCGAGTCTCTCGCGGCCTCGGGCTCGCTCACCGCTTGGGCCTCAGGGAGTAGGCGGTGACGTCGCTTGGGACGCCCTTGGCCCGGAACCTGAGCTTGCGGCGCGAGGACACCAGGTCCGGGTCGAGCTCGTCGAGCGCATCGCCCGAGACGAGGAACTCGTCGCCGGATGCGCCCTCCGCCACGCGGGCAGCGACGTTGACGTCCACGCCCAGGTAGTCGTCGGCCAGCCGGCGGGGCGTGCCCACGTGCATCCCTGCCCGCATGCGCGGACGGTACCCGGCGACCTCGACGTCTTCCAGGCGCTCGCGGGCCTCGAACACCGCCGCGGCGGCCTCGTCGGCGTCACCGAAGACGGCCATCATCCCGTCGCCGAGCCGCTTGACGACCTCGCCGCGATGCGCGGTCACCGGCGGCTCGATCGCCCCCGCGACCTCGCGCAGCAGCTCGAGCGAGATGTCGTCGCCGGCCTCCAGCGCCCAGTCGGAGAACCCCACGAGGTCGGTGAACACGATCGCCAGCCGATCGTCGCCGAGCTTGCCGCCCGTGCCGTGCGCAACCACCTCCCACACCTGCAGGGCCGTGAGCCCGGCCTGCTTGAGGATCCCCGGCCTCTCCGTGGCCGCCTCGCCGAGACGGCGCGCGACCAGCGCCCGCGGGTCGGAGCCCGCGGTGGACAGCGGGTCGCCGTAGCTGCTGTCGCCCGGGAGCAGCTCGCGGGCGAGCTGCAGCGCCCTCAGCACCCGGGGCTCGGGCCCGCCCTCGGAGGGACTCGCGTCGTCGCTGGTCTCGGCCATGCGTTCGGGCGCCAATTACACCACCATCCCCCCAACCGTTACATCACTCAATGTAACGGTCCGCCGGGTATAGAGTCCGCGCGCCGTGAGCAGCGTCCGCGAAGCATCCTTCGACGTCTTCCGCGCCCACGGGATGACGACGATGTTCGGCAACCCGGGCTCGACCGAGCTGCCCATGCTCCGCGACTATCCGGAGGACTTCAGGTACGTCCTCGGCCTGCAGGAGGCCGTCGTGGTCGGCATGGCCGACGGCTACGCCCAGGCGACCGGCGGGCCCGCGCTCGTCAACCTGCACACGGCGCCGGGGGTGGGCAACGCGATGGGCGCGATCTTCAACGCCCAGGCCAACCACTCGCCCCTGGTGATCACCGCGGGCCAGCAGGCGCGCTCGCTGGTGACGGTGCAGGCGAACCTCACGAACCGTGACGCGACCCGGATGCCCCACCCGCTGGTGAAGTGGAGCTACGAGCCTGCGCGGCCCGAGGACGTGCCGCTGGCGCTCGGGCGCGCGGCGCACCTCGCGAAGCTGCCGCCGCGAGGCCCGACCTTCGTCTCGATCCCGATGGACGACTGGGACGCCGAGGTCGACGACGCCTACGCGGGCGCCGCGATCGCGCGCCGCACCAGCGGGCGCGCGGGCGCGGCCCCCGAGGCCGTCGCGGAGCTCGCCCGGCGGCTCGAGGCGGCGGGCAACCCTGTGCTCGTCGCGGGGCCGGACGTCGACGCGAGCGGCGCCTGGGAGGCTGCGATCGCCCTCGCCGAGCGTCAGCGGCTGCCCGTGTTCGCCATCCCGGCGACCGGGGGCGGCCGGATCGGCTTCCCTGAGGGTCACGCGCAATTCCGCGGCGTGCTGCCGCCGGCGATCGGCCCGGTCTCCGAGACGCTGGCCGGCTACGACCTGATCCTCGTCCTCGGCTCCTCCGTGTTCCCGTACTACCCGAACATCCCCGGTCCCCTCCTCCCCGAGGGCGCCGAGCTGGTCGCGATCACGTCGGACCCAGACGAGGCCGCGCGGGCACCGATGGGCGATGCGATCGTCGCCGACGTGCGGGTGACGCTCGAGCGCCTGCTGGAGGAGGTCGCCGAGTCCGACCGCGACCCGGGCGAACCCCTGCCCGAGCCCACCGCGGGGCCGGAGCAGGACCCGATCACCGGCACGGCGGCGATGAACGCGCTTGCCGCCGCCTTCCCGGACGACGGGATCGTGGTGCTCGAGGCGCCGTCCTCGACCCTCGCCCTGCGCAACCAGCTGCGGCTCTCGCGCCCCGGCAGCTACTACTTCGGCGCCGGAGGAGGGCTCGGCTTCGGGCTCGCGGCCGGGGTCGGCGTGCAGCTCGCCGAACCCGACCGGCCCGTCGTCTGCGTGATCGGCGAGGGCTCGGTGCAGTACGCGGTCACGGCGTTCTGGACCGCGGCGGCCTACGAGGTCCCGGTCACGTTCCTGGTGCTGCGCAACAGCGAGTACGCGATCCTCAAGTGGTTCTCGGAGATCGAGGGCGTCACCGGCGCGCCCGGGCTCGACCTGCCGGCCCTGGACACCGCGTCAATCGCGACCGCCTACGGGGTCCGGTCGCGCAAGGTCGACGACGCCGAGGCGCTCCGGGAGGCGCTCGGCGAGGCGATCGGGTCGGGGCGTCCGGAGCTCGTCGAGGTCGGGGTCGCGCCCGGGATGTGGCTCTTCTAGAGCCGAAGACCGAGCGGCTCGCGCCCGGCGGCGAACACCGCCAGCACCGACGCCGCGCCGACGTGGGTCGCCACCGGCACCCCGGAGCCGCTGCGCGGCGACCTCGTCGAGCTGCTCGGCGCCGAGCGGGTGCTGACCCGGACGTCGGACATCGTCCGCTACGCCTCCGACGCGAGCCCGTACCGGCTCTTCCCCAAGGCGATCGTGATGGCCCACGACGCGGCCGACGTCGCCAAGGTCCTCGCCTACGGGCGGCGGACCTCGCACGCCGGTCGTCTTTCGCGCCGGTGGCACGAGCCTCAACGGGCAGGGTCAGACCGACGGCATCCTCGTCGACGTCCGCCGCCATTTCCGCGGCGTCGCCGTCGAGCGACGACGGCGCCCGGGCGCGCGTCAAGCCCGGGACGGTGCTCGGCCACGCCAACCGCGTCCTCGCCCCGCACGGCTACAAGCTCGGGCCCGACCCGGCGTCGACGGACATCGCCTGCGTCGGCGGGGTGATCGCCAACAACTCGGGCGGCATGCGCTGTGGGATCACCTACGACTCCTACGAGACCGTCCGCGAGCTCACCTTCGTGCTCGCCTCGGGCACGGCGATCGACACGCGCCGCGGCGGACGCCGAGGATCGCTTCGCCGAGGCCGAGCCCGAGCTCGCCGCCGGCCTGCTGGAGATCCGCGACGAGATCCTCGCCGACGAGGAGCTGGTCGAGCGGATCCGGCGCAAGTTCGCGATCAAGAACACCACCGGCTACCGGCTGTGCGCGTTCCTCGACGCCGACACGCCGCTGGAGATCTTCCGCCGGCTGCTCGTGGGCTCCGAGGGCACGCTCGCGTTCATCGCCGAGGCCGTCTTCGAGACCGTGCGCCAGCCGCGCGATGACGACCGTCTCCTGGCTGCACTTCCCCAGCGTCGACGCGGCGCTCGCGCCGGTGCAGGACTTCGTCGCCGCCGGGGCGCGCGCCGTCGAGCTGATGGTGGCTCCGGCGCTGATCGTCGCCTCGCACAACATCCGCGGCACCCCGGAGAGCTGGCGCGAGCTCGACCCGTTCTCGGCCGCGCTGCTGGTCGAGTTCGGCGGCTGCAACGAGGCCGAGCTCGACGCGGCCGAGGCGCGCGCCGCCGAGGTGCTCGCCGGGCGCGACCTGATCCGCGAGCCGGACTTTCACCGCGACGCCGAGACCGTCGAGATGTACTGGACCGTGCGCGAGGGCATGCACGGCCTGGTCGGCAAGATGCGCGCGCCCGGGCACGGCGCTGATCGTCGAGGACGTGTGCGTGCGCCCGGAGCGCATGGCGGACATGGCGAAGGACCTGCAGGCGCTGCTCACCGAGCACGGCTTCCTGCCGGGCGTCGCCGGCCACGCGTCGGCGGGGAACCTGCACTTCATGCTCACGCCGGACTTCGCCAAGCCCGAGGACCTCGAGCGCTACGACGCCTTCATGGAGGGGCTGATCGCGCTGGTCGTCGATCGCTACGACGGCTCGTTGAAGGCCGAGCACGGGACCGGCGTGAACATGGCGCCGTTCGTCGAGCGCGAGTGGGGAGCCAAGGCGACCGAGATGATGCGGCGGGTCAAGCTGCTCGCCGACCCCGACGGGGTCCTCGGCCCCGGCGTCGTGATCAACGACGACCCCGGGGCCCACCTGCGCAACCTCAAGACGACGCCGTCGGTCGAGGACGAGGTGGACACCTGCGTCGAGTGCGGCTTCTGCGAGCCCGTCTGCCCGAGCCGGCACCTGACCACGACGCCCCGCCAGCGGATCGTGCTGCGCCGCGAGATGGCCCGCCAGGCGCCCGGCTCCCCGGTGCTCGACGGTCGCTGCTCGACGAGTTCGAGTACGACGCGCTGCAGACCTGCGCCGCCGACGGCACCTGCCTGCTCGCCTGTCCGGTGGGCATCGACACCGGCAAGTTCGTCAAGGGCCTGCGCGAGCGCCAGCACGGCGAGCGCTCGCAGCGGCTGGCGCTGCGGCTCGCCGGGCGCTGGGACGCGGCCGAGCGAGCGGCGCGCACGAGCCTGGGCGCGGGCAGCGCCGGGCGGGTCGCGCGGGCGCGCGATGCGCGGCGCGAGCCGGGCGACGCGGCGGGCGCTGAGCTCCGAGCTCGCTCCCCGAGTGGCCGCGCAACATGCCGAACCCGGCGCCGGCTCGGCTGCCGGAGACGGATCGCGCGCGGGCCGCCGCCGTCTACATGCCGGCCTGCGTCAACCGGATCTTCGGCCGCGCCCGCGGGCCGGGCGCCGAGCGCAAGAGCCTCGCCGAGGCGCTGGTGGCGGTGTCGGCGCGCGCCGGCCTGCCGCTGTGGATCCCGCCGGACGTCGCCGGGCATTGCTGCGCGACGCCCTGGACGTCGAAGGGATACGAGCTCGGCGCCCGCGCGGATGGCCAACCACACGATCGACGCGCTGTGGCGCTGGAGCGAGGGCGGCGAGCTGCCGATCGTCTGCGACGCGACCTCCTGCACGCTCGGCCTCGCGGTCGAGGCCGTGCCGCTGCTCAGCGAGGTGAACGCGGAGCGCCACGCGCGGCTCGAGCTGCTCGACTCGATCGCCTGGGTCGAGCGAGCGGCTGCTCCCGCGCCTGCGGATCGACCGCAAGCTCGCCTCGGTGGCGGTCCACCCGACCTGCGCGAGCCGGCACCTCGAGCTCGACCGCTCGCTGGCCGCGATCGCCGGCGAGCTCGCCGACGACGTCACGGTGCCGATCGCGGCGACGTGCTGCGGGTTCGCCGGCGACCGCGGCATGCTGCATCCCGAGCTCCGCGCTCGCGGCCGTCGCCGACGAGGCGGCGGAGATCGCCGGGCGCGACTTCGACGCGCACATGTGCTCCAACCGCACCTGCGAGATCGGGCTGCAGCAGGGCACGGGCCGGCCCTACGAGTCGTTCGTGTTCGCCCTCGAGGAGCTCGCGGAGGCCGCGGGATGACGCAGGCGGAGCGCGGCGCGGCGTTCCGTGCCCTGCACGACGGCGAGCCGTTCGTGATCGCGAACGCCTGGGACATCGGCTCGGCGAAGGTGCTTGCCGGGATGGGCTTCAAGGCGCTGGCGACCACCAGCTCCGGCTTCGCCTACACGCTCGGGCGCCACGACGGCGGGCCGGGCTCGACGAGGTGATCGAGCACACGCGCGGCGCTCGCCGCCGCGACCGAGCTACCGCTGTCGGTCGACCTCGAGAACGGCCACGGGCCGGCGCCCGAGGACGCCGCGAACGCGATCGCGCGAGCGGCCGAGGCCGGCGCGGTCGGCGGCTCGATCGAGGACTACGACCCCGAGGACGACCCGTCTACGAGCTCGAGCGGGCGACCGAGCGGGTCGCGGCGGCGGTCGAGGCGGCCCGCGCGACCGGCTTCGACTTCACGCTCACCGCGAGGGCCGAGAACCACATCCGCGGCAACCCCGACCTCGACGACACGATCGCCCGGCTGCAGGCCTACGAGGCCGCGGGCGCCGACGTGCTGTACGCGCCCGGCCTGCGGACGGTCGAGGAGATCCGAGCCGTCCGCGAGGCCACCTCCCGGCCCCTCAACGTGCTGGCCCGCCCGAAGCTGACCATGGGCGAGATCGCCGCCGCCGGCGGCACGCGGGTGAGTTTGGGCGGCAGCCTCGCGTTCGTCGCGGCCGCGGCGATGATCGGCGTCGCCGAGCGGATCCGCGACGACGGCGACTTCTCCGAAATCGCGGTGAAGCTGCCGCCCGAGTTCGGCGACTGGCTGGACTAGCCGATCGGCGACTCGATGTCGAGCAGCAGCCGCTTGCGCTCGAGCCCGCCCGCGTAGCCGGTGAGCTGGCCGCTCGAGCCGATCACCCGGTGGCACGGGACCACGACCGCGATCGGGTTCCGGCCGTTGGCGGCGCCCACCGCGCGAGCGCTGCCCGGGTGCCCGATGCGCTCGGCGAGCTCGCCATAGGACTCGGTCTCGCCGTAGGGGATCTCGCGCAGGGCGTCCCATACGCGCACCTGGAACTCCGAGCCACGCGGGGCGAGCGGCAGGTCGAACTCGCGCCGCGCGCCGGTGAAGTACTCGCCCAGCTGGCGGCGGAGCTCGGCGAACGCCTCGTCGTCGCGCTCCCAGTCGGCGCCCGGCACAACGGGGTGGCGGCCGTCCTGCATGTAGAGGCCGGTCACGACCTCGCCGTCGCCCGTGGCGAGGAGCTCGCCGATCGGCGAGCCGAAGGTCTCGTACAGGATGTCTGAGTGCTGGTCGCGGTCACGGTCAGCTTGGGGCCTCCGTTCGTTCGATTCTCGCCAAAGAAACGGCCCGGCGGGTCCGGGCGTGAGGCCGGCTCAGGTCGCCGCGAGGGCGTCGGCGGCGGCGAGGTCGAAGTCGCCGTAATCCGAGCCCAGGCCCTGCGCGACGAGGGCCGCGGCCGCGTAGTTCGAGCAACCCGGGCTCGCCGGGGGCGAGCACGTCCGCCGACGTGACCAACCCCCGGCTCGCGCAACCGGCGCGATCGCGGTGGGTTAGCTGGGAAGATCGCGCGATGCCAAGCGACCGCCAAGACACCCACTCGATCTCTCGCCGCCGCCTGCTCGGCACCGCGGGCGTGGCCTCGGCCGGCGCCGTGCTCTCACAGGTCCCGGGCGCCGAGGCCGCCAAGCACCACGGCCGCCACGGCCACAAGCGCCACGCCGACGTGGCGATCGTCGGCGCCGGCTTCGCCGGGCTCACGGCCGCGCGCGAGCTCGAGCGCAGGGCCACTCGGTCGTCGTGCTCGAGGCGCGCGACCGCGTCGGCGGCCGAGCCCACAACGCCGAGCTGGGCGACGGCGTCGTCACCGAGCGCGGCGCGACCTTCGCCGGCCCGACCCAGGACCGGGTCCTGGCGCTCGCCAAGAAGATGAAGGTGGGCACGTTCAACACCTACGACACCGGCGACAACCTCTACATCGCCAACGGCCAGCGCCAGCGCTTCACCGACACGGGCCCGACCGGCTCCGCGCCCCCCGACCCGACCGTTCTCCCGGACCTCGCCCAGCTCGTGCTGCGGCTCGACTCGATGTCCCAGCAGGTCCCCGTCGACGCGCCTTGGACCGCCCCGAAGGCGGTCGAGTGGGACTCGATCACGCTCCAGCAGTTCATCGACCAGAACACGGTCACGCCGCAGTTCCGGGCCCTGGTGCCGGTCGCGACGCGGCCGATCTTCGGGGCCGAACCGACCCAGCTCTCCCTGCTCTTCGTGCTCTTCTACGTCGCCTCCTCGGGCAACGAGGAGAACGTCGGCACCTTCGAGCGCAACTTCAACACCCGCGACGGAGCCCAGATGTTCCGGTTCTTCGGCGGTTCGCAGAGGATCTGCAAGAAGGTCGCCGCGCAAGCTCGGGCGCTCGGTGGTGCTCGAGTCCCCGGTGCGGCGGATCGTCCACGGCCACCGGGGCGTCACGGTCCACTCGGACCGGGTCTCGTCAAGGCGAAGCGGGTGATCGTCGCCGTGCCGCCGATCCTGACCGGCAAGATCGACTACGAGCCCGGGTTGCCGGACGAGCGGGTCGAGCTCATCGACCACTACCCCCAGGGGACGCTCACCAAGGTCGCCTGCGTCTACGACCGGCCGTTCTGGCGCGACGACGGGCTCACCGGCCAGGCGCTCTACACGGACGGACCGATCTCGGCGACGTTCGACGACTCGCCGGAGGACGGCAGCAAGGGAATCGTGTTCGGGTTCGTCGGCGGCGACGAGGCGCGCAGCTTCTCGAAGCTCTCGACGAAGCAACGGCGCAAGGCGGTGGTCGACAACTACGTCACGTTCTTCGGGTCGCAGGCGGCGAACCCGACGCAAGTACGTCGAGTCCGCGTGGAAGGGCGAGACCTGGACCCGCGGTTGCCCGGTCGGGATCCCGGGCCGGGCCAGACCGCCGCCCGGCGGCGAGTGGCTGCGCAAGCCGATCGGGCGCATCCACTGGGCCGGAACCGAGACCTCCAACTACTGGGCCGGATACATGGACGGCGCCGTGCGCTCGGGCGAGCGCGCCGCGGCCGAGGTGCTCGACCGCCTCTGACCGGACGCGTGCGGGCTTCGCAGAGCCGTTTTCCGAGGTAAGGGGTCGGGCGCCGAAAGTAAGGGGTCGCGGCGCGTAAGTGTGCCCGAATACCCGATGTACAAGCGGTTTCTCAGCCGTAATTTGGTGATCGTACGAAGCGGAGAAAGGACCACCACATGACCGCACTGATCACCAACATCTCGGCCCAGCGAAGCAGCGACCTGCGTCGCTACGCGGCCGAGCGGCGCCGGGCCCTTCGCGGCCGGCGCGGGCGTCCTGGGCGGACCACCGCCCAGGACGTCTCGGGGCGTGTGGAGATCCGCCCCCTGGACCCCTCCGGCCCAGACCGCGCCTCCCTGGCCCGCCTCGCCAGCCTCGACTCCGGCATCGCCCCGACGGGCGCGTCGCTGGGCGCCGAGCTGAACGGCCGCCTGGTGGCCGCCGTGTCGATCGACGGCAGCGTCGCTGTCGCCGATCCGTTCGCCCCCACCGCCGACGTCCGCGCCCTGCTCGAGCTCCGCGCCGCGCAGCTGCGCGCCGCCTAGCGCAACTTCAGTTCCGTTTAGGGGGGCGCGCTTGGCTTTCGGCATGGACGAAAGCAGGGAAGAGCCCGAGCCCCGCGCGGCCGGCCGGCCGCTGATCAAGCGTCGCTGGGCGATAGTGAGCAAGGCCGGCGGTGGGGCCGCGGTGCTGGCGATCGCAGGGGCCCTCGCGCTGAGCGACCCCAACGACCAGACCGACCCCGGCGCCGACCAGGCGGGCGGCACCAGCTCGCAGATCTCCTCGGAGAGCTGAGCCTCAGGCCACGCGCTGGAGGTTGCGCGCCCCGGACGGGATCTCGAACGTCGCCAGCGGCGCGGGCTGGGCGCCCTTCGTGAGCGCGTCGACGGCGAAGAACTCGCCGACCAGCTTGCTCTTGGAGACCGTGACCACCCCGTATCCGCGGCGGTCGAAGTCGGCGAACTTGACGTGCGGGTCGGCCGCCGCGCGGAAGCCCTGCAGAGTCGACGACGGCACCCCGAGGAACTCGGGGATCCCGAGCGAGGTGGCCGACCCGGCGACCAACTCGACGCCGACCGGCTCGCCGTCGACGTTCCCGGTGGTCGTCATGTCGCCCGCGAGGAAGGTGTGGATGTCGCCGGTGATCGCGGTCAGGTTGGAGACGCCCTTGCTCAGGAAGTGCTCCAGGATCTCCTTCCGCTCCGCCGCGTAGCCGTCCCACTGGTCCTGGCTCACGTGCTGGCCCTTGGGGAGGTCGAGGCTCATCACCATGACCTCCGAGCCCCAGAGCTTCCAGGTCGCGTCCGACTTCGGCACGGCCTTCTTGAACCAGGCCTTCTGGTCGGGGCCGAGGAAGGTCCGGGCGGGGTCGTCCGATGACGGGCACGGCTCGAGCAGCGCATCGCCACAGGCCTGCGGGTCGCGGTACTGGCGCTGGTCGGTGAGGAATAGCTCGGCCAGGCCGCCGATACGAATCGAGCCGTAGATCTGGTTCTTCGCGCCCTTCTGCTGAATGCGCGGCATCGCCTCGAAGAACGCCTTGTAGCCGTTCTTGCGCCGCTCGCCGAACGGCACCCGGCGCGGGTAGGAGTTGTTGTTCTCGAGGTTCGGGTCCGTAGCTGCCGAGTCGGGCTGGTCGCCGGCGTAGTTGTCCTCGACCTCGTGGTCGTCCCAGACGGAGACGAACGCGTGCGCGGCGTGCATCGCCTGCAGGTCCTTGTCGGCCTGGTAGAAGCGGTACTTGGACCGGTACTCGGCGAGGCTCTGGACGTCGCCGTCGCCGTTGGGGCCGAGGTGATCGGCGCGGTCGGCGGGGCCTGGGTAGTAGCTGTGCTCGTAGATGTAGTCGCCGAGGCAGACGACGAGGTCCAGGTCGTCCTTGGCGAGCGCTGCCTGGGTGTTGAAGTAGCCGGCCTCGTAGTCCTGGCAGGAGTAGAAGCCGATCCGGAGCTTCTGCTTCGAGTCGGGCGGCGGCAGGGTGCGGAACCGGCCCACGCCGCGAGCTCTTGTGCTTGGTCTCGAAGCGGTAGAAGTACTCGTGGCCGGGCTTGAGGCCGGCGACGTGCTGGTGGACGGTGAAGTCGCGGTTTTCCTCGGCGACGACCTCCTTGCTCTTCACGACGTCGCGGAAGTGCTTGTCCTTGGCCACCTCGAGGGTCAGCTTGGACGAGCGGTGCAGCTCGGAGACGCGCGTCCAGAGCGTGATGCCCTTCGGCGAGGGGAAGCCGGCGGCGACGCCGTGGGCGAACTTGCCGTGCGCGGCCGCGGGAACGCGCAGGCTGCGGGCCATCGCCGCGTAGTTGAGCGGCCCGGCGAGCGCGATCCCCGCGCCCGCGCCCCCGATCAGGAACTCACGCCTGCGCAGTCCGGCCCGCGATCGGGCACCGCTTTCGCCCTCCATCTGCTTCACCTCTCTATCGGGGGACCGCCGACGGTCCCGAGCTCCATGCCGCTTCCACCCTATCCCGCACCGGGCCGGGTCAGGGAGATCAACACCGGGCGCGGCCCTTTGATGTGGTCCCGCCCGGCGTGAGAGACTCGCACTGTGCGCCAGCTGACCAGCGTCGACGCCCAGTTCCTCGCGCTCGAGACCTCACGCCAGAGCGGGCACGTGGGCGGCCTGGCGATCCTCGACCCGTCCACGGCCCCAGGCGGCACGCTCGAGCTGCTCGACGTCCACGAGCTGATCGCCGAGCGCCTGCCGCTGCTCCCGCCGATGCGCTGGCGGCTGGCCGAGGTCCCGTTCGGGCTCGACTACCCCTACTGGGTCGACGACCCGGACTTCGACCTCGACTTCCACGTGCGCGAGCTCGCGCTGCCGCCGCCGGGCACCGACGAGAAGCTCGCCGAGCAGGTGGCGCGGATCGTCGCCCGGCCGCTCGACCGCGCGCGCCCGCTGTGGGAGCTGTACCTGATCCACGGGCTCGAGCACGGCCACGTCGCGATGCTCACCAAGATCCACCACGCGCTGATCGACGGGCTCTCGGGCGCCGAGATCATGGGCGTGCTGCTTCGACCTCGCCCCGAGGGGCGCGAGCTGCCGAGCGACGGCGACCCGCGGGCGGCGACCCAGCCGAGCGAGCTCGAGATGCTCGCGCGCGGGCTGCTCGGCCTGCCCGCGCTACCCGCTGCGCATCCTGCGCGCGCTGCCCGGCGCGCTGCCGAACCTCGACGAGACGGCGTTCAGCACGCTGCCCGGCGCCGAGACCGTCGCCCGGGCGTCCGAGCGCGTGCGGCGCGCGCTCCGCGGCCAGCGCGAGGGCGGCGAACTCGAGCGCGCCAGCCTGCGCCGCGCCGAAGACCTCGTTCAACGGCCGCGTCTCGCCGCACCGGCGCTTCGCCTTCGGCCAGCTCTCCCTCGACGAGGTCAAGAAGGTCAAGAACCACCACGGCTGCACGGTCAACGACGTGGTCGTCTCGATCTGCGCGGGCGCCGTCCGCCGCTGGCTGGTGAGCACGACGAGCTGCCGGACGAGCCGCTCGTCGCCCAGATCCCGGTCTCGGTGCGCAGCGAGCGACAGCAGGGCACCTACGGCAACCGGATCATGCTGATGAGCGCCCCGCTGTTCACCAACGTGCCCGACCCGGTCGAGCGCCTGCAGCTGACGCACGAGGCGCTGGGGTCGATGAAGGAGCGCCACCGCGCGATGCCCGCCGACCTGCTCCAGGACGCCAACCACTTCATCCCGCCGGCGGTCTTCTCCCGCGCGGCGCGCGCGACCTTCACGCTCGCCTCGTCGAGCCGCGGGCGGCCGAACTGGAACCTCGTGATCTCGAACGTCCCCGGGCCCGCAGTTCCCGCTCTACTGCGCCGGGGCGCGAGCTGGTCGCCAACTACCCGGTCTCGGTGATCACCGACGGGATGGGGCTCAACATCACGGTGATGAGCTACTGCGGCCACATGGACTTCGGCATCGTCGCCGACCGCGACCAGATGCCCGACGCCTGGCGGCTATCGACTGGCTCAGGGAGGCCCTGGAGGAGCTGCGCGCGGGAATCTCGAGTCCTGCCTGATCGAGTCGAGGTCGGCGTCGCCGGCCGCCCACTCGATCGCCTGGGGGTTCCCGGCCGCGGCGATGGCGATGCGGCGCAGCGCCTCGTCCGCGTGCCCGGCCAGCGCCTCGTAGCAGGCGAGCTGGTAGTTGAGCGTCGGGTGCTCGGGGTAGTGCTCGAGGCCCTCGGAGGCGATCCGGATCGCCTCGTCGTAGTCGCCGCGTGCGTAGGCCGGTTCGGCCGCGAACCAGTACTCGAACGGCGACGGCGGCAGCGCGG
The DNA here is from genome assembly GCA_963785195.1 of uncultured Solirubrobacterales bacterium. Taxonomy (GTDB): domain Bacteria; phylum Actinomycetota; class Thermoleophilia; order Solirubrobacterales; family 70-9; genus WHSW01. Next base: position 160,284 of record CAWAUE010000008.1, on the reverse strand, counting down.
CCCCGGGCGGCCCGCCGATCACCAGCACCGTCGACTCGGGCGCTGCGGCGCTCGCCGCGCGGTGAACGCCCACCGGGACGAGGATCATCGTCCCGGTCGGGAGCCTCGACCCGTTCGCCGTCGATCTCGAAGACGGCGGCCCCCGCGACGACCACGTAGAGCTCCTCCTCCCGGCCGGCGCCGGCGCTCAACTCGTCGTGGGGCTCGATCAGCTCGTCCCCCGTCGCGGCTGCCGAGTAAGCGTTGACCCCGAAGGCACTGACCCCGAGCGTGCGCCGGACGGGACGCCACAGGGTCCCGGCGACCGCGACGCGGTCGAGGTCGTCGAGGTGCGCGACCTGGAAGGAGTGGTTCGATGCCACGACGCCATTATCGCCCGCGCGATCGCGAGTACGGTGGTGAGGCGCCGGCCACTCACCCACGCTGGCGGGCTCGATCACTTCGGGCCACTGTCGGATGAGGGGAGCCGCACATGATCCGCACCGTTCTCGCCCACCTGCGCGCCCAGTGGATGGGCGCGCTCGCATTGTTTCTCGTGCTCGCGGGGGGCACGGCCTACGCCGCGGACACGATCGGAAGCTCGGACATCATCAACGGCCAGGTGAAGTCGGCCGACATCGGCAACAACCAGGTCAGGTCGGCCGACGTCCGTGACGACACGCTTGGGCACGGCGGCCTCACCGGGGCCGACATCGTCGAGGGCAGCCTCGGCCCGGTCCCGAACGCCGACACGCTCGACGGCAGGGATTCGAAGGACTTCGCCCGGCTCGGCGGCCTCGTCAACGGCGACGGCTCGATCCTCCAGGGATCCGGGTTCACCATCTCGCATCCCGCCGACGGTGAGTATCAGGTCTCGTTCCCGAGCGGGACGCTCTCGAACGCCAACTGCCCACCGCTGGCCACCGCCATGGTGTTCTCCGGCATCGTTCGTCACCCGCAGATCACGGGCCGCTCGTGCTCGGGCCTCGGCGCCGGATCGTTCACGATCAGGACGCTCGACAACGACGGCGTCGCGCACGACACCCCGTTCGTGTTCATGGCGATGTAAAGGCGCGCCGGCGACGGACTCAGCGCCCGGAGTGCCCCGACCAGGATTCGAACCTGGGGCCTACTCCTTAGGAGGGAGTCGCTCTATCCAGCTGAGCTATCGGGGCCGAGGTCCAGATTAGGGTTCTGGCAAGCGGCGCAGTGCATCGGCTGCCGCGGGTCTCAAGGCGCGTCTGCGCGGCACAGATGCCCTGTCTGCCCATTACTGCCCATTCGGAAGGCGAACCGTAGAGCGATGCCCGGGGCGAGATCGCAGGCGGCCGAAAGCACCACGTCTCGTCTCTATGAAGAAGGACCGGTTGTCAAGTAAGGGTCGGTGGCTCGTTCGTCCTCTCGGTCGGTGGTGGGGAGCGGTGCTCATGTCTCTATGGCCTCCTTCTCGGAGGATCAGGCGAATCGGATGCTTCGCTCGCGGGCGCATGTCCGAAAGGGCGGTCAGGCCGCCAGACGAAAAGCGGCGCCTCGGGGAGCGAACTCCTCACTTCGAGAAAGCATGTGCCAGATCGCGTGGGCCAAGCGGCGGGCGATGTCGATCTGGGCGACCTTGGCTCCGCGCTGTTTGCCGAGCCTCTTCTTGGTGCGCTGGTAGCGCTCTGAGTAGGCGCGGTGGTTGAGCGCGTGCATCGTCGCTTCGAGCAGGGCCCAGCGCAGGTGGGTGGGCCCGTGCTTGGTCAGCGGCCCGCGGCGATCCTTGTCTCCTGACTGGTTGACGCGCGGGCATAGCCCGGTGTAGCCGGCGAGCTTCTGCGGACTGGCGAAGCGCTCGATCTCGCCGATCTCTGAGGCGATCGTGAAGGCCAGCACCCAGCCGATCCCCGGGGCGCTCATCAGCAACGGGATGTAGGGGTGGTCGGCATGGCCGGCTCGAAGGCGACGGTTGACGGCGTCGATCTGCTCTTCGAGATCGTCGATCAACGACAGGGCGGCGTTGACGTTGCCGCGCCAGGGCTCGGGGACGTCGAGTCGGCCGAGCAGCTTTCGGCCCTCGGCACCGAACAGGTCGGTGACCGGGCAGGGACGGCCGAAGTTGATCAGGGTCGAATGGATGCGGTTCTTTAACGCCGACTTGTGCTTGACCAGGTGAAGGCGGAACCTGGCGAGCTCGCGCTCCTCCCTGACTCGTGGATCGGGCAGCCAGATCGCCGGCACCAGGTCGCGGTGGCTCAGGGTGGCCAGCACCATCGAGTCGATGCGGTCGGTCTTGCAGGCAAGTGGAGCGAGGCCCTTGACCTTCTGGGCGTCGGCGATCTCGACGTCCCAGCCCTCTTGCTCGAGCGTGTCGTGGACGATCCGAGCGCCGGTCATCGACTCGATCACGGCGCAGACCGGCTCGCCGTGGACCTCCTCGATTCGGTGCGCGAGGGTCCTAAGCGAGCCGACGTCAGGCGGGACGACGAGCTGGTCGAGGTGCTCTCCTCGGTCGGAGAGCAGGCAGATATCGAGCTTGCGGCGACTTAGGTCGAGTCCTGCGTGCAACATTTCGAGCGGGCCTCCTCGGTGCTCGTTTTTCGGGACACGTCAAGCGTGTCACCGGAGGGGGCCCTTCTTCATGGCAGTCCGAAGCGACTAATCCGTCAGCCCGGCGGCTTCGAGGGCGTCGGCTGGCTCCGAAAAGAGGCGCGTGTATTCCCGGCTCAGGAAAGAGGTCGCACCCGCGCCGATACCGCGACCGCCAAGCGCTCATAGACGCCCGCGAGCCAGTCCGCGAAACGATGCAGTGGTCCGCGGATCGGTGGCAGCCAGAAGAACAGAGCCGCCGCGATCCCGATCACCGCGCCCGCAAGTACGTCAGTCGGGTAGTGAGTGCCGACGACCACACGCGAGATCGCGAGCAGCGCGGCCATCGCAAATGCGAGCCATCCCGCTCGCCGGTTCCTGAGCCAGATTGCCATCGCGATCGCGAACGCCGCGGTCGCATGATCGCTGGGAAAGGAAGGGTCGGGCGAGGGCGAGATGAAGAGATGAGCGTGATCTGGATGGGCGACGTAAGGTCGCGGTCGCTCCCAGGCGCTGGAGATCACCTGGGCGATGGCAAGCCCGAGCGCCGCACTCAGGCCAGCCGCCACTACACCGTGGCGAGCGTTACGTGAGGCCCATTTACCGCGGGCGAGAAAGAGCCAAGCGAGCAGCGCGACGAAGAAGTACTGACCGTAGAGGGCGATGAACTGCAGTACGTCCTCGAATCGGTCGCTCTTCTCGGCGAGACCGTTCAGCGCCTGGTAGAGAGCGAAGTCCACGGGGGAGCTTACGGCGGAGCCCAGCTCGGCCATCCGACACGAGGCGTCTGCCTAAAGCCTCACGTCTCGTCCGAAGCGCTACTTACGCACCCCGACGGCTTCGAGAGGTTCGGCGGGGTTGGAATAGAAGCTGAGCTTCGACACTTCGCCACCGGTCAGCTCGAAGAGGAACCACCAGTTCTCCTCCACACGGACGCCGCTGCTCATACCTTGCGCTATCTGGAGGACCCGAACCAGGACCCGCTCGCCCAGATCGGTGAACTCCTGGGGAAGTACCTGCCACTCGCTGAAGTCCTCCGTCCAGTCGGCGACGGCGTCGCGGAATCCCGCCTTACCGTGGAGGGTCGCTCCGTCCGGCTCAGCGCGGTAGATGACGACGTCGTCGCTGAACAGCTCGAGCAGCGCCTCGGGTCCGCCCCGCTGGAAGGCATCGAAGCCACGGCGCACAACCTCCACGTTCTCCTGCGACATCGCCTACTCCGACAGCCCGGCGGCTTCGAGGGCTTCGGCCCGGTCGCGGAAGATTTGAACGCGCCTGATCTTGCCCTCCTCGAACTCATAGACGTTCCCGGTCTCGGCTGGCATGGACAGGCCACTGGCGCGCCCGTGAAAAATCACACGCAGGAAGGCAAGGATTCGCTCTGGGCTCACGCCCTCCGTGCGTTCGATGTCAATCCGGAGGTCGGGACCCGCGTCCTCGATGTCGGCGAAGAACCGCCGGATCCCATCCGCCCCTTCGTACACGCCCGCGACCCCTGGCATTTGCAACTGGATGTCCTCGGTGCAGCAAGCGAGGTAGCCATCGATGTCCCGCTCATTGATTGCCGTAATCGCCCTCTCGACCACCTCGACGTTCTCCTCCGACATCGCCCGCGAAGTATCGCGAAAGGTTGCGCTCTCCATGGCGGAAGCGCGTCAATCGGGGGCGGCGGGGCTCGGGCTGACGAGCGACCTCGCCAAGGGCACTCGCGCCCGAGCCATCATCTCCATGCCGCCGCCCCTTTAAAGCCCAACGGGTAGGCCGGCCCCACCTTGCGAACTGTTGGGCACCGATGCCCAAACCCGGCACCATCTCGCCCAATCCCGGACGATCTTCGTCCTGAGCCCCTGGCAAGCGCCGCAGTGCTGGGAGCGCTACTGCTTGTCCCTACTCCGACAGCCCGGCGGCTTCGAGGGCTTCCTGCCGTTCTTGGTAGAAGCACACGCGCGCGATGGCCCCATCACGGATCGTGAATTGCCCGCGGAGTATCTCGCGCGAAGCCCCCTGGCCATTGGCCAGTATGCGAACATGCGTTCGATGCCCCGGTCGCCCAATGCCGCGCTCGTTGAGGCGCTGCGGCGTCGGAACCTCGCCGAGGTCGAGGAGGCGGCGAGAGACCTCGAGCGCGTCGAGCCCGAGCACGCGCTCGCGATCGTGCTGCTCATGGCCGACGAGGACGATGTCCGCTACGAGCCGGCGCTGATTCGCTGGGCGGGCCTCTGGCTCGCCCGCCATCCGCAGGTCGGCTTCGAGCTCGCTGTCGACCTGGTCCGGTCGCTGGCTGAGCTGACCGGGGCCTCCCCCAACGTCGCTAGGGCGAGCGCCGGCGTCGTCCTGCGCTCGGTGGGCGACGGCGGGTCGGCCTCGGTCCTTTCGCGCTGGTGAGAGCTGCGCCTTGGTCAGCCGCCGACCCGCTTTAGTTGGTCGCGCAGCCGGTCGAGCTCGCGCCGCTGACGTTCGTTTGCGCGCTGCTGTTGGTCGAGCGCATCGAGCAGACGGCGCCCGTCGGCGGCGCTCAGCGGCTTTGGGGCCGCGGGCGCTGTCCCTAGCTGGCCGTTTGACCTGACGACCACCGGCCGGGCTCCGCCGAGCGTCGTGGCGCTGATCCCGGCGATGTAGGTGGCGGTCTGGGTGCCGTCGGTGCCGATCCGGATCGTGCCCAACTCGCTGGCCTTGCCCACGTTGGCGATGTCGACATTGTTGGAGCCGGCGGTCAGGTCCTTGCCGGCGTTGCGGCCGATCGCGACGTTGGTCGACCCGGTGGAATTCAACAGGGCGTTGATCCCGGCGGCGACATTGTTGGAGCCGGTCTTGTTCAACGACAGCGCGAACGGGCCGGCGGCGACGTTGTTGTTGCCGGTGGTGTTGAAATACAGCGCGTCGCGGCCGCTGGCGACGTTGTCAAAGCCGATGATGTTTGAAAACAGCGCGTTGGGGCCGCTGGCGACATTGTCGCTGCCGGTGGTGTTCTTGCTCATCGCGTCGCGGCCGGTGGCGACGTTCTCGCTGCCGATCGTGTCGTTGGCGAGGGCGTTCTTTCCGGTCGCGACGTTGGAGTCGCCGGTGGTGGTCTGAGACAGAGCGGCGTCGCCGCTTACCGTGTTTGAGGAGCCGGTCGTCACGTTGAAGAGCGCGTCGGTGCCGACCGCGACGTTGTCGGTGCCCGTGGACACGTTTGGCATGACGTCGAACCCGATCCCGACGTTGTCCTCGCCGGAGCTAAGCGCCGAGAACGAAAAGCCACCGGCGGCCGCGTTGCCGGCGTTGTCGAAGTAGACGATGCCGGTGGAGGCGGGACTCTGCGAGGCGCCGCCCAGGCCGAGGGCGGCGCTCAGGGCCAGGGCGAGGACGGCGATTCGGGACCGGCGCCCGAGCCGACGAGGCGCGAGGGCGGGCTTCACTTCGCGGTGGGACGGGCCGGCGGGACCGCGACCAAGACGGCGCTGGGCGGACATGGTGACCTCCGTGTCGATGCGATTGACGGGTCGGAGCGGCGTTGTGGCCCTGCCGAGGGATGTCGCCCAGGCCTTTGTCCGAGGGGACGTCCCGACCCTATCCCCGGTGGGCCGGTGTTCCAAGCTCACTGCGGGACGGGCGCGGCTAGGCCTCCGTCCCCCCTTCCCCGACCGCCTGAGGCAGGAGACTTGGCCGTCAGCCAACTCAGGGAGGATCCATGCGCAAGCACTTGACGTACGCCAACGTCATGGCGACGGTCGCCGTCGTCCTCGCGCTCGGCGGCGGTGTCGCCTACGCCGCGAACACCGTCTTCAGCACCGACATCGTCGACGGCGAGGTCAAGAGCCCGGACCTGGCCAACAACTCGGTCCGGGCCGCCAAGATCGCCGACGGACAGGTCACCGCGAGCGACCTGACAGCGCCCGAGGCATGGCACGCCGTCAGGCCTGGCTCGCCCACGTCGGACGTGTGCGCGGTCGGCACGGTCGCCCACTTCTGCTCATTCGAGTTCACCCCTGGAGAGTTCTTTCCCTGGAGGAACTACGGATCCGGATTTGCGACCGCCGCCTACTACAAGGACCAGCTCGGGATCGTGCACCTGAAGGGCCTGGTTGCGAACGACGTCGAGTTCTCCGGGCCGAGTGCGCAGAGCCACCCGATCCTTCGCATACCCCCGGCGTATCGGCCGGCGAGCCGGCGGGTCTTTGCGAGCGGCGGCTCCGCGACCGCTGACTGGTCGGTCGGCCCGGGGCGCGTCGACGTCGGCCCCGACGGGCTGGTGAGCCTCGTGTCGGACTGCGCCCCGGCCGTCGACACCTGCTCGGCCACCGGCGCCTACGTCACGCTGGACGGGATCGCGTTCAGGCCCGACGAGTAGCGCGCTGCCTTGCGCGCGTAACCCCGATGAGGGAGGGTGGGCGAACTCAAAACCCACCCAGGGAGGAAGACGGATGCGAACTATCCGCGCGCACATGACCTATGCCAACGTAATCTCGACCCTCTGCCTGGTCCTGATCCTCGGTGGCGGTGCGGCCTACGCGGCGAACACAGTGTTCAGCACCGACATCGTCGATGGCGAGGTCAAGAGTGCTGACATCGGCACCAATGAGGTCCGCTCGTCCGACGTCCGCGACGACACGCGGTCGAACGGCGGACTGACGAGCGCCGACATCGCCCCGGACGAGATCAAGAACAGCGACATCGGCACCTTCGCGGTTGACAGCGATCAGATCGCCCTCAACGCGATCACCGGCAACAAGATCAACGAGGCAGCGGTCGGGACCACCGCGCTCGGCTTCCAGGCGGTCCAGCCCCTCGACCTGGGCGACGGCACCGTGCCGTCGAAGATGTACACGAAGCAGAACAGCACGGCGGCCGACACGACCACCAGCAAGGAGCTGACCGTCAGCTGTGACGGCACCGACGAGGTCAGCGGCGGTGGGTACGTGATCTCGAACGGGGCCCAGGGCGCCAACGTGCCCACCGTCTCGGCGCAACGCACCTACGCGGTCAACAGCAATAGCTGGCTCGTGCGCGCAGCGGCGGAGAACGGAGCGCCCACCTGGCAGCTCACGGTGATCGCTGACTGCGTCAAGTAGGCGAGAGCCGGACCGACCCCGACCGGCCCTCCGACGCCGCCAGCGCCGGAGGGCCGGTCCTTCGGGCCGCCGCGCCTAGAGGTCCAGGCGGTCGAGGCGTCGCAGGTCGTGGCGCGCGACGTCCTCGCCGACCTCCGCGGCGGTTTCATCGGAGAAGCGGAAGTGGACGCCCTCCCAGACCCGTCCGTCGACGGTCTCATGCGTGAGCGTCGACCAGCGGCTGTACGTGCGCACGACGCCTGGTGCGGTAGTGCTCGTGGCTGCGATCGGGTGCTCCGGGCGGCGGCCGACGAGCTCGCTGAGCAGCACCTCAGCCGTTCCTGCGTACCCGGCGTGACCGCTCGGATACTCCGGGTGCGACGGCGTCGCCAGCAGCGGCGTCCAGCTCGGGTCGGGGTCGACGGTACCCGTGCGGATCGCGGTCACGGGCCGCCACCGCACGTACGTGTACTTCGCGTCGTAGATCGCGATCTGCTGATCGATCTCGATCCATAGAAGGCGATCGAGGGCTGGGCGATGAAGTTCGCCACCTCGGTCTGCTCCGGGGTCCTGGCGCTCCCCGTCGCGCCCCCCAGGGCGTGGACCTCCGCGAGGGAGCGCAGGTACCGCTGGGAGCTGAGCCCTGGCGGTGGCGGCGCGCGGAACTCGTCGTTGGAGTGCAGCAGGAAGCTGCGAGCTCCCGGGATCCCAGCGCGGACGGCGGGGCCGAACGCCGGCGGGGTCGGCTGCCAGATGCCGGGCGCGGCCGCCGGCGGGGTGTACGGCGGGTCCACCTCGGCCGCGGTCTCGAGACCGTCGCCGGATCGCTCGGCGAGCGACCGTGCGGCCTCGTGCCGACCCGCGGCGATCCCCTTGTCCTTCGCGCGGCAATCGCGGACCGTGGCGAGCGTCTGCGTGAGTTCGTCGTCGAGCTCGGCGGTCTGCGCCGGGGCGAGGCTGACGAGCGTGCCGTGCAGCGCCGTCGCGAACGCGGCGGTGCGGTACGCGGGGTCGCCGTGGTCGTCGACCGCGCGCGCTGCCGCGATCCAGCTCACCGCCCAGATGCGGTTCTGGGTCGACTGCTCCGGCTGCCCCGAGGCGGCGACGGCCTCGTTCGTGAGGTCGTACCAGTGCAGCCCGAGGGCCGTCTCGTCGCCGTGATGGCCGTGGTGGTCCGAGCGCGCCGCGGCGCCCTGAGCGCCCGTCAGCACGATTCCCACCGCGAGAGCGGCGCCGACGGCGCGCCAGAGGAAGCGCCAGAACATCGGCTTCGGGGGCGTCACGACGCTCGCCTCCGAACGATGATCGTGAGCTCCTCGCCCTGCCGGTCGCTGACGGCCTCGTCGATCACGTCGAGGATGTAGGCGTGCGACAGCCCGGTGGCGAACTCATCTTCACCGGGGTCGCGACCGTCGCCGACGTAGATGTCGAACTTCGAGGCCGTCATGACGACGCTCCCGGCACCAGCGCGTGGTGGTCCGAGCGCGCCTTTCCTCCAAGCCTGACTCCCATACATCCTCCTTTATTCACTATCTCTACCGAAATTATAGACAAAGCAGGATGCCCTCGCTTTCGACGCGACCGCCGCCCCGGTCAGAGACGACGGCGCGCTGAGCCGATACGGGCTAGTTCGAGCTGGGCTCGGGGACGATCCGGATGTAGGGCTTGGGGCTCTCCCAGCCGTCCGGGTACTTCTCGCGGGCCTCGTCGTCGGAGACCGAGCCGGCGATGATCACGTCCTCGCCCTTCTTCCAGTTGACCGGCGTCGCCACCTTGTGCTTGGCGGTCAGCTGGAGCGAGTCGATCACCCTCAGCACCTCGTCGAAGTTGCGGCCCGTCGTCATCGGATAGACGAGGATCAGCTTGATCTTCTTGTCCGGGCCGATCACGAACACGTTGCGGACGGTCTGGTTGTCGGCGGGGGTCCGGTCGCCCGGGTCGCCCTCGACGTCGGCGGCCAGCATGCCGTAGAGCTTCGAGACCCGGTAGTCATCGTCCGCGATGATCGGGTAGTTCGGCGCCGTGCCCTGGGTCTCGGCGATGTCCTGCGCCCAGGCCTCGTGCTTGTCGCCCGGGTCGACCGAGAGCCCGATGATCTTGACGTTGCGCTTGTCGAACTCGGGCTTCGCGTTCGCCATGTAGCCGAGCTCGGTCGTGCAGACCGGAGTGAAGTCCTTGGGGTGTGAGAAGAGCACCGCCCACGAGTCGCCGATCCAGTCATGGAAGTTGATCGGGCCTTCGGTGCTCTGGGCCTCGAAGTCTGGGGCGGTGTCGCCTAGTTGCAGAGCCATTATTTCGTCCTCCTAGCGGTTTCGCTACAAGCGTATCCGGCTCACTCGCCGGGCCAGTAGACGAGCTCGCCGGCGACGAAGGTCGCCTCCACCAGCGGCACGCCCGGCCGGTAGACGAGGTGCGCGTGCGACGGGGCATCCAAGACGACCGCGTCGGCACGAGCGCCGGGGGCGAGGTGCCCGACGTCGTCGCGGCGCAGCGCCCGGGCGCCGCCGAGCGTCGCCGCCGCCAGCGCCTCGTCGATCGTCATCCGCATGTCCCTGACGGCCAGCGCGATGCAGAAGGACATCGAGGTCGTGTAGCTCGAGCCCGGGTTGGTGTTGGTGGCGAGCGCGACGGCCACTCCCGCATCGATCGCCCGCCGGGCGTCGGGATAGGGCTGGCGGGTCGAGAAGTCGGTTGCCGGCAGGAACGTGGCCACGGTCTCGCTGGCCGCGAGCGCCCCGATGTCGTCGTCGGAGAGGTAGGTGCAGTGATCGACGGAGGCGGCGTCGAGCTCGACGGCGAGCTGGGCCCCCGGCCCCGGGCCGAGCTGATTGCCGTGCACCCGCAGCCCGAGCCCGGCCTCGCGGCCGGCGGCCAGCATCGCCCGCGACTGGTCGGCGTCGAAGGCGCCCCGCTCGCAGAAGACGTCCGTCCAGCGGGCGTAGGGGCGGCACGCGGCGAGCATCGGTCCGCAGACGAGGTCCACGTACTCGTCGGCGCGCCCCTCGTACTCGGGCGGCAGCAGATGGCCGCCGAGGAACGTGACCTCGTCGGTGAGCTCGGCCGCCACCCGGCACAGGCGCTCCTCGGACTCGACCTCGAGCCCATAGCCCGACTTGACCTCGACCTCGGTGATCCCGGCCTCGATCCCCTCCGCGCGCCGAGCCCGGGCGAGTGCGAGCAGCTCCTCCTCGCCAGCCGCGCGGGTCGCGTCCGTCGTGACCTGGATCCCGCCCGCCGCGTACTCCTGGCCCGCCATCCGCGCCGCGAACTCCTCGCCGCGGTCGCCGGCGAAGACGAGGTGGGTGTGGCTGTCCACGAAGCCGGGAATCACGCAGCGCCCCGCGACGTCGAAGCGCTCGTCGGCCGCCGCCCCGCTGCGCTCGATCGCGGCGACGCGTCCGTCCTCGAGCACCAGAGCCGCGTCGCGGACGATCCCGAGCGGCCCCTCGCCGAGCCTGGCGTCGTTGGTGACCAGCAGGCCGATCCGGTCGATCGCGAGGGTGCTCATCGACTCACCGCCGCGATCGACTCGCGCAGCTCGGCCGCCACGTCCAGGCCCAGGTGCCGGCCGTCGCGCACGATCTCGCGCCCGCCGCACACCACGTGCTCGACGTCGGGCGCCGCGGCGGCGAAGACGGCTGCCTCGAGCGCGGTCTCGGCGGTCGCGCCGGCGAGTCGGACCCCGCCGAGCCCGATCGTGACGAGGTCGGCGAGCGCGCCCGTCTCGATCCGTCCCGCCTCGTCCCACCCGAGGCAGGCGTGTCCCGCCGCGGTCGCGGCGCCGAGCAGCGAGCGGGCGTCGTGGCGCCCGCGCTCGCCGCTGGCGAGGCGCTCGTCGAGCTCGACCGCGCGGGCCTCCTCCAGCATGTCGATGGCCGCGTGGGAGTCGGTGCCCAGCGCCAGGCCGGCGCCCGCGTCGGCGAGCGCCCGAGCCGGGCCGATGCCGTCGGCGAGGTCACGCTCGGTTGTCGGGCACAGACAGCAACAGCAGGCGGTCGTGCCGAGCGCGGCGATGTCGGCCTCGGTGAGGTGCGTGGCGTGCACCGCCGTGAAGCGCGGCCCCAGCGCGCCGGCACCCTCGAGCACGGCGGTCGGCGTGTTGCCGAACGCGCCGATGGAGGCCTCGTTCTCGGCCGGCTGCTCGGAGACGTGCGCGTGGAGCGGTCGCTCGCGCTCGGCCGCCCAACTCGGCGACGGTCGCGCAGGCCTGCGGGTCGACCGCGCGGACGCTGTGGATCGCGGCGCCGATGCGGGCCCCGGGCGCGTCGGCGAGCTCGGCGACGCGCTCGCCCCAGGCCGCGGCGGTGCCATCGGAGAAGCGCTCCTGCACCGGGCTCAGCGGCTCGGCGACGCCGCCGTGCAGGTAGCAGGCGTCGAGCAGTGTGATGCGGATCCCGGCCTCGCCGGCGGCGGCCAGCATCGCCGCGCCGAGCTCGTTGGGGTTCGCGTACGGGCGGCCGCCGGGTTCGTGGTGCACGTAGTGGAACTCGCCGACCGCCGTGACGCCCGCGAGCGCCATCTCGGCGAAGGTCGCCCGGGCGAGGCGGAAGTAGCTCTCCGGGTCGAGGCGCGCGGCGACCTCGTACATCCGCTCGCGCCAGGTCCAGAAGCTCCCGCGCCCGCCCTGGGCGCGCCCGCGAAGCGCGCGGTGAAAGGCGTGCGAGTGCGCGTTGGCGAACCCGGGCAGCGTGAGCCCGTCGAGGCGCTCGGCGCCCGCGGGCGGCTCGGGCGCCCCCGCGCGCACGGCGGCGATCCGATCGCCATCGACCTCGACCACCACTCCCGGCTCCGCCCGCTCGCCGCCGAGCCAGGCGAGCTCACACCAGTAGACGGTCACATCAGGCGCCTCAACAGCGGCGCGGCTCGGCTTCGCTTCGCTCCGCGTCACTGTCCCGCTCGCTGCACCAGCTGGTGCGCGCGGCGCTCGAAGTCCTCGCGGGCGTAGCGGTCGTAGTGCTCCCAGGTGCTGAGCGTGCGTGGGTCCGCGCGGTCGACGAAGAGGATGCCGTCGAGGTGGTCGACCTCGTGCTGGAAGGTGCCGGCGGTGATGCCGCGCTTGACCTCGGTGCGCTCGGCCCCGTCGCGGTCCAGGTAGCGCACGCGGACGTTGACGTGGCGGGCCAGCTCGCCGCGCAGGTCCGGCACCGAGAGGCAGCCCTCGTTGATCGCCGCCAGCTCGTCGTCGAGCGGTTCGAGTACCGGGTTGACCAGCACGGTGAGCGGGATCGGCGGCTTGTACGGGTAGCGCGGGTTGTTCGGCTGGACCTCCGCGATCGCGATCCGCAGGGACTCGCCGACCTGCGGGGCGGCGATGCCGGCGCCGTTGGCCGCTCGCTTGGTCTCGATCATGTCGTCGATCAGCGTCTGCACCCGGGGCGAGGCCAGCTCCTCGGCCGTGACCTCGCGAGCCCGGTCGCGGAGCACCGGATCCCCGATCTCGCGGATCGGCAGGACGGTCACTCGCTCGGCGCCATCGGGATGCGCACGCCGCGCTCCGCGGCGACCTCGATCGCGCGCTCGTACCCGGCGTCGGCGTGGCGCATGACGCCGGTCCCGGGGTCGGCGGTGAGCACCCGGTCGAGCTTCTCGGCGGCGAGCTCGGTGCCGTCGGCGACGCACACCATCCCGGCGTGGATCGAGCGCCCGATGCCGACCCCCCCGCCGTGGTGGATGCTCACCCAGCTCGCCCCCGAGGCCGTGTTGACGAGCGCGTTGAGCAGCGGCCAGTCGGCGATCGCGTCCGAGCCGTCGAGCATCGATTCGGTCTCGCGGTACGGCGACGCCACCGAGCCCGAGTCGAGGTGGTCGCGGCCGATCACGATCGGGGCGCTGATCTCGCCGCTGCGGACGAGCTCGTTGAAGCGCAGCCCGAGCCGGCGGCGCTCGCCGTAGCCGAGCCAGCAGATCCGCGCCGGCAGCCCCTGGAAGGCGATGCGCTCGCGGGCCATCCGGATCCAGCGCGCGAGCGCCTCGTCTTCGGGGAACTCCTCGAGCACCGCCCGGTCGGTGGCCTCGATGTCGGCCGGGTCGCCGGAGAGGGCCGCCCAGCGAAACGGTCCCTTCCCCTCGCAGAACAGCGGCCGGATGTAGGCGGGCACGAACCCGGGGTACTCGAAGGCGCGCTCGAAGCCGCCCAGCTCGGCCTCGCGCCGCAGGCTGTTGCCATAGTCGAAAACCTCTGCGCCCGCGTCCTTGAAGCCGACCATCGCGAAGCAGTGCGCCGCGGCCGAGGCCCGGGCGCGCGTGATGTATTCGTCGGGATCGCGCTCGCGCAGCTCGTCGGCCTCCGCGAGCGAGAGCCCCGCCGGGATGTAGCCGACGAGCGGGTCGTGCGCCGAGGTCTGGTCGGTGACGATGTCCGCCTCGAAGCCGCGTCGCAGAAGCTCGGGAATCACCTCGGCGGCGTTCCCGCACAGCCCCACGCTGAGCGCGCGGCGCTCGGTCTTCGCCGCGATGCAGCGATCGATCGCGTCGTCCAGGTCGTCGGCCCGCTCGTCGAGGTAGCGCGTCTCCAGGCGCCGGCGGATGCGCTCGGGATCGACCTCGACGCAGAGCGCGACCCCCTCGTTCATGGTCACCGCGAGCGGCTGCGCGCCGCCCATGCCGCCGAGGCCGGCCGTGAGCGTGATCGTCCCCGCGAGGCTGCCGCCAAACCGCCGCCGGGCGATCTCGGCGAAGCACTCGTAGGTGCCCTGGACGATCCCCTGGCTGCCGATGTAGATCCAGGAGCCGGCGGTCATCTGCCCGTACATCGTCAGCCCAAGCGCCTCGAGGCGCCGGAACTCGTCCCAGTTCGCCCATTCCCCGACCAGGTTCGAGTTCGCGATCAGCACCCGCGGCGACCACTCGTGGGTGCGGAAGACGCCGACGGGCTTGCCGGATTGAACGAGCAGCGTCTCGTCGTCGGCGAGGGCGCGCAGCTCGCTGACGATCGCGTCGAAGGCGTCCCAGGAGCGAGCCGCCCGCCCCGTGCCGCCGTAGACGACGAGGTCGTCCGGGCGCTCGGCGACGTCCGGGTCCAGGTTGTTCATCAGCATCCGCAGCGCCGCCTCCTGCGGCCAGCCCCGGCAGGAGAGCTCGGCGCCGGTCGGGGCGCGGACCTCGCGCGGGCCGCTCACGACGCTCCCTCCGCCGCGTAGAGGACCGGGAACCGCGGCGCGTCGAACGGGTCGCCGTCGTCGAGCTCGGAGTCGATGCCGGGGAACGGCGGGCTCGTCGGGTGCGGGCGCGGGGCGTAGGTGGCGTCGTCGCCCAGCACGCGCACCGAGAACGCCCGGCGCAGGGTCGGCGAGCCGCCGGCCTGGTGCAGGGTGAGCATGTGGAAGGCGACGGCGTCGCCGGGCTCCAGCTCCCATCCGAGGATGTCGTGAGCCGACCGGTCGGCCTCGATGTCCGGGACGTTCTCCAGCTCGCCCTCGTCGAAGACGAGCGCGGTCTGCGACATGAACGTGCGCGGCATGTACCAGGTGCCCGCGGCCTGCGAACCCGCGACGAACTCGAGCGTGTTCTCCCGCGCCACCGGGTCGACCGGGATCCAGAACGACACGTTCTGCCTGCCGTCGACGCAGTAGTAGGGCTGGTCCTGGTGCCACGGGCTGGGCTCGGTGCTGCCGGCCTCCTTGACCAACAGGTGGTCGTGGAAGAGCCGCACGGTGCCGCTGCCCATGAGCTCGGCGGCGACCCGCCCGAGCTCGGCGCCGCGGATCACCTCCTCGTACTCGGCGATCCGGTCCCAGTTGCAGAAGTCCTCGAAGAAGCTCCGGTCGGCGCCGTGGCCCTGGGCGAGCGGACCGGGCTCGGCGCGGTTGCGCTCGATCCCCTGCCGCAGCGTCTCGACCTGCGCGTCGTCGAGCAGGCCGCGGATCGGCACCGCGCCGTCGCGGCGGAAGGCCTCGGCCACGCTCGCGTCGACCGCGCTCATACCAGGCGCCTCAACAGCGGCGCGGTTCGCTGCGCTTCGCTCCGCTTCACAGGAGCGCCCCGACGGCGTCGTCGACGGAGTCGAGCAGGTCGTCCGAGCGCAGCAGGACGTCCACGGCCTCGAGCTCGGGCGCCAGCCAGCGGTCCGGGCCTGCGCCCGGCACCACCGCGCGCACCGCCCCGAGCCCCGCGCCGGTGCCGGCGGCTGGCTCCAGCGGGGCGCGCAGCTCGACTCCGCGCGCGGCGGCGGTGAGCTCGACGGCGAGGATGCGGCGCAGGTTGTCAACCGCGACGCGGAGCTTGCGAGCGGCCCCCCACCCCATCGACACGTGGTCCTCCTGCATCGCGCTCGTCGGCAGCGAGTCGACCGCGGCCGGCGCGGCGAGCCGGCGGTTCTCGGCCACCATCGCCGCCTGGGTGTACTGGCTCAGCATCAGCCCGGAGTCCACGCCCGGATCCGTGGCCATGAACGGCGGCAGGCCGTGGGAGCGGCTCGCGTCCAGCAGCCGATCCGTGCGCCGCTCGCTGATCGAGCCGGCGTCGGCGACCGCGATCGCGAGGAAGTCGCACGCGAGCGCGACCGGCGCGCCGTGGAAGTTGCCGCACGACTCGACCCGCCCGTCCGGGAGCACCATCGGGTTGTCGATCGCGGAGCGCAGCTCGGCCTCGGCGACCGAGCGCACGTAGGCCGCCGTGTCGCGGGCTGCGCCGTGGACCTGCGGTGTGCAGCGGACCGAGTAGGCGTCCTGGACCCGCGAGTCACCCTCGCGGTGACTGGCGACGATCGCCGAGCCGTCGAGCAGCCGGCGCAGGTTCGCCGCGCTCGCCGCCTGTCCGGGGTGGGGGCGCAGCGCGACGAGGTCCGCCGCGAAGGCGCGGTCCGTGCCGAGCAGCGCCTCGGTGCTCATCGCGGCGGCGACGTCGGCGGCCCGGAGCAGGCGATCGACGTCCGCGAGGGCGAGCACGAGCATGCCGAGGATCCCGTCGGTGCCGTTGATGAGCGCGAGCCCCTCCTTCGGGCCGAGCTCGGGCGGCTCGATGCCCGCTTCCGCGAGCGCCGCGGCCGCCGGCACCCGGTCGCCGGCCGCGTCGAAGACCTCGCCCTCGCCGATCAGCGCCAGCGCGCAGTGCGCGAGCGGCGCCAGGTCGCCGGAGGCGCCGAGCGAGCCATGCTCGGGGACCACCGGGTCGAGGCCCGCGGCGAGCATGGCCAGCATCGCCTCGGCGAGCAGCGGCCGCGCTCCCGACCGGCCCATCGCCAGCGAGCGGGCGCGCAGGAACACCATCGCCCGCACCACCTCGCGCTCGACGGGCGGCCCCATTCCAGCCGCATGCGAGCGCACGAGCGCGCGCTGCAGGTCGGCCCGGCGGTCGGCCGGGATCCGCGTGTGAGCGAGCGAGCCGAAGCCGGTGGAGATCCCATAGGCGGGCTCGTCGGAGGCGGCGAGCCGGGCGACCACGTCGGCCGTCTCCTCCATCGCCGCGCGCGCCGCGGCCGAGAGCGTCGCGCGCTCGCCGTCCCGGGCCACCGCCACGACCTGCTCGGCCGTCGCCCCCTGGGGTCCGAGCTCGATCGTCGCTGCGTCGTCCACGGCCTCCGCCGAATCTACTCGCTCAGAACTCCGGTCCGAAGCCCTTACCGTGGCCCACGACCCCGACCGTGCGGTTGTACGAGCCGCGCAGCTCGCCGCCCTTCGACGGCTTCGCGGGCAACACGACGTAGTCGCCCCGGTGGACCCAGATCGGCACGTACTTGACGCGGCGCACGGCGACCTGGTCGCCGACCGCCTTGAAGTGCAGCAGGGCGACGATCCCGTCCTGGGTCGCGGTCGGCAGGCCGGTCGACGCCCCCTGGTTGGAGACCAGGTTGCCCTCGCTGAAGACCACGAACTTGCCGTTGATGCGCTCGATCGGCTGCACGACGTGCGGGCCCTGGCCGACCACGGCGGTGATCACCTTCGCGCCGGTGAGCTTCTTCGCCACCGCGCGCTGCGAGGAGTTGGGGCTCTGCGAGTTCTCCGTGCCCCAGTGCAACTGGACGATGACGGCGTCGGCGCCCGCGTCCCGGGCCTTGCGCGCGTCGTGGATGATCGCCTTCGCACCGGCCTTCGGGTTGCTGGCGGGATAGGTGTCGAGCGACCACGGGTGCGGCGGGACGAAGCCGTTGGTGGCGTCGGTGTAGGCGACGTAGCCGATCTTCACCCCGTGCACGTCGAGGATCGTGGGCTTGTTGTGGGCGTGCTTGGACTTAAACGAACCGGTGTGCTCGACGCCGCTCTTGTGCAGCGCCTTGACCGTGCCGTTGATGCCGGCCTGGCCCCCGTCGAGCGAATGGTTGGAGGCCGTATCGCAGGCGTCCCAACCGCTGCGGTGGATCGACGCGGCGAGCCCGGTCGGGGTGTTGAAGATCGGGTAGGTCGTCGGCGGGCCCGGGCCCATCGGCGTCTCCACGTGGCAGAGGCCGAGATCGACCTTCGCGATGTAGGGCTTGAGCTTTTGGAAGAACGGCGCGAAGTCGTACTCGCGCCCGCCGCCGTTGGCCCGCGCCCGGTCGAGCAGCGGCTGGTGCATGAGCAGGTCGCCGCTCGCCGAGACGGTGAAGTGGATCGCGCGGGGCTTGGAGGGCTTCGCCGGGGCCTTCGCGCCCGGCGCAGGCGCCGGCGCCGCCTGCGCATCGGCCGGTTGCGCCGCCCGTGGGGCCGCCGTGCCCTCGCCGCCGTCGATGACCAACAGCAGCACCGCGACCGCTACTCCGACGAGCGCGATCGCGGCGAGCGTCGCTCCGAGCCGGCGCCTCATTCCTCTGGTTCGGGGGCGGGCTCCTCGTCGTCGGACTCCGCCTCCGCGTAGAGGCTTTCGGAGGCGAGCTGGCGCACCGAGCGATCCCAGAGCTTGACCTCGAGATACAGGTCGTCGCCGAAGCCGTGAACGGCGTCAACCGCGATCAGGGTGAACCGACCGTCGGTGACGGCGGCCTGGTCGAGCGGCTCGCCGTCGATCTCGGCCGTCGCGGCGACCGCGCCGCGGACCAACGGCAGGCCCCAGACGAGGGTCACGTCGCCACCGCGCCCGCCGTCCGTGCGCCAGCCGCCGATCACGTCGTCGTTGAGGTCGATCCGCCAGTCCGGGTTGCTCTCGGCGGTGACGTCGGTGAAGTCGACCCGCGAGCGCAGGTCCTCGGGCTCGTCGCCGTCGGTGCCGGGAGCGAACGACACCCAGCCGAAGTACTCGGCCAGCACCGACTCGCCGTCCTCGTCCGGCGTCGCCTCGGCGGCCCGGCCACTCGCCGGCACGTACACGCGCCCGCCCCAGGAGCGGTCCGGGAACCATCGGACCGTCATCGGGTCGAGCGGCGACCCCGCCTCCGTGGCGAGCGGCTCGCAGCCGCGCGCGAACTCGGCGCGCAGGCGCTCCTCCCAGCGGCCGTAGGGACGGCCCTCCTGGGAAGCGTCGGCGACGAAACGAGGAAAGGGTCGCTTTGTCGGGGGCATCGACCGGCCAGACTACCGGCGCCGACCCTCGCCCCCGGATCAGCCGCCGAGCAGGTTGCCGAGAGCGCCCGCCGCGCCGCCGCCCTTGCCCGCCGCCGCGACCCGGCCCTCGGAGGGCTGAATCAGCAGCCAGCCACGGCCGGAGAACGCGAGCTGGACGGTCTCACCCGACCCCTTCCCGATGAAGGTCTTGAGGTTGACATCGGTCTTCACCGAGCTCGTGACGCCCTCCGACCAGGTGATCGCGGCCTGGGGGTCGGCGAAGGTCTCCGTGCCGTCGAGCTCGATCATCACCGGCGGCCCGTCGGTCACCAGCGCCACGGTCCCGGTCCCGGAGAGCTCCATGTTGTAGAGGCCGCCCGACAGCGCCCCGGACGCGCCCTCCACCCGCTTGATGTCCCAGTCGATCCCGGACTCGAACGCGAGCACGTGAGGGCCGTTGACGGTGATCCGCTCGCCGGCGAGCTGCAGCAGCTGGATCTCCTGCGCGGTGTCGGCGAGGAAGACCTCGCCGGTGCCGGTCACCTTCATCAGCTGGGTCCCCTCGTTGGTGACCGCCTTCTTCAGCATGCGCGACAGCCCGCCCGACCCGGCGTGTTCGAAGTGCACGTCGCCCTGGTAGGCGACCATCGAGCCGAGCTTGGTCTGGATCTCCTCGCCGGCGAGCTCCACCTTGAGCAGCTTCGAGTTCTGAAGCCGAAACGACTCCCCGCCCTCCGTCTCCTTGAACTGCGCCAGCGCCTGCTCGACCGCCACCTGGACCTCCTCGTCGTCGTTCGCAGCGGCGCAGGCTAGAGCAGCGATCAAGCCCGCGGGGTGGCGACGAGCCAGTCCTGCGGCCCGTCGCGAAACTCCGCCACGATCAGCTCGCGATCGATCCGGCGCAGGCCGCGGATCGGGCGCAGCTGGGCATCGAACTGGCTCGCGCGGCGGATCTCGGTGCCCACGACCTCGAGCTCGTGGCTCGCCTCGAGCCGAGCCACGAGGCGCTCGCGGACGTCGGCGTCGATTGCCGGGTGAAGCTCGATCACGAGCGTCGCGCCGAGCAGCCACGGGACCCGCTCGGGGTCCGCGAGCTCGCTCTCCGCGCCCTCGCAGTCCATGATCACCGCCGTCGGCCCGCCGGGGGCGGGCTCCAGCGCCGCCAGCTCGCCGACCGTGCAGAGGCCGCGCAGGTCGAGCCGGTCGGCGACCCCGTTGGCGACCGCCAGCCGGGCCGCAGCGGCGCGGAGATCCGCGTCGAGCTCGAACCCGATCACCCGCGCTGCGGGCGCCCGCAGCGCCATGCCGACGGCGTAATAGCCCTCCGCCGAGCCGACGTTCACCACGGTCGCCGGTCCCGCCGCCGCGATCCGCTCGACCGCCGGGTGCAGCTCGAGCTCGAAGCTCCCCACCTGGTACGGGCCGGCGAAGAGCTGCAGCGGCACGAAGCTCGGCGGGTAGCGCAGGCCGGCGAACGGGCCGCTCAGCACGCGGCAGCGCCCCGCGATCGCAACCCGGGCGCTCGCGTAGGCGAACGGCGAAGCCAACCAGGAGAGCGGCTTGCGGAGCGTCCTCACTGCGTCAGGCGAGCCCAGCGCGAAGGTCCGAGGTCGCGCGCTCGGGCGCGTAAACGTTGATCGGGACCTCCGTGCCGAGCTCGAAGCCCGCCGCCACCGTGAGCCTGGGAACGATGTCCAGGTGCCAGCAGAACTCGTCGGATCCGCGAGGCGCGGTGCGGACCCAGAGGTTGAACTGCGGCACGGCGCCGAGCGCGCCGGCGAGCGCCCGCAGCGCGGTCGCGAGCATCGCCGCGCCGCGGTCGTCGTCCTCGAACCGCGGCGCCGTCGTGCGTGGGATCACCCGGAGCTCGAAGGGCGAGCGCGACGCCCACGGACAGACGAGCAACGCCTCGTCGTCGACCGCGACGAGGCGCTCGCGCCGGCGGACCTCCTCGGTGGCGACGTCGGCCAGCAGGTGGGCGCCCATGGTCCGCTCGTGGTACGCCGTCGTGCGCTCGCGCTCGCGGGCGATCGTCGCGGGCACGAAGTCGAGCGCGTACAGCTGCGCGTGGGAGTGCTCCAGCGACGCGCCCGCCGCCGGGCCCTCGTTGACGATCAGGTGCACGTACGGGGCGTCCGCGTGGGCGCGCATCCGCTCACGCCACGCCGCGACGGCACCGGCGAGGCGCTCCGGCGTCAGCCCCGCGAGCGAGGTCTCGTGCTCCGGGCCGCTGATGATCACCTCGTGGGCGCCGGTGGCCGGCTGCGAGCGGAACAGGTCGGCCTGGCCGCGGGTGGCGGCGCCGAGGGGGTCGATAGAGCTCGTGATGCCCGATTCCAGGGCCCGTTGCTCGGTGGCCGGGTGCTCGGCCTCGTGGGGGGCGAGCACCGGGATAGAGGTTTGGGACCGAACGCGCCGTCCACCCCGGGGTGTCCGGGGCGCCGCCTCCCGGCCGATTCGCCCACAGCTCCGGAGGGGTGCGGTCCTCGCGCCCCTCACAGAACGGACAGCGCTCGGCCGCATCCGGTCGCGGCTCAGCCGGGCTCGGGTCGAAGGCGTCAGGGCGCTCGGCGCGGCCGGGCGCGAGGATCACCCGCAGGCCCGTGAGCTGCTCGATGCGGACGTCCGGTGAGGCCAGCTTAGGACTCGGGCGGCGGCTCGGCCGGGGGCGGTGGGGGCGGGTTCACAGGCGCCGGGACGCTGGGCGTCGCGTGCCGCTCGACCAGCGGCTTGATCAGGTCGAGGGGCAGCGGGAAGACGACCGTCGAGCTGTTGGTCTGGCCGATCTCGACCAGCGTCTGCAGGTAGCGCAGCTGCAGCGTCGCCGGGTTGATGCTGATGATGTTGGCGGCCTGGGAGAGCTTCTCGGCGGCCTGGAACTCGCCGTCGGCGGCGATGATCTTGGCGCGGCGCTCGCGCTCGGCCTCCGCCTGGCGCGACATCGCCTTCTGCATGTCGGCGGGCAGCTCGACGTCCTTGACCTCGACCGTCGAGACCTTGATCCCCCAGGGCTCGGTCTGCTCGTCGATGATCTGCTGCAGCTCGACATTGAGGCGCTCGCGCTCGGAGAGCAGGGCGTCGAGCTCGGCCTTCCCGAGCACCGAGCGCAGCGTCGTCTGGGCGATCTGCGACGTCGCGAGCAGGAAGTTCTCGACCTCGGTGACGGACTTGTTCGGGTCGATCACCCGGAAGTAGGCGACCGCGTTGACGCGCACGGTGACGTTGTCCTTGGTGATGACCTCCTGCGGCGGGACGTTGAGCGTGATCGTCCGCAGGTCGATGCGGACCATCTGGTCGATGAACGGAATCAGCAGGATCAGCCCCGGGCCCTTCTGGGCGATCAGCCGGCCGAGGCGGAAGATCACGCCGCGCTCGTACTCGCGCAGGATCCGAATCGCCGCGAAGAGGATGATCAGCAGCAGGATCGCGACGACGGCGACGATCGCGATGGCAACTGTCATGTGGCGGCTCCTTGCTCGGTTGCTTCGACCTCGGCCAGCGGCCGGACGCGGAGCGTCAGCCCCTCGACCGCCTCGACTCGCACTCTAGCGCCGCGTTCTCGGACCAGGTCGGCGTCGACGTCGGCCGCGTCGTCGCTGAGCTTCGCGCGCCAGAGCGCTCCCTCCACGTAGATCTGGCCGACGGGCGTGAGCGGCACGCGCACGTCGCCGCTGGACCCGACGAGCTCCTCGACGCCCGTTTGCACCGGCTCTCCGCGAGCCTGCACGGCCTTGGCGACCCCGAACGCGAGGCCGGAGCCGAGCAGCAGGGCCACCACGATCACAACGGGCGCCGAAACCTCGAACGTGTCGGAATTGGTGTTGAACAGCAGCAGCCCGGACACCGCCAGCGCGATCACCCCCACCACGCCGAGCAGGCCGTGGGTCGGCAGATGCGCCTCGGCGAGGATCAGCGCGAGCCCAAGGACCAGGAGCGCGATCCCGATCGCGGTCACGGGCAATTGGGCGCTGCCGTAGGCGCCGAGCAGCAACGCGACCGCGCCGAGCAGGCCGGGGAAGATCAGGCCCGGGCTGAAGATCTCGATCGCGATCCCCACCAGGCCGAGGAGGAGCAGCAGGTAGGCGATCGTCGGGTTGACGAGGAGCTGGAGCAGCTTGTAGGTGAACGGGAGATCGCGCTCGTCGATCTGCAGCCCCGCGGTATGGAGCGTGGTCGCCTTCGGGCCCTTGACCGCGAAGCCGTCGAGCTGGGTGAGCAGGTCGTCCTGGTCGGAGGCGATCAGGTCGATCGCGTTGGCGTCGAGCGCCTCGGTGGCGGTCACGTTCCTGGCCTCGGTGACCATCTCGCCCGGCACGGTGCCGTCGCGGCCGTGGGACTGCGCGAGCGCCCGGATGAAGGCCGCGGCGTCGTTCTCGATCTTCTGCCCGAGGGTGCCGCCGATGTCGCCCCCGGTCGAGGTCACCGCGCTGGCCGAGCCGATGTTGGTCTGCGGCGCCATCGCGGCCACGTCGCCGGCCTCGGTGATGAACGCACCCGCCGAGGCCGCCCGCGCGCCGTTGGGCGAGACGTAGACGACGACCGGCATCGGCGCGTCGAGGATGTCCTTGACGATCGCCCGCATCGACTCCTCGAGCCCACCGGGCGTGTCGATCCGGATGATCGCCAGCGGGGCGTCGTCGTCGGCCGCCTGGTCGAGCGCCGAGCCGATCCACTTCTCGGTCGCGGGGTCGATCGATCCGTTGAGCTCGATCGACGGGACCGTGTCCGATGTCTGCCCCGCGGCCAGCGTCGGGACGGCCGCCAACCCGGCGGCGAGGATGAGCCAGAGCCAGAGCCATGTCCGGACTCGATGGGTCATGAACGGATTATCGATCAGCTCAGATGGCGCTGGATGTCGGCCGCCAGATCCTGCTCGGAGCGGTAGGTGCCCTGATGGGTGTAGACGAGGTTGCCGTCGGCGTCATAGAACGCGGTCGAGGGGTTGTAGTAGCCCTTGATCAGCTTGTCGACGTCCTTGTCCGGGTCGGAGACGCTCGGGTACGGCAAGCGGCAGCTCCTTGAGGAAGGTCTTCGCGGCGTCGGTGTCGTCGTCGCTGTCCACGCCGAGAAACGCGACTCGCTTGCCCTGCTTGGCGGCCTGCTGCTGGAAGAACGGGAACTCGAAGCGGCACGGCCCGCACCACGAGGCCCACTTGTTGACGACCACCGGGTGGCCGTGGAGCTTCGCGAGCTCGGACTCGAAGGTGTCTGCCCCGCCGGGGATGATCGCGTCGCCCATCGCGTAGAGGCGGGCGAGCGGCGCCGGTGCCCCGGCGAGGGCCGCGCTGTAGTCCGTAGCCGCGGAGGTTGGGTTCGCAGAGCCCGCGTCGGTGGCGTCGCCGCCGCCGCTGCTCACGCCCCAGACCACGAGTCCAATGACCGCAATCGCGACCGCCGCCGTCACCAGAACCTTCGTTTTAGAACGCATCGCCTGCCCGTTGTGGTTCAATAACCCCTGGTCCCGTTGTTCTTGGACCGTGGGGCGGATGTCGGTCCGGCCGGAGGGGTACTCGGCCCGACGCACGTCTCTCCCGAGCTTACTTCGCTCGCCGCTCCGGACCCGGATCAGCGGCTTGCGCGGGACCGCATTTCCCCTTGCCCATGGCCAATACCACTGACGTAGCCGCGAGCGCGGCTGGCGAGTTGAGCGAAACCGACCTCGATCGGGCCCGGGAGTTTTCCCGCGAGCCGATCCTGGTCGCGGACGAGACGATCGCCGAGCTGGCGCCGGGCACCGCCCGCCGCCTGGCGGTCGACGACGCCCTGACCGAGCTGGACGGCGGCGCCGAGGCGCCCTCGTTCGAGTGGCGGCGCAACTACTCGCTGCTGCTCGGCCTCGAGCGCCTGCTGGCCGAGGAGCCGCCGAAGCTGCTCGACGGGGCGGAGCTCAACGAGCACCAGGTCGACGCGCTCTCCGGCACCCTGGCGGCGATCGTCGCCGAGGTCGAGGGGACCGACGAGCACGGCGAGCCCAACGGCCGCAACGGCTCGAAGGCCGCCGGCCACGCCAACGGCGAGGGCTCGAACGGAAACGGCGCCACGGTTGCCGAGCTCGACGAGGAGGACGAGGTCCTCGCGCCGGACGAGGAGCCCCAGGACTGGGAGGAGCCGGAGGACGAGGCGGAGGAGACCGTCGCCGAGGCCCCCGAGGACCCGGGCGCGGACCGCCGCTTCTGGTTCGAGCACGCGACCGGCGCCGGCAAGACCGTCGCCGCGGTCGGCTTCATCGACGCGTCGCGCACGGGCGGCGTGCTGATCCTCACCCACCGCCGCAACCTCGTCGACCAGTTCATCGGCGAGATCTCCGATCGCGGCTACAAGGAGCGCCTCTCCCCGCCGCTGCTCGACGGCGCCGACCACCCCTACGGGCCGGTCACGGTCGAGACCTACCAGTGGTTCGTGCGCAACGCCGGGCGCGTATCCGACGCCTACTCGATCGTGATCTGCGACGAGGCCCACACGGCCCTCGGCGAGAAGACGAGCGCCTGCATCCGCAACTGGACCGGGCCCGTGTTCATCGGCATGACCGCCACCGGCGCGCTGATCGCGCGCCACGTCGCGGACCTCTTCCCAACCCAGACCTCGCGCTTCGACCTCGCCCAGGCGGCCCGCCGAGGGGTGATCGCGCCGCTGCGCTGCATCCGGATCCCCCCGGGCCCCGGCGTGCGGACGATCGCCAAGGTGCCACTGCGCCGCGGCGAGGTCGACCAGGACTTCGACCAGGAAGAGCTCGCCGCGCTGCTCGATCAGGAGCCCTTCAACGTCGCGATCGCCGACCTCTATCAGTCGCGATTCAAGCGCGTCCCGGGTGTCGTCTACACCGCCGGCGTCAGGCACGCCAACAACGTCGCCGCCGCGTTCCGCAAGGCGGGCATCAACGCGCAGGCCGTCTCCGGCGAGACCCCCAAGCGCGAGCTGGCCGAGATCCTCGCCGGGTTCGAGCGCGGTGAGGTCGACGTGCTCTGCAACGCGATGCTGCTCGCCGAGGGCTGGAACTCGCCGCGGGCGACGATCTGCATGCACCTGGCGCCGACCGCCTCGCGGCGCGTCTACCAGCAGCGCGTCGGCCGCGTGACCCGCCGCAACCCCGGCAAGGAGGCCGGCCTGGTGATCGACCTGGTCCACCCCGCGACGACCAGCGACGAGACGATCGTCACCCTGCACAGCCTGCTCGACCGCGACGTCTACCGCGGCGGGGCGATCGTCGTCGGCCCGGTGCGCCGCGGGCGCGGACGCCGGGTGCGCGTCGAGCGCCGCGTCGTCCCGGTCTCGGCCGACCCCGAGCGCCGGCTCGCGGTGCTCGAGCGGGAGCTCTGGCGGATCGCTGTCGAGAACCTCAACTACTCCGAGCAGCACGCCTGGGCCGCACTGGCCGGGGCGCGCGTGAACGCCGCGAACTGGCGCCGCGCGAAGGCGATGATCCAGCACGACCAGGCCAAGGAGCTGCGCCGCCGCTTCCTGCTCACCTGCCTGCAGCGCAACCGCAGCCAACAGCTGCGCCTGAAGGCGCTCGCCGAGGTCGCCGCGCTGCGCGAGGCCGAGGCCTTCGACGACGCGGTCGAGGTGGTCGCCGCCTGGCCCCGCGAGGATCGCCGCGCCGGCGCCCGGATCCTGCTTCAGGCGCTCGCCGAGAAGCGGATCGGCCGGCGCGACCAGGCGCAGGCGTGGGTCTGGCGCCTGGCCGAGATCACCCGCGAGCTGCACGAGGAATACGCCGTCCAGCGCTGGCCCGAGACCAAGCGCCTGCTCGGCCTGTTCGTCAACTCCTCCGGACGCGCCCATGGGCGCAACGCCCGCCGCATCGTGCACGCCGCCCGCCAGCAGGACCGGCGCCTCGCGGTGTCGCTGCTCGCCGCCGCGGTCGCGCACACGCCCGAGGCCGAGGAGGTCCTGCGCGGGGCCCGGATGCGCATGGCCCGCAAGCCTTCGGCCGTCGCGCGCGAGCTGCTGCGGAACTTCCCGAAGGCCGGCGGCGGCAAGCGCCGGCGGCGGCGCTCGAAGGGCGGCGACGCCAAGGCCGAGCCCGCCAACGGCCAGCCCGAGCGCGAGCGCCTCGAGGACATCGAGGAGTCAGAGAGCAAGGAGCGGGAGGCCGAGTCCGCGGCCGACGCCAAAGGCGCTAACGAACCGTCGTCGCGCTGATTTGCCCGAGGGCTGATCCTCCCGAGCGCCGATGAGTTTCCGAGCCAGCGCCGGTCGCTAGACCAGACCCAATCTCTCGAAGGAGGAGCCAGATGGCCGGTTACGTGGATGGATTCGTGATGCCCCTACCGAAGGCGAACATCGATCGCTACCGGGAGATCGCGAGTACGGCGGGCGCTCTGTGGAAGGAGCATGGCGCGCTCGACTACACCGAGTGCATCGCTGAGGACGTCAAGCCCGGCGAGCTCACGTCGTTCCCGCAGAGCGTGCAGCTCGAGGACGACGAGACCGTGGTCTTCGCCTGGATCGCCTACGAGTCGCGGGCCCATCGCGACGAGGTCAACGCGAAGGTCATGGACGACGACCGCATGAAGGCCCTCATGGACCCGGCGGGCGACATCGCCGACTACAAGCGGATGGTCTACGGCGGCTTCGAGGTTCTCGTCGATCTCTAGGCGCTCAGCGCGGCGCGCATACACCGTCGGGCGCGGGCGGCCGCCCCGCGCTCGCCGAGCTGAATCGCCTGGCTCGCCGCCGAGGCGAGCGCGTAGAGCGTGAACGCCGCGTCGGCGGGATCGGTGCCCGCCGGCACGTCGCCGGCCTCGACCGCGGTGCGGACGTCGGCCGCGAGCGCCGCGTGCATCCGGCGCCGCGCCGCAGCCACGGCGTCGCGGAGCGGCCCGGGGCGGGCGTCGAACTCGATCGTCGCGGTGGTGACCAGGCAACCACCCGGCAGCGCACGCCGGCGGTGATAGGCGATCCAGCGGTCGATCAGCGCGAGCAGGCGCGGGAGGCCGGGATCGCGGCCGGCGACCGGCTCCCAGACCTCGCGGGTGAAATCCTCGACGCCGCGCTCGAAAGCCGCTGTCTGAAGCTCCTCCTTCGAGCCGAACATTCCGTGGAGCCCGCTCTTGCTCATCGAGACCTCGTCGGCGAGGCGGCCGATGGTGAGGCCCTCGAGGCCGTCGATGGAGGCCCGGCGCACCGCGACGTCGAGCACCTCCCCCCGGGTATCGGCGACGGCGGCTGCGGATCGGCGCGGCATGAGCGAGGATGATAACGTACGAACGATCGTTCGCTAAACGACGAGAAGGTGAGGGACGATCGATGCGCGTGCGATGGCTTGGATGGGCGGGGGCGGAGTACGAGCACGAGGGCGAGACGGTGGTGGTCGACCCGCTCGGCGACCCGGCGGCGACGTTCGCCGGCTTCGGCGCCGCCGCGGCCGAGCGTCGACCTGCCTCGCGGTCGTCGCGCCGTCAGCGGGCGCGGCGGCCGGCCTGGTCAGCCACCTGCACCGCGACCACACCGACGCGCGGCGCTCTGGAGGCGGCGCTCGCGCCGGGCGCCGTGGTCCACCACCCCGAACCGTGGGGCGATGCGAATCTGGCGCTGGCACAGGCCGAGCACGAGCTCGGCGCGGCGCAGCTCCCACGACGGCCGGTCGCGATCTGGGAGTCGGTCGGCGTCGGCCCGTTCACCTTCACGGCGCTGCCGGCCGTGGACGGGCTCGGCGACCCACAGGTCTCCTGGCTCGTCGAGGCGGGCGACACGCGTGTCCTACACCTCGGCGACACCGTCTTTCACGGCGGCTGGTGGCAGATGGCGCGGCGGGCCGGCCCGTTCGACGTCGTGCTCGCGCCGATCAACGGCGCCGTCGTCGACTTCCCCCACCAGCAGCCGCCGAGCCCGCTCCCGGCCGCCATGGTCCCCGAGCAGGCGGCGCTTGCGGGCGAGCTGCTGGGCGCTGCGGCCGTGATCCCGATGCACTACGGCGGCTTCGCGTTCGAGCCGCACTACGTACCGATCCCGGACGCCCGGGAGCGGTTCGAGGCCGCGGCCAACGGGCGGCCCTACCGCGCCGCCCCGCTCGCGCCCGGCGAGACGCTCTGACGGCTCTCGACGTACTCGCAGAGCCGGTCGGCGTGCTCGCCGAAGAGAGCCATCACGTGGAACGTGACCCCATCGAAGATCAGCTTGCGCCCGTCGCGGCTCAGATCGGCGTCGGCGAGCGGGACTTTCATATCCACCTCGCCGACGTCCAGCAGCCGCGCTCCCGAGAGCGTCATCGCGTAGAGGTTCTCGTCGGTCGCGACGAGGATGTGCGGTGCGGCGTTGATCTTGACGCGGCGCAGCCTGCCGGTCTGGGCGCTCAAGAACTCGGAGTTCATGACCGCGCTCGCGTTCGCCGCGGCCGACTGCCCGGTCTGGGTCTGCACGAGCTCCCGGATCTGCTCGCCGTTCTCGAGGTTGCTCGTCGCTCCTGCGCTGAGCTTGTCGACCCGCTTCTTCCTACCTCCGAACACGCGGCCGATCCTAGGCGCGCTGCGCCGCTGAGTCTGTGACTTGGCTCCGGATCAGCCCGCGACGCGCAGGGTGACCTCGCCGGCGCCCAGCGCGACGGGCTCGCCGTCCTCCGGCTCGACCATCAGGTTGCCGCGCTCGTCGATGCCGGCCACCGTGCCGGCGCCGGGGTCGATCCCGCCTCCCTCCCAGGCGATCTCACGGCCGACGAGCGCGTCACGGCGGCGAAACTCGGCCAGGACCTCCGCGGCCGGGGCGTCGACCCAGCGGCCCAGGGCGTCCGAAACGGCGTCGCGGGTCGCGGCGACCGTCGGCGCCGCCGCCGATCGAGGTGGCCGGCCACCGCAGATCGGCCGGGAAGTCCGCGGCGTCGATCGCAACGTTGACGCCGATCCCGATCACCGCCCAATCCGGGGGCCGGGCCTCGATCAGGACGCCGGCGGCCTTCGCCTCGTCGAGCCAGACGTCGTTTGGCCACTTGATCCGCGCCTCGACTCCCTGCGGCCACGGCCTCGACCGCCTCGCAGACGGCCACCGGAACCGCGAGCGGGAGCAGCGCGTGGGTGAGCTCGAGCGGCCGCAGGATGGCCGAGTAGAGCAGCGCCTGGCCCGCCGGCGCCGCCCAGGTCCGGCCCCGCCTGCCGCGGCCGGCGCTCTGCTCACCGGCGGTGACGACCGTTCCGCTCGGCGCCCCGGCCTCCGCGAGCTCGCGGGCGCGGTCGTTGGTCGATCCGGTGCTCCGGAGGTGGAGGTGCGGCTGTCCGAACGCGCTCACACCGGGGCCAGCACCACGCGATCGCCGCGCTCGAGCTCGAGCGTGCGCGCAGCGTCGCCCCGGTTGACCGCCAGGGCGAGGGAGCGAGCCGAGTCGACGAGGAGCACGATCGCGCCGGGCTCGGCGTCGGCGAAGGTGAGCGCGTAGGTGGCCTCGTCGGAGCGCCTCGGCCCGGCGACGCTCAGCCGGCTGCCGGGCTGCGAGGCCCGCGTCGTCCGCGTCGGCGGCGGTGGCGATCAGCGAGACGTTCCCGAACGCGTCCACGTGCCCGACCTCGGCCTCGAGGCCCTCGCCGTCGGCGACGGCCGGGCGCCCGCGCGTCGACGCGCTCGAGCGAGCCGGGGTCGATCGACTCGCCGTGGTCGGCGAGCGCATCGCCGAGCGCCAGCCGGGCGGCGACCGGGGCGAACAGGTCACGGCCGTGGAAGGTCGGCGAGACCGGCTCCAGGCGCGCGGGCGAGGTGGAGATCTCGACGGCCTGGGCGGCGCCCCCGAAGCGGTCGAGCGCCAGCGAGAGCAGGCCGTTGTCCGGGCCGACGAAGTGCCTGTCCTCCTGCGCGGCGGCAACGGCCACGGCGCGTCGGGGGGTGCCCACGCCCGGGTCCACCACGGCCAGATGCACGCCGGCGGGCGCGTAGCCGACGGCGTTCGCCAGCACCGTCGCGCCCTGGCGGACGTCGTGGCGGGCGATGCCGTGCCCCAGGTCGATCACCCGCGCCTCGGGCGCGATCCGGGCGATCACCGCCCGGCAGACGCCCGCGAACTCGTCGGTCGACCCGTAGTCGGAGAGGAAGGTGATCGGGCGGGCCACGCCGCGGAATCTAACCGCGGCGCGGCCGCCGCTCCCGTTCAGGGCTAGATGTTCACCGAGGCCATGCCGGCCCGGTCGTAGCGGTCACCCGCGGCCTCGGGCAGCTCGGAGTCGATCCGCTCGAGGTCGTCCTCGGTGAGCTCGACGTCGACCGCGGCCGCGTTCTGCTCCAGGTAGCTGCGCCGCTTGGTGCCGGGGATCGGGACGATGTCGTCGCCCTGGGCGAGCACCCAGGCGAGCGCCAGCTGCGCCGGCGTGACGTCCTTCTCCGCGGCCAGCTCCTCGACCTTCGCGGCGAGCGCGAGGTTGGCCTCGAGGTTGTCCCCGGTGAACCGGGGCCCGCTGCGGCGGAAGTCGCCCTCGTCGAGCTCCTCCGGCGACTTGAAGCGGCCGGACAGAAAGCCGCGGCCGAGCGGCGAGTACGCGACCAGCCCGATCCCGAGCTCGCGCAGGGTCGGCAGGATGTCCGCCTCCAGGTCGCGCGTCCAGAGCGAGTACTCGGTCTGGACCGCGGTGATCGGGTGCGTCGCGTGCGCACTGCGGATGCGCTCCGGCGCCGCCTCGCTGAGCCCGATGTGGAGGATCTTCCCCTCCTTCACCAACTCGCCCATCGCCCCGACGGTCTCCTCGATCGGGACGTCAGGGTCCATGCGGTGCTGGTAGTAGAGGTCGATCCGGTCGGTGCCGAGGCGCTCGAGCGACCCCTCGACCGAGCGGCGCACGTTCTCCGGGCTGCCGTCGAGCACGCGGGTCCACTCGCCGTTGTCGTCGCGGACCGGCCGCACGCCGAACTTGGTCGCGATCACGTACTCGTCGCGGCGGCCGGCGATCGCCCTGCCGACCAGCTCCTCGTTGCGGAACGGCCCGTACATCTCGGCGGTGTCGAGGAAGTCGATCCCAAGCTCGAGCGCGCGCTGGATCGTCGCCTCCGATTCGGACTCGTCGGTCTCGCCGTAGAAGGCCGACATCCCCATGCAGCCGAGGCCGAGTGCCGATACCTCGAGGCCCTGTCCCAGTTCTCGCTTCTCCATGCTCATCTCCTTCGTCGCTTCATCCGTCCACTACCCGGCGTGGGCGGGCCAACTCCAAGCAGTGGCGCTCAGCGCGGGCGGGCGACGCGCTTCAGCGGCAGCTTGCCCGGCTCGATCTCGGCGACGTCGAAGCCGCGCACCTCGTCGAGCGTGAGCACCTTCTCGCAGTGGCGCACGCCGGCGGTCGAGGCGACCAGGACGAGGTCGAACCCGGGCCCGCAGTCGACGTGATCGCGACCGTGTCCCACCGAGATCACCCCATCGCTGCCAGGCCCGGCGTCGATTCGATCGTCGCCGGGACCGTCGATGAGCGAGTCGGAGCCGTCGCCGCCGATCAGCGTGTCGTCGCCCTCGCCGCCCTCGAGCGCCACCCCGACCTCGGCGTCGGGGTCGTCCGGGCCGCCGGCGGCGGTGAGCATGTCGTTACCGCCGCCGCCGTGGACCAGCACCGGCGATTGATGGCCGACCTCGAGGTCGGCGTCGGGCGAGGCCTCGGCGGCGTTCAGGTTCACGGTCGTGGGGCCCTGCCCGCGTCCGTTGCCGGCTCGCCTCGCGAGGACCGAGTCGGCGCCGCGGGTCATCTGGACCTCCGCGTAGCCGTCGCCGAGCCTGCCCTCGAGCTCGATCTCCGAGCCGCCGTCGCCCTCGTCGGTGGCGCCGGGCGCGAGCAGGCCGTAGCGGAGGTCGAGGTCCAGGTTCGCGCTGCGCGAATGCTTGCCCAGCTCGATCGCGACCGAGTCGACCGCGTCGACCGTGGGCGGCGAGCCGCAGTTGCGCAGCGAGCCGGGCGGCTCCACGTCGAACGGGTCGATCTCGAACGGACTCGACGTCCTGTCGAGGACGGTGACCTCGTCGATGCGCCGCTCGACCGCGATCTCGGCGGGCGTGCGATGGATCTGGCGCTCGAGGCGATGGAGTTGATGCCGGTCGCGGGGTGACAGGCCCTCGAGCAACCGCGGCGGGAAGTGGAACCGCTCGCGCAGCTCGTGGGCGTGAATCACGAGCCGGTGCGAGCCGGAGTGCATCGCGCAGGTGACGGACGGGGCCGGGCGCCCCTCGGGGGCCGCGGCCCCGCCGGGCACGAAGACAAGCCCTGCGAGGAGCGCGAGTCCGAGGACCCCACCCCCCTTCAGGCTCCATGCTCCCGAAGACACCGACGCCGAGCCTAACGCGCGACGGCGTCGCTGACCAGTGCCTCGACGAGACCTTCGATGTCGTGGCGCTCGGCCTCGACGGCCACCTCGATGCCGAGCTCGCGCGCCGCTTCCGTGGTCACCGGGCCGATGGAGACCACCCGAGCCGAGCGCGGGAAGCGGTCGCCGACCGCCTCCGCCAGGTTGCGGACGGTCGACGACGAGGTGAAGGTGACGTAGTCGGCGCCCTGCGCCGCCTCGACCGCCTCGGGGTCGGGCGGCTCCCGGACGGTCTCGTAGAGCGCCACGACGTCGACCTCCGCGCCACGCTCGGCGAGCGCCTCCGGGATCACGTCGCGGGCCTGGGCCGCCCGAGCGACCAGCACGGGGCGCCCCGGACCTCGACCGAGGTCAGGGTCTCGACGAGGGCCTCGGCGACGTAGCTCTCCGGGACCAGGTCGGCGATCACCCCGTGCGCGGCCAGTGCCCGGGCGGTGCCCGGGCCGATCGCGGCGACGTTCGCGTTCGCGAGCGCGCGCGCGTCGCGGCCGTGCGCGGCCATCGCCTCGAACAGCAGGTGAACGCCGTTCGGGCTCGTCAGCACCACCACCGCGTAGCTGTGGAGGTCGGCGACCGCGTCGCGCACGGCGTCGGTGTCCAGTCGCGGCTCGATCCGGATCGCCGGCAGCTCGACTACCTCGGCGCCCAGGTCCCGCAACGTCGCCGCCAGGCCGCTCGCCTGGGCGCGGGCGCGGGTGACGACCACGGTGCGCCCCCAGAGCGGGCGCCGCTCGATCCACGCGATCGAGTCGCGCCGGGCGGCGACGCTGCCGAAGAGCAGGATCGCGGGCGCCCCGAGGCCGGCCTCGGCGACCGCGGCGGGCAGCTCGGCCAGCGTCGCGGTGACGGTGCGCTGCCCGTCGAGAGTGCCGCGCTCGATCGCCGCCGCGGGCTCGGCCGGGTCGCGGCCGGCGGCCGCGAGGCGCTCGGCGATCAGCGGCAGGTTCTTGACCCCCATGTAGAGGACGAGCGTTCCCGGGAACCGCGCGAGCGCCTCCCAGTCGAGCGCCGTCTCGGGCTTGGCCGGATCCTCGTGGCCGGTGACGAACGCGACCGCGGAGGCGTCGTCGCGGTGGGTCACCGGAATCCCCGCGTACGCCGGGGCGGCGACGCCGGCGGTCACCCCGGGCACGACCTCGAAGTCGATTCCGGCCGCGGCGAGCGCCTCGGCCTCCTCGCCTCCGCGGCCGAAGACGAACGGATCGCCGCCCTTGAGCCGCACCACGCTCCGCCCCGCCCGCGCCCGGTCGACCAGCAGCGCCTCGATGCCGTCCTGCTCGACGGCGTTGTCGCCGGGGCGCTTGCCGACGTAGACGAGCTCGGCGTCGGCGCGGGCGCCGGCGAGCGCCGCCGGAGGGATGAGCCGGTCGTGGAGGATCACGTCGGCGCTCGCGATCAACGCCAGCGAGCGGGCGGTCATCAGCCCGGGGTCGCCGGGGCCGGCGCCGACCAGGTAGACGACTCCCGGCCGGGCGCTCACGGCGCCTCCGCGGCCGCGAGGATCTCGCGGGCACCGGCGGCGAGCATCCGCTCGGCGAGAGCGTCGCCCAGCGCCGCCGGCTGGTCCGGATCGCCCTCCACGCGGTCGCGCACCCACGAGTCGCCCTCCGGCGAGCCGGCGTAGCCGATCACGACGAGCGCGTCGTCGGCGAAGCGTGCGCAGACGCCGACCGGCGTGTCGCAGCTCGCGCCCAGAGCGCGCACCGCGGTGCGCTCGGCGGTGAGCTCGGCGAGCGCGGCCCGGTCGGAGATCGCCCCGGCAGCACCCGCGGCGACCTCGTCGCCGACGGCCGCCTCGAGCGCCAGGCAGCCCTGACCCGGCGCGGGCGTGAGCTCGTCGAGCGCGAACCGGAAGGCGATCTCGCCGGCGCGGCCGAGGCGTGCCAGGCCGGCGGTGGCGAGCACGATCGCGTCGTAGTCGCCGGCCTCCAGGCGCCCCAGGCGGGTGTCCACGTTGCCCCGCAGCTCGGCGATCTCGAGGTCGGGCCGCAGGGCCAGGAGCTGGGAGCGCCGGCGCAGGCTCGAGGTCCCGACGCGCGCCCCCTCCGGGAGGTCGTCGAGCGCGCCGGCCGGGCCGATCAGCGCGTCGGTCGGGTCCTCGCGGCCCGGGACGCCGACGAGGGCGAGCCCGTCGGGCAGCTCGCCCGGGAGGTCCTTCGCCGAGTGCACGCCGATCTCGACCTCACCGGCGAGGATCGCCGTCTCGATCCCGCTCACGAAGCGCGCCTTGTCGCCGACGTCGGCGTCGGCCGTGCGCACCGTCACGACCTCGGCGCCGTCGAGCGCCTCGGCGACCCACTGCGCCTGGATTCGCGCGAGCGCGCTGCCGCGCGAGCCCAGCCGCAGCCGGCTCACCTGCCGCGGCGGCGCCGGCGCTCGTGCAGGTCGGAGACCTCGGCCCCGGGCGCCTCGAGCGGCTCGCTGTCCGGATCGAGGCCGAAGAGCTCGCGCAGCACCGCGACCTTCGCGTAGGACCCGTCGTTCGTCGCCTCGCGCTTGAGCTGCACGGTCGGCTCGTGCAGGAGGCGCGATGCGATCGCCCGCGCCGCCACCGCCAGACGCTCGCGGTCGGCCTCCGTGAGGCCCTCCCAGCGCGGCTCGTTCTCGTCGAGCACGCGCCGCACGACCTCGTCGGCGCGGGCGTGCAGCGCGGTGATCGTCGGGGTCACCTCCTGGGCCGAGAGCCAGCGCTCGAAGCGGGCGAGCTCCGAGCGCAGGATCCCCTCAACCCGCCGCGCCTCGGCCTCGCGCTTGGAGAGGTTCCGCTCCACCAGCGACTGCAGGTCGTCCATGTCGTAGAGGCTCGCGCCGGGGATGTCGCGGCAGGAGGGCTGGATGTCGCGCGGCACCGCCAGGTCGACGAGCAGCAACGGCCGCCCGTCGCGTGCCTCCATCACCTCGGCGAGCGCCTCGCGCTCGATCACGGAGTGCGGCGAGCTCGTGGACGCGACCACGATGTCGGCGCCGACCAGCTCCTCGGGCAGCGCCTCGAACCGGACCGCGTGGCCGCCGAAGCGATCGGCCAGGCCGATGGCGCGGTCGTAGTGGCGGTTCGCGATGAAGATCGCCTCGACGCCCTTGGCGGCGAGCGCGCGGGCGGTGAGCTCGGCGGTCTCGCCGGCGCCGACGACCAGCACCCGGCGATCCTCGAGCTCGCCGAGCGTGCGCTGGGCGAGCTCGACGGCGACCGAGGGGATCGACGACGAGCGCTCGGAGATGCCCGTCTCCGTGCGGGCCCGCTTGCCGGCGGCGAGCGCGGCGCGGAACACGCGGTTGAGCACCGGCCCGGTCGAGCCCTCGACCAGGGCCAGCTCGTAGGCCCGCTTGACCTGGCCCTGCACCTCGGCCTCGCCGATGATCATCGAGTCGAGGCCGGAGGTGACGCGGAAGAGATGCTCGGCCGCCGCCGCCCCGCGCAGCGAGTAGAGGCTGCCGACGAGCTCCGTCGGCTGGGTGTCGGCCTCGCGCGAGAGCAGGCCGAGCGCGGCCGCCTCGGCCCCGACCGGATCGGCCGCGTAGAGGTAGAGCTCGGTCCGGTTGCAGGTGGAGATCGCCGCGGCCTCCAGGATCTCGCCGCGCTCGAGCAGCTCGCCGAGTACGCCGACCGCGCGGCCCTCCGTGAGCGCCATCCGTTCCCGCAGCTCCAGGGGCGCGGTCTTGTGCGAGACGCCGAGGGCCAGGAGCTCGCTCACGCCGGCACCCGCTCCCGATCCTCGTCCGGTTGCGCGGACCGGCGTTCCGCCAATTCCGCGAGCTCGGCGAGCTCGCGGTCGATGCGCGAGAGCCGCACCGCCATGATCGCCACGTAGATCAGCAACAGGGCGACGAAGACCACGTAGGCGCCCGCGACGTACTTGCCCGCCTCGTCGAGTGGCAGCGCGGGCATCAGCTCGACTCCGGCGCCTCGCGCGGGACCGGGGCGATCCGCGAGTGCCCGACCCTCGTCTCGTCACCCTCCAGCGCCCGCCGCAGCCGGCCGAGGCGCGCGCGCGACGACTTCGCCGCAAGCTCGAAGCTCACCAGGGTCTGCCACAGCAGCGCCATCCCGGCGAGGCAGACGAGGAACGTGAGCCACATCTTGGGCGGCAGCCCGCCCTCGCTGGTCGCGAAGACGCGCGGATGCACGAGCGTGTTGGCGAGCCGCACGGCGATGAAGTTGAGCGGCACGAAGGCGCCGGCCATGATCGCGAACACGGACGCGTAGCGGGCCTGGCGCTCGCGGTCCGGGATCGCATAGCGCAGCGGGTAGTACGTGCAGTACAGGAGGAAGATGATCAGGAAGCTGACCAGCGTCGGCTCATCCCACACGAACCACTTCCCCCAGGAGGCGCGCGCCCAGATCGCCCCGGTGATCAGCACCGCGACGCCGAGGATCACCGAGATGTGGATCGAGACGTAGGCGCGCACGTCCCACTTCGGGTTGCCCGTGCGCAGGTGGAGGATCGCCTGCACGGCGGCGACGATCCAGCCGGCCATCGCGCAGGTGGCGAGCGGCACGTGCAGGTAGAAGATCTTCTGGATGAAGCCCTGGTCGGCGTCGTTGGGGGCGTAGAAGAAGACCAGCGCGAAGCCCGCGGTCAGGACCGCGACCGTGAGCGCGGGAAGGATCCGGGGGCTGCGGAAGCTCATCTGGGATCTGGGGCGGTCAGTCCTCGAGGACGAAGTCGTAGACGGCGTAACCGACGAGGCAGAACACAACATCGTAGAGAGCGAGTACCGCCATCCACTTGCCGAAATCGTCGTACGTCGGCCCGCCGGCGGCCAGCAGCGACTCGGCCGCACCGGCGGCCCCGATCATCACCGGGACGAGCAGCGGCAGCAGGAGCAGGGGGGCGATCAGGTCGCGGGCGCGCGAGTTGACCGCGATCGAGGAGACCAGCGCGCCGATCCCCGCGAGCCCGACGTCGGCCAGCGCCAGCACGCCGGCGAGCGGGAGCAGGCCGGCGGCGCTGTCGAGGAAGAGGATCGCGAACACGGGCACGGCGAGGACCTCGAACGCCGCCAGGTAGACGAACAGCACCGTCGCCTTCGCGAGGTAGAGCGACGTCCCGTCGACCGGCGCGAGACGGACGAGGTCGAAGCCGCCCTGCTCGCGCTCGGCGACGAAGACACGGTTGATCGAGAGGATCGCGGCGAACAGCACGGTCGCCAGCAGGACCCCCGCGGCGAGCGAGCCGGAGAGGCTCTCGCGGTCGAGCCCGAAGCGGAAGAGCACGAACGTGGTGGCCGCGAACAGGAGCATCGCGGGCACCGACTCGAGCGTCCGCAGCTCGACGCGCAGGTCCTTGGCGAGGATCGCCCGGTAGGCGCTCATCGCACCCTCACAGGCGGCCCTCGACGATCGCGCGCGCGTCGGCGAGCGGCAGCGCTGCCGCCGGGCCGGCGTGGGCCACGGACCCGTCCGCGCGCAGGGCGAGCACCGCCTGAGCCTCGGCGAGCCCGGCGTCGATCTCGTGGGTCACGACAACGCGGGTGCGGCCGGGCGCCGGGCCGAGCAGCTCGTCCACCACTCCCGCCGCCCCGAGGTCGAGGTGGGCGCGCGGCTCGTCCAGCAGCAGCGAGCTCCGGCTCGTGGACCAGCGCGCGGCAGATCGCCGCGCGCTGCAGGGTGCCGGCCGACAGGTTGCGCACCTGGTCCGCGCCGCGGCGGGCGATGCCGGCGCGGTCGAGCAGCGCCGCGATCCTCGCGTCGGGATCCGGGATCCGGTGCAGGCGGGCGTTGAGCTCGAGGTTCTCGCGCACCGTGAGCTCGCGGTAGAGCAGCGGCTCGTGGCCGAGGTAGCCGAGCCTGCCGCGCACCTTCCACGCCTCGCGCGGCAGCGACGCCCCGAGGACCTGGACCGCGCCCGCGCTCGGGCGCAGGAGCGTCGCGAGGATCCGCAGGAGCGTGCTCTTGCCGGCGCCGTTGGCGCCGATCACGGCCAGCGTCGCCCCCGCCTCGAGCTCCAGCGAGACGTCCCGCAGCACCGGGCGCTCGTCGTAGTCGCGACGCAGCCCGCGCATTGACAGCGCCGGGGCGCCGGTCGCGAGCTCGCCCGTGCGGGCGCGGGTCGCCGTCTGCATCGGCCAAGGATCACGCACCTTCGGTGCCGGCGCCGTCCGACATACTGTCCTGCATGGAGGCCTCTGCGCCCGCTCCCCGCACCACCGTCGCCACCTACGGCTCCTACCGGGAGGCCGAGCGCGCGGTCGACTTCCTCTCCGACCGCGAGTTCCCGGTCGAGCGGGCGGCGATCGTGGGCACGGGACTGAAGACCGTCGAGCAGATCGCGGGCCGGCTCACCACCGGTCGAGCGGCGCTGCTCGGCGCCGGCCAGGGGGCGATGATCGGGCTGCTCTTCGGGCTCCTCTTCGGGATCTTCTTCACCGGCCCCGACTTCCTCGGCGTCGTGCTCTACGGCCTCGTCGCCGGGGTGCTCTTCGGCGCCATCTTCGGGGCAATCGGCCAGGCCGCGCAGGGCGGTCGTCGGGACTTCGCCTCGGTCCGGTCGATGCAGGCCGAGCACTACGAGCTGCAGGTCGACCACGAGGTCTCGGCCCAGGCGAAGCAACTGCTCGCCGAGCTCCCATCCGCCTGAGCGGGGCGGCGATGGCAGCGGCCTCAGCAAACGGCGACGGCGGCGCTCGGCACGCTCGCGTCGCGATCATCGGCGCCGGGTTCTCCGGGATCGGCATGGCGATCCGGCTGCTCGACGACGGGGTCGACGACTTCTACGTGCTCGAGCGCGCCGACGACATCGGCGGCACCTGGCGCGACAACACCTATCCCGGGCTGCCAGTGCGACATCCCCTCGGCGCTCTACTCGTTCTCGTTCGCGCCCAACCCCGACTGGAGCCGGCTCTATCCGCTGCAGTCGGAGATCCGCGAGTACCTGCGCCGGGTCGCGGACGAGCGCGGCGTGGTCCCCCACATCCGCTTCGGCCACGGCGTCACCGGCGCGGCCTGGGATGACGACGCCCGTTGCTGGCGCATCGAGACCTCCCACGGCGAGCTCACGGCGGACGTGCTCGTGGGCGCGATGGGCGGGCTCACCGAGCCCAAGCTTCCCGACGTGCCCGGAATCGAGCGCTTCGAGGGGACGATGTTCCACTCGGCCCAGTGGGATCACGACCACGACCTCTCCGGCGAGCGGGTCGCGGTGATCGGCACCGGCGCGTCGTCGGTGCAGATCGTGCCCAAGATCCAGCGACAGGTCGGCGCCCTGCACCTGTTCCAGCGCACGCCGGTGTGGGTGATGCCCGACGCCGACCGCCCCGTGACCGACTTCGAGCGCCAGATGTTCCGGCGCGTGCCGGCGACGCAGCGCGCCGTCCGCGGGCTGATCTACGTCCTGCAGGAGTCGACGGTGCTGGGGACGATCGTCGACCGGCGGCTCTCGACCGTGTTCGAGCAGGTCGCCCGCCTGCACCTGCGCCGGCAGGTCCCGGACCCGGAGCTGCGCGCGAAGCTCACCCCGAGCTACACGCTCGGCTGCAAGCGGATCACGATGTCCAACACCTACTACCGCGCGCTCAGCCAGCCGAACGCGGAGGTCGTCACCGACCCGATCGCCGAGGTCACCGAGCGCGGGATCCGCACCGCCGACGGCCGCGAGCGCGAGCTCGACACGATCGTCTGGGCGACCGGCTTCCACGTGTTCGACCACCCCGGGTTCGCGGCCGTCCGAGGGCGGGACGGCAAGACCCTCCACGACGCCTGGCAGGGCAGCCCGCGCGCCTACCTCGGCACCGCCGTCGCCGGCTTTCCGAACCTGTTCCTGCTCGTCGGCCCGAACAGCGCCGGGGGCTACAACTCGATCATCTTCTCCAGCGAGGCGCACATCAACTACGTCGCCGCGTGCGTGCGCGAGATGGACCGGTCCGGGGTCGCCACCGTCGAGGTGCGCCCGGACGTCTACGACGCCTTCGCCCGCGAGACCGAACGGAGGCTCGGCGCCAGCGTCTGGAACCGCGGTGGCTGCGCGAGCTGGTACCTGGACCAGAACGGGCGCAACGGGATCTGGTGGCCGG
Organism: uncultured Solirubrobacterales bacterium; assembly: GCA_963785195.1. Classification (GTDB taxonomy): domain Bacteria; phylum Actinomycetota; class Thermoleophilia; order Solirubrobacterales; family 70-9; genus WHSW01. Next base: position 119,048 of record CAWAUE010000008.1, on the reverse strand, counting down.
GCTTCACGGCGAACCTCTGGCGCCGCACCCGCCGCTTCGACCGCGGCAGCTACATCGCCCAGCCGGCGTAGCCCGCGCCCCGGGACCTACCGACCCGGCCTCCCTCGTATCCCGGTCGTGTCCACCGCGGTCGCGATCGCGCTCACCGGCGTGTTGCTCGGCATGTCCTCGCCGGCGGCCGGCCACCACGACGCGGAATCGCGGGTGGACTGGCGCCAGTCCACGGCCCTCGGCACGCCGGCGGCCGGGAGCCTCGAGCACGGTGTCCGGTTTCCGGCACAGGGCAACCACTTCTTCACCTGGGATCCGATCCTCCACCGTCAGCCCGACAGCGACTGGCGGCGCTGGGGGACCGACGACCTGGTCCGGACGGTGTTACACGTGCTGCGGGAATTCGCGCGCCGCCACCCGCACGCGCCGCGGCTCGGCGTCGGCGACCTGAGCCTGCGCCACGGCGGCTACTTCGGTGCGGAGGTCGGCGGCGGGATCGGCCACGCGACGCACCAGAACGGGCTCGACGCCGACGTCTACTACCCGCGCCGCGACCGCCGCGAGCGCGCCCCGCTGACCGTCGGCCAGGTCGACGTGCGCCTCTCCCAGGCGCTCCTCGACATGTTCGTGGACGCGGGCGCGGTGACGATCTACGTCGGCCCGAACCTACCGCTGACCGGGCCGGCGGACGTGGTCACGCCGCTCGTCAACCACGACAACCACATGCACGTGCGAATCGCGCCGCCCTAGTGAGGCGAGGGCGAGAAACGATCAGGCCGGGACGCGTGCCGGGGCGTGCGTGGCGTGATCCTCGGGCATCGCCTTGAAGCGCCGGCGAGACCGTGGGCGCGCCCGCGGCGTTAGCTCGGCTTCAGAGCCGGCGACCAGTTGCGTGCGGACCGTCCTGACCAGGCGCAGCTTCTCGAGAATCTCGTCGGCTACGAGGCCTGAGTCCAAGGTGTACTCGCCCTTGGCGATCCGGCTCTTGAGCTCTGCCAATGTGGGTTGTCCTGTGGTGGTCTTCATCTCGTGTCCCTCTCTAGGGGGCGGCGTCGTCAATCTGATGATCGTCGCGAAGGGAGAATGGCTCGATAGGGCCTGAGTCCCTGCCTCCGTCATCCAGTTCCCAATCGCCCTTGGGGGCCTCCCCCTAGGCCGCCGGGGGGTAGCGGGTGGGCGAGAACCGCCACCCCGCATGGAATGGGGCTTTTCGGCGAGATACCCCGGGTTTCGAGGCATGACCTACGGGGAGTGCTTGATCCGGAGCTTGAAGCAGCCGACCGTGCCGTGGTCACTCACAGGCCCGTTGTCGCTTGCCTCTAGGAACCAGGTACCCGACGTCGAGGCGTCCGTTGAAGGTCGCCAGCGAGTCCCTCGGGACGGAAGGAGCCCGCAAACGGCGCTGCGCCAGTCCGTGATCGAGGTCGCCGCGGAGTCGTCGAACCGCGTATGGAGTACCCGACGCAGTTGTTCGTTCCGGTGCCGTAGTTATCGCCGTCTGCGCCGTTGTCGGTCGAGAGCTCGAAGCCGTCGTCAGGCCGTCCGGCAGCAACTAGCGCACATTTCGACGATCATCATCCTGGGTGTGGTTTAGCCGCACCAACGCGTCGACGTCGAGGATCGTCTTGTCGGTCGCGATCGACAGCGGGATAAAGACGTTGTCGAAGCTCGGGATCGGCACCGCGATGTCGCCCGTCGAGAAGGTCTCGGTGACGCTGGGCGGCGGAGCCGGCGCCTTGACCGCTCACCGTGCCCGAGCCGCCGTTGTTCGCCTGGTTGGTGTCCTTGTCGGAGGTCGTCGCCTTCGCCCTCGCGACCCGCCTGCCGCGGGTGACACCGAGCGCAGTCACGTCACGCTGCACGGTGGTCCCGGCCGCGATCGAGCCCATGCTGCAGCTCACCAGGCCGCCGGTCAGCTTGCAGCCGGGGCCGCTGACGGACTGGTAGGTCAGGCCGCTCGCCGCGCGCCAGGCTGACGTAGACGTCATCGGCCTGATGTCCGGTCGCGGTCGCGCTCAGCTGCAGCGTCGTCTGCTCGCCCTCGTGGACCGTCGCCGGCACCGGGGTCACGCCGACGCTCAGATCGGTGGCGGTCACCGGCGCGTTTCGGTCGATCCGGGCCATGAAGACGTCGGGCTGGCCGAGCGGGCGGAACGAGTTGCCGTCGCGGTTGTCCGACCAGGTCGAAAAGAAGGTCGAGTCACTGGCCGCGATCTGGTCATAGCCCCCCGTGTCGTGGGGGTCGACGGGGCCTGGCGTGGCCTCGGCGAGCGCCACCGGAGTGTCGGGGCCGAGTTGGAAGCTGCGCCGCATCGTGACCTTCCCCGTGGCCGGGCTGATCACCGCCATCCGCCCGCGGCGGTGAAAGAGCTGGTTGGCCGGGTCGTGGCTGCGGCTGTAGTAGCCGAACATCGCCCGGTTTCCCTGCGGGGCGATCGCCACGGTCGGGGAGAACTGGTCGCCCGCGCCGTCCTCGTTCACCTGCACCGGCGCCGACCAGGTGGCGCCGTCGTCGGTCGACTTGACGTAGAAGACGTTGCCGTTGTCGGCGGGGCCCGTGACCGTGTCGTCGTTATAGACGACGATGATGTCGCCGCTTGTCCGGGTTGACGGCCGCCTGGGCGAAGGAGTTCGAGCGCAGGCCCCCGTTGAGGGCGAGGTCGCCGTTGGCGCTCGTCGTCTGCAGGTCGGCGAGCTGATGCTCGGGGCCGAAGCTGAGGCCCTGGTCGGTCGACCTGCGCACCCAGAGCCTGTTGTCGCCACCGGCGGGGCCGGTGCCGCGGTAATAGAAGACGTAGACGCCGTGGTCGGGGCCGACCGCGACGTAGCAGCCCTGGCCGCCGGTCGAGATCAGCGTTCCGCCCGAGGGTCCGAAGCTCGCGCCGCTGTCGGTCGAGCGGGTGAGCCTGATCTCGGGGCCGCTTGGGCCGAAGAGATTTGTCCGGCAGACATAGACGTTGCCCGCGCCGGGCCCGGGGAAGCTGTCGACATCGACCCACTCCTTGACCTGTCCGTTCAACGGACCGCCGGGCGTCGCGTTGACCGGCGTGCCGAAGCTGGCGCCGCCGTCGGTCGACTTAGAGACCTCGATGCTGCTGCCGGCGAAAGAGCCGCGGGTCGCGAGATAGACGGTGTCGGTGCCGTCTAGAGCCGCGAGCACCGGCTCGCCACCGTCGCCGTCGCCGCCGGAGACCAGCGCACCGTGGTCACGAAACGAGGCGCCGGAGTCGGTCGAGCTCGACCAGCCGGTGAGGTCGGCGGACAGCAGGAAGGGGTCGCAGGGGGTAACGCAGGAGCCCGAGTCCCTGAAGGCGACCGCGACGTGGTTGCCGAGCGCCTGGACGGCGGTCACGCTCTGGGTGTCCCGGGCGGTCGTGTCGGCGGCCGGGTCGTTGACCGCGAGCGGGTTGATCGCGGCGGTCGCGGTCGCGGGGGCGAGACAGGTGGCAATGCCCAGGGCCAGTAGGCCAGTGCGGAGGCTAGGCATTCGCGGCCACCGGGTCGGGGCGCACGACGACCGTGTCGGCGACCGCGATGATCTCGTCGACCGGCAGGTCGGCGCGGCCCGCGTGCTTGCGGATCGCCTCGGGACCCGTCGCCTCGTAGATGCAGATGGTCCCCACCGAGCCGCCGTTCTCGGCCAGCACATAGCTGCGGATCCAGCGCACCTCGTCGGGCATCTCCTCGTCGCCGACCTGAGTCGAGCGCTCGGCCGCCTGCTCGAGCTCCGCCGGTGAGGCCCACCCGCTTCGCCGCAGAATCGCGTACAGCTTCATGAATGACTCCTTCGCTTTGGCTTTCCTCCGCGAAGGATCTCCCGGCTCGGGCACCCCCACATCGGTAGGTCTGCCTATCTTTGGAGTGGATGGAGGGGGTGCTGCTCGAGCGCTCAGGCCGCGCGACTCGGCCTGCTGTGAGCCGTTCTCAGTAACCCCAGTGACGCAGGTGGTGCTTGAGGCTGCGGATGTACTTGCGGTTGTACGGGCCGACGTCGAAGCGGTTCTGCTTGGCGAGCCAGCCGTGGTGAAGCGCCGAATGGAGCTTGCGCTTCGCGGTCGCCTTGCGGCCGCGCGAGTAGAGGTCGGCCACGTAGGCGGCGAGCGCCGGCCGCAGCCCGAAGCGCCTGCGGGAGTTCGCGCGCTGCTTGTACTCGCGCTTTAGGCGCCGTGTGTCCTTGGCGACCGCGTGCTGGAAATTCGTCGTGACCACCTTGAACTGGCCGTGATCGAAGGCCACGATCTGGATCGGGAAGACCGACTCCGCGAACGATCCGTAGAGGTAGCCGAAGCGAGCGTCGGCCGACACGAACTCGTCGCGGCCGTCGCCGTTGAGGTCCTTGAGCCGGTAGCCCGGATCGGCGAAGTTGTTGTCGGACTCGGCGTACTTGCGCCCGGTCCAGTGGTAGACGACCGCGATCACGCAGCAGTGGGCGCCGCCGGTGAACGCCTCGACGATCGCCTCGGGCTCCCCATCGCCGTCGAGATCGCGCAGCTCGAGCGGGTTGTCGCCGATCGGATAGATGCAGATGAAGCCTCCCGACGGCGTCGGGCACTCGGGCGTGGTCACGCGCGTGTTGAGCGCGCGGGCGCCGCCGCGCTCGATCGAGATCCGGAAGTTCTTGGTGTCCTCGAACGACCCCTGCCACGAGAGCGTCGCCTTGACCGAGCCGACCGTGCGGGTCTGCGAGTGGCTGTCGGCCGCCGCGGCCTGGCCGCTCGCGGCGAGCAGCGCCGCGGCCGTAAGGACGAGAACGGTGACGATGCGGAGTCTCATCAACGCCCCTTTCGTAGGGTCTTGGCGCCCACGCGGGCGAGCGGCCCGAGGCCCTCGCGCATCCCCCGCAGGCGGTTGGCACCACGGCCGTAGAGCAGCCGGACCGAGGACCGCAGCGCCGTGCCGAGGTCGTCGTCGTACGGCTGCCACCAGAAGTCGCGCGTGAGGCCCGGCTCCCAGGAGACCAGCTTCACGTTCACGCACTCGTAGAGGCCGAACTTCGAATGCGAGCGCCCGAGGCCCGAGTCCTTAACACCGCCCCAGGAGGTCTGCATCGCGCCGTGCGAGTAGGAGTGGTCGTTGATCCACACCATGCCCGACTCGATTCGGCGCGCGATCCGCTCCCCCTTCGCCCGGTCGGTCGTCCAGACCGAGGCGCCGAGCCCGAAGCGCGAGTCGTTGGCCCGCTCGAGGGCCTCGGCCTCGTCGGCGACCACGATCACGGGAACGACCGGGCCGAAGATCTCCTCGCTCATGATCGACATCTCGTCGGTGACGCCGGCGAGCACGGTCGGCGCGATGAAGCGGCCTTTGTAGCCCGGCAGGTCGCGGGGCCCGCCCGTGAGCCGGTCGGCGCCACCGGCGAGCGCGTCGTCGACCAGCCCGGTGACCAGGTCGGCCTGCTCCGCGGAGACCATCGGCCCGATCTCCGTCCCCCATTCGAGCGGATTGCCGACGGTCAGCCGCTCCGTCTCGCGGCGCACGCCGTCGAGGAACTCGTCGGCCACCGCCTCGACCACGTAGGTGCGCTCGATCCCCGAGCACGTCTGCCCGGCGTTCGCGAACCCGCCCCAAACGCAGCCCGAGACCGCGTTCGCGAGGTCGGCGTCCGCGCAGACGATCTGCGGGTCCTTGCCACCGAGCTCGAGCACGCTGCCCTTCATGCGCTCGGCGCAGAGCTCACCGACCTTGCGCCCCACCTCGACTGACCCGGTGAAGAAGATCTTCGCCGTCGAGGCCTCGCACAGCGCCTGGCCGATCGCGCCGCCGCCGTGCACGGTCCGCACGAGGCCCTCCGGGAAGCCCGCGTCGTCGAAGACCTGCTGGATCCGCTCGCCCAGCAGCGGCGTGAGGCTCGCCGGCTTGAGCACGACGCCGTTGCCGGCGATCAGGGCGAGCGCGACCTCGCCGAACGGGATCGACCAGGGGTAGTTCCACGGGGCGATCACGCCGACGACCCCGAGCGGCTCGTAGGAGAAGAAGCTGCGCTTGGTCTTGAGGAACGCCTGGGGGTAGCGGATCCGCTCGTCCGCGAGGATCTTCGGCCCCGCGGCAGCGCACCAGCGCAAGCGCGTCGATGGTCGGGATCACCTCCATGACGTAGCTCTCGGTGATCGGCTTGCCCTGCTCGCGCGTGAGCAGGCTCGCGACCTCCTCCATGTCGGCGACGAGCACGTCGGCGGCCCGGCGCATGTAGCGGGCGCGGTCGGCGAGCGAGAGCTGCGCCCAGAACGGCTGCACCGCGGCCACGTCGTCGACCACGGCCTGAACCTGGTCGGGCGTGATCGTCTCCACCGTCCCGACGAGCTCGCCGGTCGCCGGGTTGAAGGACTCGAGCTGCCCCATCGACGGCGGCGATTCTATGGCCACGGCGGGCGCCAAGCCGCCGCCCCGGCCGCTCAGGGCCGCCGGATGATCAGCTTTGCGCAGCCGATCGTGCCGGTGTCGACGGCGGCGTCGTCGGTGACCTGCAGCGTCCACAGGCCGGACTCGTCGAGGCCGTTGAGGTCGCTGAGCAGGCCCTCGGGCTTGAACTGCCCCGAGAACGGCGCCGACCCCGTCGTGATGGACGTCGGGGCCGCGTCGTTGAAGCGCGTGCCCGACCCGGAGCAGTCGTTGGCACCGGCGCCGTAGCCACCGCTCAAACCGTTGTCGGTCGAGAGCTCCACGGTGGTCTCGCGCCCGGGCGAGACCAGGAACATGTCGAGATCGGCATCCAAAGTGTGGTTCGAGCCGCACCACCGCGTCGATGTCGAGGACGTTGCCCGCAGGACCGACGTTGATCGGCACGTTGACCGTGGAGTTGTCCGGGATCGGGACCGCGAGGTTGCCCGTCGAGAACGTCTGGATCGTCCCGGGCGGCGGGTTCACGGTCAGGGCAGGCGCGGCGGCGTTGTTCGCGTTGCTGGTGTCGTCGTCGGTCGTCGTGACCCTGGCGTGGGCCGTCCGGTGGCCGGCGAGGCCGGTGGCGAACACGCTGCGGGTCTTGCTCGCTCCGGCGCCGAGCTTGCCCAGCGAGCAGCTGGCGATGCCGTTGATGACGTCGCACCCAGCCGCGCTATTGACCGTGAGGTCCTTGCCGGGATCGACGTTGAGATAGACGTCGCGCGCCGGAGCGCCGTGCGCGGTAACGGTCACCGCGAGCCGCGTGGTGTCGCCCTCGTCAAACGTCGCCGGGTGCGGCGTGACCGTGACGCCGACATCGGTCGGCGTGTTGGGAGCGGTGCGTACGACGCGCGCGATCTGCACGTCCGGTTGGAACTCGTGAAACGAATCCCCGGAGCGGTTGTCGGCCCACGTGCTGTAGAAGCTCGCACTCGTGGCCGCGATCTGATCGTAGTAGCCCATGTAGAGCGAGTTGACGACCGGGTCCTGCCCGATCGCGACCGGGGTGTCGGGCGAGATCTGGGCGCTGGGCCGCATGTGGATCGCCGCCGTGGTCGTGTTCATCGTCGCCAGACGTATGCGCCGGTGGAACATCCGGTTGGCCGGGTCGTGACTGCGGCTGTAGTAGCCGAAGGCGACCTGCTCGCCGGTCGGGCTGATCGCGAGCGCGGGCATGAACTGATCGCCCGGGCCGTCGTCATTGACCTTCGCCGGCGTCGACCAGGTCACGCCGTTGTCGGTCGACTCGGCGTAGAAGATGTTCCCGTTGTCGGTGTTCCCGGACACGTCGTCGTCGTTGTAGACGACGACGACGGCACCGCTGAGCGGGTTAACGGCCATCTGCGGGAACGAGTTCGTCCGGAAGCCGCCACCGAGGTTGAGGTCCCCGTTGGTCGCGGAGGTGCTCAGCGTCGCCACGGGGTGCTCGGTGCCGAAGGTCACCCCGCCATCGGTCGAGCGCCGGATGAAGAGTTGATTCGGGGAGCCGCCGCGGAAATACGCGGCGTAGACGCTGTGATCTGGGCCGACGGCCAAGGTGCATCCCTGGCTCGCGCCGCCCGACACGAGCACGCCGCCGGACGGACCCCAGTTGACGCCGTTGTCGGTCGAGTGGGTCACGACCGTGTGCTGAGGCACGAACCCGAAGTCCGTCGCGCAGAGGTACAAGGTGCCGCGACGAGCCCCGGGGAAGTTGTCGACCGTCAGCCAGTCCTTGTCGAGATCGATGCCGCCCGGGATCCCGTTCACCGGTGCGCCGAAGCTCGCGCCCCCGTCGGTCGACTTGAAGACCTCGATCGCGTCGAAGCTGTTGAACCCCAGCGTGCTCATGAACACGTCGTCCGTCTGCGAGTTGATGGCGAGGTTCGGATCGCCCCCATCGCCGTTGGCGTTGGTCGGGAGAGTTCCGCGATCGGTGAACGAGCCTCCCGAGTTGGTCGAGTTGGAAAAGCCCGTGAACTTGCTCGCGCCGCCGAGAAAGCTGCCCGAGTCGTTGAACCCGACGACCACGTTCGACCCGTTCGCCGCGACGGAGGTCTCGCTCTGGGTGTCCTGAGCCGTCGTGTCGGCGCCGGGGTCGTTGACCGAGTCCGAGTTGATCACCTTGTTGGTGAACGAGAGCGGGGCCGCGCGCACGCTCTCGGCCGGCGCCTGAGCCGTGACGGCGACCGCGCATACGCTAGCGACCGACAGGACGAGGGCGGAACGGCTCCAGGACATCTTTTCCCCCTTGAGGAAACGTGACCTTCGTCACAAGGACGCTTTTGGCCGAACCTAATCGGCGCCATCGGGCATGTCAAGGCCGATTCGGGGTACCGGTGCGGTGCGGCCGTCGCCGGCCCTCCGTCGCGAGCGGGCCGAGCCGCTCGTCGGCACCGGCGGCGGCCGCGTCTGCGCCTCTCGGGACGTTTGACCGCCGGTCCACCGCGGGGTACGGTTCAGCCTCAACGAGTGTCTCGACGGGGGGACGGAATGAACTTCGGCAGCCGGACGCGCAGGGCGGGCCTCGCATTCGTGATCTTCGGCGCGGTCACAGCGCTTGCGCTGCTCACCGCGAGCCAGAGCACGCTCGCCTCGTCGCCCGGCGCCGCCGCTCCGGACGACCTCGGGCCGCTCTCCGGCCACCACCTCTACCTCGTGCCCGCCAACGCCAAGGGCGACGCGGCCGTCGACCAGACCGACGCCAGGGTTATCGCCGGCTACGACACCTTCTCCCTCGTCTCCGCGGATGGCTCGGCGAACCCTGGCCTGCGGGCGGCCGGCGCCGATCTGCGCGACGACATGCGCAGCGTCGCGGTCGCCGACGGCGACGTCGACCCCGCGGCGGCGCCGGCGCTCGCCGCCGCCGGGCGCGAGTCGCTGTCGATCGTCCAGTTCGTCGGGCCGGTCAAGGGCGCCTGGCTCGACCGGATCCAGAAGACCGGAGCGACGGTGGTCACCTACATGGCCCAGAACGCCTATCTCGTCCACGCCGCCGCAGACCAGAGCGCCGCGGTCGCGGCGCTCGCCGGCGACGATGCCGTGCGCGCCGTGACGCCGTTCACCGCCGCCGACAAGACCGACCCGGGCGTGCCCGGCTCCGGGACGGTGAAGGTCACGGTCCAGACGCTCGCCGGACCGGCGGGCGAGCCCGCGCGTCGCGTCCTCGCCGGGGGCAAGATGCTTCAAGGCGACGCGGCGTACGACTCCACCGTGACCACGTCCGTGGCGATCGACTCCGGCCGGATCCCCGCGCTCGCCGCCGATCCGGCGGTCGTGGACATTGAGCCGTGGGTCGCCCCGCAGCTCCTCGACGAGCGCGCGGCCCAGATCGTCGCCGCTCGGCTGACCGGAGGTACCACGCCCACGGCGCCTGGCTATCTGAGCTTCCTCACGGCCCAGGGATTTCCGGTGACGCCCCAGCACTTCGCCATCGACATCACCGATGAGGGCGTCGACAAGGGCGTGCAACCGGTTCCCGCCGGATCGCATCCGGACTTCTACCGCAACGGCACGCCGACGCTGCCAAGCCGGCTCGTGTACGCGCACGAGGCCAGCGCCTCCGATGTCGACGCGCGCGACTGCGGCGGCCACGGCACCAACGTCGCGTCGATCGCCGCCGGGTTCAACAAGCAGACCGGAGCCGCGGTGGAGGACGCGCAGGGCTTCAACTACGGGCTCGGGATCTCGCCGCGATCGAAGATCGGGGCGACGAAGATCTTCAACTGCACCGGCAATTTCGACGTGACCACCTCGATCACCGCCCTGCACGACCAGGCATACGCATCCGGCGCCCGGATCTCGAACAACTCGTGGGGCGCCGCCGTCGGCGGCGCCTACAACGCCCAGGCCCAGGAGTTCGACGGGCTCGTCCGCGACGCCCAGACCGGGGGTCGCCGGCAACCAGGGCTTCACCGAGGTCGCTCTCCGCCGGCAACTCCGGCGCCGGCGGCAACACGATCGGCTCCCCGGGCACGGCGAAGAACGTGATCACGGTCGGAGCCTCGGAGAACGTGCGCCCGATCGGCGCGACCGACGGCTGCGGGGTCCCGGACAGCGGCGCCAACAACGCCAAGGACATCATCGACTTCTCCAGCCGTGGCCCGACCGACGACGGCCGGCTGAAGCCCGACATCGTCGCCCCGGGCACGCACGTCAGCGGCGCGCAGCCGCAGACGGGCGCCGACTTCAACGGCAGCGGCACCTGCAACCCGCAGTTCCCGGCCGGGAGCAGCCTCTACACGCTCGTCTCCGGCACCTCCCAGGCGGCTCCCGAGGTCACCGGCCTGTCGGCATTGGTCCGCGACTGGTACGCGCGCGAGGAGTCGGGCGGCAAGGCGCCGTCGCCGGCGCTGACGAAGGCGATCCTCGTCAACACCGCCACCGACGAGGTCGGCGGCGACGACGGCGCCGGCGGCGCCAACGCCAACCTCCCGACCCAGGTCCAGGGCTGGGGCCGGGTGAACCTGAAGACCATCCTCGACGGCACCGCGCGCGAGTTCGTCGATCAGAGCTCGAAGCTGACCGCCACCGGCGCAGCGCGACCGGCGGACCTACGAGGTCTCCAACGCGGCCAAGCCGCTCAAGGTGACGCTCGCGTGGACCGACCCGCCGGGGCCGACGACCGGCAACGCCTTCGTCAACGACCTCGACCTGGCGGTGCACGCCGACGGACATACGCTACCTGGGCAACGTGTTCGCGGGCGGCGACTCGGTCACCGGCGGTTCCGCCGACCCCCGCAACAACGTCGAGAACGTGTTCCTCCCGGCCGGGATCAGCGGCCCGTTCACGGTCGACGTCACCGGCACCAACATCGCCGGCGACGGCGTGCCCGGGAACGCCGACACCACCGACCAGGACTACGCGCTCGTCGTCTCCGACGCCGCTCCGGCCTCCGGAGCCGCGGTCCTCACCGGCGACGAGCCGAACACCACGGAGATCGGCGACGGCGACGGCCGGCTCGAGCCCGGGGAGCGGTTCGACCTCACCGAGCGCCTGCACAACCGCGGCGACCACCTCGTCAGCGGGGTTAGCGCCGTCCTCTCCCCGGCGGCGCCGCGGATCACGGTGCCCAACGACACCTCGGCCTACGTCAACATCCCCATCGACGCAGTGCGCAACAACACGACCCCGTTCCGGGTCAAGCTGGCGAGCGACTTCACCTGCGGCGAGCCGCGCCGCGCTGACGCTCGACGTGACCACCGCGCAAGGCCCAGCGTCGGTTGACCTCTCGGTCCCGACGGGAGGGCCCGGCGGGCCGCACTCAGCCGAGCAGCACCGACGTGCCGAAGGCGATCCCGGACGACGGCGCGGTGGAGTCGACGCTGGCGCTCGCGGGCGGGGCGAAGATCGTGGACGTAAACGCCACCGTCGGGCAGATCACCCACACCTTCGACAGCGACCTGGTGATCAGCCTCATCGGCCCCGACGCGACCACCGTCGTGCTCGCGAACAGAGCCGGCGGCTCGGGTGACAACTTCACCAGCACCGTGTTCGACGATCAGGCAGCGACCGCGATCAGCTCCGGCGCCGCCCCGTTCACCGGCTCCTTCCGGCCCCAGGAACCACTTTCTGCCTTCGTCGGGAAGCCGGTGGCGGGCACCTGGACCCTGCGTGTCGCCGACGTCGCCGCAGAGGACACCGGCACCCTCTCGGCCTGGGGCCTCACCCACCGCGACCTGGTCTGCAACTAGGCGCCTGTCGCGCTAGCGTGGGGTGCTCGATGAAGCGCCTGATCTTCGGCTCCGCGATCCTCGTCCTCTTGCTCGCGATTGCCGGCGTAGCTGGCGCGCAGGGTCCCGCTCCCGCCCCGACCGCGGCGAAGCAGAAGACCCGCTACAGCGGTACGGCGAAGAACGGCCTCCCGATCAGCTTCCGGGTCGTCACCAAGGACGGCAGGAGCAAGATCAAGGGGCTCGCCGTCGACGTCGTGACCGAGTGCTGGGCAGACGTCAACGGCGACGGGATCGAGGACAAGGTCGTCGCCCAGATCCGCAAGCTCTCCGGCAAGCTCTCCCGCGACGGGACCGTGGACGTCTACTACGCGCCCGACGACGACACCGAGTACGTCGTCGAGGGCAAGCTCAAGGGCCGCACCGCGAAGCTGAACGTGGTCGTCGGCGGCCGCTTCGGCCCGGATGGGATCCCGAATGGCGGCGACCTCGAGTGCGACAACTGGGGCACCCGCTACAAGGCCGCCCGCACGCGCGCCGCTCGCTGACCTATTCCTGACGCCGCCGTGGCGGCCGCTCACCCTCCCAGCCGCGGTCGGTCGGCTCGTAGAAGCGCTCGCCCTCGACCTCGGGCGGAAGCAGCGTCTGGTCGGCGACCCCACCGGGCTCGTCGTGCGGGTAGACGTAGCCCTGGCCGCGGCCGAGCTTCTTCGCCCCCGGGTAGTGCGCGTCGCGCAGGTGGTCCGGGGGCAGCTTGGCGCCGTGCTCGCGTATGTGGGCGGACGCGGCTGCGATCCCGCGCGTGGCCGCGTTCGACTTCGGCGCCAGAGCGAGGTAGATCGCCGCCTGGGAGAGGTTGAGCGCGCACTCCGGCAGGCCGACCCGGTCGACCGCCTGCCCGGCCGCGGTCGCGATCACGAGCGCCTGCGGGTCGGCGTTGCCGATGTCCTCCGAGGCCAGGATCACCATCCGGCGGGCGATGAACCGCGGGTCCTCGCCGCCCTCGAGCATCACCGCCAGGTAGTAGAGCGCGGCGTCGGGATCGGACCCGCGCAGCGACTTGATGAGCGCGGAGGCGTAGTCGTAGTGCTGGTCGCCCTGGCGGTCGAAGCTCACCGCCTTGCGCTGCAGCGCGTCCTCCGCGACCGCCAGGTCGAGGGGCGACGAGGCAGCCCGGGCCGCCTCGACGGCGCGCTCGAGCCCACCGAAGGCGGTGCGGGCGTCGCCGCCCGCGCGCTGGGCCAGGTAGTCGAGCGCCTCGTCGGTGACGGGCGGCGGATCCGGGATCCCGCGCTCCGCGTCGGCGAGCGCCCGCTCGAGGAGCCCGCGGACGTGCTCGACGGTGAGCGGGCGCAGCTCGTAGATCTGCGAGCGGCTGAGCAATGCCGAGTTGACCTCGAAGTACGGGTTCTCGGTCGTCGCCCCGATCAGGGTCACGAGGCCCTCCTCCACCGCCGGCAAGCAGCGCGTCCTGCTGGGCCTTGTTGAAGCGGTGGATCTCGTCGAGGAAGAAGATCGTCGGCTGGTCGGTCGCCCGCCGGCGCTCGGTCGCCCGCTCGATCATGGCCCTGACCTCCGCCCGGCCCGCGTTGACCGCCGACTCCTCCTCGAACGCCCCGCGCGCAGCGGTGGCGACGATCCGCGCGAGGGTCGTCTTCCCGGCGCCCGGCGGCCCGTACAGCACCATCGAATGTGGCTCGCCGGCCTCGATCGCGGTCCGCAGCGCCGAGCCCTCGGCGAGCAGGTGCTCCTGGCCGACGAGCTCGTCGAGCGTCGCCGGGCGCATCCGCACCGCGAGCGGCGCCTCCGCCGCGGGCACGGGGGTGCGCTTGCCCGCCGCCTGCGCGTCGTCGGTGTCGAACAGCCGATTCATGTGCCCAGTATGAAAGGCGCCGGCGGCGGCGCCAGGGGCCTCAGCCGCGGCGGCGCAGGACGCCGAGCCAGCTCAGCCAGCCGACGACGTTGAACGCGAGGCCCCCGATCGTCGCGCGGTCGAACCCGCCGCGCAGGCGAATCTCCTGGGCGAGCGCGAGGGAGTCCATCGCCTCGCAGCCGACGTTCGCCTGGAGCGCGAGGTCCTCGTCGCCCTCCTTGAGCGCCTTGAGAATCCAGAGGCCGACGACGATGTCCCGACCGCCGAAGAGGGCGTTGAAGTAGCGCACGTCCGGGTCCGGCTCGCCGAGCCCCGAGGCGGCGAACATCCGGCGCGGGAACAGCAGCGCCAGGACGCCGTAGACGATCCGGGCGATGCCGCCGATCCGCAGCGTCGTTGCCGGGGAGCCCACGCCGTCACCCTATCCGCTCGTGAGTAACCTCCGCCGCATGGGAGAGGACACGGCGGTCGCGTCAGGGGACTTGGGAACCGAGGCGGTGGAACTGCTCGGCGAGCTGATCCGCTTCGACACGGTGAACCCGCCCGGCAACGAGGAGCCGGCGCAGGAGATGCTGGCCGAGCGGCTGCGCGACGCGGGCTTCGAGTGCACCCTGCTGGCGGCCGAAGCCGGGCCGGCCGAACCTGATCGCCGATCTCCCCGGCGACGCGGACGGCGAGACCCTCTGCCTGCTCGGACACGTGGACACGGTCCCGGCCGATCCCGACGAGTGGACCTTCGACCCCTGGGCGGGCGACGTCGCCGACGGCGAGGTCCGCGGTCGCGGCGCCCAGGACATGAAGGGCCAGGTCGCCGCGGAGGTCGCCGCGGCGATCGACCTCGCGCGCTCGGGCTGGCGCCCGGCTCGCGGCGCGCTGAAGCTGGTGGTGACGGCCGACGAGGAGATGGGCGCGGCCGCGGGCGCTCAGTGGCTCTGCCGGGAGCATCCGGAGGCCGTGCGCAGCGACCTCGTCCTCAACGAGGGCGGCGGCGCGTCGTTCGAGCTCGGCGGGCGCCGCTTCTACACGCTCTGCGTCGGCGAGAAGGGCGTCAACCGCTTCCTGCTGCGGGCCCGCGGCCGCGCCGGGCACGCGTCTGTGCCGGCCCTTGGCGACAACGCCCTGCTCAAGCTCGCCCCCGCGCTCGCCCGCCTCAGCGACCAGCCGCCGCTGGAGCCGACGCGCGGAGGGCGTCGCCTTCCTCGAGGGGGTGCTCTCCGAGAGCCTCGCCGGCGACGACCAGGCCGCGCTCGAGGGAGCGGTCGAGCGCCTGCGCGGGCTGTCCCCGCCGCTCGCCGCCTACATCGCCGAGCCGATGCTGCGCGTGACGATGGTGCCGACAAGGGCGCAGGCCTCCGAGAAGGACAACGTGATCCCGTCGAAGGCCGAGGTGCTCGTCGACTGCCGGGTTCCACCCGGCGGCGGGGCGGACGATGCCGGCGAGCGGATCGAGGCGCTCCTCGGGCCGCTGGCTGTCGGACGTCGAGGTCGAGTTCACGGAACGCGTCGTCGGCAACAGCTCGCCGGCCGACTCGCCGCTGGCCGAGGCGATCGGGGCGTCGCTCGCCGAGCTCGACCCCGACGCGCACATCGTGCCGATCGTGATGGCCGGCTTCAGCGACAGCCATTGGTTCCGCAAGGCGTTCGAGTCGGCGACCGTCTACGGCTTCTGCCCGCAGCGCAAGCTCGGGCTGTTCGAGGCCGCTCCGCTCATGCACAGCGCCGACGAGCGCGCCGCGGTCACCGACGTCGAGCTCGCCGCGAACTTCTACGCCGACGTCTGCAGACGGGTGCTGCGGTGAGCGAAAACGGCTCCGGCCCCGAGGAGTCCAAGCGCCTGCGGCTCGGCGGGATGGCCATGCGCAATGGCCTGCTGATCCACGGGCCGACCTCGTGGGCGGTGGCGGCGCGGGCCCCCGACGGCGCGATCGAGGTCGCCTCGGGCCCGAAGCCGAGCCTCGCCCGGGGGCCCCTGGCCACGACCCCGCTGGTGCGCGGGCCGTTGCGGCTCGCCGAGGCGATGGCGGTCGTGCCGCTCGCCCGGCTGCGGCTGCGCTCGGTGAGGCTGCCGTTCGAGGACCCGGGCGTGGTCGCCGCCGCGCTCGCCAGCATCGCGGCGTCGAGCCTGCTGCGCCGCGTGGGCCGCACCTCCATCGGGCGCGAGCTGGCGATCGCGGCGATCGGGACGCTGCCGGCTCTGGCCGCGCTGCGCGACCCCGCACTCGCCTCGTACCACGCCGTCGAGCACAAGGCGATCGGCGGCTACGAGCGGGACGAGGACCCCGCCGGCGTGCCGAAGGAGCACGAGCGCTGCGGCTCGAACCTGGTCGGCCCGATGCTGGCGTTCTCGATCGTCGGCCAGGTCGCCACCGAGCGCCTCTTCGACGAGCCGGGTCCCGTTCACCGGGCGGTCGCTGCGCTGGCGAGCGTCGGCGGCGCCGTGGAGCTGTTCGTCTTTGCGGAGCGGCACCCCGACTCGGCGGTCGGGCGCGCCATTCACGGGCCCGGCTACGAGATCCAGCGGCTCGTCTCGACCCGGGAGCCGACCGCGGAACAGCTCGAGGTCGGCGTGGCCGCTTTGCAAGAGGTCCTACGGGTGGAGCACGAAGCTGCCGATAGCGTGTAGGCGGGGCAGGGAGCCCCGCGGCACATGCGACTGATCGGGTTCCTGGGTATCGATTCGTACGGGGAGTTCCTCCAGAACGTCCTCATCCCGTGGGCACCCATCCTGCTGTTCGCGGTGATCATCTACTTCATGTGGCGGACCCTGAGGCTGATGCCTCGGACGAAGCCGCAGGAGATCAGCCCGCGGTCGAAGAGCTCGATCACGTGGGACGACGTCGCCGGGGTCGACGAGACCAAGGACGAGCTCCGCGAGGTCGTCGACTTCCTGACCGACCCGAAGCGGTTCAAGCGGCTCGGCGCCACCGTCCCGAAGGGGATCCTGCTCCACGGGCCCCCGGGAACCGGCAAGACGCTGCTCGCAAAGGCGGTCGCCCGCGAGTCCGGCGCCCAGTTCTTCAGCCAGTCGGCCTCCTCGTTCATCGAGATGTTCGCCGGGCTCGGCGCGGCCCGGATCAGACGGCTGTTCAAGGAGGCCCGCGAGAACGCCCCGGCGATCATCTTCATCGACGAGCTCGACGCCGTCGGCGCCCATCGCGGCTCGGACGTCTCCGGCGAGCGCGACCAGACGCTCAACCAGTTGCTGGTCGAGATGGACGGCTTCGACGGGCGCGACGACGTCGTCGTGATGGCCGCCTCCAACATGCTCGAGAAGCTCGACAAGGCGCTGCTTCGCCCCGGGCGCTTCGACCGCCAGGTCTTCGTGCCGCCGCCGGACATGCGCGGCCGCCGCCGGATCCTCGACGTCCACACCCGCGGCAAGCCGCTCGGCCAGGACATCGACCTCGACCGCGTCGCCCGCCACGCGGCCGGGCTCACCGGCGCCGACCTCGCCAACCTCGCCAACGAGGCGGCGATCCTCGCCGGCCGCAAGAAGCGCGAGTTCATCATCCAGGCGGACTTCGAGAACGCGTTCGAGCGCGTGATCGCGGGGCTGCAGTCGCGCAAGGTGATCACCGACCAGGAGAAGCGCGTCGTCGCCTGGCACGAGGCCGGCCACGCCCTCGTCTCGGAGCTGCTCCCGACCGTCGACAAGGTGCAGAAGGTCTCGATCGTCCCCCGCGGCAAGGCGCTCGGCTACACCCTGAACCTGCCGCAGGAGGACCGCTACCTGAAGTCGCGCCAGGAGCTCGTCGACTACATGAAGGTCCTGCTCGCCGGGCGGGTCTCCGAGCAGATCACCTTCGGCCGCATCACCACCGGCGCGGCCGACGACCTCAACCGGGTGACCGCGATCGCCCGCTCGATGATCCACGAGTACGCGATGGGGACGACGATCCGCGCCCACCAGGTTCCCGCGGACGACGCCGCGGTGTCCGAGGCGCTGCGCCAGACCCGCGACGAGGAGGTCCAGTCGGTCACCGAGGAGGCCTATCGCGGCGCGGAGGAGCTGCTGGTCGACCACCGCGACCTGCTCGACGAGATCGCCGAGCGGCTGCTGACCAACGAGGTCATCGAGCACGAGGAGATCCGCGAGATCCTCGCCGCGTACCGCGAGGGGCCGGCGCCTTCACCGGAGGTCCTCGAACGCGCGGCCGGGACACCGGCCGAGGCGCTGGCCAGCGAACCGCCGCCCGATCAGCGAACGCCCGGCGCGTAGACTCCGCGCCCGATGTTCGGGCTGATCGACCACGTCGGCGTCGCCGTCGCCGACCTCGACGCCGCCCTCGAGCTATACGAGGGCACCTTCGCGATGCCGCTCGCCCACCGCGAGACGGTCTACGGAGCAGGGTGTCGAGGCCGCGCTGCTGGACGTCGGGCCGTGCCACGTCGAGCTCCTGCGCCCGCTTGGCCCGGAGACCCCGGTCGGCAGGTTCCTGGAGCGCAAGGGCCCGGGCCTGCACCACGTCGCCTACCGGGTCGACGACATCGAGGCGACGCTGGCGGAGCTGGAGCGCAAGGGGGTCGAGATGATCGACGCCGAGCCGCGCACCGGGATCCGCCGAAGCCGGGTCGCGTTCGTCCACCCGCGGGCGACGGGCTCGGTGCTGACGGAGATTGTCGAGCCGGCGGAGGGAGAGCACTGATGGCCGAGGGAACGAAGGTCGAGATCGGGTTCGGGATCGGGCAGGTGCTGTCCGTGAAGCTCACGGCCGACGAGCTCGCCGACCTGCGCAAGGCCGTCGAGGCCGGCAGCGGGCTGGCACGACCTGCGCACCCAGGAGGGCTCGGTTGCCCTCAACCTGGCGACCGTCGTCTTCATCCGCGTCGACGACGCGGCGCACTCGATCGGCTTCTCGGGCTAGACGAGTTGCGGGCGCGGACGCTGGCGCTCGCGGGACTCGCGGCAACCGTCGGCGCCGCCCTCTGGTGGCGCAAGAACCCATCCGCCTGCCCCTACGGCCAGCGGTTCTGGGTCGAGGCCCCGCATCCGCTGATCACCCGCCAGCGGCTGCGCGAGACGCTGGAGCCGAGCCCCGGCGAGCGGGTGCTCGAGATCGGGCCGGGCACCGGCTATTACTCGCTCGACCTCGCGGGCTGGCTCGCCCCCGGCGGCGAGCTGCAGCTGCTCGACCTCCAGCAGGAGATGCTCGACCACACCATGCGCCGGGTGGCGGGCCGCGGCCTTCACAACGTGGCCGCCGCGCGAGCCGACGCGACCGCCCTGCCGTTCGACGACGCGAGCTTCGACGCGGTCGTCCTGACCGCGGTCCTCGGCGAGATCCCCGATCAGGACGCCGCGCTGCGCGAGATCGCGCGCGTGCTGCGACCGGACGGCCGGCTCGTGGTCGGCGAGCTCTTCGGCGACCCGCACTACACGGCGCCGGGCGCGCTGCGCCGCCGCGGCGAGGCCGCGGGCCTGCGCTGGGAGCGGCGCAACGGGCCGGCGATGGGCTACTTCGCGCGGTTGAGCGCCTGAACGGGATTTCGCGCCCGCGCGCCGGGTAGGTGCATCCGCCCATGCCGCGCCTGCGCCGTGTCGACTGCTCCTCCGCCGGGATCCGGAGGATCGGTCGTGGGCTCGGGTTCAGCTACGAGGAGGCCGACGGGACCACGATCGTCGACCGCGAGGTGGTCGGCCGGATCCGCGAGCTCGCCATTCCGCCCGCGTGGAAGGACGTGTGGATCTGTCCCCACCCGAACGGCCACATCCAGGCGACCGGGGTCGACCAGGCCGGGCGCAAGCAGTACCTCTACCACCCGCAGTGGCGCACGGACCGCGACCGGGACAAGTTCGTCGACATGGAGCGGTTCGCGCGCTCGCTGCCGCGGATGCGCGAGCGCACCGCAACCGACCTCGCCCGCCGCGGAATGGTGCGCGACCGGGTGCTCGCCTGCGCCATCCGACTGCTCGACCTCGGGTTCTTTCGCATCGGCAGCGAGCGCTACACGGAGGAGAACGAGACCTACGGGCTCGCGACGCTGCGCCGCAAGCACGTGACCATCGCCGGCGGCGTCGCGAGCTTTCACTACAAGGCGAAGGGCGCCAAGGACCACCACCAGGAGATCGCCGACCCGGTGCTGGTGCCCGACGCTCCGCAAGCTCAAGGACCGCGACGGCGGCGGCTACGAGCTGCTCGCCTACCGCGAGGGCCGCAGCGGGTGGGCGGACGTCAAGGCGGCCGAGATCAACGAGTACCTCAAGGACGTCACCGGCGGCGACTACAGCGCCAAGGACTTCCGCACCTGGAACGCGACCGTGCTCGCGGCCGTCGACCTGGCGGCCAACGGCTCCGAGGCGACCGGCGAGAGCGCCCGCAAGCGGGCGGCAGCGGCGGCCACCAAGCGCGTCGCCGCGTACCTCTCGAACACCCCGGCCGTCTGCCGCAAGGCCTACATCGACCCGCGCGTCTTCGACCGTTACGACAGCGGCGAGACGATCCGCTTGCTCGCTGCGCCGGATGGTCGCCGGCACCGATCCCGGCGAGTTCGTCGACCGCGAGCGCATCGAGCGCGCCGTGCTGCGGCTGATCAAGGACTGAGCCCGAGCGCTACGCCGCGAGCGCCGGCCACAGGCGCTCCTCGGCCTCGAGCACCGCCGCGGCCTCATCGCCGATGCGCGACCAGAGCGCGGCTTCAGGCGCCTCGAGCTCGCTCGCCTCGAGCAGCGAGCCGGCCAGCGTCGTCCACCCGGCCGCGGCGTCCGCGGCGATCCGCGCCTCGGGCCGCCCGGCCTCCTCGAGGAAGCGCGAGTACATGAGCCGGAAGTTGCCGCCGCCCGTGCCGCGGCGCTCGATCACCTGGTAGCAGAAGCGCGCAGCACCACTGCCAGTCCTAGAGCTCCTGCGGCCATCGCGGCAGCTCGTCGGCGAAGCGGCGCAGGCCGGGCAGGCCCTCGATCTCCCCCATCGCCGGCTCGATCATCTGCCGTGCGTTGCGCTCGATCGCGCGCCCGGCCGCCGAGCGTGCGGGTCGCGCAGCGCACCGGGGTCGGCGACGGTGAGCATCTGGCCGTCGAGCGGGAACACCGGGTGCGATCCGTGGCGCGCCTCGGCGAGGTGCTCGAGCTTCGTGGTCTGCAGGTCCTCGAAGCCGGTGTCGGAGAGGTAGGCGACCTCGTCGTCGTAGCCGGCGAGGATCACCGCGTGCCCCGGGAAGTGGGCCGAGCGCCCGTAGTGGTCGAGGTAGTAGAGGTCGGTGAGCAGCAGCGCCGGGCGGCCCGCGTCGACCGCCTGCGCGCGCCGCGTCCCACGACGCCTCGGCGTCGTCGAAGGTCTCCAGGCGCGAGGGCGGCGCCGGTGAGCTCGCAGGAACTGCTCCTCGAGCCGGCCGACGCGCCCGTTGGTGAACCGCGACGGCGACTGGCCGTCCAGCGGCACGTAGTAGAAGCAGACGCCCGGCGCCGAGCCCGAGCGCCATCTCCTCGGAGATCTCGACCCCGTCGAAGGCGAGCAGGTTGCGCAGCGCCGTCGAGCCGCAGTGGTTGCCGGGCCGGTGCCGGTAGCCGGCGATCATCGTCGCGCTCATACCGGCACGCTCCCCGCAGCGCGCAGGCGCAGGTAGGCGACGCGAGCGCGGAAGCTCGTCCCCATCTCCTCGGTGAGCTCGGCGAGGAACTCCTCGCGGTAGGTCGAGTCGGTCAGCATCGCCACCGCAAAGTAGAAGCCCGAGAAGGCGGCGAGGCCGCCGGCGACCCGCAGCAGCTCCTCGGTGAGCTCGAACTGATCGCCGCCCACCGAGATCGTGACCAGCGTGGTTGCCGGGCCCGTACCCGAGCCACGACTCGCGCGCCGAGTCGTCGATCGCGAGCATGCCGAAGAGGACGAAGAAGCCGCCGATGAAGACGCTCACGAACAGCACCTGCACCGCCTGGCTGACGAACAGGACCAGGCCGACGTTGACCCGCTGCGAGCGCGACAGCGGCGGCCCGTCGGCGCTCGCCTCGCGCTCCAAGCGCCGGGTCTCGATCGGCACGCGCGCGCCGAGGAAGGCGCTCCCGAGGAGCACGAAGAGGCCGAGCGTGCAGAAGTAGGCGAACGCGCTCAGGGTCCCGAAGATCTGCCACATCTCCTGGCTGGCGAACGAGAGCAGGGCGAAGATCGCCAGCAGCGGGACGGCGTTGGCGAGCAGCCCGAGCGAGGAGCGCAGCTGGCCCGCGAGCCGGGCGAGGACCCAGCGCAGGATCGCCAGCAGCCCGTAGACGAAGATCGCGTAGATCAGCGCGAGGAGCAGCAGGTTGGCGCCGATCGTGGTCGCGGCGCTGCCGACCTGGCCGCCGAAGATCAGCGGCAGGAGCGCCGGCAGGATCACGAACGCCGCCAGCTCGGTCTTGCCGATGCGCTGCGGGATCGCGCGCGCCGGGCGGCCCTGGAGCAGGTTCATGGCCGCGATGGCCGCGCCGACGAAGGCCACCGCGCCGGCGATCGCGAGCAGGTTCTGCCACCACGTCCAATCGAGCTGGCCGGCGCCGAGCAGCTCGCCGGCGAAGACCAGGCCCAGCAGCGGCGCGGCGCGCGTTGAAGACGTCCGTGGAGGCCGAGAAGCCCTCGACGAACATCGGCAATCCGGCGCGACGGAACTGGCTCTCGTATGCGGCGAGCTGCTCCGGGGCGTCCACGGGCGCGGATTCTGCCCGGTTTTCGGCCCGGGGCGTGCGGGTACGGACGCTTTGAACCGGTAGCCAGGGAAGGGAGCCCACTTGACCATCGCCGTAATCGTCGCCGTCTGCATCATCCTCGCGATCCTCGCGTTCCTGCTTCCGCGCGCCTCGTGGTGGCCGCAGAAGGGCGTCGACAAGACCCTCGGTGCGGGCCAGGACGCGGCCGGGAAGCTCCCGGGCAAGGCCGGAGACCTGGCGGAGAAGCCGTTCGAGACCTCGCGCAAGGCCACTAACAAGAGCGCCCAGAAGGGCCGCGAGGGCCGCGCCAAGATGCCGACCTGAGCAGCGCTTGATCGCCCTGCTCGCCAACCCGGAATCCGGGTCGGGCGGGGCGGAGGACATCGAGAGGGGGTTGCGTGCCCGCGGACTCGACGTCGTCCGCTTCGAGCTCGACCGCGCCGACGACGTCGCCGCGGCCGCCCCGGAGCGGGTGATCGTCGCCGGCGGCGACGGCTCGATCGGCCCTGCGGCCGAGGCCGCGGCGAACGCCCGCGCCCCGCTCGGCGTGGTCCCGGTGGGGACCGCCAACGACTTCGCCCGAGCCCTCGGGCTGCCCGACGACCCGGCCGAGGCGACCGAGCTCGCGGCCACGGGCGAGCGCCGAAAGTGCCTCGACCTCGGCAGGGTCGGCCGGCGGCCGTTCGTCAACGCCGCCAGCGCCGGGCTCTCGCCGGTCGCCGCCCGCAAGGCGCATGGGCTGAAGCGCTTCCTCGGGCCCCTCGTCCTACACCGTCGGCGCGCTGCGCGCCGGGCTGTTCGCCCAACCGGTCGAGGCCCGCGTGGCCGTTGACGGCAGCGACCGCCTTCGAGGGCCGTGCCTGGCAGCTGATCGTCGGGCTCACCGGGGCCTTCGGCGGCGGCGCCGAGGTCGACGCCGACCCTGCCGACGGGCGGCTCGACCTGGTCGCGATCGAGGCGCGCTCGCGCGCTCGCCTCGTTCTGCACGGCTACGGGCTGCGCGCCGGGCACCGTCGAGGAGCAGGAGGGCGTGGTCACCGCGACCGGGGCCCGGATCGAGGTCGATACCGACTCCGACGCCGGCTTCAACGTCGACGGCGAGCTCGTCGACGAGCGCCGGCTCGAGTTCACCGCCGAGCCGCGGGCGTTCGAGGTCGTGGTCGGCCGATGAGCCTCGACCCGCGACAGCTCACCGTGCGGGCGCCGCGGGTCGCGCGTCGTGAGCCGGGCTGGCGGCGGGCGGCGCGTCGCTACTGGCCGCTCGGAGTCGCCGGCACCGGGGCGCTCGGCTGGTACGCGGCCGACAGCCTCCGCCACCGTCGCGAGGGCGCCTTCGGGTACGAGATCGGCGACCGAGATCGACGTCGGCTCGGAGGAGTTCACGCGCGCCGCGGAGGCGCTCACGGGCGCGCCGATCACGACGGGCAACCACGCCGAGTTGCTGATCAACGGCGACCGGATCTTTCCCGCGTTCCTGGAGACCGTCCGATCGGCCGAGCGGACGCTCAACGTGCAGACGTACGTCTACTGGCGCGGTGAGATCGCCGACGACGTCGCCGGGGCGATCGCCGAGAAGGCGGGCCAGGGCGTCCGCTGCAAGGTCATCCTCGACGCGCTCGGAGCCGCGCAGATGGAGCGCCGCCGGATCGCTGAGATGCGCGACGCCGGCGCGGAGGTGCTCCTGTTCCGTCCCCCCGAAGCCGTACGCGATCAAGCGGATCGCGAACCGCACCCACCGCCGCGCGCTGATCGCCGACGGCCGTGTCGGCATGACCGGCGGGGTCGGGATCGCCGCCGAGTGGATGGGCGATGCCGAGGACTCCGAGCACTGGCGCGACACGCACGTCCGCGTCCGCGGGCCTGTAGTCCGCGGGCTCCAGGGCGCGTTTGCCGAGAACTGGCTGGAGGGCACGGGCGAGGTGCTCGCCGGTGAGGACTACCTGCCCGATCTCGAGCCCGTCGACGGCGGCGGCCGCATGCAGCTCATCCGCTCGAGCGCCAAGGTGGGCGACACCAACGCGGAGGCCCTCTACTACCTCGCGATCGCCTCGGCGCAGCGCTCGATCGAGCTCACCGCCGCGTACTTCGTCCCGAGGCCGGCGTTTACGCAGGCCCTTTGCGACGCGGCCGAGCGCGGCGTCGACGTCCGGGTCCTGGTGCCCGGCCCCCACATCGACAAGGGGTTCGTGCGGGCCGGGGGCCGCGCCTCCTACCAGCGACTGCTGGACGCCGGGGTGCGGCTGTTCGAGTACCAGCCGACGATGCTGCACGCGAAGACGCTCGGCCGTCGACGGCACCTGGTCGTCCGTGGGGACGGTCAACTTCGACAACCGCTCTTTCCAGCTGCACGACGAGGTCACGCTCGGGGTCTGGGACGAGCGACTTCGCCGGCCAGCTCCACGAGGCGTTCGAGCGCGATCTCGAGCGAGCCGACGAGATCGAGCGTGAGCGCTGGCGGCGCCGCCCGGCCTCGCAGCAGCTCGGCGAGGCGCGCGACCACCGTGCTCCGCCGCGAGCTCTGACCCGCCTATCCTGCGGGCCGTGCGCGAACTCAGGCCACGCCGCGGGGGCCGGGCCCGCTCGAGAGCGCGATCGCTGGTGGTCCGCCGGCGGCGCCACCCGGTGCTTGCCGTCCTCGCCGACGCCGACCAGACGGTCCTGCGGCTGCTCCGCACCCGCGGCCACCAGGAGCCGGTCGAGGTGGCGATGCGGGCGCTCGGCATGACCGGCGAGTACGGCGCGGTCTGGGCCACGGCCGGCGTCGTCGGCGCGACGATCGATCGGCGCCGGGGCGACCAGTGGCTGCTCGCCGGCGCCGTCGGCCCGCTCGCCGTGGGCGTCAACTTCGTCGTCAAGCTCGCGATCGGCCGCCAGCGCCCGCTGCTCGAGGAGCACCCGCCGCTCGCCAAGGCGCCCACGAAGCTCTCATTCCCCTCCGCGCATGCGACCTCGTCGGTAGCCGCCGCCACGGCGCTGGGCCGGGTGGAGCCGCGGGCACGCCCGTACCTGTTCGCGCTCGCGGCGGCCATCTGCGTCGGGCGTCCCTACCTGGGCATGCACTACCCGTCCGACGTCCTCGGCGGCGCGGCGCTGGGCTTCTGCCTCGGCCGCCTCGTCCCCGGGCCTGGCCGCCCTCCGACCGAGGAGCGGCTCTTCGACCTGGCCGTCGATGCGAACGAGCGCGAGCAGGCGAGCCGAAGCGCCCCCGGCAACGGCGGCGCCGGGTCGCCGGTGGGCACGGGCATCGGCGACTCCGGCCCCGAGCCCGCGTGAAGATCGGCATCGTCGGGCTGCCGAACGCCGGCAAGTCGACGCTCTTCAACGCGCTCACCAGCGCCGGCGCCGAGACCGGCGAGTACGCGTTTACGACCATCGACCCGAACGTCGCCATCGTCGGCGTCCCCGACGAGCGCCTGGAGCGCGTGGCGGAGACGGTGGGGTCCAGCGAGGTCGTGCCCGAGACGATCCAGTTCCATGACATCGCCGGGCCTCGTCCCCGGGGCGTCCCAGGGCGAGGGCCTGGGCAACCAGTTCCTGGCCGCGATCCGCGAGACCGACGCGATCTGCCACGTGGTCCGCGCGCACGAAAGCGGCGGCGTCCCCCACCCCGAGGGCCGGGTCGACCCGATCGCCGACATCGAGCTGATCGAGACCGAGCTGCTCGCGGCCGACCTCGAGCAGGCCGAGCGCCGGCTCGAGCGCGTCACCAAGCAGGCCCGCTCCCAGGACAAGGAGGCGGTCGCAGAGCGCGACTGGCTGGAGCAGGTCGTCGAGGCGCTCGGCGCCGGCCGGCCGGTGCGCGAGGTGCCGGTGCCCGATGCCGCGGCCGGGGCGCCGCGGCGCCTGTTCGCGCTGACCTCCAAGCCGGTGCTCTACGTCGTCAACGTCGACGAGGGCGACGACGAGGTCCCCGAGGCGATCGCCGCGCACGCCCGCGAGGCAGGCGCCCGGGCCGTCGCGATCTCCGCCCGGGTGGAGTCCGAGCTCGGCGAGCTGGCGCCAGACGAGGCCCAGGAGATGCGGGCCGAGCTGGGCATCTCGGAGTCGGGGCTCGCGCGGCTGATCACGCGCGGCC
The DNA here is from genome assembly GCA_963785195.1 of uncultured Solirubrobacterales bacterium. Classification (GTDB taxonomy): domain Bacteria; phylum Actinomycetota; class Thermoleophilia; order Solirubrobacterales; family 70-9; genus WHSW01. The sequence goes on along the minus strand of CAWAUE010000008.1, from coordinate 92,462 downwards.
TTCGAGCTACTCGACCTGATCGTCTTCTTCACCGCCGGCGAGGACAAGGAGGCGATGGCCCGCAGCCTCGCCCGCGGGTCGAACGCCTGGGAGGCCGCCGGACAAATCCACGGTGAGATCCAGCAGGCGTTCGTACGCGCCGAGGTCGTCGGCTGGCAGGACCTCGTGGAGGCGGGCGGGTACGCGCCGGCCCGCGACCGGGGCCTGCTGCGCACCGAGGGGCGCAGCTACGTGGTCGCCGACGGGGACGTGATCACGATCAAGGTGTGAGCGCGCCCGAGCTCCGCTCACTGCTTGAGCAGCTCCGCCCCCATGTCCGAGACGGTGACGTGGATGGCGCCGGGCTCGACCGCGTAGTCGAGCAGGCCGATCGACCGCAGGTGGTCGAGCTGGTACTGGAAGCTGCGCGCCTGCTTCTTCGACTCGTAGTCGCGGCGGATGTCGAACGCCCAGCCGGTGGTGTGCAGTGAGTACTCCGGGGTCGCCTGGATGTTCGACTGCACGAGCAGGTCCTGGTAGGTGCGGTCGCGCACGGCGCTGTCGACCTGCAGCGGGGTCGCGGCGCCGCTCTGCTCGCGGACCAGCCCGGCCAGGTAGGTGAGCGTCGCCAGGGCCTCCGGGCGCAGGGCGCGGTAGAGCTCCGGCGACTGGTCGACCTGGTCGGCGAGCTCGCCGATGTCCTTGTTGGGCTCCCAGCCGAGGGCGGGCTCGTCGGGAAGCGGGACGAGGTCGCCGTCGTCGAGGGCGTTGGAGATGTCGTCCGGCGTCTGGAAGACCTCCGTCTCGTTCTCCGGGTGGAAGACCTCCTCCATCGAGGCCTTGTTGGTCGCCAGCGTTGCGGTCTCCTGCGAGCCGCTCGGGGTCGTCGCGGTACATGTGGAGGATCTGCTTGGACGCCAGCACCTTCCACAGGTACTGGGAGGACTCGTCGCCGAACCCGCTCAGGAGCTCGTAGGCCTTGCGGTGGGAGTCCGGCCCGGAGTTGAAGAAGACCTCCGCGTAGGAGAGGTGATCGCTGCTGACCAGATCGCCGATCGGCGTGTCGGAGGGGGCGTGCGCGTAGGCGCGCAGGACGCTCTCCAGGTTGCCGATGCCCATGTGGTACGAGGCGATCGCGAGCTGGAGGTCGCCGAAGCGCTTGCGGGCGATGTCCAGGTAGGTCGCCGCGCCCTCGATCGCGGCCTCGGGGTCGAAGCGCTGATCGATCGCGGCGCGCTGCTGCTGCAGCCGCTCGGTCTCGCCCGGCGAGTCGGAGTTCGAGATCCGCCTGGTGAGCTCGATGCTCTGCGGCAGGTCGACCGACATCCCCAGCAGATCGGTGGCGGTCGACGGCAGGATCTGGCCCAGCCCCGACGCCGACTCGGGCGTCGTGCCGGCGATCACGTCCGGACGCCCGGCGCTCTCGAGGAAGATCAGCGCCTCGAGGGTGTCGGGGTCGAGGCCGTGGCGCTCGGCCGCCGCCGCGATCTGATCGCGGAACGCCTCGGTGCGCTTCGCCGAGGCGACGGCGCCGTCCGGGCTCATCTCGTAGATCACGTGCGAGGCCGCGGTCGCAGCACCGGCCTCGAACTCGGCGCGGTGGTCGTCGCTCCACGCGAAGGGGTCCGTGTCCGGGCTGGTCTTGGCGTTCGCGACGCTCGCGATCCGCGCCGCCCGCAGCTCGAGCGGCTCGCGGTCGCCGAACCCGAGCGCGAGGGCGATCGCCGCCGCCGCGCCCGCCGCCGCGACGAGCAGCAGGGCGCCGCCAATCGCGCGAAGTACGAATCCCCGGTCCCGCACGCCTGCGGATGTTAGGTTCCGCCGGTGCGCACCGAGGCCCGCTTTCCCGCAATCAGCGTGGGCTCAGGTCATTACGAGAGCTTCTACGTCAAGGCCACGCGCCCGGGAGGCGGCCGCGGGGTCTGGATCCGCCACACGGTGCACAAGCGCCCGGGTGAGGAGCTCGACCGGCTCGATCTGGTTCACCCTCTTCGACGCCGACGCGGCCGGTCCGCGGGCGACGAAGGTCACCGTCCCCGCCGCCGAGGTCGCGGCGCCGACGGGCGCGTTCATCTCGGTCGGCGGCGCCGTGCTCGAGCCCGGCGCCGCGCGGGGCGAGCTCGAGCACGCCCGAGCTCGAGGCGAGCTGGGACCTGCGGTTCGAGGCCGGGCCGGAGGCCTTCCGGCATCTGCCGTATCGGTTTCTCTACAACGCGCCGCTGCCCAAGACCAAGTTCCTCTCCCCCTATCCCGACGCCCGCTTCACGGGCGAGGTCACCGTCGCGGGCGAGCGGTTCGAGCTCGAGGCCTGGCCGGGCATGATCGGCCACAACTGGGGGGCCGAGCACGCCGAGCGCTGGACGTGGATCCAGGCGAACGAGTTCGACGGCCACCCGGGCTACTTCGACGCCGCGCTCGGGCGGATCAAGGTCGGGCGGCATGACGACGCCGTGGGTCGGCAACGCGATGCTGCACGTCGACGGCGAGCCTCACCGCCTCGGCGGCTTCGACCGGATCCGCTCGACCCGGATCGCGGACCAGCCCGCCCGGTGTGACTTCGAGCTCGGCGGCAAGGGCGTCCGCGTCCGCGGCCGCGTGTCCTCCGCGCCTCAGAACTTCGTCGCCTGGGTCTACGCCGACCCGGTCGGGCCCGAGCACAACACCCTCAACTGCTCGATCTCCGACCTCGAGCTGACCGTCGAGCGCCGTGGGCGCGAGGCGCTGCAGCTGCGCTGCGCGGGCGGGGCGGCGTACGAGATCGGGATGCGCGAGACGGACCACGGTGTCCCGGTCCAGCCGTATCCGGACGGCTGAACGCGCTCAGCCGACGGTGAGGACGTCGAGCGTCTTCGCTCCGCGAGGCGTCTCGAGCGAGACCTGCTCCCCGGCCCGCCGGCCGACGAGAGCCCGGCCGATCGGGCTGTCGGCCGAGAGCTTGCCCTCGGCCAGGTTGGCCTCCAGCGGGTGGGCGAGCGTCACATCCGAGACCTTCCCGGCCTCGTCGCGGTAGCTGACCGCCGAGCCGACCGCGGCCGCGCCGTCGCCCGCGGCCTCGCGGACCTCGGCCGTCGCCAGGTGGTGCTCGAGCACACGGATGCGCGACTCGTTGAGGCCCTGCGCCTCGCGAGCCGCGTGGTACTCGGCGTTCTCGCTCAGGTCGCCGAACTCGCGCGCGATGCGAATCGACTCGACGATCTCCTGTCGCCGCGCGGTCCGCAGGTGCTCGAGCTCGGCCTCGGCCTCGGCCTTGCCCTTGGGTGTGATTGTGGGCTTCTGGTCCGACATCCCCGCGCAAGCTACACGCTGGGCCGGGCTCAGCGGTGGATGAACTTCGCCCAGGTCGATCGCAGGCCGAGGCGAGCGCGCAGGGTGTCGCCGCTGACCGTCTTCGACCCGGTGCTGCCGACGACCCGGGCGCGCACGATCCGCGGCGACCTGCCCGTCTGCAAGATCCTGATCGCCCGCAGGCGCCCTTCGAAGAGCCCACCGAGCCTCGAGGCCAGCTTCGAGTCCGACACCGTCTCCGTCCAGCGGTGTACCGGCGAGGCCTTGTCGTACGGGTCGTCGACGGACTTCAGGTAGGCGACGGGTTGCCGCCGGCGAAGCCGAACTCCGAGTTCTCCGTCTGCCCGCCCGAGGTCGAGAAGTAGTACGTGATCGCGAGCTGGCCGTTGTAGGTGACGACCTGCTTCGCGGTCCCGGACACGGCGTGGTTGGTCTGCTTGGTCTCGGAGCGCTTGCCGCCGTAGACCTGGCTTCGCGTGTCGTCGTACTGGTCGAACGGGCCGTGGCGATCGGTGGCGAGCCCGTAGGTCCGCGCGACGACCGCCTGCGCGCGCAACGCGTCGGCGGGCCAGGTCGCCGGCACCTCGTTGGGCACCACGCCCTTGACGTAACCCTCGATCCCGACCGCGTTGATCACGAGCATGTTGCCGCCGGCCGCGTGGGCGATGAGGCTGCCGCGGTAGCGCCCGAAGCCGTCGATCGTCACGCCGCTCGACGCCTTGCCCTCCCGCCCGCACCGGGCGAGCCGCTTGCCGCCGGCGTCGCGGAGCACCACGCGCCCCCCGAGGACGGCGAAGCTGTAGTCGCGGCCGGCCGCCAGCCGCCTGCCGCACGCGCGCCCCGCCCCGTTGAAGCCGATCGCTCCCTCGCCGGAGCCGAGCAACACGCGCACACGTCCGCGCCCGCTGCCGATCTTCGTGTCCGTGTAGTAGTGGCGGAGGATCCGCTTGTAGCCGGTGCCGTGCTTGGCGTAGCCGTACGCGCCCCACTGGGACAGGCCGACCCCATGGCCGAAGCCGTGGCCCCGGATCGTCCAGGTGGCGTCCGCGGCGGCGGGCCACGCCATCGCCGTGGCGATCACGGCGAGCGCGGCGAGCCGAATCCTGATCGCGCTCATCCGACCCATCTTCGACCTCAACAGGCCGCGGCCTCCAAGGTCGCGGTGTCCGCGGGCCGGTCGATACGCTCAATCCGAATCCAGATGGAGGTCCGATGAGCATCAGCGAACGGGAGCAGGCGGCACTCGACAAGGCGCCCAAGCAGCTATTGATCGGCGGGCGAGTGGCGCGACGCCGCCGGGGGCGCGACCCTCGCCGTCGAGGACCCCTCGACCGGCGAGTCGCTGTGCGAGATCGCCGACGCCACCCCGGACGACGCCCAGGCGGCGATCGACGCCGCCGCCGAAGCCCAGGCCGATTGGGCCGCAAAGCGCCCCCAACGAGCGCTCAGAGATCCTCTGGCGCGCCTTCGAGGCGCTCGGTGAGCGCGCCGACGAGCTCGCCCTGCTGATGACCCTGGAGATGGGAAAGCCGCTGGCCGAGTCGAAGGCCGAGATCGCCTACGCGGCCGAGTTCTTTCGCTGGTTCTCGGGCGAGGCGCTTCGCATCGACGGCTACTACAAGAACGCCGGCAACGGCGCCTCGCGGGTGCTGGTCATGCGCCAGCCGATCGGGCCCTGCTACTTCATCACCCCCTGGAACTTCCCCAACGCGATGGGGACCAGAAAGATCGGCCCGGCGATCGCCGCGGGCTGCACGATGGTCGTAAAGCCCGCCCAGCAGACCCCGCTTTCGATGCTCGCCCTCGCCGAGCTGCTCGCCGACTGCGGGCTTCCCGACGGGGTCCTAAACGTGGTCACGGGCTCGTCGTCGAGTGAGATCTCAAAGCCGATCATCGCCGACCCGCGGCTTCGCAAGCTCTCCTTTACCGGCTCGACGGAGGTCGGGCGAAAGCTGATCGCCCAGGCTGCCGAGAACGTGCTCAAGGTCTCGATGGAGCTCGGCGGCAACGCTCCCTTCCTGATCTTCGAGGACGCCGACCTCGACGACGCGGTCGCCGGGGCGATGATCGCCAAGATGCGCAACATCGGCGAGGCGTGCACCTCGGCCAACCGCTTCCACGTCGCCGAGGGCGTCGCCGACGAGTTCGCGGCCAAGCTCGCCGAGCGCATGGGCGCGCTGAAGCTCGGCCGCGGCACCGAGGAGGGCGTCGACGTCGGCCCGCTGATCGACGCCGACCCAGCGCGAGAAGGTCGCCGAGCTGGTCACCGACGCCGCCGAGCGCGGCGCGGAGGTCCTGGTCGGGGGACGGGCCCGAGACGGCGCCGGCTACTTCTATGAGCCGACCGTGATCGCCGGCGTCCCCGACGACGCCCGGGTGCTCAGCGAGGAGATCTTCGGCCCGGTCGCCCCGGTCAAGGGCTTTTCCTCAGAGGAGGAGGCGATCGCCGCCGCCAACGACACCGAGTACGGGCTGGTCGCCTACGTCTACACCTCGGATCTGAAGCGGGCGTTTCGCGTCTGCGAGGGCCTCGAGACCGGGATGATCGGCCTCAACCAGGGCATGGTCTCCAACGCCGGCGCTCCGTTCGGGGGCGTCAAGCAGTCGGGGATCGGCCGCGAGGGCGGCAACGAGGGCATCCACGAGTACCTGGAGACCAAGTACGTGGCGGTGAACCTCTAGATCACTGCGGTCCGAGGGCCCCGCCGGGCTCGTAGTCCGGGAAGAGCTGCTCGAGCACCTTTGCGAAGCGGTCGAACCGGTCGATTTCGCATCCGTTCGCGCGCGTGAGCGTGGCATCCACGGGCTCGTCATCGATCGTTCCCTCGATCGCCACCGTCTCCGGACCCCCATAGATCTCGGTGCAGGCGGTTTGCGCCGGCACCGGCGCGGCGGGGTCGGTCGGGAGCGCCGCGACCGCGTCGCAGGCCGGGCCCGAGCCGCCGGGACAGCTCAGCGAGGCGTGGCGGGGCGGCTCGCCTCCGCTGCCGTCGACGTCGAGGGTCAGCGTGAGCTCGGTGGTCGCGCCGCCGCCCGACCCCGCGTTCTCGTCCCCGCAGGCCGCGATCGCCACAGCGATCGCGGCCGTCGCGAGGGTGACGGCGAGGCGCGTCAGCGCCCGAGCAACTGGCTCAGGAACCCACCCACCGTGCCGCGCTTCTCGAGGTAGCACTGGTGGTACTCCTCGGCGCGCCAGAACGGCTTCGCGGGCTCGATCTCCGTCACGATCGGGCTGCGGAACCGGTCACGGTTGCGCTCCAGGACCTCGTGGGCGACCCTGGCCTGCTCGGGATCCTCGGTGAAGATCACCGAGCGGTACTGCCAGCCCACGTCGGGGCCCTGGCGGTTGAGCTGGGTCGGGTCGTGGATGTCGAAGTACTTCTGGACCAGGTCCCCGTAGGAGACGCGGCTGGGGTCGAACTCGACCTGCGTCACCTCGACGTGCCCGCTGTTGCCGGTGCACACCTGCTCGTAGGTCGGGTTGTCGACGTCGCCACCCTCGTAGCCGACGGCGGTGTCGACGACGCCCTCGATCGCGCGAAAGTTCTCCTCGACCTGCCAGAAGCACCCGGCGCCGAACGTGGCCTTCTCGGTCGCGGCCGGTGTGGTGCTGCCGTTGGTATCGCTCATCGTTCTCCTTCGGTGCGGTGCTCAGGGCGGGACATCCCGCCTGTTTCCTTAGTCGCCGCTGAACCCGCTTCGTTACGCCAGATTCGCGGGGTCGAAGTTGCCCCCGCTCACGATCGCGGCGACCCGCTCGCCGGGCTCCGGCACGTACGCGCGACTGGTGAGCGCCGCCAGCGCAGCGGCGCCACCGGGCTCGGCGCCAACCCGCACCGAGGTCCAGAGCCGGCGCTGAGCGTCGCGAATCGCGTCGTCGGAGACGAGCACCGAGGCGACGTCGTGCTCGCGCAAGACCGCCCATGGGACGTCGCCGACCTGCCGGGCGCCGAGCGAGTCGGAGGCGACGCCGCCCACCTCGACCTCGACGGGCTTCCCCGCGACGAGCGCGGCGGCGTATGCCTGCGAGGCGACCGGCTCCACGGCGACCACCCGCGCGCGCTCGCCGAGCCACGCCGCGGTCCCCGCGCAGAGCCCGCCGCCCCCGACGCCCACGAGCACCGTGTCGAGCGCCGGGCCGTCGAGCTCGAGCTCGCGCCCGCAGGTGCCCTGCCCGGCGACGATCGCCGGGTCGTCGAACGCGTGCACCTCGAGCGCCCCGGTCGAGCGCGCGTGCTCGCGGCTGGCGGCGAGCGAGTCGTCGTAGAGCGCCCCGGTCACGTGCACGTCGGCGGCGGTGCGCCGCAGGCGCTCGACCTTGGCGTCAGGCGAGGCCTCGGGAACGAAGATCGCGGCCGCAATTCCGAGGTCCTCGGCGGCGGTCGCCGCGGCGAGGCCGAAGTTGCCACCCGACGCGGCAACGATCCCGGCCTCGGGCGGCCGGGCGCCCAGCAGCGCGTTGAAGGCGCCACGGAGCTTGAACGAGCCGGTGCGCTGGGTGAGCTCGAGCTTCAGGGCCACCGGGAAGCCGAGCCCCAGCGCGTCGGGCTCGAGCTCGAGCACGGGCGTGCGGCGGACGTGCCCGGCGATCCGCCCCGCCGCCCGCTCGACCGCCGCCCTGTCGACGGCTTCAGCCGTGGGGCCGCGCCATCGAGACGAAGTCGAGCGCCTCTTCGAGCACGGCGTCGTCGACGCCCCGCTCGGTGGCGACCTCGCGCACGGTGCGGTTCGAGCTCGCCGCCTCCTTGACGATCTCGGCCGCCGTGTCGTAGCCGATGTGGGGGGTGAGGGCCGTGGCGACCTGCAGCGTCGACTCGGCGTGTCGGGTCAGCATCTCCTCGTTCGCCTCGATCCCGCTCACGCACTTCTCGTCGAGCAGGCGGCAGGTCGAGGCGAGGAGCTTGATCGACTCGAGCAGGTTGCGGGCGATGAGCGGCACGCGGACGTTGAGCTCGAACTGTCCCTGGGTGCCACCGAGAGTGATCGCGGCGTCGTTGCCGATCACCTGGTCGCCGACCTGGATCGTGACCTCGCAGATCACCGGGTTGACCTTGCCGGGCATGATCGAGGAGCCCTTCTGCAGCTCGGGTAGCCGGATCTCCGCAAGCCCGGCCCGGGGTCCGGAGCCCATCAGCGCCAGATCGCCGGCGATCTTGATCAGCGAGACGGCGAGCACCTTGAGCGCCCCGGAGAGCTCCACGAGCGCGTCGCGGTTGCCGTTGGCCTCGAACGGGTCCTCGGGCGCCGAGATCTCGAGGCCGGTGGCCTCCGCCAGTCGCGCGCGCACGCGGCCTGCGAACTCGCGGTGCGTGTTGATGCCGGTCCCCGTGGCCGTCCCGCCCAGCGGGATCTGGCCGACGCGCCCGAGGGTGCTGCGGATCCGCGCGCCGCCGAGGCGCACCTGCGCCGCGTAACCGTCGAACTCCTGGCCGAGCGTCACCGGGACCGCGTCCATCAGGTGGGTGCGCCCGGACTTGACGTGGTCGGCGAACTCGTCGGCCTTGGCGCCGAACGCAGCCTCGAGCCCCTCGATGGCGGGCAGCAGGTCGCTGGTGACCTCGCCGAGGGCGGCGAGGTGAACGGCGGACGGGAAGACGTCGTTCGACGACTGGCCCATGTTCACGTGGTCGTTGGGGTGGGCTCCGTCGCCGGCGAGGTTGGCGATCACCTCGTTCGCGTTCATGTTCGAGGAGGTCCCGGAGCCGGTCTGAAAGACGTCCACCGGGAATTGGGCGTCGTGATCGCCGGCCGCGACCTCGTCACCCGCGGCGGCGACCCGCTCCGCGATGTCGCCGTCGAGCTTGCCGAGCTCGGCGTTGACGCGCGCGGACTCGGCCTTGATCCGGCCGAGCCAGTGGATCACGGGCGGTGGGACCGCCTGCCCGGATACCGGGAAGTTCTCGACCGCCTTCGCGGTTTCACCGCCCCATAGCTGCTCTTCGCTCATGCCCACACACGCTATCTACTCGCCGGCGTCGCGATGGCCCTCGCGATAGCGCCGCGCCTTGGCGCGATTCCCGCACTTCCCCATCTCGCACCAGGTCCCGGACCGGTTGCGCGAGTGGTCGTAGAAGGCCCAGCGACAGTCCTCGGCCGGGCACGACTTCAGACGCAGCCAGGTCCGGTCGTTCATCGATCCGTAGACGATCGCGAGCAGGCGGGCGAGCGCCGAGTCCACTCCGCCACAGCTCGTCACGAGCCCGGCGCCATCCGCGCCGAACCGAAGCACCACAGCGGCCTCCGCGGACTGCGCGTTGAGGACGGCGATCGCCTCCGCCGGCGGGGCCTCGCCCGACGTTGTTCGCGAGCAGCAGGTCGCGCAATGCCTCGCGCACATCGACCAGCCGGCGGCGGTCCTCCTCTGTGACGGGTTCGCCCGCGTCCGCGAGCGCGTGGGCCGCAGAGCCAGCCCTGCGCGCCGGCGGGCGTTGCGAGCGCGTCGGTCGCGTCCTCGATGTCGAGCGTGTTGACGAACTCGCGCACCAGCTCGAGCTCTGCGGGAGCCGTCTGGTCGGTAGGCATAACCGGCATTTTATCAATGTAGGTTACGACCTGCTATAACTGCCTACAGGCAAACACCGGTTAGGAGGTAACCATGCACCCGACGCTCATGCTCATGTTCCTCGACGCTCACCGCGCCGATCAGGACCGCCGGAAGCGGGCCGAGCGCCCCAACTCCGGCCGCATTCGCACCCGGCACCCCCGCGACGCCCGCTAGGCGGTCCGATCGGGGCGTGCCGATCGGTTAGGGTCGGCTCCGAGGAGGACAAACACTCCTCGGGTCTCGTCCACCCGCAGGGGAGTGCCTCCGTTCGAAAACTCAGAACGGGGAGGACCCAATGCGATTTCGGGAGCACATCCGGTCGAACGTGATCGGCTACATCGCGCTGTTCGCGTTTGCGATGAGCGGCACCGCGTCCGCGCTCGACGGCAGCGACACCGTATTCAGCGACGACATCGTCGACGGCGAGGTCAAGACGGCCGACATCAACACCAACGCCGTGCGCAGCAATCAGATCCAGAACGGGCAGGTGGCCACCGCCGACCTCGGCGATGGGAAGGTCACCGAGCTGAAGCTGGCCGACGACAGCGTCACGGGCGCCAAGGTGCTCGACGGGGAGATCGGAATCGCCGACCTCGCCGACGGCAGCGTCACCGGTGCCAAGGTGCTCGACGGTGAGATCGGAAACGCCGACCTCGCCGACGGCAGCGTTGGCACGAACAAGGTCCAGGACGGCGCGATCAACAGCGCCAAGATCCTCGACGACAGCCAGGCCGGCGGCGGGCTCGGGCCTCAAGACCTGGCGACCAACGCCGTCGCCCAGGCGGAGATCGCGACCGACGGGGTCGCGGCGACCGAGGTCCAAAACGACTCGATCGACGCCGGCGAGATCGTCGACTTCGGGCTCACCAACCAGGACGTCGGGGTCCTCTTCGCGGAGGTCAGCGCCACGGCCGTGCTCGACAACCACAGCGGGGGCGTCACCGTGACGAGGGTCGGTGCCGTCGGCAGTGGGCAGTACGAGGTCGACTTCGGCCGCAACATCGCCCTGTGCACGGCCGTGGCCACGGTGGGCCTCTCGGGCGCGGGCGCCCCGGTCGCGGGCGAGGTCTACGTCGCCGACCGCTCGGGCAACGCCGAAGCGGTGTTTGTCGACACCAACACCAGCGCCGGGGCGGCGGCTGACCGCGCATTCCGCCTGGTGGTCGTCTGCTGAGGAGGAGCGGGAGCGCGGCCCGCTCCTAGAATCAGCCGCCCGTGAGCGGCTTTCGACCGGTAGACCCAAAGCAGTCGTTCCCAGCGCTCGAGCTCGAGGTGCTCGAGCGCTGGCGCGACGACCGCACCTTCGAGCGCCAGCTGAGCCAGCGCCGCGACGCCGGCGCGCCGGTCTGGAGCTTCTACGACGGCCCGCCGACCGCGAACGGCAAGCCCGGGTCCCATCACGTCCTCTCGCGCACGTTCAAGGACGTCTACCCCCGCTACCGCGCCATGCGCGGCAACTACGTACCCCGCAAGGCGGGCTGGGACTGCCACGGCCTCCCGGTCGAGCTCGAGATCGAGAAGGAGCTCGGGATCTCCTCGAAGGCCGAGATCGAGGAGTACGGGATCGCCGAGTTCAACCAGCGCTGCCGCGAGTCCGTCCTTCGCTACGTCGAGGACTGGAACCGGCTGACCGAGCGGATCGGCTTCTGGATCGACCTCGAGGACCCGTACGTGACGATGACCAACGCCTACATCGAGTCGGTCTGGTGGGCGCTGCGGCAGATCTGGGACGCCGATCGCCTCTACGAGCGCCACAAGGTCGTCCCCTACTGCCCGCGGTGCGGGACGGCGCTGAGCTCCCACGAGGTCGCGCAGGGCTACGCCGACGTCGAGGACCCGTCCGTCTACGTCCGCTTCCCGGTGACCGAGGCGCCGCCCACGGACGCGATTCCTGAGCCTGCCGTCGAGCCCGGCGACTCGCTGATCGCCTGGACGACCACCCCGTGGACCCTGATCTCCAACGCCGCCCTCGCCGTCGGCGAGGACATCGAGTACGTGCGCGTCCGCGCTCGGCGAGGAGGTGCTGGTCGATGGCCCGGGATCTCGTCGAGCGGGTGCTCGGCGAGGACGCCGAGGTGCTCAGCCACTTCCCGGGCGCCGCGCTCGCCGGCACCCGCTACGAGCCGCCGTTCGGCTACATCTCCGACTACGGGCCCCGCGGGCACACCGTGCTGCTCGGCGACTTCGTCACGACCGAGGACGGGACCGGGATCGTGCACACCGCGCATCGCGTTCGGCGAGGACGACTTCCGGCTCGGCGAGCAGTACGGGATCACGCTTCAGAACCCGGTCCTCGCGGACGGGACCTTCGACGAGCGGGTGACCGATTTCGCCGGCCGGAAGGTCAAGGAGGCCGACCCGGACATCATCGAGGCGCTGCGCGCGAACGGCCGCCTGCTGCGATCCGAGGTCTACGAGCACTCCTATCCGCACTGCTGGCGCTGCGGGACGCCGCTCCTCTACTACGCGAAGGCGAGCTGGTACATCCGGACGACCGAGGTCCGCGAGCGGATGCTGGCCGAGAACGAGACCATCGGCTGGCGCCCCGAGCACGTCAAGCACGGCCGCTTCGGCCGCTGGCTGGAGGGCAACGTGGACTGGGCCCTCTCGCGCGAGCGCTACTGGGGCACGCCGCTGCCGATCTGGGAGTGCACGAGCGCCGACTGCGAGGGCAGCTTCTGCGCCGGGTCGATCGCCGAGTTGCGCGAGCGCGCCGGCGAGGTGCCCGACGACCTGCACCGGCCTTACATCGACGAGGTCGTCATGCCGTGCGACGACTGCGGTGGGGAGATGCGCCGCGTCGAGGAGGTGATCGACGCCTGGTTCGACTCGGGCGCGATGCCGTTCGCGCAGTTTCACTACCCGTTCGAGGGCGCGGACGAGTTCGAGCAGCGGTTCCCGGCCGACTACATCTGCGAGGCCCAGGACCAGACCCGGGGCTGGTTCTACTCGCTGCTCGCCGAGTCAGTCCTGCTGTTCGACCAGACGAGCTACCGCAACTGCGTCTGCCTCGGGCCTGATCCTCGACGCCGAGGGGCAGAAGATGTCGACGAGCCGCGGCAACGTCGTCGACCCCTGGCAGGTGATCGACCGCCACGGATCCGACGCCTTCCGCTGGTATCTGCTCACGGCTCAGCAGCCCTGGGCCGTGTACCGGTTCTCCACGGAGACCGTGGGCGACTCGGTGCGCCAGTTCCTGCTGACGCTGTGGAACACGTACAGCTTCCTCGTGCTCTATGCGAACGCGGAGGGCCTCGGTCCGGACGAGGTCTCCGGCGAGCCGCGTGACCGACCTCGACCGCTGGGCCGTCTCGCGCCTGCAGGGTGTCACCCGGACGGTGATCGAGCGCATGGACGACTTCGACTGCACGGCCGCCGGGCGCGAGATCGCCGACTACGTCGACCAGCTGTCGAACTGGTACGTGCGGCTCAACCGGCGGCGGTTCTGGGACGGCGACCAGGCCGCCTTCGCCACGCTGCGGCACTGCCTGGTCGAGCTGGCGAAGCTGCTCGCCCCGTTCGTCCCGTTCGTCACCGACGAGATCCACGGCAACCTCACCGGCGACCGCGACTCGGTCCACCTTCAGGACCACCCCGAGCCCGACGCGGAGCTCGAGGACGGCGAGCTCGAGGCCGGGGTCGAGGCGGCGATGCGGGCGATCGAGCTCGGCCGCGCCGCCCGCGCGCAGGCCAAGGTCAAGAACCGCCAGCCCTTGGCGCGGGCCGTGATCGTCGCCACGGACGCCGAGCGCGTCGAGGTCGAGCGGCTCGCCGACGTCGTGGCGGCCGAGCTCAACGTCAAGGAGCTCGAGTTCGTCTCCGAGCAGGAGGAGCTGGTGAGCTACGAGGTGAAGCCCAACTACCGCGCGCTCGGCCCGCGCTTCGGCAGCTCGATGCCGCAGGTCGCGGCCGCGATCGAGGCGCTCGACCCCGGGCACGTCGCCGAGGCGACGCGCGGCGAGCGCCGGATCGGGATCAACTTCGACGGCACCGAGCACGTGCTCGCCCCGGACGACTTCACGCTCGCGATGCGCCCGCTCGACGGATACGAGGTCGAGGCCGAGGCCGGCCGCGCCGTCGCCCTCTCACTGGAGCATCGACGAGGACCTGCGCCGCGAGGGGCTCGCGCGCGAGATCGTGCACGCGATCCAGGAGGCGCGCAAGGGTGCCGGCCTCGACGTCTCCGACCGGATCGAGCTCACCCTGGGCGGCGACGAGACCCTGCTCGAGGCCGCGCGTGCCCACGAGGGCTACCTCGCGGGCGAGACGCTCGCCACCTCCGTCGCCTACGACGGCGACGGCGGGGCAGCGGCCGCGATCGAGGGCCGCGAGCTTCGGATCGGGATCGAGCGCGCCGGGGCACGCTGATCGGGGCCCCGCCCGAGGCGGGACCCCGACCGTCAGGGTCCTACTTGACCTTGACCTTCATCTTCATGTCGTCGTGGACGGTGCAGATCAGCTTGTACGTGCCGGCCTTCTTGAACTTGTGCTTGAACTTGAAGCCGGTCTGATCCGTGGTCCCGGAGCTGAAGGACCCACCGGGGCCCTTCGCCTTGACGACGTTGTGCTTGTCGGTCCCGATCCAGTTGAACTTGACCTTGGTTCCCTTGTTGATCGAGAGCTTGGTCGGGTTGAAGAAGTCGTCACCGACCTGGACCTTGGCTCCCTTGTTGGCGTTGTGGGCTCCGGCGACACCGCCGAAGACCGCGACCAATGAGACGATCCCTGCCAGTGCGACCAGATAAATCAGTCGCATGACCCAATCATAAACACGCGCGCGATTTAAACGAGGGCAGGCTCGAGCTCAGCCTCGAGGCGGCGCTTCGGGAGCGCGCCCACGATGCGCTTCGCCTCGGCGCCGTCGCGGAACAGGATCAGCGTCGGGATCGACAGCACCTCGTAGCGGGCCGCCGTCTGCTGGTTGTCGTCGACGTTGAGGCTGACCACGTTCAGGTCGCCGTCGCGCTCGGCGGCGATCTCCTCGAGGATCGGGTGCACCACGCGGCAAGGTCCGCACCACGGCGCCCAGAAGTCGACCAGCACGGGCGTGTCGGATTCGAGCACGTCGCGCCTGGAAGTTCGCGTCGGTCACGTCGGGGAGCTTGCCGGTCACTCTCGGTCTCCTAACCCTTGTCTGTTGCGGCCGATGCGGTGAGTCGTCGCATCGGGTGTCAACACTATTTCACTACTTCAGAAAGTATAGTCGGGTCGGTCAACCCCGCCGCCGCCCAAGGCGCATCGCGGGGACCCGCAGGGCCGCCTCCAGCACGATCTCACCGCTCATCTTCGACTCGCCGACGCGGCGATCCGCGAAGACGATCGGCACCTCGACCACCCGAAAACCGGCACGCAGTGCCCGGAACGTCGTCTCGACCTGAAACGCGTAGCCGAGCGAGGAGATCGTCTCGAGGTCGATGCGCTCGAGCACCTCGCGGCGAAACACCTTGAACCCGCCGGTGAGGTCGCGCACGCCAAGCCTGAGCACGGTCCGGGCGTAGGCGCTGCCGCCGCGGCTGATCAGGCGCCGCACGGCGCCCCAGTCCGCGACCCCGCCCCCGTCGACGTAGCGCGAGCCGAGCACCAGGTCGGCGTCCTCCGCCGCGGCGAGCAGACGAGGCAGGTCGGCAGGGTCGTGCG
This sequence comes from uncultured Solirubrobacterales bacterium, assembly GCA_963785195.1. GTDB lineage: Bacteria > Actinomycetota > Thermoleophilia > Solirubrobacterales > 70-9 > WHSW01. The sequence goes on along the minus strand of CAWAUE010000008.1, from coordinate 77,017 downwards.
AGAAGTCGGCGTCCATCTGCGCAACGAGCGCGGCGCCGCCGTCGAGGGCGCGCTGGAATCCGGCCACGTACGCCGGCCCGAGCCCCTCCTTGCGCGCGCGGTGCAGCACCTCGACGTCGTCGTGGCGCTCGGCGAGCCGGTCGGCGAGCTCACCGGTGCCGTCGGGCGAGCCGTCGTCGACCACCAGCACCCGGCGGGCCGGCGAGCCGGCGAGGCTCGCTCGAGCGACTCGGCGGCGCGACGATCGCACTCGAGGTTGCTGCGCGCTCTCGTTGTACGGTCGGTCAGGATGACGAGCCAGGCGCGGTCGGCGACGCAGTCTGCGGCGCATCGGCACTGGACGCAGCATGGCCGTGATCGGCGCATCTCGAGACGTCATGAGACCCACTCGTCAAGGACCATGCGCAACGCCGAGATCGCCGCCGCGATGACCGAGCTCGCGACCCTCTACGAGCTCGACGGCGCCGTCCGGTACCGCGTCATCGCCTATCGCGAGGCCGCCCGCGTGATCGAGGGCAGCCCCGTATCGGTCGAGGAACTGGCCCTCGCCGGCAAGGCCACCGACCTCCCGGGGATCGGCGCGACGTTGCAGGGGAAGATCGTCGACCTGGTCCAGACCGGGGAGATCCCGGCGGCGGCGAAGCTGAAGGCGAAGTTCCCCGCGTCGCTGGTCGAGGTCACCCGGCTGCCGGGCGTCGGGGCGAAGACCGCTCGGCGCCTCTACGACGAGCTCGGGATCGCCAGCCTCGAGGACCTGCGCGAGGCTGCGGAGGCGGGCAACGTGCGCGGTGTCAAGGGCCTCGGAGAGAAGTTCGAGCAGGGAGTGATCGAGGCGATCGACAGGCTCGGCGAGGAGGGCGCGCCGGGCCGCGTCCTGCTCAGCAAGGTGCTGCCGGTCGCCGAGCAGCTGGCCGAGGCGCTGCGCGAGCACCCGGCCTGCGACCAGGTGACCGTCGCCGGCTCGGCTCGGCGCTGGGCCGAGACCTGCAAGGACATCGACCTGATCGCGACCGCCACCGACCCCGGGGCCCTCGCGACCGCGCTCGCCGAGCACCCGCTCGCCGCCCAGTCGGGCTCCGCCGGGGCGGCGGGGACGCGGATCGTCACGTTCGACGGGATCTCGGTCGACCTGCGGATCGTCGAGCCCGAGGCGTACGGGAACCTGCTCCAGCACTTCACGGGCTCCGCCGAGCACAACATCGACCTGCGCGAGCGCGCCGTGCGGATGGGGCTATCCGTGTCCGAGCACGGCATCACCGAGGTCGAGTCGGGCGCCGTGGCGAAGTACGCGACGGAGGCCGAGGTCTACGACCGACTCGGGCTCGCCTACGTGGAGCCGGAGCTGCGCGAGGGCAACGGCGAGATCGCCGCGGCCGCCGACGGCGACCTGCCGGAGCTGGTGTCCCTGAGCGATATCCGCGGCGACCTGCACTGCCACACGACGCTCTCCGACGGCCGCAACTCGCTCACCGAGATGGCGGAGGCGGCGCGCGAGCGCGGCTACGCCTACCTCGCCGTCACCGACCACTCGGCCAGCCACGGGTTCGGCAACCACGTCACCCCCGAGGCCCTGCTCGAGCGCGTCGAGGAGATCGCGGCCTACAACGAGAGCTCCGGTGGCCGCTTCCAGCTGCTCGCGGGCTCCGAGGTGAACATCCTGCCCGACGGCTCGCTCGACTACGACCCCGAGGTGCTCGAGCGGCTCGACTGGGTGGTCGCGAGCGTCCACACCGCGTTCCGGACCTCGCGCGACAAGATGACCGAGCGGGTGATCGCGGCGATCGAAAACCCGCACGTCGACTGCATCGGGCACCCCACCGGGCGCCTGATCGGTCGCCGCGAGCCGTACGACATCGACGTCGAGGCGATCGCCGCGGCGGCGGCCGAGCACCGCACCTTCATCGAGATCAACGGCAACCCGAACCGGCGCGACCTCTCCGAGGGCAACGCCCGCCTGGCGGCCACGGCCGGGGTGAGGATCGTCGTGAACACCGACGCCCACGGCACGGACACGCTGAGCAACATCAAGTACGGGATCGCGACCGCGCGGCGCGCCTGGTTGACCAAGGCGCAGATCGCGAATACGCGGACCTGGAAGCAGCTCCTGAAGCTGCGCGGGCGCAGAGTCAGTTCGCTAAACTAATTAGCGATGGTAACTACTTCCACGCCCCCGGTGGTGGCGGAGATCGCCGCCGGCCTGCGCCTCGCGATCGTGCGGACGTCGCGCCGCCTACGTCAGGACGCCTTGGCGGCGGAGGGCCGGGGAGTCCTGAGCCCGACGCTCAACTCCGCCCTCGCCACGGTCGACCTCCACGGCCCGCTGACGCCGAGCGAGCTCGCCGAGCGCGAGCGGATCCGCCGCCCCACCGCGACCCGGATCGTCGCCAGCCTCGTCGACCTCGGGCTCGCCAGCCGCACACCTGACCCGGCCGACGGCCGGGGCTGCCTGATCGCGACAACCCGCGAGGGCGCGAGCGCTGATGAAGCGCCTGCGCAAGCGCAAGAACGCCTACCTGGCCAAGCGCATGCGCGACCTCGACCCCGACGAGGTCGAGACGCTCGCGCGCGCCTCGGACATCCTCGAGCGCCTGCTCGACAGCGACTCGGTGACCCGTACGTGACCGCGGCGCTCAGGCGTTCCTTCAGCTCCCTCGAGATCCCCAACTACCGGCGCTACTTCGCCGGCCAGATCGTCTCGCTGAGCGGCAACTGGATGCAGATGGTCGCCGAGATGTGGCTGATCCTCGAGCTCACCGGCAGCGGGGTCGCCGTCGGGGTGACCTCGGCGCTGCAGTTCCTCCCGGTGCTCGTGTTCGGCGCCTGGGGCGGCGTGGTCGCCGACCGCTGGCCGAAGCGACGGCTGCTGATCGTCACCCAGACGGCGATGGTGATCCCGGCGCTCACCCTCTGGGCGCTGACCGCGACCGGCGCCGTCGTGCCGTGGATGGTCTTTGCGCTGGTCTTCGTCCGGGGCCTCGTGAACTCGATCGACAATCCGACGAGGCAGAGCTTCGTGATCGAGATGGTGGGGGCCGACCGGGTCGTCAACGCGGTCGGCCTCAACAGCGTCCTCGTGCACTGCGCCCGGATCTTCGGCCCGGCGGGGGCCGGGATCCTGATCGCGACCGTCGGGGTCGCCCCCTGCTTCCTGCTCAATGCGGCGACGTTCGCGGTGATGATCTTCTTCCTGCGCCGCATGGATCCGGCGCGACTGACCGAGCCCGTCGTGCCCGACGAGGGCGACGGGCAAGGCGGCGTCGCCGCAGCGATCCGCTACGTGCGCGGCGAGCCGAAGCTCGCGATCCCGCTGGCGATGATGATCGTGGTCGGCACGCTCGGGTTCAACTTCCAGGTCCTGCTGCCACTGCTCGGCCGCTTCACGTTCGACGGCGGCGCCGCCGCCTACACGGCGCTCGCGGTCGCGATGGCGGTCGGCTCGGTCGCCGGGGCGCTGGCCACCGGGGCCAGAGGCCGGGTCAGCGACCGGCTGCTGGTCGCCGCGGCCGTCGGGTTCGGGCTCGCCGCCCTGCTCGCCGCCGCGGCCCCGACCCTGCCGATCGCGATGGCCGCGCTGGTCCCGCTCGGCTTTGCGACCGTGACCTTCGCCGCGGGCATCAACTCGACCCTGCAGCTCGAGGCCGCCCCGGCGATGCGCGGCCGCGTGATGGCCCTCTACTCCGTCGTCTTCCTCGGCTCGACGCCGATCGGCGGCCCGATCGTCGGCTGGCTGTCCGAGGCCGCCGGCCCCCGGGCGGGACTCGTGCTGGCCGGGCTCGCTGCCCTGACGGCCGCGGCCGGGGGCGCGATCGCCTTCGCCCGCCGGCGCGACCCGGACTTCAGGGCGGTGCGGGCCGTGCGCGAGCGCGGCGCGAGCGCCGCCCTAGCCGGCCTCGACCGGGGGCGGCGGGGGTGGCTTCGCGGTCGGAGCGCGGTCGCGGTAAAGGCCTGGGGTGCGCAGGAGCCGGACCGGCTCGAAGGCGGAGGACGGCTCGACGTAGAAGCGCACCCCGTCGCGAGCCTCGACCGCGGCGACAGCGCGCTCGCGACCGCGCCAGGCGAGCGCGATCAGAATCGCGTATCCGGCGCCGATCGCGGCCACCTGGGGCCAGACCCAGCCGGCGCCGCCGACCAGGAGCGCGAAGGCGCCGATCGGCCACAGGCGCATGAACGCGATCCGGCTCGGGGTCTCGGCGGGCAGGTGGGTCGCGGTGCGCGCGCCTGCGAGCAGCCGCGAGACCGAGTCCGCCGCACGCGCCGGGCGGCCGAGCACGATGCCGGCGCCGGCGCCGAGCAGCCACCAGGCGCCCGCGACGACGAGCGCCGCCTCGTCGGCGTCCTGGGCGGCGACGAGCACGGCGACCGCCCCGAGCGCGGTGGCGACGGCGGCGACCAGTAGCGACGAGACCCGCAGCAGGTCGACGAACAGCATCAGAGGGCCCGGAGGAGGTCGAGGAACCCCGCCGGCCCGTCGACGACGAGATCCGCCTGCGAGCTGATCTCCTCGGGCCCCTCCTCGGAGGCGACCCCGACGCACACGGCGGTCGCCAGCGTGCCCTCGCCGGCCAGCTCGCGCAGGGCGGCGAAGGCATCGAGGTCGGTGCGATCGTCGCCGCCGAAGAGCGCCGCGTCCACCCCGCTCTCGCCGACCAGCCGGCGCACCGCGATCCCCTTGTCGACGGTCGCCAGCGGGCGGAGCTCGAGCACCATGCGACCGAAGTGCGGAACCAGGCCCTGCTCGGCGGCGAGCGCGGCGATCTTCTCCGCCTGTCCGCTCGCGAGCTCAGCGTCCGCGGCCCCGCGCCAGTGGATCGCCTGAATCGGGCCCTTGTCCTCGAGCCGCAGACCGCACCAGCCGAGATTCCGCCAGTCCAGGCGCGATGCGAACGAGGCGGCCGCGGACCCGCGGTGACCAAGCGCCGGGTCCAGGCTCGGAGAGGCGTCCCCGGGCTTCAGCACCTCGAGCCCGTGGTTGCCCGCGTACGTGAGCTCGTCGAGGCCGACCATGCGGCGCGCGGCGCTCGCGCGGCGACCGCTGACGCACGCGACGAGCCGGTAGCGAGTCGGCGAGCTCGGCGAGCACGGTGCGGGCCGCGGGCGGGCACGGCAGCGGCCTCCGGGTTGTCGACGATCGGAGCCAGGGTGCCGTCGATGTCGCACAGCACCGCCCCGCACGCGGGGTTCGCGCGTAGCGGCTCGGTGACGTCGTTCGGGTCGGGGACGGCCATCGGCGCATCTAGTATCGCGGCGGATGGCGGGCGGAAGAGCGCTGCAGCTGGGCGCGATCGCCACCGCGGCAGGCGCCTTCAGCGCGATGTTCGGCGTCGGGGGCGGCACCGTCATCGTGCCGCTGCTGATCGCCTGGTTCGGCTATGGCGAGCGCGAGGCGACGGGCACCAGCCTGCTGGCGATCGTCGGCATCGGCGCCCTGGCCGCGATCGGACAGGGCCTGCACGGCAACGTCGACCTGCTCGAGGGCGCCCTCGTCGGGATCCCGGCGGTCGCGGGCGTGATCGCGGGCACCGGCCTGCAGCAGCGCCTGCCCGAGCGCGCGATCTCGCTCCTGTTCGCCGCGCTCCTCATCGCCGTCGCGATCGAGCTCATCGTGGGCTGATGGAGTTCGTCGCCGCCGCATTGCTCGGGTTCGCCGGTGGCGCGGTCGGCGGCCTGCTCGGCGTCGGCGGCGGCATCCTCTTCGTCCCCGCGCTGGTGATCTTTCTGGACGAGCCCCAGATCCGCGCGGAGGCGACCTCGCTCCTGGCGATCATCCCTGTCGCCGTCGTCGGCGCCTGGCGCCAGCACCACTTCGGCAACGTCCGCGTGCGGGACGGCCTCGTGCTCGCGGCGCTCTCCCCCGTGGGGGTCCTGATCGGCGTGCAGCTCTCCAACGCGGTGCCCGAGCGGGCGCTCGAGCTCGGGTTCGCCGCACTGATGCTGTTCGTCGCCGCGCAGTTTCTGCGCCGCGGGCTCAGATCACCTAGGCGGCCCGAAAGCCGCGCTCGAGCGCGCCCTTGACCGACGCGTCGAGCGCGTTCAGCCGGTAGAGGGCGAGCGCCTCGGCGGATGCGAACCCGCCGCCGGCGCCGCGCGCGCGGGCCGGGCCCGCATCCGGGCCGTGGTGCGAGAGGACGCAGTTGAGCAGGGCGAGCCGGCGTCCCTCCGGAAGCGAGCCCGCAGCGGCGCCGACGATCTGCGCCCCGAGCGCGAGGTGTCCCAACATCCGGCCCTCGTCGGTGAGCCCGAACTCGGCGCCGTAGCTGAACTCGCGCGCACGACCGCAGTCGTGCAGGATCGCCGCGGCCATCAGCAGATCCGAGTCGAGGCGCGGGTGCAATACGCAGGTCTCGCCGACGAGCGTCGCGACCGCCACCGTGTGCTCGAGCAGCCCGCCGAGGTACGCATGATGGCTCGAGCGCGTCGCCGGCGCGCGGCGGAATTCGGCCGCCAGCGGGCCCGCGAAGACGACGGCCTCCACCGTCCCGAGCAGCGCCGGGTCGGCGATCTCCCGCGCGAGATGCTCCAGAAAGCCCTCCAGCTCGTCCGCCGAGCGGTAGCTGGCCGGGCAGGAAGTCGGTGGGGTCGAAGCTCCCCGGCTCGAGCCTGCGCGCGTCGTCGACCTCCACCACGAGCTCGCCGCGGTAGCGCTCGACCCGGCCGCGGACGGCGATCGCGTCGCCGGCCTCGAAGCGCAGCCCGATGCGGTCGGGATCGCGGAAGACGCGCGCCCCGACCTCGCCGGTTCGATCCCGCAGCCGCAGCGACAGGTACGCCGAGCCGGTGCGCGAGGTCAGGCGCTCCTTCGCCAGGCACGCATAGCGCCCCTCGAAGCGCTGGCCGGGGCGCAGCTCGGCTACCGCGGGGTGGATCTGGGCGAGCGCAGCCTCCATAGGGCGATCTTGAACCGGCGCGCGGACGGGATTGGCGTGGCGCCGACGCTCGCGCGGTACGCTCGAAAGGTGGAAGTACTGAACTGGGAAGGGGAGCCGCCGCGACTGCGCTCGCCGGTCCTGGTCGCCGCCTTCGCGGGCTGGAACGACGCCGCCAACGCGGCCACCACGGCCCTCGAGACCGTCTCCGCCTCGCTCGACGCCGCGCCGATCGCCGAGATCGATCCGGAGGAGTTCTACGACTTCCAGGTCACCCGGCCGACGATCCGGATGACCGAGGGCCAGACCCGGCAGGTCGACTGGCCCGCGAACACGATCTACGCCGCGATCGCGAGCTCGGCCGAGCGCGATCTGGTGCTGGTCTCCGGGATCGAGCCCAACCTGCGCTGGCGAACGTTCGCTGACGGGGTGCTGGACGCCGCCGAGCGCCTCGGGGTCGAGATGGTGGTGACGCTGGGCGCGCTGCTCGCCGACGTCCCCCACACCCGCCCGGTCCCGATCACCGGCCTGGCCTCCGACCCGGAGCTGGTCGAGCGCCTCGGCCTGAGCCGCTCGAGCTACGAGGGCCCAACCGGGATCGTCGGGCATCGTCCACGATGCGTGCCGCCGCCGCGGGATCACCTCGGCGAGCCTCTGGGCGGCCGTCCCGCACTACGTGGCCGCCGTGCCGAACCCGAAGGCGGCGCTGGCGTTGCTGCGCCGCCTCGAGGGCTTCACCGGGGTCGCGATCGAGGCCTCCGAGCTCGAGGACGCGATGACCCGCTTCGAGACCCAGGTCGACCGCGCCGTCGCCTCGAACCCGGAGATCGAGGAGCTCGTGCGCCGGCTCGAGCTCGAGCAGGACGAGGAGCCGGAGTTCAGCGAGGGCGACATGCCCTCGGGCGACGTGATCGCCCGCGACTTCCAGCGCTTCCTGCGCCAGCGCGGCGAGCCCGAGGACTAGCCGGGCCTCACCCCACCGAGGCGACCGGGATCGCCACCAGGTCCGCCGAAAGCGGCCGCAGCTCGCCGTCGTCGCCGAACTCGTCGTTGTTGCACGCCAGCCTGAGCGTCGTCGGGCGTCGATGTCGAAAACGTGGCGGTCAAGGGCAGGTTGACCTTCCAACCGCTGTCGTCGAGGATCGCCTCGATGTCCTCGGCGGCGGTCTCGCGGCGCGTCCCGTCGGTGAAGATCCCGCACTCCACGCTGGTCGCATCGTCGCCGTTGTTGAAGATCCCGACCTCGGCGAAGGCGAGCCAGGTGCCGGCGTCGAGGTTGTCGGTGAGCACGTTCGTCGGCTCGTCGTCGGGCCTCGCCGTGATCGTCGGTCCGAACGCGGTGTCGCTTCCCGCGTTGTGCACGACGTCGAGGCTCGGCCCGAGCGTGGACTCGGCGATGTCGCTCCCGGTGAGGCTGTTGTCGCTGACCTCGTTGCGTCTGGATCGAGTTGTCGGCGATGCCGTAGAAGAAGCCGCTGTCGTTGATCTCGGTGTTGAAGGCGTCCGGAGCGATCTGCGCGTAACCGACCGAGTTGCTTGCGAGGTCGGAGGCACTGAGCGTGCCGTTGATGACCTCGGACGTTGAGATCGCGCCGGGGGCGATGTCCGCTCCGCCGAGCGTGTCGTCCAGCACCTCCGCGGACCTCACGGCGTTGGCGCCAACGTCGGGCGCCTTCACCTCGCCGTTGATGATGTCCTCTGAGCCCACCTGGTTCTGGCCCGGAAGCGGGCCGTCGATGGCGTATGCGGTGCCGCTGAGGGCGACGAACAACGAGACGTATCCGACGACGTTCGAGCGGATGTGCTGGCGAATCCTTCCCGACATGGGGATTCCCTCCTGGATCTATTTTTTCGCCCCGGGACGAGCGGGGTTCAACTCATCACCCTATAGGCGGCTGAGCCTCGAATAAGGCGCCTCAACAGCGGCGCGGCTCGGCTACGCCTCGAATAAGGCGCCTCAACAGCGGCGCGGCTCGGCTTACGCCTCGCTGGCCGGGCAGATCAGCCGGTAGTCGCACCAGGAGCAGATCTCGTGCGAAGGGCGGGGCTCGAAGTCCTGCTCCTCGATCCCGCCGGCCACCTCGAGGACGGTCCGCTCGACCCGCTCGGCGTCGTCGGGCTCGGCCTCGAGCTGCACCCGCTCGTCGGCGAGCACGTACCAGTAGCTGCCCACGCCCGGCCTCGATCTGCCAGGCCTCGCGCGCCGCCGAGACGGTAGAGCGCGAGCTGCACGTCGCCGGAGAGGCGCGGGCCAGACCCCGGATCGCCCGTCTTGTAGTCGATGACCTCATAGCCGCCGTCGGGACGGCGATCGACGCGGTCGACGCGGCCGCGGAGCTGGTGCGGGCCGATCGCAAACGCGAAGTTGCGCTCCAGCCACATGGGCCGCGACTCCGAGCGCTCGTTGCGCTCGACGTACCGGGTCAGCGCCGCGACGGCGCGGTCGCGGTACTGGAGCTCGTCGTCGGTCGCGCCGAAGCCCTGCCGGCGCCAGCCGGCCTCGAACAGGCTCGAGCAGCCGGTCGAGCCCGCCGGCGTCGCCGACGAGCGGCTGCTCGCCCCCGGAGGCCGCGCGCATCTCCTCGGCGTGAAAGCGTTCGAGGACCTGGTGCATGAGGATCCCGAAGCGCTGGTTGATCGTCGGCTCCTGCGGGATCGCGAAGACGCGCGCGAACTTGTACTTGAGCGGGCAGGTCCGGTAGAGGTCGATGTCGGAGGCCGAGAGCCCGAGGCCGCCCTTGCGCCGCGGCAGGAACTGCTCGAGCGACGGCTCGCGCCGCGCGGCCACCTGATCGCGGCGGGTCTCGCGCTCGCGCTCCTAGCCGATCACGTACCGGTCGAGCGCCGAGGCCTCGATCGCGATCCGCTGCTCCGGGGTCGCGACCCGGCCGAGCAGCTCGTTGATCGCCGCGAGCGCCTCGGGCGCCGCCTCCGACCCCGGGCTCTGGATCAGGGCGGCGAGCTTGACCAGCTCCAGGTAGCTGCGCGACCGCCGCGTTGACGTCGTCGATCGTGTCGAGGCGCATCTCGGAGATCGCCGAGCCCGCCTTCCAGGACGCCTCGAGCACCTCGTCGCGGAGCATCCGGTAGGTCGAGTGCAGGCCCTCGGCGGGCCCGAAGAGCTCCTCCTCGTGGACCTCCTCCTCGCCGCCGCCGGCCGCCAGTGCGGCGCTGGTAGATCCGCGACGGCGCCGTGCTCGCCCTCGTCGGGGCGCTCGGGCCAGGCGAGCACCAGCGCCTCGCGCGCGCGGGTCATCGCGACGTGGGCGAGCATCGAGCCGCCGCCGGTGCTCAGCTCCTCGCCCGGCTGCGGCAGCGGCTCGGAGACGAGCTCATCCGGGATCCAGGTGTCCTCCCACGCCCGGGCGGAGATCGCGCCGCGGCGCAGGCCGAGCAGGTAGACGTGGTCGAACTCGAGGCCCTTGACCTGCTCCGGCTCGGCGACCATCACGGCGCCGGCCAACGGCCGGTCGCAGTCGTCGCCCGCGATCTCGCCCGCGTCGGCGACGGCGGTCAGATGCCGGATGAAGTCGCGCGACCGACCCGCGCGGCTCGCGCCGCGACCAGTCGCGCCGCCAGCTCGGCGAGCCGCGACAGGTTGACCAGCCGCTCGGCGGTCTCCGGGCTGGCGGCGAACAGCCGGTGGCGGCGCAGCCCGACCCGCTCGATCAGCCGCCGGACGAAGACGTCGGCGCGCATCCGCTCGAGGCGCCCGCGCCGCGGCCCCGTGCAGGCGCAGGAACGCCTGGATCCGGTCGCGCGCCTCCGGGCGGAAGCTGCGGGCTCTCGAGCGCCGCCTCGAGCGCCGAGACCATGTCGAGCTTGCGCCGCCGGGCGATCGTGGTGACCTTCGCGAGGTCCACCGAGCGCAGCTCGACCGGCGGCCGGGTGAGCGCGCGCACGACCGCGGCCGCGTCGGACGGGCTCGGCGAGCATCCGCAGCCACGCGAGCACGTCGCGGACCTCGGGGCGCCCGAAGAAGGCGGCGTCGCCCGCGTAGCGGAAGGGGACGCTGCGCTCCTCGAGCGCCGCCGCGACCAGGCGGCTCTCGCGCCAGCCTGAGCCCGCGATCACGCAGATGCGCTCGGCGCGCGACCTCGCCCGCGGCGAGCAGGTGCTCGACCTCGCGCGCGACCGCCTGAACCTGGGCGCGGTCGTTCTCGCAGCGCCAGAAGCGCGTCGCCGCCGGAGGCGCAGCGACTCGCCGAGGTCGACCTCCGTGGCCTCGGGGTGGGCGGCGCGGAACGCTCGTCAGCGTCGCCGCGCCCGCCCCGCGCCAGCGCCGGGTCGCCTGGGACGGGTCGCAGGCGCAGACGATGTTGCCGTCGCCGGCGAGCGCGTCGAGCATCCGCGCGATGGGCGATGCCGGCGTCCTCGAGCTCGTCGACGAGCACCTCCTCGAAGCGCGCGGCGATCGCGTCGGCGACGTCCGGGCGGTTGGCCAGCAGGCGCACGAGCCCGAGCACGAGGTCGCCGCCGTCGAGGCTCCCGGCCTCGCGCAGGATGCGGTCGTGGCGGGCGTAGAGCTCGGCGAACTCCACCTCGCGCGCGGCCCGCTCGCGCTCGGCGGCGCTGCGCCGCGGCGCGCTCGCGGCCCAGCGCCCACTCGCGCAGGGCCTCGGGTTCGACCGCCTCGGACTTCAGGACGTCGATGCGGCGCAGCAGGCGGGCGAGCAGCCCGGCCGGGTTGCCGCGGATCTCGTGGCGGCGCAGGGGCAGGTCGTCGATGCGGTCGAGCAGGATCGCGAGCCGGTCGCCGAGGCCGACCGTGGTGAAGAACGGGTCGAGCCCCGCCTCGATCGAGTACTCGCGCAGCAGAGCCTCGGCGGCCTCCTCGTAGGTGTGGACCCAGAGCTCCTCGTGCGGGCGGTCGAGCGCGAACTCCGCCCGCTCGCGCAGCTCCGAGCGCGCCGCCCGCGACCGCGCGAGGACGAGCACGCGCTCCGGCCGGGTCCCGCGGGCGGCGAGGGCCTCGAGCCGCCGACGAGCGCCTCGGTGCGCCCCGAGCCGGCCTCGCCGAGGACGAGCAGCGGGCCGCCGTCGTGCGCGGCGACGCGCCGCTGCGCCTCTGTCGCCGTGTGGCCGTCGGGGGGCACCTGCCTACCTTCTAGCATGGCCGCATGGCGCCATTCGAAGCCGCGGGCCTGCCCGCAGACGCGTGGCTCGAGGCCTGCCGGCGGATGGTCGCCGCTCAGCGAGAGCTTTACGACAGCACCCGCGGGATCGCCGCCCGGACCCAGTACGCCGGCGTCGGCGAGGGCGGCGACCGCAGCCTGGTGATCGACCGCCAGGCCGAGGACATCGTCTTCGGCGAGCTCGAGGCCCTGCATCGCGACGGCGCCGAGTTCACCGCGATCTCCGAGGAGCGCGGCGAGGTCGGCGTTCGGGACGGCTCGCCGAACCGGGTGGTGATCGACCCGATCGACGGCTCGCTCGAACGCCCGCCGCACGATGCCGTCGTTCGCGCTCAGCGTCGCGGTCGCGTCCGGCTCGTCGATGGCCGACGTCGAGCTCGGCTTCGTCTGGGACTTCGGCGCCGCACGAGGAGTTCGTCGCCGAGCGCGGTCGCGGAGCCCGGCTCGACGGGCGGGAGCTGCTCGCCCACGGACCCGGGTACGGGCTCGAGGTGGTCGGGCTCGAGGCGACCAAGCCGGAGCGGATCGCGCCGATCGTCGAGGGGCTCGAGGGCAAGGCCTTCCGCCTGCGGGGGATCGGCTCGCTCGCGCTCACCGTCTGCTACGTCGCCGCCGCCCGGTTCGACGGCATGCTCTCCGGGCGCCCGAGCTCGCTCCGTCGACGTCGCCGCCGCGCAGCTGATCGCCCGCGAGGCCGGCGCCTCCGTGAAGTTCGTCGACGTCGAGCTCAGCGAGGCCAGCCTCGGCCTCGACGCGCGCTACGAGATCGTCGCCGCGCTCGATGAGGAGATGCTCGGGCACCCTGCTCGAGGTCCGGCGCGAGGCTGCGCTCGCGTGAGCGACGCCGAGACGATCGTCGACTGGGGCCTGGCCGAGCGCACCGCGACCGCCCTGATCGCCGGCGTGCCCGGACGGTCCGGGCGCGATCCCGGGCCGACGCGCCTCTACGGGGCTCGCCGAGGTCGAGTCCGCCTGTGAGCGAGCGCTCGGCGCCGCTGCCGACTACGCGGGCCTCGGCGGTGTCGAGTGTCCGCCGGTGCCCGAGCTCGTCGACCGGCGCGAGTGGGCCCGCAACGCGCTCGCGGGCCTCAGCGACGCGGCCGCGGCCGGTCGAGGCGCGGGTCGCGGCGGACCTCGACCTTCCGGGCCCGCTCGGCGGGATCGCCCGTCGCGGGGTCGGCGCGGCGATCGGAGTGGAGGCGGGGCTCGCCGCGGGCTACGCGGCCAAGCGCGTGCTCGGCCAGTACGACATCGCGCTGTTCGGACCCGGCCGGCCCGCCGCGCCTGCTGTTCGTGGGCGAGAACATGGAGGCGACCCGGCGCAGCCTCGAGGCCGATCGCGACACCTTCCTGCACTGGGTCGCGCTGCACGAGTGCACGCACGTGATCCAGTTCGAGCGGGTCGCGTGGCTCGCAACGCACCTGCGCGAGCTCGCCTCGGAGCTGATCGAGGGCGCCGCCGAGGGCTTCGACGCGGCGGCGCTCGCGCGGTTCGGCCGGCGGCTCACCGCGCGACCCGCGGGCGCTCGTGCGCGCCGCGCTGCGCGGCGAGCTCGCCCGCGTGCTCGCCGATCCGCAGCGCCGGCGCGACGCTCGACCGGCTGCAGGCGACGATGTCGGTCGATCGAGGGGCACGCCGAGCACGTCATGGACGCGAGCGCGGCGGCGCTCGGCCTCGAGCTCGACCGAGCTGCGCCGGCGTCTCGACGCGCGCCGGGAGCGGCGCGGCGGGCTCGGCGACCTGCTCGCCCGGCTGCTCGGGCTGGAGCTGAAGCTGCGCCAGTACGAGCTCGGCAAGGCGTTCTGCGACGGTGTCGTCGCAGAGGCGGGCGCCGATGGCCTGCGCCTCGTCTGGCGCTCGGCGGCCGACCTGCCCGAGCCTCGACGAGCTCGAGCGACCGCGGCGCCTGGCTGGAGCGCGTCGACCGCGCGCCGGTCGCCGCCGGAACCTGAGCCTCCCCGCCCCGCACCTGTAACCAGCCGGGCCCGCCGGCGTACAAACATCTGTTCGCTTTGATAGAGTGAAGCTCCTTACAAATAAGGAAGTTACACGCGACTCAGCCGAGGAGTTGAAGAACCGAAATGGCCACTACCGCCAAGAGCACCAGCACCAACAGCACGAGGACCAACAGCACCAGGACGTCGAAGCCCAAGCAGCAGACCACCGCATCGCGCAGCGATACGTCGCAGGTCCGCGAGGGCGTCACCAAGGCCCGCAACGGCGCCGCCTCGATCGTCCGCCAGGGCGCCGAGCGCGCCGTCGACCTGCCCGTCGGCGCGGCGCTGACGATCAGCGACCGCGTCGAGGACGCGATCGAGCCCTGGACGACCGAGTCGACTCGCGAGCGCGAGCTGAAGAGCCTGCGCACCCAGGTCACCCGCGAGCTCAACAAGTTCGAGCGTCGCGGCGGTCAGGCGCGCCGCAAGGCGACCCAGCGCGCCCGTTCGACCCGCAACCGGTTCGAGCGCGAGGTGCGCAGCCGGCGCCGCGAGGTCGAGAAGACCGTGAAGCAGAACCGCACCAAGGCCGAGCAGCAGATCAAGAAGGCTCGCACGGTCGTGCAGGAGCGGGTTCCGGTCCTTCCGTAACGCACACCGCTTAGCCCGGACCGCCGTAGAGGTTGGCGGCGCGCCCGGTGAAGCTGTCCGCCCTCACGGCGGGCAGAACAGCAACCTCTCCTCCCCGATCGACCGGCGCTCGCGCCGGTCGATCGTTTTTGGGGGGCCGGGCTGCTTCAATGTGCCTGTATGCCTCTGCCGACGAACGATCAGATCACCGATGCCCTTCGCGCCGTCATCGATCCCGAGCTGCGGCGGTCGATCGTCGACCTCGGGATGGTGCGTTCGATCGAGGTCCGCGAGGGCGGGAAGGTCGAGGTCGTCGTCTCGCTGACCACGCCCGGCTGCCCGATCCGCTCCCACTTCCAGCAGGCGGTCGCCGCCAACGTCGCCGCGCTCGAGGGCGTGACCGAGGTCGGCGTCGGCTTCGACGTGCTCAGCGACGAGGAGAAGAGCCACCTGCAGCAGGCGCTCGGTCGCCCGGGCGGCCTCCCTGAGGGCGCGCTCGCCGCGGTCAAGAACGTGATCTGCATCGCCTCGGGCAAGGGCGGCGTCGGCAAGTCGACGATGACCGCCAACCTCGCCGCGGCGCTGCAGGCCGAGGGCCACTCCGCCGGCGCGCTCGACGCCGACGTCTACGGCTACTCGATCCCGCAGCATGCTCGGCGTCGACCGGCGGCCCGACGTCAACGCCGAGCGCAAGATCATCCCCCCGACCGGCCCGGCCGGCATCAAGGTGATGTCGATCGGCTTCTTCCTGGAGCGCAACGCCGCGGTCGTCTGGCGCGGGCCGATGCTCCACAAGGCGATCCAGCAGTTCCTCGAGGACGTCGCCTGGGACGAGCTCGACTACCTCCTGCTCGACCTGCCCCCGGGCACCGGCGACGTCTCGATGACGCTCGCCCAGCTGCTGCCCGCAGGCGCGCGTGGTGGTCGTGACGACCCCGCAGCCGGCCGCGCAGAGCGTCGCCCGCCGCGCCGCCGAGATGGCCGGCAAGGTCGACCTCGAGGTGCTCGGCGTGATCGAGAACATGTCCGGCTTCACGACCCCCGACGGCCAGCGCTTCACGATCTTCGGCGAGGGCGGCGGCCAGCTGCTCGCCGACGAGCTCGACGTGCCCCTGCTCGGCAAGGTGCCGCTGTCCGAGGACCTCCGCGTGTCACGCCGACGCCGGCGAGCCGCTGGTGCTCGCCGACCCCCAAGCACCGGCCTCGATCGCGATTCGCGACGCCGCGCGGGGGATCATCGCGGCCACCCCGCAGGAGCTGCCGGTGATGCAGGCGGAGACGCCCACGGCCCCGGCCCCGGCCGCCCCGATCGGCGGCACCGAGCTGCCCGTCGTCCAGGTATCGGGCTGAGCGCTCTGGACCCGCGCTTCGAGACCAATCGCTCGTGGTGGGACGAGCGCGTCGCCGGTCACGTGGCGAGCGAGTTCTACGACGTCGACGGCTTTCGGGCCGGCGGCTCGACGCTGCGGCCGTTCGAGCTCGAGGAGGTCGGCGACGTGGCGGGCAAGCGGCTCGCCCACCTGCAGTGCCACTTCGGCCTCGACTCGCTGTCGTGGGCGCGCGCCGGCGCATCCGTGGCCGGGCTCGACTTCTCCGAGCCCGCCGTGCGCGCGGCGACCGAGCTCGCCGAGGAGACCGGCCTCGACGCCACGCTTCGTGCAGTCCGACGTCTACGACGCCGTCGAGGCGCTCGGGCGCGAGCGCTTCGACATCGTCTACACCGGCTTGGGCGCGCTGAACTGGCTTCCCGACCTACCGCGCTGGGCCGGGGTCATCGCCGACCTGCTCGAGCCCGGCGGCTTCTTCTATCTCGCCGAGTTCCATCCCGTTCACCTGGGTCTTCGCCGAGGACGAGCTCGAGATCGAGATGGACTATTTCCACAATCCGGAGGGCGAGCACTTCGACGACGACATGCAAGGCAGCTACGCGGACCTGGAGCTGCCGACCCGCAACAACGCCACGGTCGAGTGGGCAGCACACGCTCTCGGACGTGGTCAACGCCGTGATCGGCGCCGGGCTCACCCTCGAGCTGCTCTCCGAGCACGACTACACCCTCTTCCCGCGCTTCACGGACCTGGTCGAGGACCGCGACCTCCTGAGCGCCGGTGCGGTCTATCGGCAGCCCGAGGGCGCGCCGCGCCTGCCGTTCATGTACTCGTTGCGCGCGAGGCGCGAGTAGGTCAGCGGGAACGCGCGGTCCAGCTCGGGCCGAACCCCGGGCGCAGGTTGTGGGCGCCGGAGCCGTCCACGTTCATCACTCGGATCCGGGCGCCCTTCTCCCTGAAGTCCTGGTCCTCGCCAACGAGCTTGGACGTGGTGTAGTGGGTGAACGCGATCCGGGTCCCGTCCGGGGAGAGGACGGGGCTGTCGTCGGAGTGCTCGTCGTGGGTCACGCGGGTCAAGTCCGTGCCGTCGAGGTTCATCGTGTAGAGCTCGGTCGTCGCGTCCGTCTCCCGGTACGAGCTGAACACAAGCAGGGCCCCGGGCCCGAAGTCCGGCGAGAAGTCCCGCTCGTCGGTGAGCTGCCTGACCTTGCCGTCGCGCAGGCGCGCCCTGTAGAGCCCGGTGCCCGCGCCGTCAGCGACCAGCGACCTGCCGTCGGGCGTGAACGATGGGCGGTAGAGGCCGCCGCGCACGTGGGCGATGCGGCGCAGATGGCGACCGTCGGCGTCCATGACGCACAGCGTTCCGCTGCGCGAGAAGGCGATCTCCCTGCCATCGGGTGAGTAGGTGGGGCCGGCGTCATCCGGCGTGCCCTTCGTCAGCCGCTCTCGGTGGTTGCCGTTCGCCCGCATCACCCAGATGTCGTCGACCCCGGAGGTGTGGTGCGGGTTGCGGGTGAAGGCGACGTGACGGCCGTCCGGCGAGACGCTCGGCTCGGAGATGTTGCCCTTGGCGATTCGAACCCGGTCGTTGCCGGAGGGCTTCATCGACTGGGCCGATTGGTCGACCTGGTAGACGATGCGCCCGTCCTGGCCGGGGTTCGCCGCCTGGGCGGCGGGGGCGAGGGCGAGCAGGGAGGTGGCGGCGATGAGCAGTGTTCGGATCATGCGACGATGATCGCCGCTCGCCCGCGGCTCGCCAAGGCACCTAGGTGTTGACTCGCGCCCCCCGGGCGCGGTCGGATTTGGTGGCCCCACGGCTACCGGATCCGTCGATCACGGCCCCTCAGGGCGCTCGCCGTCCTGCGCAGGGTGGCCTCGACATGCCCGGGGTCGTAAACCACCTGGGCGTGGGAGAAACGGAGGGGCGTGAGGCCGGCGGCGGTGTGGGTCTGGTCGCGACGCGCGTCGATCGTCTGCTGGGCCGCCGTGCGGTGGTACCGCAGGCCGTCGGTCTCGACCACCAGACCGAGGTCCGGCCAATGGAAGTCGACCCGGTAGCCGTTGACCCATTGCTGAGTCAATGGCTGTGGCAGCCCGGCCCGTCGGGCGATCGGCAGGAACCGGCGTTCCAACTGCGTGTCGGTCAAGGTCAGCGTCCGCCGGTCGAGAACTGTGCGTAGGCGTCCGACCCCTGGACCGGAGACCCTGTCGAGCCGGTCACGAACAGACTCCGGGTCGACGAGGTTCAGACGGTCGGCCCGCCCGAGGAGTTCCTCGAGGTCGTCCTCGGTCGTGCGCGGGGCGACGTCGATCAGGGTCCGGATGGGGTCGGTGACGGCGATCCCTCGCTGGATTTGGATTTCCGCCGGATCGAACCCGTACCGCCGATGGAGGGTGATCCCCGGTCTCGAGATCGTCCGTGGAGGCGATACCGAGATTTCGATTTCTGGGGCGGGGTCCGACAGGTCCCAGAACTCACACCCGGACGCGTGGCTGAGGAAGGTGCCCGATCCACACGCGAGCAGCGCCGCCTTCCACCGTCCGTCTCTCGTCAGCTCCGGCCTACCGACGGCGTAGACGCCGAGGCGTACTTGATGGAGGCGTCCGCGCTTGACCCTGTGAGCGATCCCGTGCGCCGGAAGGCCGAGGTCGAGCAGTTGCCGGCGGGTTACAACCCCGTGCTGCTCGGCGACCAGCGCAAGGACCTGCTTCAAACTTGGTTGCCGGATGCGGTCGCCCATCGACGACTAGATGCGTCGATGGGGAAGAACTCGCCCCCCTGCGCGTCAGAGGGCGCGGTGCGGGCTACTTGCCGGCGTAGTACTCGGCGTTGATCGGCGTGTACTTGGCCCACTCCTCAGGGAGCTGGTCCTCGGCGAAGCAGGCGTCCACGGGGCAGGCCTCCACGCAGGCGTCGCAGTCGATGCACTCGTCTGGATCGATGTAGAGCTGCTCGACGTTGTCGTAGTCGGGCTCGTCGGGCGTCGGGTGGATGCAGTCGACCGGGCAGACCTCGACACAGGAATTGTCCTTCTGGCCGATGCAGGGCTCTGCGATGACGTAAGCCAAGGTCCGTCCCTTTCTTGGTCGCTTTGGGATGCCTTCCGGCGCTCTGCGCGGCCGCGGCCGGGTCGAGCGAATCGCGCATTCTAGAGTGTGATCACATGATCCTGGTAACTGGCGCGACCGGGACCGTGGGCAGGGCCCTCGTCCCCAAGCTGCTCGAGCGCGGCGACGACGTCCGTGTGCTGGTGCGCGATCCCCGCAAGCTCGGCCGGCTGCGGGTCGAGGTGCGGATCGCGCTCGGTGACCTCGGCGAGCTTGGCGATCCGCGGGTCGCGCGCCAGGCGCTGCGGGGGGTCGACACCGTGATCCACCTTGCGGCCGCGATCCGCGACCAGCCGCAGGCCGTGGTCGAGGAGATCAACGGCCTCGGGACGGCGCGCCTGCTGCGGGCCGCGGAGTCCACGAGCGTGGGCCGCTTCGTCTTCTTTTCGGCGATCGGCGCGACCGAGTTCCAGCGCACCCGGTTCTTTCGGGCCAAGGCGCTTGCCGAGCGCGCCGTGCGCGCGGCGGATCTGGACACGACCGTGTTCGCACCGTCGATCGTCTACGACCACGACGACCCCTGGGTGACCGTGATGCGCCGGCTCACGCTCCTGCCCGTGGTGCCGATCTCCGGCGAGGGACAGGCGGCATACCAACCGATCTGGGCCGACGACGTCGCCCGCTGCGTCCTCGCCGACCTCTCGGGGAGCGAGGGCTCGCGCCGCTTCGAGCTCGCGGGGCCGGAGACGCTCACCTACGACCAGATCGCCCGCGTGATCGCGCGCTCGAGCGGCCGGGATCGGCCGCTCCTGCACGTGCCGCTCGGGCTCGTGCACTACGGGCTCGCCGGACTGCGGCGGGCGGTCGGCGACGCCGCCTTCGCCACCTGGGAGGAGGCGGAGCTGATGGAGGTGCCGATGGTGTCCGACCGCGGCACGGCCGACGCGGTCGCGCTCGGGGTCGAGCCGAGGGCGATGGCCCAGGTGCTCGGGCGCTCGGGCTAGCCGCTGCGCTTGTCGAGCAGCTGCAGGAGCTCGTGGGCCGCGAGCTCGATCTCCTTGTGACGCCACTCCGCGGCCCGGTAATGGGAGGCGATCAGCCCGGAGCGGTGCACGCGCCGAAAGTCGCCGTAGACGAAGGCGTAGCGCGCCTTGGTCTCGTCGGTCGCGCCATCCGTGAGCCCGAGGTGCCAGGCCGCGTACTCGTCCCATGAGTGCGCCTCCAGGAACTCGTTCTCCGCCGCGGCGTTGGGCTGGACCTCGCCCCACTCGCTGTCGAGCACGTACTGACGCGCCTCGATCAGCTCGCGCGCCCTCGCGATCGCCCGCTGGTTGACGGAGTACGACGCCACAGCCCCGCATTCTGCACCACCGGATCTCTCCCGAGAAAGCGAAGAGGCCCGGACCTTGCGGCCCGGGCCTCGTTCGAAACGAATCGCCGAAAAGGCGAGTTACATCATGCCGCCCATGTCCGGCATACCGCCGCCGGGCATACCGCCGCCATCCTTCTCCGGCGGCTCGGCCACGATGGCCTCCGTCGTGAGGATGTTCTTGGCGATCGAGGCCGCGTTCTGCAGCGCCGACCGGGTGACCATGGTCGGGTCGATGACCCCGTCCTTGATCAGGTCGCCGTAGTCGCCGGTCTCGGCGTTCAGACCCTCGCCCGGCTTCAGGCCCTGGATCTTGTTGACGACCACCGAGCCCTCGAGGCCCGAGTTCGAGGCGATCTGACGGATCGGCTCCTCGAGCGAGCGGCGGATGATCTCCGCCCCCGTGGCCTCATCGGCCTCGAGGCCCTTCGAGTCGATCGCACTGACCGCGTTCAGCAGCGCGACGCCGCCTCCCGGGACGATGCCCTCCTCGAGCGCCGCCCGAGTCGCCTGCAGGGCGTCCTCGACGCGGTGCTTCTTCTCCTTCATCTCGGTCTCGGTGGCGGCGCCGACCTTGACGACCGCAACACCGCCCGCGAGCTTCGCCAGGCGCTCCTGGAGCTTCTCGCGGTCGAAATCGGAGTCCGTGTTCTCGATCTCCGGAGCGGATCTGATTGATCCGGCCCTCGATCGCCGGCCTTCTCACCGTTGCCGTCGATGATCGTCGCTCGTGTCCTTCGAGACGACGACGCGACGAGCGCGGCCGAGCTGCGAGAGCTGCGTGTTCTCGAGCTTCAGGCCCATCTCCTCGGTGATGACCTCGCCACCCGTGAGGATCGCGATGTCCTCGAGCATCCGCTTGCGGCGATCGCCGAACCCGGGGGCCTTGACCGCCACGCCGGTGAAGGTGCCGCGGAGCTTGTTGACCACCAGCGTCGCGAGCGACTCGCCCTCGACGTCCTCGGCGATGATCACCAGCGGCTTGCCCGACTGCATCGTCTGCTCGAGCACCGGCAGCACGTCGCGAACCGAGCCGATCTTCTGGTTGGCGATGAGGATGTACGGATCCTCGAGCACCGCCTCCATCCGATCCTGGTCGGTGATCATGTACGGCGAGATGTAGCCCTTGTCGAACTGCATCCCCTCGGTGAACTCGAGCTCCATCCCGAAGGTCTGGCCCTCCTCGACGTTCACCACGCCGTCCTTGCCGACCTTCTCGATCGCGTCGGCGATGATGTTGCCGATCTCCTCGTCGGCGGCCGAGATGGCGGCGACGCGGGCGATCTGCTCCTTGCCACCGACCTCCTTCGACTGCTTCTCGCGGAGGTTCTCGACGACCTGGTCGACCGCCTTCTCGATCCCGCGGCGCAGGGCCAGCGGGTTGGCGCCGGCGGCGACGTTCTTGAGGCCGTGGCGGACGATCGTCTGCGCCAGCAGGGTCGCGGTCGTCGTGCCGTCACCGGCGACGTCGTTGGTCGCCGTGGCGACCTCGCGGACCAGCTGCGCGCCCTGGTTGGCGAACACGTCCTCGATCTCGATCTCACGCGCGATCGTCACACCGTCGTTGGTGATCGTCGGCGCGCCGAACTTCTTGTCGAGGACGACGTAGCGGCCCTTCGGGCCGAGCGTGACCTTGACCGCGTTGGCGACGGCGTCGACGCCTTCCTGCAGCGCCGCGCGAGCCTCCGCGTCGTACTTGAGCTCCTTATGAGCCATGTCTTTGCTTCCTTCCTTCGTTAAGTCAGGTGGTCAGACGACCTTGGCGAGGACGTCGGACTCGCGCAGCACGAGCAGGTCGTCGCCGTCGACCTTGATCTCGGTGCCGCCGTACTTGCTGTACAGGACCTCGTCGCCCTCGGCGACGTCGAGCGGGCGGCGCTTCTCGCCGTCCTCGTCCCAGGCACCTTCGCCAACCGCGATGACCTTGCCCTTCTGGGGCTTCTCCTTGGCGGTGTCGGGCAGCACGATGCCGCTTGCGGTCGTCTCCTCCTCCTCGATCGCCTGGACGATCAGGCGATCGCCGAGGGGCTTCAGGTTCATTCGAAAACTACCTCCGTCGTTCGCTTCGAAGTCATTCGCTTGGCACTCTACACATGAGAGTGCCAAACGCTTGGGGCGAGTGTAGCGAAGCGGCTCGAGCCGCGGCGAGTATCTAAGCCGTGAAGACTTAGATCAGTCCGAGGCCAGCAGCCGGCACGCCGAGCAGCTCGGCGATCCCGGTGCCGCCGTTGCGCATCACCCAGTTGTGGTTCCACTCGAAGACGCCGCGCAGGGCCGGGGCGAGCGGCGTTCATCCACGCGCTTGGTCGTGTGCACGTTCCACTCGTAGAGGACCGCGGTGACGCCGTCCTGCTCGAACAGCCGCCAGCGGCCGGTGCCGGCGAGCTCCCCGGTGGCGTCGGCCTCGATCAGTCCGCGGCTTGCTCGACCGTGCGCGTCGTGGCCTCGAAGACGAGGTCGTAGGGCAGCTTCGAGCGCCAGGTGAGGCGCGAGTGCGAGCCGACGCCGGACTCGTCGCCGGGGTCGAGCTCGACGACGTCCTCGACGCCCGCGCCACCACGACGGCCACGCCTTCTGGTCGAAGATCGCGTCCCAGACCGGCTCGCGCGCGCGACTCGAGCAGCCAGGTCGTGAGGAACCGGTAGTCGACGGCCATGCGCGCCGGCGGTCAGTTGCGCGACGGGGTCTCGCCGTTGCCGAAGCTGGCCTGCGGGGTCTCGAGCACCTGCGAGAAGCGGACCACGGTCACCGTCTCCTCGTGGTCGATCTCGCGGCCGTAGATCTGGCGCATGAAGCTGAGCGTCTCCTCGACGCCGGCGGAACTCGGGGTTGTCGTGCTCGATGTCGCGCGGCGAGAGCTCGCGGGCGCGCTTGACCTCGACGTCGTCGATCACCGCGGTGAAGATCTTCTCCCGCGGGCTGTGCTGGTGGCCGACCGTGACCCAGACGCAGCTGGCCGCGCTCGTACTTGCGCGACTTGTCGCCGAGCCGGATCGTCGCCGTCTTGCGGCCGCGCTTGAGCTGGTCGACGAACGCGGGCGAGAAGAAGTTGAGCGCGTAGAAGCCCCGGGCCATGACCGCGCCAGCCTATCGCTAACGCCGCTGAACGCCGTCGCTCCCCGACGCAGGGGGACGAACCGGCACGGAGCGATCACGCGCGGCGCTCGAGGCCGTCGGGCGCCTCGCGAGAGCGGAGCAGCGTGAGCATGTCGGCGCCCGCCTCGGCGAGCGGGATCACCATCCGCCCGCCCGGCGCGAGCTGCGCGAGCAGGCTCGGCGGCGGCGCCGGCGCGGACGCGTGCACCGCGATCGCCTCGAACGGCGCGCCGGTCCGCGGCGCCCTGGGCTGCCGTCGCCGACGCGGATCTCGACGTTGCCCGGGCCGAGCGCCTCGATGCGCAGCGCGCGCCTCGGCGGCCAGGTCGGCGAACCGCTCGATGCTCAGCACCTCGCCGGCGAGCAGCGCGAGGATCGCCGTCGAGTAGCCCGAGCCGGTGCCGACCTCGAGCACGCTCTCGGTCGCCCGCCAGCGCCAGCGCCTGGCAGATCGCCGCGACGACCCAGGGCTGGGAGATCGTCTGCCCGTCGCCGATCGGCAGGGCGGAGTCGGCGTAGGCCCGGCGCGCGAGGCGCTCGGAGACGAACAGCTCGCGCGGCACCGAAGCCATCGCCGCGAGCACCCGCTCGTCGCCGATCCCGCGACGGCGCAGCTGGCGCTCGACCATCCGCGCGCGCTGGTCGGCGTATGAGGCCAGGATCCGCCCTAGAAGATGTAGGCGCGCAGCCGCCGCGGCTCGAGCACGGTCACGCGGCCGCGGCCCACCGCGACGACGCCCGCGCGCTCCAGCGTCGCCAGGAAGCGGCTGACGCTCTCGCGCGAGGTCCCGGCGAGCTGGGCGAGGTCCGCCTGGGTCATCCGCACGGTGATCCCGCTGCGCTCCTCCGGGATCGCCTCCTCGGCGATCAGCTGGGCGAGCACGCCCGGCGACGCGGCTCGGCACGGTCTGGAACGACTGCCGGGCGACGCGCTCGTTCGTCTCCCGCAGCCGGCGGGTGATCGCGACGATCAGCTTCGCCGCGATGTCGCCGTGCTCGGCGATCACCCGGCGGACGTCCGACGCCGGCAGCGCGAGCAGCTCGGCATCCGTGAGCGTCTCGACGCTCGCCGAGCGGCTGCCGCCGTCGAGCATCGCGAGCTCGCCGAAGATGTCGCCCGGACCGAGCGTCGCGAGCGCGATCGCGCGGCCGTCGGAGTGCTCGCGGGTGACCCGCAGGTCGCCGTTGCGGACGATGTAGCAGGCGTCGGAGTTGTCGCCCTCGTGGAAGACGCGCACGCCCTTCGGGTACGCGCGCGGGATCGCCACGGCGGCGATCCGCTCGAGCTCGGAGCCCGAGAGCTCCGCGAACAGCGGCACGCGCGTGAGCAGCGCTGCGGTTGCCTCGCCCATCGGGACCAGTATCGCGCTTCAGCCGGGCAGATCGAGGATGTCGCTAAGCCTGACACGCCGGACACCAGTAGGCGGTTCGGTTGTCGTCGCCCTGCCCGCGCGAGGAGATCGGGCCGCCGCAGCGCGGGCAGCGCGCCGGCCCGGTTGGCGCGGTAGATCGACCGCGGGCGCCGGCCCTTCGCGACCGAGGCCGTCATGACGCGCTCGTTCTCGGCCACGACCAGCTCGAGCTCGGACGCCGTCGAGGTCCTCGACCTTGCGCCACGGGCTGACCCGGGCCTGGAACAGGCCCTCGACCCGGATCGCGTTGCCGATCCCGGCGATGATCTCCTGGTCGAGCAGCGCGTCGCCGATCTCGCGGCCGGCCCCGAAGCGCCGCAGGCGCTCGACCGCCTCCTCGCGCTCGAACCCGGGTCGCAGCGGGTCCGGCCCGAGGCGGCGCAGGGCAGGGTCGTTGCGCAGCCGCGACTCGCTGACGAGGCGCAGGATCTTGCCGCCGTTCTGCGATGCGATCGCCCGGCCCGAGGCCAGTCGCAGCCAGGGCTGCCGTAGGGAAGCCGGCCGTCGGCGGCGACGAACCAGCGCCCGTTCATCCCCAGGTGGCTGTGCAACGCGAGCCCGTTCGAAAAGTGGGCGACGAGGTGCTTGCCGAACGCCTCCGCCTCCTCCAGCGTCGCGCCGCCGAGCTCGGCGGCGCGGCTGTGAAGCGGCGAGCGCGGGTTGGGCGCGTCGGCGAGCTCGAGCCGCCTGCCGGCGAGCGCCGCGTTCAACCGCCGGGCGACGAGGTGGATCGTGTCGCCCTCGGGCATCGATCTTCCGCTCAGCTCAGGCCGCGACCAGGCGGCGCGGCTGGCGCGAGAAGCCGGCGGCGATGATCGCGTCCTCGAGACCGGAGCCGAACACCGGCTCGCCGTCGACGCGCTCGATCCCGAGCTTGCGGATCAGCTGGTCGCGCGCCGCCGCGGAGAGCTGTGAGACCGCCTCGACCAGCTCCTCGCCCTCGAGCTCGACCAGGCGGACGATGCTCTTGCCGCCGCGCTCGACGTAGAGGATCGGGTTGCCGTCGCGCAGCAGCACGTAGGCGCCCGGGGTGCGGGCCGGGCGCCGGCCGCCCGTCGCGCTTGGGCCATGGCAGCGCGGCGCCGTAGGGCTGCGCCGGGTCGGTGGCGCGCGAGCAGCAGGTACTCGCCCTCGGCATGCGGGCAGGCTGCGCAGGCGCTCGACCGCGCCGGCGAGCGCGAACTGCGCCCCGCCGAGACCCTCGACGAAGTAGCCGCGCCGGGCGGTGCCCAGCATCTCCAGGTTCGAGAGCTCGCCGTAGAGGCTCGAGAAGCCGCCGGGCACGCCCTCGGCGAGCACCGTCTCGCGGGTGACGATCCCGTAGCGCTCGAGCATCAGCTCCGCCTGGGCGCGCAGGCGCGGGCCCTCCGCGGGGGCGTCGCGGAACAGGGTCTCGGTCAACGACCAGCGGCCGACGATCGCCTCCTGGGCGGGCCGGTGGCGGGAGGCGAAGCGGCGCGACCGCCGGCGCTGGCTCGCGACCGCGGTCAGGCGCCGGGCGCGCAGCGGCGCGAACGCGTCGTTGGTGACCTCGCCGGCCCAGACCAGGTCCCAGAGCGCGCTGTGGATCTCCTCGCGGTCGAACTCGAGCTCGGCGACCAGGTCGAGCCAGAACGAGGGCGCAGCCCGCGAGCCGCTCGCGGATCGCGTCGTGGACCTCGCCCCTCGGGGCAGGTCGAGCTTCGCGTTCGACGGCGGCGGGCCGCAGAGCCGGACGTCCTCGCGGAAGTAGAGCGCGACCTTGCCGGTCCGCCCCAGCGGCCCGGCGCCGATCCAGACGAGCTCGCCGCTGGTGGTCAGCTGGTCGAGCCAGGTCGGGCTGTAGGCGCCGAGACGGCGCGGGAGCACGTCGCGCTCCCAGACCTCGGGCGTCAGCGCCACCCCCTGGAGCGGGACCAGCGCCTCGCGCAGGCGGTCCGGGCCGGCGCCGGCGGGCCGGTGGACGTCGACGTTCTGCCACGCGGGGAGGAAGCGCGCCAGCTCGGCCGGGTCGACCGCCTCGACCTCCTGGCGCAGGGCGGCGACGCTCGCGCGCCGGACCCGGCGCAGCACGTCGGCGTCGCACCACTCGCGCTCGCTGCCGCCGGGCAGCAGCTCGCCGCGGACGAGCTCGCCGGCGCGCTCGAGCTCGCGCAGCGCCGGGGTCAGGTCGATGCCGTAGCGGCGGGCGATCTGCGCGGTCGGGAACGGGCCGTGGGTGCGCGCGTAGCGGCGCACGACGGTCGCCATCGCGTCGTGGACCGGCTCCAGGAACGACTCCGGCAGCCCGCCCGGCGGCGGGACGCCGAGCGCGTCGCGATAGAGGCCCGCGTCCTCGGCGGCGATCCAGCGCTCCTCGCCGGCGATCCGGACCGGCACGGCGCGGCGCTCGCGCTCGAGCTTGCCGAGCATCGATTCGGCCGAGAAGCCCTCGGCGGTGCGCTGCTCGAGCTCGTCGAGGCTCAGGTCGCCGAGCCGGCGCAGCACCTGCTGCAGGGCGTCGCGGTCGCGTGGCGAGCGCGTCCGGGTGCAGCAGCTGGAGCGAGCGCTCGACCTCCTCCAGCGCCTCGGGGTCGATCAGCTCGCGCAGCTCGTCGGCGCCGAGCAGCTCCGACAGCAGGTCGCGGTCGAGCGCCAGCGCCGCCGCGCGCCGCTCGGCGTTGGGCGTGTCGCCCTCGTACATGTAGGTGGCGACGTAGTCGAAGAGCAGCGAGGAGGCGAACGGCGACGCGGTCTGCGTCTCGACCTCGACCAGCGTGATCTTGCGCGACTGCAGGTCGCGCAGCAGCTCGACCAGCGCCGGCAGGTCGAGCACGTCGCGCAGGCACTCGCGGTAGGTCTCGAGGATCACCGGGAAGCGGGGGAAGTCCTTGGCGACCTCGAGCAGGCTCTGCGACTTCAGGCGCTGCTGCCACAGCGGCGTGCGCTTGCCCGGATAGGCGCGCGGGATCAGCAGGCTCCGGGAGGCGTTCTCGCGAAAGCGCGCGCCGAACAGCGCCGAGCCGCCGAGCTCGCGCACGACCAGGTCCTCGATCTCGTCGGGCTCGAGCAGCACGAGGTCCGCGTCGGGCGGCTCGTCGGCGTCGGGCAGGTGGACGACGATCCCGTCGTCGGACCAGATCGCGTCGGCCTCGAGGTCGAGCTCGTCGCGGATCCGCGCCGAGAGCGCCAGCCCCCAGGCCGCGTGCACGCGCCCGCCGAACGGCGAGAGCACGCACAGGCGCCAGTCGCCGATCTCGTCGCGGAACCTCTCGACCACCAGCGTCTCGTCGGAGGGCACGACCCGGGTCGCCGCCTGCTGCTCGCGCAGGTAGGTGACCAGGTTCTGGGCCGCGCGGGGCTCGAGGTCGTACTCGTCCGGCGAGCGTCGTCGGCGCTCCTTCGCCGACCGCCTCGCGGGAGAAGGCGCCGATCGCGCGGCCGAGCTCGGGCGGGCGCCCGACCCCGTCCCCGCGCCAGAACGGCACCGCGCCCGGCACGCCCGGCGCCGGGACGACGATCACCCGGTCGCGGGTGATCTCCTGGATCCGCCAGGTGGTCGCGCCGAGCAGGAACGTCTGCCCCGGGCGGGCCTCGTAGACCATCTCCTCGTCGAGCTCGCCGACCCGGCGGCCGTCGGGCAGGTGGACGCCGTAGAGGCCGCGGTCGGGGATCGTGCCGGCGTTGGTGACCGCGAGCTGGCGGGCGCCCTTGCGCCCGCGGACCGTGCCCGCCGTCCGGTCCCAGACCAGCCGCGGGCGCAGCTCGGCGAACTTCTCCGACGGGTAGCGCCCGTCGAGCATGTCGAGCACGTTCTCGAGCTGCTCGCGCGAGAGCTCCGAGAAGGGCTCGCGTCGCGGTCACGACGCGCTCGACCTCGTCGACCTCCCACTCGGCGTCGGCGACCATCGAGACGAGGTGCTGGGCGAGGACGTCGAGCGGGTTGCGCGGGATCACCGTCTCCTCGATCTCGCCGCTCGCGCATGCGCTTGGCGACCACCGCGCACTCGAGCAGGTCGGCGCGGAACTTCGGGAAGATGCGCCCCTTCGAGACCTCGTTGAGCTGGTGGCCGGCGCGGCCGACCCGCTGCAGGCCCCGCGAGACCGACTTCGGCGACTCGACCTGGATCACGAGGTCGAGGGCGCCCATGTCGATGCCGAGCTCGAGCGAGCGAGGTGGCGACGAGGCAGGGGAGCTTCCCGGACTTGAGCAGCTCCTCGACCACCACGCGCTCCTCGTGGGCGAGCGAGCCGTGGTGGGCGCGGGCGATCTCCTCGATACGGCACTCGCCGTCTCGCCCCGCACGCCCGGCGTCGAGCCGAGGACGTGCGGGAGTGTTCCGTCGTGCTCGGTCGCCGGCAGCTCCTCGTGGGGTTGCTCGTTGTGGAGCTCGTTCAGGCGCTTGGCGAGGCGTTCGGCGCCGCGGCGGTTGTTGACGAAGATGATCGTCGAGGTGTGCTCGCGGACGAGCTTGAGCAGCTCCGGATAGATCGCGGGCCAGATCGAGCGGGGGTTGGCCGCCGGGTCGAGCGACGACTCGATCGGGCCGGGTCGATCCGGTCGGGCGACAGGTCGGGCATGACCTGACCGTCGCCGGCGGCGAGCTCGACTCGACCGCTCCGGGCTCCGTCATGTCGTCGACCGGGACGACGATCTCCAGGTCGAGGTCCTTGCGAATCCCGGCGTTGACGATCTCGCACTCGCGCTTCGGGCCGACGAGGAAGTTCGCGATCCGCTCGAGCGGGCGCTGGGTGGCCGAGAGCCCGATCCGCTGCGGGTCGTCGCCGCCCTCGCCGGTGACGAGATGCGAGAGCCGCTCGAGGGTGAGCACCAGGTGGGAGCCGCGCTTCGACTGGGCGACGGCGTGGATCTCGTCGACGATCACCGCCTCGACGCCGGTGAGGATCTCGCGCACCTGCGAGGTCATCATCAGGTACAGCGACTCCGGGGTCGTGATCAGGATGTCCGGCGGCTTGCGGCGCATCGCCTGGCGCTCCTTCTGCGGCGTGTCGCCCGTCCGCAGCCCGACCGCGACCTCGGCCGCCCGATCCCCTGCAGCGGCGCCCGCAGGTTGCGCTCGACGTCGTAGGAGAGCGCCTTGAGCGGCGAGACGTAGACGATCTTCGTCCCGGTGCCGAGCTCCTCGGGGCGGCGCGCGAGCGAGTCGATCCCCCAGAGGAACGCGCTCAGCGTCTTGCCCGAGCCGGTCGGCGCGCAGATCAGCGTGTTGGCGCCGCGACGCGATCTGCGGCCAGCCGGCGGCCTGGGCCGGCGTCGGCGCCTCGAAGGACGCCTCGAACCAGCGCCTTCGTGCGCTCGCTGAAGCCCTCCATGGGGGTCGATGTTGCACTCGAATCGGTGGTCATCCGAACCGATCGAGTTTACGGACCGGCTGGTCGTCTTACCCGGAAGGCGGGATGCAGGGCGCGATCGTGTTGCGGTAGTCGGGCGAGGAGCTCGAATCGACGATCGCGATCACATTGCCGCCCTGGACGACCTTCTTGTCGACGGGGACGGCGGCCTGGGCCGTGTCGAGCTGCGAGAACTCCTGCTCCTGGTCGATCACGGCCTGGGGGTCGTCGGTGACCCAGACGTTGGCGTTCCCGGACGCGCTCGAGACGCCCAGATCAGGTGGCAGCTTCGCCAGGCTCACCTTGACCTTGCGAGGGTGCTGGCCGAGGTCCGCGAAGCAGGCGCTCACGTCCGCCACCGTGGCGGGCGGCGCGGAGCTCGAGCCCGAGTCGCCGCCGCCGCAGGCGCCGAGCGCCAGGGCGGTGACGGAGAGCGCGCCGAGCGCAATGGACCTTGCGGTTCGGTTCATAGGTCGCGGAGGATTGCATTGCCTACCCTCCGGCGCGGTGACCAGGCCCACGAACACCGAGCTGATCCGGGCGGGCATCGAGGCCTTCAACCGCGGCGACTCGGAAGCGATCCTCGAGACCCTCACCGAGGACGTCGAGTGGAAGCGGGTCGACGGGCTGCCGGACGGAGGCGGGGTCCTGCACGGGCGCGAGGCTGTCCGGGAGTTCCTCAAGCCCGACGTCTTCGCGGCCGAGCGATTCGAGGCGCTCGAGATGGTCGAGGGCGAGGACGTGATCATGGTCCGCGGCGTCTTTCGAGCCACCGGCGCGGCGAGCGGCATCGTCCTCGACGTCGAGGCCTGCACCGTCTACAAGCTCAACGACGAGGGACTCGCCTGGCGGGTCGAGAACTGGAACGACCGCGCCGACGCGGAGCGCTCGGCGGGACTGCGGTTCGCCGGACGGCGCGGCGCCTAGGAGAACGGCAGCTCGCCGGCGACCTCGGCCAGGCGCGGCGCGGTCGCGTCGCGCTGGGAGACCTGCGGGTCGTCGAGCGGCCACTCGACCGCGACCTCGGGGTCGTCCCAGGCGATCCCCGCCTCGGTGCCGGGGTCGTAGAGGCTCGAGAGCTTGTAGTGGACGTCCGCGACCTCGGAGAGCACGCAGAAGCCGTGCGCGAAGCCGACCGGGACGTAGAACTGGCGGTGGCGCTCGTCGTCGAGCTCGTATCCCTCCCACTCGCCGTAGGTGGGCGAGCCGCGGCGCAGATCGACCGCGACGTCCCAGATCCGCCCCCGCAGACAGCGGACGAGCTTCGCCTGCCCCGGCGTCGGTCTGGAAGTGCAGACCGCGCAGGATCCCGCCACGCGACCGGGAGTGGTTGTCCTGAACGAAGTCGGCGTCGACGCCGAGCTCCGCGCCAAGCGTCGACCCTGAACGTCTCGACCAGGAAGCCCCGGTCGTCGCCGTGGACCTCGGGCTCGAGCAGGACGAGCCCTGCGAGGCGCGTGTCGAGGCGCCGCGGCATCAGCTCAGCGACGAGCCGTACTGACGCTCGTAGTACTCGCGGTACTCGCCCGAGCGGATCGGCAGCCACCACCACTCGTTGTCGCGGTACCAGTCGACCGTGCGCTCGATGCCCTCGTCGAAGCCGACCTCGGCCCGCCAGCCGAGCGCCTCGGTCTTCGCCGACGCCAGCGAGTAGCGGCGGTCGTGGCCGAGGCGGTCGTCGACGTAGGCGATCAGCGACTCGTCGCGGCCCGTGAGCTCGAGGATCCGCTTGACGACGTCGATGTTGGCCAGCTCGTCGGGACCGCCGACGTTGTAGACCTCACCGGGCTCGCCGAACTCGAGCACGGTGTCGATCGCGCTCGCGAAGTCCGCGACCCAGAGCCAGTTGCGGACCTGCATCCCGTCGCCGTAGACGGGCAGGGTGTCGCCCGCGAGGGCGTTCAGGACGCAGAGCGGGATCAGCTTCTCCGGGTACTGGCGCGGGCCGTAGTTGTTCGACGCCCGCACGATCAGCGCCTCGCTGCCGTAGGTGTTGCGGTAGGCGCCGACCATCATGTCGCCGCCCGCCTTCGAGGCCGAGTACGGCGACGAGGGATCGATCGGCGAGCTCTCGGTGAACGAGCCCTCCGTCGATCGAGCCGTAGACCTCGTCGGTCGAGATCTGCAGGAATCTGACGCCCGCCTCGCGGGCGGCCTCGAGCAGGATGAACGTTCCGTAGACGTCGGTCTGGATGAACTCGCCCGGGCGCCGTGATCGAGCGGTCGACGTGGGTCTCGGCGGCGAAGTTGACGATCGCGTCGCAGCCGTCGATCGCCGCCTTCACCGCCTCGGCGTCGACGATGTCGGCGACGACGAGCTCGAGCCGCTGGGAGTCGAGGTCCTGGAGGTTCTCGCGCCGACCGGCGTAGGTGAGCTTGTCCAGCACCCGCACCGAGAACTCCGGGTGGTTCTCCAGGCGGTGGCGCACGTACGCGGAGCCGATGAAGCCCGCGCCGCCGGTGACGAGGACGTTCATGCCGGAGCCACGCTGCCTCGCGCGCCGCCAGGTACTCGGCCAGGCCCTGGTGCCAGTCGGGCAGCGCGATCGGGTCGGGGCGCTCGCTGCGAAGCAGGGAGAGCGCCGGCCGCGGCGCCGGGCGGCCCAGCATCTCGGTCGTCCCGGCCATGACGCGCGTGTCGAGGCCGACCTGGTCGAAGATCTCCTGCGCGTACTCGAACCACGAGCAGCGCCCGGCCGCGGCGATGTGGTGGATCC
Organism: uncultured Solirubrobacterales bacterium; assembly: GCA_963785195.1. GTDB lineage: Bacteria > Actinomycetota > Thermoleophilia > Solirubrobacterales > 70-9 > WHSW01. Next base: position 44,173 of record CAWAUE010000008.1, on the reverse strand, counting down.
CGTACTCGTCGGTCTCGATCAGCAGGGCGAGCGCCTGCGCGAGGTGCGGCGTGTAGGTCGGGCTCGCGACCTGGTCGGAGACGACGATGACCTCAGGCTGGTCGGCCCCGACGCGCAGCATCGTCTCGACGAAGTTCGGGCCGCTCGCGCCGAACAGCCAGGAGGACCGGACGATGAAGTGGCGGGGGTTCGCGGTCGCGACCGAGGTCTCCCCCGCCTGCTTGGACCGGCCGTAGGCGGAGATCGCGGCCGGCATGTCGGACTCGACGTAGGGGCGGCCCTTGGTGCCGTCGAAGACGTAGTCGCTGGAGACGTAGAGCGACTTCGCCCCGGAGGTCGCGGCGGTCGCGGAGACCACGCCGGCCGCGGTGTCGTTGACCTGCATCGCGGCGCGCTCCTGCGCCTCGGCGCCGTCGACGTCGGTCCATGCGGCGCAGTTGACGACCACGTCCGGACGCAGGTCGGCGAACGCGTCCGCCACCGCCGGCGAGTCGGTGATGTCGAGCTCCGCCCGCGTGAGCCCGATCGCGGTGTGCCGGCGGGCGGCGATCGCGTCGACCGCGTCGCGGCCGAGCATCCCCCCGGCGCCGACGATTAGCACCCTCAGAGAAGGCGCCTCAACAGCGGCGCGGATCGGCTTCGCTTCGCTCCGCCTCACGGGAGCGTGATCTCCGCGTTGTCGCCCACGATCATCCGCAGCGTCTTCGGCATCGCGTAGCCCTTCGAGAGCTTCACGTTGCGACCGAGCAGGCTCGCCTCCATGCGCACATCGAGGTCGCGCAGGATCGAGCCGGCGAGCAGGATCGAGTGCTCGACCTCGGAGCCGACGATCTCGACCCCGGGGGCGATCGAGGTGTAGGGGCCGACGAACGAGTCGACGATCCGGGCTCCCGCGCCGATCACAGCCGGCCCGCGCACGACCGAGCGCTCGAGCTTGGCGCCCGGTGCGATCGCCACCCGGCCCTCCACCCGGGTCGCGTCGTCGAGCTCCCCCTCGACCCGCCGCTCGAGGTCCTCGAGCACCAGCCGGTTGGCCTCCAGCATGTCGGCGAGCTGGCCGGTGTCCTTCCACCAGCCGCTGACCGTGTGGCTCTCGACCCTGGACCCGCCGTCGATCAGCTGCTGGATCGCGTCGGTGATCTCGAGCTCGCCGCGCCCGGAGGGCTCGATCGCCCTCGCCGCGTCGAGGATCGCCGGCGTGAACATGTAGACGCCCACCAGAGCCATGTCGCTGGGCGGGTCCTCGGGCTTTTCGACCAGTCGTACGACCGTGTCCCCGTCGAGCTCCGCCACGCCGTAGTGCCACGGATCCGGCACGGAGGTGAGCAGGATCAGGGCGTCGGGCTCGTGATCGCGGAAGGCGCCCACGAGATCGGTGATCCCGTCGCGCAGGAGGTTGTCCCCGAGGTACATGACGAACGGCGACTCGCCGAGGAACGGCTCGGCGGTGAGCACCGCGTGCGCCAGCCCGGCGGGCTTGTCCTGCTGGATGTAGGTGATCGTCGCGCCGAAAGCCGACCCGTCGCCGACGGCCTCGCGGATCTCGCCGCCGGTCTCCGGGGCGATGATGATCCCGATGTCCTCGATCCCCGCCCGCACGAGCGCCTCGATGCCGTAGAAGAGCACCGGCTTGTTGGCGACCGGCACCAGCTGCTTGGCCGAGGTATGCGTGATCGGGCGCAGGCGAGTGCCCGCGCCTCCGGACAGGATCAGACCTTTGAGCGCCTCCACCGGCCGCAGGCTAGCGTCGAGCGACCGCTGCTTGCGCTAGAAAGCACGGCTTCGGTGTCGATCTCCCCGCTTGCGTTTCATCTCACCGCTCAACGGGGAACTTGACGGGGGCTCGGCACCGCGACCTCGCACCCCTGCGGTGTTGAGTGATGGACAAGCGATTAAGACCGGAGGATGAACGTGCCCAGAACCCGAGGACGAGCATTGCGACGGATGGCCGCCGCAGCGGCGACCGCAACGATCTGCGCCCTGGTGGGCGCGACCGGGGCCGCCGCGGCCTCGGCCCCGAAATCCTTCTTCGGCGTGGTCCCGCAGACCTCGCTCGACGCGTCGACGCTCAAGCGCATGGGCGACGCGAACGTCGGCACGCTCCGGATCATCATCACCTGGTCGAGCATCGACAAGAGCGCGGCGGCCGGCGACGAGGACTGGTCGACCGTCGACCCGGTCGTGCTCGAGGCCGCTCGCAACGGGATCAACGTGCTGCCCTTCATCTTCGGCACCCCGGACTGGGTCGCCAAGGGGCTCGACGGCCAGGGCTGCAGCGGTTCGAAGTGCGCGCTCTACGCGCCGAAGTCCAAGCAGGCGCGCAACGCCTGGTCGGCTTTCGTCGGCGCCGCGGTCGACCGCTACGGGCCGGGCGGCGAGTTCTGGTCGCTGCACCCCGACGTGCCCCAGGACCCGATCCGCGCCTGGCAGATCTGGAACGAGCAGAACTCGGAGAGCTTCTACGCACCGAAGCCGGACCCGAAGCACTACGCGAAGCTGCTCTCGGCGGCCTCGAAGGCGATCCACTCACGCGACAGCGGCGCGGACGTGGTCCTCGGCGGCATGGCCGAGCTCGCCGGCTCCCACAAGGCGATCGAGGGCTCGAAGTACCTGTCGAAGCTCTACGGCGTCAAGGGAGCGAGCAAGAGCTTCGACGGCGTCGCGCCGCACCCGTACGGCAAGAGCATCAACAAGGTCACCGGCCAGATCGACCTCTACAAGGACGTGATCAAGAAGGCCCACGACAAGAAGGTCGGCCTCTGGATCACCGAGATCGGCGCCGGGTCGAAGAGCGGCGGCAACTCGCTCAACGTCGGCGAGCAGGGCCAGTCGAAGCTGCTGAAGAAGATCTACAAGTACTTCCTGAAGCAGCGCAAGAAGCTGCACGTGCAGCAGGTCGACTGGTACAGCTGGCAGGACTCGCCGCAGAGCATCTGCGCCTGGTGCTCAAGCTCGGGCCTGCTGTCGACGAGCGGCGGCGCGAAGCCGTCGCTCCGGACGTTCGTGAAGTTCACCGGCGGTAAGACGGGCTAGCGCCGAGCGTCAGTAGGTGCCACCGAGCTTGCGGTGGTCCCAGGTGGCGACGCGGATCGGCTCGAACCTGATCGCGACCCGCTTCGTCGCCTGGGCCCGCAGCGCGGCGGCGGCGTCCCCGTCCACCGAGTCGATCCCCTCCGAGTAGCGGATCGTGAGCTCGGCGCCGAACTCGGCGACCCGATCCGGATCGCGGACGAGCTCGGCCTCGGCCTCGATCTGGATCCCGCGGAGCTCGACGTACTCGAACCCGGTCTCGACCAGGAGCGTGGCGCGCGGGTCGCGCTCGAGGTTGCGGACCTTCTGCGACTTCGCGTAGCTCCACACCCAGATCTCGCCGTCGCGGACCACGAACCACATCGGCATCGAGTGCGGCCACCCGCGGGGGCCGATCGATGAGACGACGACGACGCGCTCGGAGTCCAGCACCTCCGCCTGCTCGGCCTCGCTCAGCGTGATCTGGTCGCGGCGGCTCGGCATCGGGGCTCAGTCAATCAACTCGCCCACGTCGAGCCTCCCCTCGGCCGCGAGCTTCTCCACGTGCGCCTGCATCGCGATCGCTGCCGCGGGGCGCATCGGCTCGGGCACGTCGGCCCAGGCCGCGTCGAGCAGGCGGGCGCGCGAGCGCTCGCCGGCGTCGAGCGCGGCGATCAGGGCGCGCTCGCGGGCGAGCCGGTGCTCGGCGTACTCGGCGACCTTCGCGGCCGGTTCGGTGATCCAGGGGCCATGGCCCGGGGCGAGCAGGCGTGCGTCGAGGGCGCCGACCGTCTCCAGCGAGCGCATGTAGTCGGCGAGCGAGCCGCCGCCCGCCGCGGGCGGGACGATCGACGAGCCGGTGCCGAGGATCAGGTCGCCGCAGAAGCAGACGTCGCCGAGCACGAAGCAGACGTGGTCGGCAGCGTGCCCGGGCGTCGGAACGACGGTGAACGGCCCGATCTCGGCCCCCTGTGTGGGGTTTGTTCCGGTATGCGGGACAACGTCAACGCGCGCCTCGACGGATCCCGACTCCAGCGCCCTCCGCATCGCCTCCATCTCACCCTCCCCACTTGCCCGTCCCCACAGCAGCTGCCCGCCCAGCGCCTCGACCCCGTCCGAGTGGTCGGCGTGCCCGTGGGTGAGCAGCAAGCCCGCGATCTCACCTCCGGCCGCCTCGCGGACCCGCGCCAGATGGCCGGCATCATCCGGTCCGGGATCGATGACGTAGGCCGTCCGCGACGACGTAGGTGTTCGTGCCCTCGAGCGTCATCGGGCCCGGGTTCGGGGCCACGATCCGGGTGATCTCCGGATGCCCGGGGGCTGTGTCTACCGGTCCGGCTACCCGACGGCCTTGAGCACGGCCTCGCGGGCCTCGGAGGGCTCGAGCACGACGAGGTCGCCGACGCCCTTGAGCACCTCGCGGGCGAGCCAATCGCTCGACCCGTACGGGAGCTCGACGACGACGGCGCCGTCGGATAGCTCCTCGACCACGGTGCGCTGCTCGCGCAGCCAGCGGGCCCGGTCCGGGGCGACCCAGACGCGCGCGACGGCCGTGGTCACCTCGCCGTGGACGAGCCATTCCTGCTCGGCGAGCGCCTCCTCGACCCCCTCGCGGGGCTCGAACTCCACGTCGGTGATCGTCGCCTCCTTCATCCGGTCGAGGCGGAAGTGGCGCGTCGCCCCGCGGCCGAGGTCGAAGCAGCCCAGATACCAGCCCTCCTGCCCCTTGACCAGCTGGTACGGCTCGACCTCGCGCTTGACGAAGTCGTCCTCGTTCTCCTTGTAGTACTGGAGCTCGAGCACCCGGTGGCGCTGGATCGCGTCGTTGACCGTGCGCACGACCGAGGAGTCGTCGCGGCCCGGGCGCGATCTCGAGGCCCTCCTCCGACGGGTCGTGGCCGAGCGCGTCGACGATCTTGCGCCGGGCGCTCTGCAGGCCGGACTGCGGCAGGTGGTCGCCGAAGAGGTCGATCGCCGCCACCAGCGCCTTCGCCTCCAGCGGCAGCAGACGGGCCGGGCGGGCGAAGTTGTCGCCGTAGGTGTCGGGGTCGACCTCGATCCGGTCGCCGGCGATCTCGGCGTACAGCACGTAGGTGCCGCCGCCGAAGTTGACGACGTTGAGGACGTCGAGGTCCTCGCGCAGCTCGTCCAGCGAGATGTTGAGCTCGTCGAGCACCTGGCCGGTGGGCAGGCTCCCGTCGGCGCGAGCGGCGCCGATCAGCGATCCGGCCAGGGTGACCAGGCGGGCGAAGCGCTCCGGCCGGATCACCGACTCCGAGCGGCCGTTGGTGCCGCGGGAGCCGCCGTTGCGCCGGCCTCCGGCCTCGGAGAGCGGCCGGCTCACGGTCTTCGCGACGCCGAACTCCTCGCTGTGACGGTCGCGCAGCAGCGCGAGGCGCTCCTCGGCCTCGGCGGCGAGCTCGGGCGGGTCGAGCACGCGCGCGTTCTCCCGCCACGACAGCACCCAGGAGATCAGCTGGCGCGCCGAGGCGTAGTCGGTCTCGAAGATCATCCCGCGGCCCCTCGCGCCGTCGCCCCGCGCGGGCTTGCGCAGCGTCGCCGTGGCGGCCGAAGTCGCGCTCGACCAGCCAGGCGATGCGCTCGCGCAAGAAGACCTTGGCCCGGCCCTCGATCTCCCCCATCTGCCAGTCGGCGCGCCGCGCGTAGTCGCGGCGGTCGAAGTCCTCGGGCGAGGTGAAGTCGTGCTCGGCCTTGGTCGCGTAGGAGACCTTGCCGCGGATCCGCGAGAGCCTGAAGACCCGCACCTCGTCGCGCTCGTGCGAGTAGCCGATCAAATAGAACTGTCCCTCGCGGAAGACGAGGTGGTACGGGTTCACCTTGCGGTCCGAGACGTCGTCGCGCTGGAGTGAGTAGTAGGAGAACTCGATCGTCTTGCGGCGCGAGATCGCGGTCTCGATCTTGGCCAGGCGCTGCGAGAGCTCGCGGCCCGAGCCGGCGGTCGAGAGCTTGACGTCGATCGGCGCCTCGGCCTCGGCGGTCAGCGGGCTCGGCCGGCCCCAGGAGACCTGCTGGAGCGCCAGGCGCAGGGGCTCGGCGTAGGCGAACTCGCCGTCGAGCAGCCCGAGCGCGGTGCGCAGCGCCGCGAGCTCGGGGTCGGAGAACTCGATCGCAGGCAGGTAGTAGTTCTCGGGCGGCAGGGCGTAGAGCTCAGCCTCGAAGAAGCCCTCGGCCGGCTTCTCGACCTGCAGCGAGATGCCGAGGCTCTCGAGCTCAGCCCGGTCGGCGTAGAAGCGACGGGCGAACGCGTCCTCGTTCATCGAGCTGTAGCCCTCGACCTCGCGCTTGATCTCGAGCGCCGAGACCGGGCGGCGGTTGGCCATCAGGAACGAGATCAGCGATAGCTGGCGGATCAGCTTCTCGGTGTCCTTGGCCATCGGCGGCTGAGGATATTGGGCAAACGCAGGCGGAATTGCCAGTTCCCGAAGAAAGCCCGCTATTTGCGCCGTCCCGCGCTTTCCGCGTGTCGTTCGGATAGATTCTCGGTCGATCCGCGGCCACGCGGGGGGAGAGTTCACATGCTGGGCGCCGGCACAGTCATCAACCCGCTGATCAAGATCATCACCACGGTGGCGATCCTCGGTGCCGTCTACCTGTTCATCGTCAAGCCCGCGCTCGATACGACGAACAACGCGTTCGACAGCATCAGCGACTCGTTCAGCGGCTTCGACAACCTCCCGACCCAAACCCGCAGCGAGATCAAGACCGCCCTGCACGGCGTCAACACCGACAACATCGACGTCAGCGCGCTGCAGGACTGCATCACGCGCGCGATCGGCTCAAACGGCGCGAACCAGAACCAGATCGACCGCTGCCTCGAACCGCTTCGGCCCGTAGGCGACCTACGCGGCGGAGCGGTCCCTGAAGTACGCGGCGGAGTCGATCCCGCGGTCGAAGCGCGACCACGTCTGACCGTCGGGGAGCTCGCGCTCGATGCGGTCGAAGCTGCCGAGCGTGCCGCCCAGGTTGTCCATCGCGTGGACGAGCGTCGCCTCGCGGGTCGCCGGCACGACCGGCGAGCCGTTCTCGAGCTTCCCGTGGTGGGACAGCACGATGTGGAGGACCGCCTTCGCGAGCTCGGGGTCGAAGCCCTCGATCGACTCGATCGTGCGGCGGACGATGTAGTAGCCGAGCGGGATCTCCCCGAGCAGCCGGCCGGCGTCGGTGAGGTCGATCGCCAGCGGGTCGTCGTTGTAGGCCTGGATCTTCCCGAGGTCGTGCAGCAGCGCGCCGGTGATCGCCACGTCGCGGTCGATGCCCGGGAAGGCGGCCGCGGCGGCGCTCACGGCCTGAGCGACCGACAGCGTGTGGTCAAGGAGCCCGTGGCGGTAGGCCTGGTGGTAGTACTTCGCCGCCGGCGCGACCCGGAAGCGCTGCCAGATCCTCGAGTCGGGGGCGAAGATGTGGTCGAGCAGCTGCGCGCAGGTGCGGGTTCTGGATCGTGTCCAGCAGCTGGCGCAGATCCTGCTCCAGCACCTCGGGCGAGACCGGCGGGCCCTCCATCAGATCCTCGTGCGTAGTACTCGTCCTCGCGGGCGGTGCGGATCGACCGGATCGTGATCTTCGCGCCGTATTGAGGGTGCACGGAGAACCGCCCCTCGACCAGGACGACCTTGCCGGGCGCCGTGAAGCCGAAGCACTCGTCGACCTCCTCCCAGGCCACGGCCTCGACCGAGCCGCTGCGGTCGGCGAGGATCAGGCGCAGGAAGTCGTCGCCGTTGCGGCGGGTGCGTCGTTCCCGCTCGCGGACGACGAAGGCGCAGCCGACCGAGTCGCCCTCGGCAAGCTCGCGGATGGGCGTGCGGACCCCGGGCTCGACCTTCGGCACCACCTCCGGCGGGGTGCGCAAGCGCCTCGATCTGCCCCTGCACGCTCATTGATCTCAAGTTAGAGAGAGAACCGGACGGCGAGATCCTCTCCGTTGGCGTCATGAAGGTGTAGTCGTCGCTCGGCCCGCGCACCTGACAGACGCGCCGGGAGGCGTCAGGTCCGGCGGGCCGTCGGCGAGTAATGCGGGTCGTCGTCGCGCTCCGCCGGGTCGAGCGGGACGGTTTCGCCGGGCGGCGCCGGCTCGCGCACCGCGCTCGCCGTGCGCTCGAGCTCGGCCGCGAACTGCGCGCCGAAGACGACCGCCACGTTCGTGAGCCAGAGCCACAGCAGGAGCACGATGCCGCCGGCGAGGCTGCCGTAGGTGGTCGCGTACGCGCCGAAGTGGGTGACGTAGAGGCTGAAGCCCGCGGAGGCCACGACCCAGAGCACCGTCGCGACGATGCTCCCCGGGAGGATCCAGCGCAGGCCCTCGTGCCGGGCGTCGGGCGAGAACCGGTAGAGCAGCGCGATCACCACGACCACCGCCGCGAACAGCAGCGGCCACTTGACGATCGACCAGATCGTCAGCGCCTCGTCGCCGAGGCCGATCTCGTTGCCGATCGCGGTCGCCAGCGGGCCGGTGACGACGAGCAGGATCAGGATCACCGCGACCGCGATCGTCATCACGAGCGTCATCAGCAGCTGGAGCGGGCCGCAGCTTGTAGAAGGGGCGGTCCTCGTCGACGTCGTAGATCCGGTTGGCCGCCCGCATGAAGGCGCCGATGTACCCGGAGGCCGACCAGAGGGCCGCGGCGATGCCGAGGACCAGAGCCACGCCGGCGCCGCCGGACTGATGGACGATGTTCTCGATCGGCGAGCGCAGGGTGTCGACCGCCGAGCTCGAGCCGAGGTCGTCGGCGATCCGCAGCAGGCCCTCGATCGAGCCCTCGGACCCGACGACGCCGAGCAGCGACACGAGCACGATCAGCCCGGGGAAGATCGAGAGCACCGAGTAGTAGGTGAGCGCCGCGGCGGCGTCGGTGAGGCTGCGGGCCTGAAACTGCTTGCCGGCGTCGCGGAGCGCGTGCCACCACGCGCGCACCGTCATCTGGGTCGGCCTGCGGATCATGTGTCGATCATTACCCGCTCCAGCGCGGTTTGGACGTGCGAGATCCGGGCACCCGAATCGTATGAGCGATATCAAGACCAGGATCCCAGACATCACCCTCAACGACGGCGTCGAGATCCCGCAGCTCGGGTTCGGCGTCTTCCAGGTGCCGCCCGCCGGACACGGCGCAGACGGTCGCGCAGGCGTTCGAAACGGGCTACCGCCACATCGACACCGCGGCCGCCTACCGCAACGAGGCCGAGGTCGGCCAGGCTTTCCGCGCCTCTGGCCTCGAGCGCGACGAGGTGTTCATCACCACCAAGTGCTTCAACGACTCCCACGGCTACGACGAGGCGACGCGGGCGCTGAAGGACAGCCTCGAGCGGCTCGAGCTCGACTTCGTCGACCTGTACCTGATCCACTGGCCGGTGCCGGCAACCGACCGCTACGTCGAGACCTGGCAAGCGTTCATCGATCTGCAGAAGGCGGGGCTGGCGCGGTCGATCGGGGTCTCGAACTTCCAGCGCGACCATCTCGCCCGGATCGTCGACGAGACCGGGGTCACCCCGTCCGTCAACCAGATCGAGCTCCACCCGCGGTTCCAGCAGCGCGGCCTGCGCCGCGAGCACTCCGACCGCGGCATCGTCACCGAGGCGTGGAGCCCGCTGGCCCAGGGCGAGGTGCTCGACGACCCGACGCTGACCGAGATCGCCGAGGCTCACGGCAAGACAACCGGCCAGGTCGCGTTGCGCTGGCACGTCCAGCTCGGCAACGTCGTCTTCCCGAAGTCGGTGACGCCCGAGCGGATCGCGGAGAACTTCGAGATCTTCGACTTCCACCTCACCGATGGCGAGATGGACGCGATCGCACGACCTCGACGCCGGCGAGCGGATCGGGCCCGACCCGGACACGTTCGTGGCGCCGTAGTCGCCCTGAGCGCTGAGCCAGGATTTACGGATCTTTGACGCGGCGCTCAGACAAGAGGCGGATTCTCGTAACGCCCCCCGTAACCGACCCCCAGGAGGCATGCGATGACTGAGATCGTCGTCCTCGAGAGCTCCGGCGCACCGCGCCAGACCGGCGTCGTCTGGAGGGAGCGTGTCAACGCCGACGACCTGGCTTCGGACCACTTCGCGGCCCAACTCGTCGAGCGGCTCGGCTGGGCCGTCGCCGACGCCGACGCCGCCGAACGCCGGCGGCGCGACGGAGGCACGCGAGAACGGGATCGACCCGGACGGTGACCGCGCGCCAGCGGCGGCGCCGGAGGCTCTCTCACCACCATCGCCACCACCGCGTGCTGATCGCGGTGGCGGTGTTCTCGGCGACCTTCGGCGTCACCGCGAGCGCGGCCGCCCTGTGGGTGCTCGACGTCGCGGACGACGAGCCGCAGCTCGGCCACCAGACCCCAGTCCGCCTCGGCAGCCCCTCGGAGATCCTGGCCGCCGATGGCTCCCGCCTCGGCTACGTCAGCTCCGACACGATCCGCGAGCCGATCCCCGGCGATCGCATCCCGACCGATCTCAAGCGGGCGACGGTGGCGATCGAGGATCGCGACTTCTACCAGCACGGAGCGCTCGACTACGCGGCGATCGCCCGCGCGGCGGTCGAGGACCTCGGGGCTGGAAAGGTGGTCGAGGGCGGCTCGACGATCACCCAGCAGCTCGTCAAGAACCTCTACATCTCCAACCCGCGCGAGACCCTCGCCCGCAAGGTGCGCGAGGCCAAGCTCGCGATCGAGCTCGAGCAGCGCCACTCGAAGCGCTGGATCCTCGACCACTATCTGAACTCGGTCGCCTACGGGACGACGGACGGCGTCACCGACGTGGGCGTCGAGGCGGCGTCGCGGACCTACTTCAGCCGCCCGGCCGCGACCCTCGACCTGCGTCGCAGCGCCCTGCTCGCCGGCCTGCCGCAGGCACCGAGCGACTACGACCCGCTCCTCAATCCCCACCGGGCGCGCGAGCGGCGCAACGAGGTGCTCGACCAGATGCACTCGCAGGGCTACATCAGCGACCACCAGCGCCGGCGCGCCGAGGCCGCGGGGCTCGGGCTCGAGCCGGGCCGCCGCTACACCGCGGTCCAGGACCCCTACTTCTTCGACTACGTCGAGGAGCAACTGATCAGCCGCTACGGGGTGCGGACGGTCCGTGAGGGCGACCTGCGGGTCTACACCACGCTCGACCCGCGCCTGCAGGCGCTGGCGCAGACGGCGGTCGACGATGGCGCCGCCACCCTCGGTGGACCCTCGGCCGCGCTGGTGGCGACCGACGTGGCCACCGGGCACGTGCTCGCGATGGCGGCGTCCACCGACTACGCCACCGACCAGTTCAACATCGCCGCCGACGGCCATCGGCAGCCGGGGTCCGCCTTCAAGCCGTTCGTCCTGGCGACCGCCCTGAAGCAGGGGATCAACCCCGACCGGACGTTCTACAACGGCTCGAGCCCGATCACGCTCTACCCCTACGGGCGCGAGGGCGAGCCCTGGACCGTCAACAACGCCGAGCCCGGTGAGGGTCGGATGAGCGTCACCCAGGCGACGACCGACTCCGTCAACGCCGTCTACGCCCAGCTCGACCTCGACGTCGGGCCGGAGAACGTCGCGCAGACCGCGCGTTCGCTCGGGATCACGAGTCCGCTCGACGGGATTCCCTCCGAGGGGATCGGCGGCCTGCGCATCGGCGTCTCGCCGCTGGAGATGTCGAACGCCTACGCGAGCTTCGCCGACGGCGGCGTCCACCACCCGGCGAGCGCGATCGAACGGGTCGCCTTCCCGCGGTCTACGGGTCGGTCGCGGAGAGTCGACGAGCTCGGCAGCCGCCCGCCGACCCGGGCGCTGCCGACGCGCCTGGCTACCGAGGAGACCAAGGTGCTCTCGACCGTGATCGCCAGCGGCACCGGCACGGCCGCGGACATCGGCTGCCCTGCGGCCGGCAAGACGGGAACGACCGACGACCAGACCGACGCCTGGTTCGTCGGCTACACGCCGCGCATCTCGACCGCCGTGTGGACGGGCTACCCCGCGAGCCGCCAGTCGATGGGCCCAAGCGCCTTCGGCGGCACCTACGCCGCCCCGATCTGGCACGAGTTCATGAGCGCCGCGCGCGGGAGCTTCTGCGGCGGCTTCGCGGGGTGACGGGGTGCGCTAGCTGCCGTTGCGCACCTGCTTTCGCAGCCGGTCGATCTGGCGCTGGAGCCGCTCGTTTACGCGCTGCTGCACGTCGAGCGCATCGAGCAGCCGGCGCCCGGCCGCGGCGCTCAGCCCTGCTGCCTTGGTCGCGGACGCGGTCCCCAGCTTGCCGGCCGCGTTGATGATCACCGGCTCGGTCGGCCCGCTCGGGGTCGTGCCGCTGATCGCGGCGATGAACGTGGCGGTCTGCTGGCCGTTGGTGCCGATCCGCATCGTGCCGGCCTCGCCGGCCTTCCCCGCGTTCGCGATGTCGACGTTGTTGGAGCCGGTGGTCAGGTTCTTGCCCGCACCGGAGCCGAGCGCGGCGTTGTTGTTTCCGGTGGTGTTGTGGCGGAGCGCGCCGAGCCCGGTGGCGGCGTTGTCGTGGCCGGTCTGTTGTTCCGCGCGAACTCCCGGCGCTGGGCAGCCGGCTCGGCGACGTTGTAGATGCCGGTCGCTGCTTCGAGTTCCAGCGCGACGCGGACCGCTCGCGATGTCGCCTCTCGCTAGTCGCTCGATCTGTTAGAGCGGCGCGGCTGTGGCCAGACGTGGACGACGTCGCACGGTGTCCGGGCGTGTCCTCGGACAGTCGCGTTACAGCGGCCGGTGGCTGACGTCTGCTCGCCGCCGGTGGTGATCCATTGCCCAGGGCCCCAGGGCTGCCGGTGGCGACATGGCGGCTTCCTCGAATCGTGGGACAGATCAGATCGCCGCCGAGGATCTCGTGATGCGGCGACGTTGTCGCACCGTCCTCAGAGCGGCGTCGGCGCCAGCAGCGGCGCGCCCGGCGAGGTCTCGCTACACCCACGTCTGGAAGCTGCGGGACGGAGCCGTCATAGAGGCTTGAGACGTTCCGCGATCGCGACGCCGCGCTCGAGGCCACCGACCTACCGACCTAGCGCCGCATCAAGCGAGGGCGAAGCCCTCGCCATCTCGCGAGGGCGCGGGCGGGCTGGGCAAGGAGGCCGAGGCGACGCGTGCTCCGCACGCGAGCCGACCGCCGACACAGCCCAGCGCGTCCGCAGTCCGCGAGATGGCGAGGGCCGGAATCGAACCGGCGACACCACGATTTTCAGTCGTGTGCTCTACCAACTGAGCTACCTCGCCGCGGCGCGTAAGGCTAGCGTTCACGACCATGAACGACCAGGCGCCCGAGCTCGATCTCTTCGCGGGGATCCGGGTCAGCGACTACGCGGCGGCGAGGCCATGGTACGAGCGGCTGTTCGGCTCTGAGCCTGCGTTCGAGCCGCACGAAACCGAGTGCGTCTGGGAGCTGGCCGACCACCGCTACGTGTACATCGTCGAGGAGCCCGGGCGCGCCGGCGGGGCCGTGAACCTGCTCTTCGTCGGCGACCTCGATCGCCGCGTGGACGCGATCGCCGCCCGGGGGATCGAGCCCGTCGAGCGCGAGGCCATTCCCGGCAAGGCGCGCAAGGTGACCTATCGCGACGCCGACGGCAACGAGGTCGCCTTCGGCGGCTCGCCCTCCTAGCGTTCGTTGCCGCGCTTGTAGTTGCCCGTCGCCCGGGCCATCAAGCCCTGAGCCGCCTCGTCGCCGGCGCCCTCGACCCGCCGCATGAAGGCTTCTGCGTGCCGATCGGCGAGCGTGGTGACGACCCGGCCGTCGCGCGAGATCCGGACGCGACCGTCCTTCGTCCGCTGCCAGCTGAAGGCGCCGCCCGGCACCTAGGCGCCCGCGCCGGCGGCGTCGAGCGCCGCCTGGACCGCGGCGACCGGATCCGTGGCCTCGACGATGCCGTCGCCCTCGGGCAGGGGCGCGGGCGGGGTCAGGGTCCACGAGCCGAGCGCGATCACCGGCCGCCGGAGCTGGCGGGCGTGGGCAATCTCCGAGAGCGTCCCCCAGGCACCGCCGACGGCGATCACGGCGTCGGCCGAGGCGACGACGGCGAGGTTGCGCGCGATCCCGGTGGCCGCGGCCACCACGTGGGTGCAGTACGGGTTCGCGTCCGCGGGCTGGGCCGACGGCACGATCCCGATCACGGTCCCGCCCGCCTTGCTCGCGCCGCGCGCCGCCGCCTCCATCACGCCGCCCAGCCCGCCGCAGACGACGACCGCGCCCGATTCCGCCAGGCGGCGGCCGAGCTCGGCGGCGCTCGCGGCCAGCGCCTCGTCGGCGGTGCCGGCCCCGACGACGGCGATCTGGGGCGCGCGGCTCACCGGCGGGCGACCGGACGCCGTTCGGCGGCGATCAGGTTGATGATCGAGTCCATGAGGTCGAGCGCGCCGCGCCTTGTGGAGCGGCTCGTTGAGGTTCCCGCATTTCGGGCTCTGCACGCACGAGGGGCAGCCGTGCTCGCAGGGGCACTCGCCCACCAGGCGGGCGGCGTCGCCGACCAGACGCTCGAACTCGTCGTAGCCGCGGCGGGAGATCCCGACCCCGCCCGGGTGGCCGTCGTAGATGAAGATCGTCGGCAGCCCGGTCTGGAAGTGGATGTTGGTGGAGAGCCCGCCGATGTCCCAGCGATCGCACATCGCCAGCAGCGGGAGCACGGCGATCTGGCTGTGCTCGGTGGCGTGGAGCGCGCCGAGCAGCACCTCCGGCGGCGAGCGCGCGCGGCCCGGCGAGCTCGTCGCCGAGCACGTACCAGAGCGCCTGGGTCGGGAAGTTCTGCTCCGGCAGCTCGAGCCCGACGAGATCGATCACCGAGTGGTCGGTGAGGCTCTTGCGCTGGTAGGCGATCACCTGCTCGGTCACCGAGACCTCGCCGAACGCGAGCTCGACCGACGGGCCGCCCTCGGGGCCGATGCTGCGCTCGGCGCCGTCCGCCTCGATGAAGACCTCGGTCTCCTTCTTCGGCTGCGTGTACCAGTCGCCGTCGAACGGCGTCGACGATCGCGCGGCGGCTGTCGATGTCGAGCTCGGCGACCTCGTAGGAGCGCCCGAGGTGCAGGTAGATCGCTCCGGGGTGGACGGTGCGTGAAGGCCCGCTCGGCCTCGACCTGGCCGATCAGCTCGCCGGAGGAGCGCTCGACCACCGCGATCGAGTCCAGCGACGCCGAGCGCAGCGAGATCTCGCCGGCCGGGAAGCCGGGGCCGCGCGGCAGGTACCGGCCGTCGCGGCCGCGGCGCAGCCGGCCGCGCGCCGACCAGGGCGTCGGCGCGCTCGCGCCAGCGGTCGCCGAGGATCTCGTCGTCGGCGCCCCCGGGCTGGAGCTCGGTGCCGCCGAGCGGCGCCTCGTAGGCGGCCGCCATGCAGGTGGGCGGTCTGGATGCGCTCGTTGGTGTGGTCGAGGATCGCGGCCTCGACCGGGCGCTCGAGGAACTCGTCCGGGTGGCGGCAGAAGAACTGGTCGAGCGCGTCCTCGCCGGCGACGTAGAGCGCGATCCCCTCGCGGCGCCGTCCCGCCCGCCCCCACATCTGGCGCAGGCTCGCGACGGTGCCGGGGAAGGTCACGCAGATCGCCGCGTCGAGCTCGCCGATGTCGATCCCGAGCTCGAGCGCGTCGGTGGCGACGACCGCCGAGCAGCTCGCCCCTGGCGAGATCCGCCTCGATGCTCGCGGCGCTGCTGCGGCGTGTAGCCGGCCCGGTAGGGCGCGATCCGCGCCGCCAGGCCCGGCTCGCCGAGCTCCTCGAGGCGCATGCGGGTGAAGCGCTGGATCAGCTCGATCCCGCGGCGGCTCTTGCAGGAAGCAGATCGTCCGCGAGCCGTTGATGACGAGGTCGGCGAGCAGCTCCGCCGTCTCGGAGAGGACCGAGCGCCGGCGCATCGTCTTCTCGTCGATCACGGGCGGGTTCCAGATCGCGATCCGGCGCTTGGCCCGCGGCGCCCCGTCGGAGTCGACGAGCGCGAAGTCGGTGCCCGACCAGCGCCCGCGGCGAGCTCGACCGGGTTGGCGATCGTCGCCGAGGCGCAGATGAAGCGGGGCTCGGCGCCGTAGACGCGGGCGACCCGCCGCAGGCGGCGCAGCACGTTGGCGACGTGCGAGCCGAACACCCCACGGTAGGTGTGCGCCTCGTCGATGACCACCCAGCTGCAGGTTGGTGAGGAAGTCGCCCCAGCCCTTGTGGTGGCCGAGCACCGCCATGTTGAGCATGTCCGGGTTGGTGAGCACGAGGTTCGAGCGCCGGCGGATCGCCGGGCGGTCGTCGCTTGCGGCGTGTCGCCGTCGTAGATCGCGTGGCGGAGCTCCGGCAGGCCGAGCTCCGCGAGCTTGCGCGCCTGGTCCTGGGCGAGCGCCTTGGTCGGGTAGACGTACAGCGCCCGGCTCTTCGGGTCGGCGACGAGCGAGTCGAGCACCGGCAGGTTGAACGACAGCGACTTGCCCGAGGCGGTGCCGCTCGTGACGATCACGTCGCCCGCGCGGGCGGCCTCGAGCGCCTCCACCTGGTGGCGTGTAGAGCTCCGTGATCCCGGCGCGCTCGAGCGCCGCCGCCAGCGCGGGCGAGAGCGCGGCGGGCGCCTCGACCATGCGCGGCCCCGCGGCGGGCTCGACGCTGGTCACCACGAGCCGGTCGTCGCGCTCGCCCGCCTCCAGCAGGCGCTCCCAGGCGAGCGGCGGCGCGTCGGCGAGCCCGGTCACGTCGCGCCGCCCGACGATCGCCGCCGCGGTCGCGCATCGCGTCGAGCGCGTCGGCGTCGTGCAGGCGCAGCATCTCCGCCCCGGCGGCGACGGCGAGCGCCGTGGCGGCCATCGTCGCCGGGCCGCGCTCGCCCGGCTCGAGCCGCTCCTCCCAGGAGCCGGCGGCGATCGCGCCCAGGAAGTCCTTGCGCGAGAGCGCGACGAACAGCGGGCGGCCGAGCTCGCGGAGCTCGCCCAGGCGGCGGACGATCTCGATCCCGTCGTCGGTGGTCAGGTCGAAGTCGAGGCCCGGGTCGAGGGCGATCTGCTCCGGCGCGACGCCGAGGGACGCGGCGCGGTCGAGCCGCTCGGCGAACCACTCGCCCAGGTGGCCGACGACGTCGTCGTAGTGCGGCGCGGGCCGGTCGACCCGAGGCGGCCCCTCGATGTGCATGAGCACGTAGCCGCAGCCGCGCTCGGCGACCAGGGCGAGCATTTCCGGGCTCGCCGCCGCCGATGTCGTTGATCGCTGCCGCGCCGGCATCGAGCGCCCGGCGCGGCGACCTCCGGCGAGAAGGTGTCGGCGATCACGGGCACCCCCGCCTCGGCGACCAGCCGCTCGATGGCCGGGACCAGGCGCGCCGCCTCGTCGGCGGCCGCGACCGGCGGGCCGCTGCGGGCCGCGACCGCGCCGACGTCGAGCAGGTCGAACCCCGACTCGACGAGGGCGAGCCCGTCGGCGACCGCCTGCTCCGGGGTGCCGCTGCGCGCGCCGGCGTAGAACGAGTCGTCGGTGACGTTGACGATCCCGGCGGCAAGCGGCGGTGGGAAGTCGAGCTCGCCGTGTGCCAATCGCCAGACGCTCACCGCCACTAAGTTAGTCCGCGCGTGCCGCTGCGCTGCGTCTACACCGACCTCGACGGGACCCTGCTCGGTCCGCGCGGGGCCCTCTTTCGCGACCCCGAGGGCAACTTCTCCCTGCGCCAGGCGCGCGCGCTCGAGGCCTGCGACCGGGCCGGCGTCGAGGTCGTGATCATGTCCGGCCGCCGCGAGAGCACGGTCGGCTCGGACGCTCGCCTGCTCGGCCAGACCTCCTACATCTACGAGGCCGGCTGCGGCGTCGTCCTCGACGGCGAGCGCACCTACCTGACCGGCTCCTGGCAGCCGGCGGACGACGGCAACCCGGCGGACCGGCTCGTCGGAGGCGG
Organism: uncultured Solirubrobacterales bacterium; assembly: GCA_963785195.1. GTDB lineage: Bacteria > Actinomycetota > Thermoleophilia > Solirubrobacterales > 70-9 > WHSW01. Next base: position 26,332 of record CAWAUE010000008.1, on the reverse strand, counting down.
GCATCCCGGACCTGCTGTTCGAGCACTTCGCCGGGCAGCCTCGAGTGGCACACGCCCGTGGCACACGGGCCGCGAGCTCTCGCTGCTGATGCGCGGCAAGGTCGACGTCGAGGCGGCGAACGAGCTGCTGCGCGAGCGCGGCCACGAGGACCTGCGCTTCCTCGACAACGGGGCGATCGGCCGGACGATGGAGGGGATCGAGGGCCCCGCGCACGCCTACCACCTGGTCCCCGGCGGGGCGAGCAAGGCGAAGGGCGTCGCCTTCCACCTGCGCGTCCGCGGCTACGCGCCCGAGGACTGCATCGCAATCGGCGACTCGATCGAGGACCTCGAGACGGCGACGGCCGTGGGGCGCTTCTTCTGCGTCGCCAACGGCCCGGAGCGCGACGACGCGTTGCGCGCGGCGCTCTCGTCGTTTCCCAACGTCACGGTCACCGAGGGCGCGATGGGCGACGGCTTCTACGAGGCCGTGGTCTCCACCCTCGCGATGCGCTGAGCGCTACTGCCGCGGCACGGCGACGTACAGCTCGCGGCCGTGGCGCGGCTCGTCCGCGGTGAACACGGCGCGGTCGCCGAGCGAGGTCACCGTCGGCGATCCGCGCGTCGCGCTTGCCAGGTCGGATCTCGCTGACGCGCCGTGTGCTGGGGGCCGTGCCCTTGGTCTGCCAGAGCTCCTGGCCGCCGCTCGCCCCCTCGCCGGCGAAGAGGACCCGCCCGCCCACGCGGACGAAGCCCGAGAGCTGCCGCAGGCGGCGCGGGGAGACCCGCCGCGTGCCGACGTCGGTGCCGTCGCTACGCCAGAGCCGGCTGCGCAGGTCGAAGTAGGCCCGGCCGCCGGCCGCGGCGAGGCCGAACAGCGAGCGGCCGCTGGGAATGGGAAGAGCGCGGGTGCCGGCCGGGGTGCCGTCGCTCGCCCAGAGCTGCGTGTTGTTCACCGCGAAGATCAGGTGACCGCCCGCTGCCACCCCGCCGTCCACGGCGTCGGGAAACGACGCCACGCGGCTCGTGCCGGCGTCGGTGCCGTCGCTGCGCCAAAGCTCGGGTCCGTGCAGGCTCGGTACGTAGAAGTAGACGACGCCGCCGAGCTCGTTGAGTGCGGACGGCGCGCTCAGCGCCCCTTCGGCGTGGAGGCCGCCGCTGACTACGGAGGTGCCCGCGGTCGTGCCGTCGGTGCGCAGGAGGCCGGAACCCTCGGCCTGGGTGAAAACGCCGAGATAGATATCGGCGCCGATCGTGGTCGAGTCGTAGGGAACGAGATCGAAGCGACCGAGGTCGGTCGCTGGGGCATCGCCGTCGGCCGACCACAGGTGCGAGAACCCGAGCGCGTCGGGAGCGAGGAAGAGATCGATCCGCCCGGACCCGAGGAGATTCGCCCTGATGTCGACGCCGTCGGTGCCCGGAACCGGGGCAGTGCCGGCCGCGGTTCCGTCGGTGCGCCACAGTCGCCGCTCGTTGACCGGGCCCGCGACGGTGAAGAACACGTACCGGTCCGTGGCGGCAAGCCCCCGCGGGCTGGAGCTCGAACCTCCCGCGACGATGTCCGTGACGACCCGCGTCCCGCGTTTCGTGCCGTCAGTGCGCCAGAGCTCGCCTCCGGTTGCCGGGCTGAACGCCTCGAAGTAGACCGCGTCCCCGAGCCGCACCAAACGGGACGGGGACGAGTCGTGCTCCCCCGGGTAGATGTCCTTGACCAGACTCACCCGCACCGGCGGCCTCGCGTCCGCGTGGCCGGGCCCGGCGGCGAACGCGCAGACGGCGATCGCAATCACCGCCGTCATCCTGGTCGCGAAGTTCATATCTGAAGCCTTACCCACAGGGCGGCCATCGGAGCCGCACCTGGGTGTGGAACAACGCACCTGGGTGGATGTAGCGCCGCTCACTAAGATCGTCTCGATGGCCGACGCCACAGTCGCCGAGGAGGAGTACCTCCAGATCATGTTCTGGCTCGAGGAGGCGGGGCTGCCGATCACCGGCGCCAACATCGCCCGGGCCATGCAGCTCTCGCCGCCGACCGTGCACGAGATGATCGGCCGGCTCGAGCGCGACGGCTACGTCAGCCGCCGCGACGACAAGTCGCTCGAGTTCACCGCCGACGGCCGCGACCACGCGCAGGCGATCGTCCGCCGCCACCGGCTGATCGAGCGCTTCCTCACCGATGTCCTCGGGATTCCCTGGGACGAGGTCCACGAGGAGGCCGAGCGGCTCGAGCACGCGATGTCGCCGGTGCTCGAGGAGCGGATGCTGGCGGCGATCGGCGACGCGACGACCTGCCCGCACGGCCACCCGCTGGTCGAGGGCGCGCGCGAGCGCGGCGTCCTGCTCGCCGACGTCGAGCCCGGCGCCGAGGTGCTACGTGCTGCGGTTCGAGAACGAGGCCGAGGAGCTCCTGCACTACCTCAAGCAGACCGGGCTGCATCCCGGGCCTGGACGGGACGCTCGAGACCTCGGGCGACGACGAGGTCGTCGTCGTCTCCGACGACGGCCGCCATGCGGTCTCGCGCAGCGTCGCCGAGACGGTCTCGGTGCGCGCCGAGCCCGCGCCGGAGCCGCGCGCCCCGCTGCCCGAGGCGCTCGTGCTCTCCAGCGACCGCTACGGCCGCTGAGCGCCGCTGGCAGCTCGCGCTCGAGTGCGCCGCAGATCTGGCGCAGGCGGCGGTAGAGCGCCTGGTCCTGCGGGCGCATCTGGAACTCGCGCCGGCGCACGTTCGCCTCGTGCTCGCGGACCGCGGCCGCGAGGGCGGAGAACCGGCGCTCGGCCAGATTCCGCTCGCTGACCGGGTCGAGCTTTCGCGTCCCCTCGATGATCTGAACCGGACTCATTCGCCACCTCCTCGTCGATGTCTGCTGCAGCGTGACCGCCTGCTCGGCACAGCTTGGTCACTACTCGTAAACGCGACCTTAGCAGTTCCCCACAAGATTGGTGGGGAATAGCTCTCTCAGGCGGGCGAGGTCTCGCGCTGGCGGGCGAGGGCCCGGGCGATCCGCGAGACGCCCTCGGCCACGCGGTCGGCGGGGACGCTGGCGAAGGAGAGCCGCAGGCTCGACTCGCCGCCCTCGAGCATGAAGTCGGGGCCGGCGACGAAGGCGACGCCCTCCTCCTTGGCGGCGGCGAGCAGCGCCGGCGTGTCGGCGCCGGGATCGAGGTCGAGCCAGAGGAAGTAGCCGCCGCCCGGGACCACGAACTCGGCCTCCGGGATCTGCTCGCGGAGCGCCTCGACCAGCGCGTCGCGCCGCTCGGCGAGCGCCCCGTTGACGAACTCGATGTTCTTCGGCCAGGGCGCCGGAGCGTGCAGAGCTCGAGCACGACCGACTCGGCGAGCATGTTGGGCGAGATGTAGTGCTCGGAGCCGCGCTTGGCGAGCGTCTTGACCTGCTCGGCGGGCCCGGCGAGGTAGCCGACCCGCACGCCCGGGCTGACCGTCTTGGAGAACGACGAAGCGTGGATCACCCGGCCCGACGCGTCGGTCGAGAGCATCGTCGGCGGCAGCTCGGCGTCGCCGAACCTGACCAGCCGGTACGGGTCGTCCTCGAAGATCCAGAAGCCGTGCTCGGCGGCGAGCTCGACGAGCCGCTCGCGCTTGGCGGCCGAGAGCGTGCAGCCGGCGGGGTTGTGGAAGTTGGGGATCACGTGGGCGAGCTTCACCGGGCCGCCGGCGAGCGCCGCCTCGAACGCGTCGAGGTCGAGCCCGTCGGCCTCCAGCGGCACCGGGACCAGCTCGGCGCCGGTGCGCCCGAGCAGCAGCAGGGTGCGGTCGTAGGAGGGCTGCTCGACGATCACCCGGTCGCCGGGCTCGATCATGTAGCGGAAGAGCAGCGCCGCGGCCTCCATCGAGCCGTTGGTGACCATCACCTGGCCGGCGTCGATCCCGTGGAGCTCGCCCGCGATCCACTCGCAGAGCCCCGGATGGCCGATCCCGGTTCCGTAGGAGAGCGCCTTCTCCCAGTCGTCGGCGAGCGCTCGGTCGGCCGCCTCGCGGACGGCGGCGGCGGGCAGGATGTCGGCGCTCGGGGCGCCTCGGGCGAAGCTGATCACGTCGGCGGCCACGCGGCGACGATAGCAACGTAGGATCGGCCGATCGGTGGCCTGGAGCGCATCAGATACGGCCTTGAGCTGTTCAACCGGGGCGACTACGCGGCCTCGATCGCCGAGCTCGCCGAGGAGATCGAATGGGACACCTCGGCGGCCGTTCCCGACGGCGACCTTTACCGCGGGCGCGAGGCGGTCCTGGGGCTCTGGCGCGGGCTCGCCGATCGGTGGGACGACTTCCGGATCGTCCCGGAGCGCTGGGTCGAGGGCGACGGGGTGGTGCTCATGCTCGGCACTCTGATCGCCCGCGGAACGGAGAGCGGCGTGCCCGTCGAGGGCACGTGGGACCAGGTGTGGCGTCTGGCGGGCGACGAGCCCGTTCGCTGCGAGAACCACTCCGATCGCGCGGCGGCCTGGCGATCGTCCGGTCTACCACTGGAGCGGGAGTGACCGAGCTCGAGCCGCTGCTCGCCCTCGCCGGGGACCTCGCCGCCGAGGCGGCCGGGCTCTCGCTGGAGCGCCTGGGCGAGCCGCGCTCCCGCGTGCGCACGAAGTCGTCGGCGACCGACATGGTCTCCGAGGTCGACGAGGCCTGCGAGCGCCTGATCGTCGACGGGATCCGGCGCGAGCGACCCGGCGACGGGGTGCTTTCCGAGGAGGGCGCGAGCGCCGAGACGACCACCGGCGTCCGCTGGGTCGTCGACCCGATCGACGGGACCACGAACTACCTGTACGGGCACCCTGGCTACGGGATCTCGATCGCGGTCGAGGTCGACGGCGAGACCGCCGTGGGGGTCGTGCACGACCCGCTCCACGGCGACCGCTTCACGGCCGTCCGCGGCGGCGAGGCGACCCGCAACGGGGAGCCGATCCGGGTCTCGGACGAGACCGAGCTCGGGTCGGCGCTGGTCGCCACGGGCTTCGCCTACACGGCCGCCGAGCGCGTCGCCCAGGCCGAGGTCCTCGCCGGCGTGATCGGCTCGATCCGCGACGTCCGCCGCATGGGCGCCGCCGCCGTCGACCTCTGCTCGGTCGCCTGCGGCCGCGTCGACGGCTACTACGAGCGCGGCCTCAAGCGCTGGGACCTGGCCGCCGGGTCGCTGATCGCCGCGACCGCCGGAGCGCGAGTCTCCGAGCTCGACGACGGGACCGTGATCGCCGCCGCGCCGGGCGTGTACGACGCCCTGCGCGCGGCGGTGATCGCGGCCGGCTCGAGCCCTACTTGACGCGCCAGCCGCCCCGAAAGGCGAAGCGATCTAGGCGGCGCCGAGCGCCTCGACCGCGAGCTGCGCCGTCTCGGTCGGGCTCTTGCCGACGCGCACGCCCTTGGCCTCGAGCGCTCGTTTCTTCGCGTCGGCGGTGCCCGAGGAGCCGGAGATGATCGCCCCGGCGTGGCCCATCTGCTTGCCGGGCGGCGCCGTGAAGCCGGCGATGTAGGCGACGACGGGCTTGGAGACCGACTCGGCGATGTAGTCGGCCGCGCGCTCCTCCGCGTCGCCGCCGATCTCGCCGACCATCACGATCAGCTCCGTCTCGGGGTCGTTCTCGAACATCTCGAGCACGTCGATGAAGTCCGAGCCGACGATCGGGTCGCCGCCGATCCCGACGATCGACGAGTTCCCGGCCCCCGCCTGCTTGAGCTCGTTGCCGATCTGGTACGTGAGCGTCCCGGACTTCGAGACCACCCCGATCGAGCCCTTGTCGAAGAACTGGGCCGGGATGATCCCGACGTTGGCCTTCTCCGGGGAGAGCACGCCCGGGCAGTTGGGCCCCACGAGCCGGGTGCCCGCGTCCTGGGCCTTCCAGTAGACGCGCATCATGTCGAGCACCGGGATCCCCTCGGTGATCGCGATCACCGTCTCGACGCCCGCCTCGATCGCCTCCTCGATCGCGGCGGCGGCGAAGCGAGCCGGGACGAAGATCATCGAGGTGTTCGCGCCGCGCTCGTCGACGGCCTCGCGGATCGTGTCGAACACCGGCACCCCCTCGACGTCCTGGCCGCCCTTGCCCGGGGTGACGCCGGCGACCAGGTCGGTGCCGTAGTCGCGGTTGCGAAGCCCGTGGAAGGTGCCCTCGCGGCCGGTCAGGCCGGAGACGACGAGCTTGGTGTCCTCGTTGACGATGATGCTCATGGAGTTGCTAGTTGCTAGTTGTTAGTTGTTAGGGCCGCCGGCGAGTTCGACCACCGACTTCGCCGCGCCCAGCATCGTCTTCTCCACGTGCAGGTTGCCCAGCTCGGCCTCCGCGAGGATGCCCAGGCCCTCCGCCGAGTTGGTGCCGTCGAGGCGGACGACCATCGGCATCTCGATCTGCATCCGGCGGCAGGCCTCGATGATCCCCTTGGCGATCTCGTCGCAGCGGGTGATGCCGCCGAAGATGTTGAACAGGATCGCGTTGACGTTGCGATCGGAGGTGATCACCTCGAGCGCGTCGACGATCGCGTCGGCCTTCGAGCCGCCGCCGGCGTCGAGGAAGTTCGCGGGCTTGCCGCCCGCCTGAGCGACGACGTCGAGCGTCGACATGCAGAGCCCGGCGCCGTTGCCGAGGATGCCGATGTTGCCGCCGAGCTTGACGTAGGTGAGGCCCTTCTCCTTGGCCATCGCCTCCTGCGGGTCCTCGGCCGACTTGTCGGTGAGCTCGGCGAGCTCGGGATGGCGGAAGAGCGCGTTGCCGTCGATCGTCGCCTTCGAGTCCAGCGCGACGACGCGGCGGTCGTTGGTGACGATCAGCGGGTTGATCTCGATCAGCGTGGCGTCCTCAGCGGCCACCACGTCGGCGAGCTTCACGAGCACCTCGGCGACCTGGTCGGTGACGTCCTCGTCGATCCCCGCGTCGACCGCCAGCTCCTCCGCCACGGCGAGGCTGAGGCCCTGAGCCGGGTCGATGTGGCGGCGCACCAGGGCGTCGGGGTCGGACTCGGCGACCTCCTCGACCTCCATGCCGCCCATCCGCGAGACGATCGCCAGCAGCTTCTTCTCCGAGCGGTCGAGGATGATCGAGGCGTAGTACTCGGCCGCGATCTCCGAGGCGCCCTCGACCCAGAGGTCGTGGACGACGAACCCGCGAATGTCCATCCCGAGGATCGCCTCGGCGCGTGCGCGGGCCTCGGCTTCGTCCCGTGCGACCTTGATGCCGCCGGCCTTGCCGCGGCCGCCGATCGCGACCTGCGCCTTGATCACGCAGGGGTAGCCGATCTCGTTCGCGGCGTCGACCGCAGCGTCCACCGTCGTCGCGTGCCGCCCCTCTGGAACCGGCACACCGTGCTTGGCGAACAGCTGCTTGCCCTGATATTCGAGTAGATCCATCTGAGCGTCGCGCGGAGGCCGCGGCAGAGTATCCGACATAATGCGCGCCCGCCGTTATGGCCATTCCGAAACTCAAAGACATCACGTGGGTCACCACCGACTGCTACGGCACCCTGATCGACTGGGAGAAGGGGATCCTCGACGCGTTCTCCAAGGAGGCCGACCGCGACGGCTTCTCCTTCGACGCGCAGAAGTTCATCGACCGCTTCCTCGAGGTCCAGGCGGAGATCATGAGCGGCTCCTACGAGCTCTACGCCGAGGTCCTGCGCCGCGCCGCGGTGAAGGTCGCCGGCGAGATCGGCTGGGAGCTCGAGCCCTCGCGGGCCCAGTTCCTACCCGACAGCGTCGCCCGCTGGCTGCCCTTCCGAGAGGCGAACGCGGCCATGGACCGGCTTGCCAAGCGCTACGACGTGGGGATCATCTCCAACATCGACGACAAGCTCCTCGGCGTCTCGCGGCGCCACCTGCGCACCGAGCTCGACCTGGTGGTCACCGCCCAGCAGGTGCGCAGCTACAAGCCCGACCCCGCGCACTTCAAGGAAGGCGCGCGGCGGATCGGCGGCAAGAAGGGCTGGGTCCACATCGCCTCGGGCTACGAGGCGGATGTCGCCCCGCTGCTGAAGATGAACGTGCCGGTGATCTGGGTCAACCGCCGCGGCGAGAAGCTCGAGGGTCGCAAGAAGGCCGACGCGGAAGTTCGCAACTTCCGCGACGCGGCGAAGAAGCTCGGTGCCGGCGGCTGAGCCCGGCGGCACCCCGACGTTGCACACCGACCCCGCCGACGACGCCATGGTCGCGCGAGCGCGCGAGCGCTTCGCCGGCGAGCGCCGCCACCTCGACCGGCGCCGGCGGCTGGCCGAGCGCGAGGGCGCGCTCCCCAACCTGATCGTGATCGGCGGCCTCAAGTGCGGGACGACGAGCCTCCACCACTACCTCAACCTCCACCCGCAGATCGCGATGTCGCGGCCGAAGGAGCTCAACTTCTTCGTCGCCGAGCTCAACTGGGAGCTCGGGCCGGAGTGGTACGCGAGCCACTTCGAGCGCTCGGCGACCGTGCGCGGCGAGACCTCGCCGCACTACACGAACCTGCCCCGGTTCGCCGGCGTCGCCGAGCGGATGGGCACGGTCCTCGGCGCCCAGGCGCGGGTGGTCTACATGGTGCGCGACCCGATCGACCGGATGCTCTCGCACTACCTGCACAACGTCGGCGGCGGCTACGAGTCGCGGCCGCTGGCGACGGCCCTCGCGGACCCGGAGTCGGCCTACGTCGCCCGCAGCCGCTACGCCATGCAGGTCGAGCCCTATCTGGAGGCCTTCGGCGCCGAGCGGGTGCGGATCGTCACCCGGGAGGACCTCGCCGACCGCCGCGCGGAGACGATGCGAGCGGTGTTCGAGTTCTGCGGCGTCGACGCGGCGTTCGTCTCACCGCAGTTCGAGCGCGAGTGGGAGACCGGCAGCGGCAAGCAGGACGGCGGCTTCCGGCTCATGGACCGAGCCGTGCGCCTCCCCGGGCTGCGGTCGCTGGACCGCAACTTCGACCGCCTGCCGGAGTCGCTTCGCTGGCTGGTCGAGCGGGTCGTGCACGACCCGGGCCGGGGCGCGGCGCCGAAGCCGGAGCTGCCCGAGGCGCTGCGCGAGCAGCTGCGCGAACTGCTCGCCGACGACACCGCGCGGCTCGAGCAAATCGCCGGCCGCGAGCTCGGCTGGCGGTAACGCGGGGCGCCGCTGTATGATCGGCCGCGTACCTATAGAACCTCGTGTCTCTAGATGGGGGAGCGCGAATGCCGAAGCCAAAGCCCGCGACCAAGGCCCGGCCCGCAGGTCGGTTGCCGGCAGGTCGCCACGGCCTCTCGCGCGAGGACGTCACCAACTCCCAGCGCCAGCGCCTGCTCGACGCGATGGCGGTCGTCTGCGCCCGCCACACCTACGCCGCCGCGACCATCGCCGAGGTGGTCGAGAGCGCGGGGGTCTCGCGCGCGACCTTCTACGAGCTCTTCCGCGACAAGGAGGACTGCTTCGTCGCGACGATGGACGACTGGATCCGGATGCTGGCCGCCGCGATCCAGCCGGTGGTCTACGCCGAGCGCGACGGGCGCGGCTGGCCCGGCAAGGTTCGCGACGTGCTCACGGCCCTGCTCAACTTCATCGCAGCCAAGCCCGATCACGCAACCGCGGCGATCGTCGAGGCGCTCGCCGCGGGCGAGCGCGCCTATGACCGCTACAGCGCTGCGGCGCACCTGCTGGTCTCCCAGCTGGACCAGGGCCGCGCGTTCATGGCCGACATCCCGAGCCCGCCGTCCGGGACCGCGCGGGCGATCATCGGCGGCGGCGAGTCGCTGATCGTCGCCGAGCTGGGCAGCGGCCGGGGCGAACGGGTTCCGGAGCTGCTCCCGGACATCCTCTATCTCGCGCTCACCCCTTATATGGGCCAGGAGGCGGCGCTGTACCACTCCCAGGCGGCGGCCAGCGCCTGAAACCGGCGCCCGCGGAGGTGGCGATTTGCGCTCTCCGCTATCATAAATAGTGCAGTTTTTGAACCCCCTCCTCGAGTCCCCTCGCCTCCCCTCTTAGACCATGTCCACATCGGGCCACCGGGGCCGCCTGCCGAGCGGCCGCCACGGGCTCCCCAGGGACGTGATCGTGCGCTCGCAGCGCGAACGCCTGCTCGAGGCGATGATCCGCGTGGCCGCCGACAAGGGCTACGAGGCGGCGACGGTCGCAGATGTGATCGAGTCCGCCGGGGTCTCGCGGACGACGTTCTACGAGCTCTTCGGCGACAAGGAGGAGTGCTTCCTCGCCTCCTATGACGCGGTGGCCGACGTCCTGCTCGCCCAGGTGGGCAGGGCCTTCCGCGAGCGTGGCGGCTCGTGGGAGGAGCGGATCCACGCCGGACTCGGCGCGCTCGTCGCGCTCCTCTCGGACGAGTCGGCGATCGCCCGCATGGCGATGGTGGAGAGCATCGCGGCGAGCCCGGCCGCGCGCCAGCGCTACCGGGAGATGCTCGGCCGCTTCACCCCTTTCCTCGACGAGGGCAGGGCGCTCTCCGAGCACGCCGGCCAGCTTCCGGCCGCAACGTCGCGGATGGCGATCGGCGGCGCCGCGGCGCTGATCTTCGACGAGGTCCGCGCCGGTCGGGGCGAGCAGTTGCGCGGTCGCCTGCCGGACCTGGTCTACTCGGTGCTCATGCCCTTCTTGGGGCCCGAGGTCGCCGCGCGTGAAATGCGCCGGGCGCCCGCCGAGGCCTGACGCACACGGTGCGGGTTAGCCCGGCCGGCGACTGGGTATAGACACCGCCGTACATTGATTACGCAGGCACCGGACCGGCTCCGGCAAGCGCGGAAGCGGCCCGTAGACGGTTGGTACTGGTCAAACGCAGATCGAGGCTCTATCGTGTTCCCAATGACACCCGCAGAGACAAGCATCAACCAGCTCGAGCAGCTACCGAGGGGCCGGCATGGTCTTTCGCCCGAGGCGGTGAGCGAGTCGCAGCGCAGTCGCATCCTCACCGCGATGGTCGAGGTCACGGCGGAGCGCGGCCACGCCGACTGCCGGATCGCCGACGTGATCGCCTACGCCGGCGTGTCGCGCAAGACCTTCTACGAGCTCTTCAGCGACAAGGAGGAGTGCTTCCTCGCCGCGTACGACCTCTGGCTCGGCACCCTGTTCGGGGCGACCGCGGAGGCCTTCGACTCGCTCCAGGACAGCGACTGGGCCGGGCGCGTCCGCGTCGCGCTCAACTCGTTCCTGGAGTTCATCGCCGAGCATCCGGCGGCCGCGAACTTCTGCATCGTCGAGGTGCTCGCCGCGGGGCCCAAGGCGCTCGCCCGGCGTGACGCCGGCGTGCGCCAGTTCACCCACTTCATCGACGCTGGTCGCGCCGAGACCTCGGTGCAACTGCCCGGCATCACCGCCCTCGCGATCGTCGGCGGGATCCACGAGCTCCTGTACAGCGAGATCATCCACGGCGCCACGGCGCAGCTACCGGGCCGCCTGCCCGAGCTCGTCTTCTGGATCGTCCAGCCGTTCCTGGGCCCCGAGCGCGCGATCGCCGAGCGCGACCTGGCGCGGGCGATGGTGGCCGGGCGCGAAGGGATCTCGGTCCCGTCCGGATCCTGAGGCCCGCCGGCTGAGCGCGGGGCGCTCGTCAGCGCGCGGGCCAGCGCTTGGAGAGCAGTCGGGCGACCGTCTCGAGCAGCTCGAGCTCGTCGTCGCTGACCGCGTCGGGCTCCATGTGGAGCACCGCGAGGCAACCGGCACCGCCGGAGATCGGCGCGCACGCGGCGCTGCGCGCCGCGGCCGACAGCGCGATTGGGCCGGGGCGGTACGGAACCCCAGCGGTGAAGTCGCCCACCCGGACCGCCTCGTCGGTTTCGATCGCGGCGAGCGTCGCCGAGCCCGACGGAAGCTCGCAGCGCGCACGCCAGCGCTCCGGGTCGAGATCCCCGAGCTCGCCGGCAATCGCCAGCGGGTGCACCTCGCTGCGGTCGCGGGCGATCGCCACGGCCGTCACCAAGGCGGCCTCGAACTGCTGGGCGACCAGCTCGACCGCGGACGAGAGGATGCGGTCGGGATCGTCTTCGACGACCAAGAGCTCGGCGAACCGCGCCAGTGCCTGCTCCGTGTCGAGCCGCATCCGGAGCTCCGACTCGTGCCGGTGGCGCTCGGTCACGTCGACGAGCGTGTAGAGGATCGCCTCGACCGCCCCGCGCCTACCGAACAGCGGCCGGGGGCTGACCGAGAGCCACCTCGTGCTGCCGTCGTCGCCAAGCACGGCGCGCTGGAACGGCTCCTGACCGAAGAACAGGCCAACGCCGAGATCGGGCGCCGCGTCGTCGATGAACTCCGAGATCGGGACGCCGACGATGCGCTCGGCCGGCAGCCCGACGAGCAGGCACGCCGCCTGGTTCACGTAGGAGGTCACTCCGGCGGCGTCGGTGATCCAGACGGCGGACGACATCAGCTCGAGCTGGCAGGCCATGCCGGCGCGGCTGAACGGGTCCGCGAGCCCCGCCGCGCCCGCGGCCAGGCGCTGGACCAGCGAGCGCTCGATGCTCGAGTAGCCGGCGCTGATCCGGTCGCGCACGGCCACGATCACGGACTCGCCCGGCACGAGCGGGACGATCATCACCTCGCCGATGCGCCCGTCCAGTGGGAGCCCCGCGTCGCGGAGCTCGTCCGGGTCGGGCTCGGTGAGGTGGACGACCGAGGAGCTCGCCAGCGCCTGGCGCAGCCAGCCCCCCGCCGGCGGGCCGAGGGGCCGGTCGCGGATGAGACGCTCGAGCGCGAGGCGCTGATCAGGGTCGCGGTGATCCGCGCCGACGGCTCGCAGCTCGCCGGTCGACGGCTCCAGGCGCCGGACGACGCAGCCGTCGCCGACCAGCCGCGTGACGCTGCCGGCCACCGAGCCCAGTTGCGCCTCGACCCCCTTTACGTCAGGCATCCCAGCGGGTCTCCAGCAGCCGCGCGACGTACTGCACCAGGTCGACCTCCGAGCCCCCGAACGCGCCGGGGACCGGCGAGTGGACCGCTACCGCGGCCCTCCCAGCGGCGAAGCCGACGACCGTGGCGCTCCTGACCCCGGCGGCGACCAGCATCGGGTCCGGCTCGTAAAGGCTTTCGGACCGGTAGTCGGACACCACCACGGGGTCGCCGCTGCGGAGGGTCTCGCGGACGGCCGAGCGGTCGAGCAGCCGCCGGCTCTCCGGCGCGCGGCGCTCGTTGCGCTCCATCACCTCCGGCCACCCGACTAGGGCGAGCGGCTCCACCGGGGAGTCGGCCCCGTCCTCGTAGGCTGCGATCGCGACCAGGTCGACCTCGAGCTGCTCCGCGAGGGTGCTCGCCGAGAGCTCGATCAGTTCGTCGAGCTCGCCGTCGATCGCCTCCTCGGCCAGGGTCCTCCTGGCGCGCTGTCGGTCGACGGCCATCGAGAGCGCGATCTCACGGCCGCGCCTCCCGGTGACGTCGACGAGGGTGAGCACCCTGGCAGCCGGCTCACCGTGGTCGTCGAGCAGCTGGCGGGTCGTCACCTCGAGCCAGGAGGTGCTGCCGTCGCCCCGGAGCAGGGGACGGTCGGCGATCGTCGCGCCGTCGACGCGGCGCGCCCGACCGGCGGCGGTCCGGCCGAGGAACTCGCTGACCGGGACGCCGACGAGCTCGCGGCTCGGCCAACCCACCAGCTCGCTGGCTGCCTCGTTGACGTAGAGCGTCCGCCCTTGGGGATCCACCACCCACAGCCCGGCGGTGGCGACCTCGATGAGCCCGTGGCGCAGGGACCCGAACGTCCCGGCGAGCAGGGGCTCGCCGGCGCGCACCGGGTCGGGGGCCGGCAACGGGTCGCTGACGGCGAGCGGCTCGTCGGCCGGCGCACCGAGGGCGACGCGCAGGTCGGCAGCAAGCTGCTCGCAGCGCGCGCGCTCGCGACCGCCGTATGGGCCGGCGATCCGGTCGCGGGTCAGGATCGCGAGCGCGTCGTCGAGCACCGGAAACGCGATCGCGTCGCCGAGGCGCTCGTCGGCAGGGAGCCCGGCGGCGATCAGCGCCGGGCGGTCGAAGGTCGGCAGGGGGACTGGGCGGCCGCGCTCGAGCGCCTGGCCGAGCCAGCCGCCGGGCGGCAGCGGCGGCGCGTCGATCAGGGCGCACAGCGCCAGGCGGCGGTCATCGTCGCGGTGGTCCGCGGCGCGCGCGGCGAGCGCCCCCGACGGGTCCGCCGTGCGGATCAGACAGCCATCGCCAACGAGCGCAGTGAACCGCCGAGCCGCTTCCTCGAGCACTCCATGCGCAACGGGCGGATTGACCACACTCACTCTCCCTGAGCCGGACGCGAACCTGCTTGTTCGCGTACGACCGTGTTTGTAGCAGAACCGCGTCGAGCGCGTCAGCCTCGGGGCCCGTTTTCAGGCCCAGGGCGGGCGATCGGCGCGGCCTGGACGAACGTCGGAGGGTCGTGCGCGCCCCGCGCATGTTTCTGTTAATCGAAGCTGGCTCCCCGGGCACGGATTGACCCGGGCAGGGGCCGCGACGCCCCGGGGAGCGAGATCCGAGTTCAGCTCACTTGCACTGCGTCTTGAGCTTGGGCTGCTGGTCGGCGTGGGCGCCGTTCTGACCGGTGATCTTGAGGTCGGCGTGGTAGGTCTTCTTCTTGGCCTTGTGGTGCTTCTTCTTCTTGCCCTTGCAGAGGTTCTTGGAGTTGACCAAGAGACCACCCTGGTTGAGGGTGAGCTTGAAGTCGGCGATCGGCACGTCGGGGGCCTCGAAGGTGGTCCGGATCGCGCCGCCGTTGACGGTGTCGATGCGCCCCACCAGGTCGATGCCGACCTGACCGTTTAGGTCTGCGACCAGATCCGGCAGCGGGTTGTCGGAGGCGCGCAGGTAGACCGGGCCCTGAAGCCCGCCGGCGAGCAGCGGCGTCGAGGCCGAGGCCTGGCCGTAGACCGAGTTGGCCGGGCACTGGTTGGCCGCGAACTGCTCGCGGGTGCAGATCGCCGAGAGGTTGTCCTGATCAAGGAAGATCGCCTTGGGCAGGGTCAGGGCGACGGTGCCGACGTTGGCGTCGCCGGGACGGGCGACCAGGTCGGCCGTCAGGCCCGGGTTGGCCGAACGCTTGGTGGCGGCCTTGCCACCGTCGATCGTGGTGGTCATCGTGGGCGCGAACGGAAGCGCCGAGCAGCCCGCCATCTGGAAGTGCTGGGCGAGTGCGGCGGCGCCGCCGCTGGCCCCGCCGACGTTGGCGCTGACCTGCTTGGCGTCGCAGTTGGTCGGGCTGGTGATGAAGCCCTGGCGGTCGATCGAGAGCGCGATCTGGCGCAGGCGCAGCGGGATCCCGTCGAGGATCTGCGGCACCGGGTCGCTGACCACGCGCAGGTGGGCGTCGGTCGGGTCGACGAAGACCGCCGCGCGCACCACCACCGTGCCGAGGTCGAAGATCCCGGCCTGGGCGGGGACGACGATCGACAGCGACAGCGGGGCGCCCTTGTAGGGGCCGGCGACGTAGACCGCGCCGCCGGTGATCTGGAACGGGTTGGTGCCGGCGCCGACCTTGGCCGAGACGGTCCCGACCTGGGAGTCTGAGCCGCAGGTGCCGGTGGCGGCCTGGGCCTCGGCGCACTGGGCGGCCGAGGCGAGCACCGCCGAGACGCCCTCGGGCAGGCTCGCGTCGATGGTCGAGATCGGCTGGCTGCCGTCGGGACGGCTGACGGCCAGATTGAACGGGCTCTGGCTGCCGGCGGCCGGGTTTACCAGCCCGGCGTCGAGGCTCGGGGTGAACGGGCGCGCGGCGTCGGTGGCCGCGCAGGCCGAGCCGTTGGGGCCGGAGTTGATGTCGAAGGAGTCGCTGAGCTGGGTCGGGTTGTTGGGCCGCGACCAGGAGCTGAGCTCGGCGGTCGCGGTCTTCGTCCCGCAGGTGGTCGGCGTGGCAAGCGCGCCGCGCGGGCCGCCCGAGAACGAGAGGCTGAACTGCGAGAACGGCAGCTGCGGCGCGTTGTCGATCGTCGCCGTGACCTGGCCGGTGGCCGGGTCGGTGGCGATCTCGCCGGGCAGCTTGACGGTCACGCCGCCGCCCTGGGCGACGATGTAGATCGCCAGCAGGCTGCCGAACGGGTTGTCGTCGGGCGTGGCCTGATAGATCGCTCCCTGCAGCGGATCGGGCTGCAGCGGGCTGGTGATCTGCACGCTGCCGATCTTCGAGGCGTCCGGACAGCTCGGGTCAGAGGTGTCTGAGAGCGCGATCTGGGCCTCGGTGCAGCCCGCGAGGCCGTCGGCCGCCGCCGGGTTGATCGAGGTGCCCTCGGGCAGCGTCACGACCGCCTTCTTCAGGTTCGACTCGGTGACCCCGGTCGGGTTCTGGGGCTGGGGAACGTTGACGTCGACCGAGATCCCGGTCGGCGAATCGGAGCTCTGCGAGCTCGACTGGACGTTGAGCGACGGGTCAAACGGGACCGAGTCGCAGCCGTCGGCGCCCACGGGGGTGGTCGAGTTGAGATGCTCGACGGCGCCGTTTTGCCAGGAGGTGGCCGACAGGCGCGTGGTCACCGGCCCGGTGCACGAGGTCGGATTGGAAAGGAACGGCAGCCGCGGTGCCTGGGCGGGGCAGAGCACGGTCTGGTCGGGGTTGTTGAGACAGGCGCCGCGATCGGCGTCGTGGGACGGGTCGGCGGGCACGCCCCAGAAGCTCAGGCTGGTGCCGGTCAGCGGCAGCGCCTGGGAGATGTTGGGGATCGTCACCGACAGGCCGCCGTCGTTGCGCACCGAGGCGTTGACGTAGACGGGCGGGATCAGGGCGATGAACCCGAACTGGGCCGGAACGCCCGGCGGTGGCTTGAGGTTGTAGACGCCGGCGGTGAAGTTCTGGCCGAGGCCGGTCTTTAGGACCGTAAAGCCGACCTGGGTGTTGTCGGGACAGCCGCCGCCAAAGCCCGTGGTGAGCTGGGCGTGGGTGCACTGGGGGATGTTCTGGGGGTTGCCGACCAGCCCGGCGGGCAGGTCGACGTGCACGGTGCGCACCGACTCGTCGGGCACGCCCTGGCCGTTGACATCGTGGGTGAAGAAGTTGATGTCGGTAAAGGCCTCGAACGGATGGCCGCCGGCCTGGGTGTAGGGGTCGCCGTTTTGGTCGCGCACCTCGGCGGTGAAGTGCTTGAGCAGGGCGGCGCCGGCCGACGACGGGATCGACGAAGATCGCCAGCAGCGCGACGGCGAGCAGGCCGCCGAGCCGGGCGCGGTGCCGCGGCTTGCGCGAGAAGTGCCGTCTGCGGTCGGACATCGTTTCCTCCGTGTTGATCGCGTCTGTGCGGGCTTGGCTGGTCTTGGTCTTCATCGCCTACCTCAGCCCTGGTTGCACGCGTCGGCTGCTTGCTGGGCGGACTTGGCCTGCTTCTTGGCCTTCTTGAGCTTCTTCTTGAGCTTCTTCTTCTGCTTGCCCGAGGCCTTACCGACCTTCTTCTGGAGCTTGTCGACCTTGGCGTCTGCCTTGTCGGCCTTCTTGTCGAGGTCGCTGCAGTCGGGAATCGGCGGCTCGGGCGGGTTGTTGACCGACGAGGTGCCGTTCGGCGGCGGGCCCGTCTGCGGGCTCGCCGGCGGCTTGCAGGTGTCGCCCTGGCACGGGGGCGGGGGCGGGGGCGGGTTCTGGGAGGCCAGACCGCCGCCGACGCGCGCGTCGTAGAGGTCGACCGAATCGTCGGTGTCGATCCCGACCAGCTGCTGGCGGGTCAGGAAGAAGGCGTTGTTGCCGTTGGCCGATGCGTCGACGAACGCGGAGTCGTCGGCGCTCTGGCCGCTCGAGACCGCCTCGACGTCCCCGTCATTCCACATATAGGCGTCGTACTTGCCGTTCGTGTCCGAGGGGACGAGCCGCTCCGGCCGATGTGAAGAACGCCGTCGAGCCGTCAGCCGACAGGTTGCGGCGCTGGTAGGTGTTGATCAGCGACAGGTTGAGGCCGCCGGTCGGCGGGCTGTTGATCGCGGCGTCGGAGGTCGCCGGGTCGCCGTTCGGGTTGCACGAGATGCAGCTGAGCTCGTCCGCCGCGAGGTCGTAGATGTAGAACTCGAGGTGCCCGGCGTTGTCGTAGCCGAGCTGCTGGCGTCGCGAGCTGAACAGCAGCGGTGCCGCCGCTCGGGCTCACGCGGCTGGTCTTGAAGCCGCCGCCCGCGTTCCAGTTGTCGCCGTCGCCGAACTGGTCGAGCCCGGTGATGAACGTCGTCTGCGCGCCGTCGCGCACGTAGAGGTTCGTCTCGCCGTCGACGGCGCCCGGGGGCGAGCGCCCCGCTGGCCGCGAAGTAGACGCGGCCGCCGCTGTCGCTCGCTCCGAGGACGCCCTGGATCCCGGCGCCATCCGGGTCGGCGGTCGTCAGGTCGACCAGGGTGTCGGTGGCCACGTTGTAGCGGTAGAGGTCGGGGACGCCTGGCTCGGCCTGGGAGTTGTTGGTCAGCTTCTCGCCGCTCGTAAAGAACGCCGCCGAGCCGTCGGGGGTCGCGTACCAATAGCCCTTGGGCTGGACCCCGTTCGGGTCGGGGTTGGTGCGCTGGAGGCCGAGACCTGGACCGTGTCCGTGCCGTCGATCCGGACGTAGACCTCGCTCGGGGCACCGCCGGCCGAGTCCCAGAAGATCCGCGAGCCGTCGTCGGAGACGGCGTTGAACCGCGTGCCGCCGAACGTGCCGCCGCCGATGATCCCGCCGTTGGGCGAGGCCGTCCCGTCCGGCAGGACCGAGACCAGGCGCAGATCGTCTGGCGCCGGTGCTCACGTAGGCGTTGTTGACGCCGGCCACGGCCGCGGGGCCGCTGGTGACCGTCGGCGCAACGGGGTCGGTGTTGATGCTCCTAGGTGCCGAACGACATGTCGTTCGGCCCGCCGCCGCAGTTGGGGAACGGCGCGAAGATTTCCGCCGGGCGGGAGCGCGGGCTGGCCGGGCGAGAGCAGGTGCATCGACGCCGTCGGCGTCCCGGCGGTAGATGTTGTTGGCTGCCGGGGGTGGCGCCGTCGAGATCCGGATCGCCGCCCTGGTACTCGACGATCGAGGTCGAGACGTCATCGGAGAAGTCCTGGAAGAGCGAGCTGGCGAGGCTGGGGAAGACCTCCTGCGGCGGGGCCGAGCGAGTTCGTGCCCCAATCGGTGGCGGTGCGGGCCGAGCTGGAAGCTGGTCAGCAGGCCGGCGCCCTCGCTGTCGCCGAAGGCGCCGAAGCTGAGGTGGACGTCGTGGCGTCGCCGTTCGACGGCGGCCTTCACACCCCCGCCGATCATGTCCTGGCCGTCCTTGTCGTTCGGCGAGACCTTCTCGTAGCCGCGGCCGGCCGGGAGCGCGCCGGCGGTCGGGACGAGAATTGCGAGCACGGCGGAGCGAGGAGCGCGGCGATGCGGCGGACACCAAGGCGCCCAGGCGCGAAGCTCGCGCTGATCGAGGTGGGCATCCACGTGCCGGGCGTCTGCGCTCATCTGTGGGTTCCTTTCGCCTTTACAGCTCCCATGCCCGACGGTCTGCCGGGCGCCGGCGGATCATAAACAGATGTGTCTCTCCGTGTCAAGCGATTGTTTATGAATTCGCTCGTACGCCGACCGTGCCACCCACGACATGCTTGATATCCGCATGTTTGCGGCCGCTAGCGGCGCACTCGCCGGGGCCGAGCGCAACTTCGCGGAAAAGAGAGTGTTTATCGCTATTCTGGCCCCGCAGCCGTCGATCGAAGGAGAGAGCATCGTGATCAAGAAGCGCCTGACTTGGATGGTGATCGCCTGCGCCGGCATCGCCGCGCTCGTGGCCGGCGGCGTCGCGTCCGCCGAGATCGTGCGCCTCGGCAACATCGAGCTCACGGTCGACGGAAGCTTCAAGCCCACGAAGCTGCCGAAGCACAAGCTCGCCCCGATCACGCTCAAGGTCTCCAGCGACATCAAGACCCTCGACGGCACCCAGCCGCCGGTCCTCAACTCGCTGCTGTTGGAGTTCGACAAGAACGGCACGCTCAACACCAAGGGCCTGCCGACCTGCAAGTCCTCGCAGCTCGAGAACACGCTCACCGCCGAGGCGAAGCGCAAGTGCAAGGACGCGCTCATCGGCAAGGGCAGCGCGAAGGCACGGATCGACTTCCCCGATCAGGACCCGTTCGACGCGCCCGGCCCGCTGCTCGCCTTCAACGGCAAGCCGAAGGGCGGCAAGCCGGTGATCCTGCTCCACGTCTTCGCCCACGTCCCGGCGCCGACCACCTTCGTCGTCCCGGCGACGGTCTCGAACGACCAGCGGCGCCTTCGGCAAGAAGGTGCTGGCGAAGATCCCGCCGATCGCGGGTGGCAACGGCGCCCTGACCCACTTCGACGTCTCGATCCACAGGACGTGGAAGTACAAGGGCAAGAAGCACAGCTACGTGGTCGCGAAGTGCGCCGGCGGGCATTTCGTCGCCCAGGGCACCTACAAGTTCAACGACGGCTCGACCGTCACCGGCAGCGTGGTGCGCGACTGCAAGGGCAAGGGCTGAGGGCGGGGCCGGGCGCGTTTGCGCGTCGGCCGGCGATGCTGTAAACATA
Source organism: uncultured Solirubrobacterales bacterium (assembly GCA_963785195.1). Taxonomy (GTDB): domain Bacteria; phylum Actinomycetota; class Thermoleophilia; order Solirubrobacterales; family 70-9; genus WHSW01. The sequence continues at coordinate 5,989 of CAWAUE010000008.1, read as the reverse complement.
CGTGTTTCACATGGCTCGCCCCCCGGTGAAGACCCATCGCAGGCGCGCCGCGGCCCTCGCCGTAGCGGTGGTCGCGACCCTTGGCCTCGCCGCCTACGCGCTGGCCAGCGCCACCGTCACGCAGACCCTGAGCCTCGGCATCAAGGGGAAGACGTCGGGCAAGAAGCCCGGCGCGGTGGCGATGAAGATCACCGAGGAGTCGGTCGGCCCCGGGCCGACCGACCTCGAGCGGGTCCCGCCGAAGCTCGACACGGCCACGATCAAGTTCGACAAGAGCCTCGACATCGACACCAAGGGCCTGCCGACCTGCAAGCCGTCGAAGCTCGAGAACACCGACGACAGCCAGGCCAGGAAGGCCTGTAAGGACGCGATCGTCGGCAAGGGGTTCGCGCTCGCGAAGATCGTCTTCCCCGACCAGGCCCCGATCGACGCCCCGGCCCCGGTCACGGCCTTCAACGGCAAGCCCCAGGGTGGCAAGCCCGTGTTCCTGATCCACGCGTACACGACCGTGCCGGCGCCGACGACGTTCATCGTCCCCGGCGTGATCCTCAAGTCGTCCAAGCCCTTCGGCCACCAGCTCACGCTCCAGGTGCCGCCGATCGCCGGCGGCGCGGGCTCGCTCGTCCACTTCGACGTCAACGTGAAGCGCAAGTGGAAGTACAAGGGCGAAAAGCACAGCTACATCAGCGGCAAGTGCAAGGGCGGCCAGTTCGCGATTGAGGGCACCTTCGACTTCGGCGACGGATCTCACGAAATGGTACCGGCGACCGACAACTGCTGATCGCCACGCCGGCGATCGGCAGCTCCTCCACCACGACCCACGAGGGGGGCGGCACGCCGGGCCGCCCCCCTCACCCCTCTCGCAACTATTGCGCGCCGCTACGGCTCGCGGAGCGTGTGCGGGTAGTCGGTCTTCGAGCCCGTGGCGCCGAAGGGTGCGAACGGGGCCTGCTGGGCGCAGCTCGCCGGGTGGGGCACGTCGTCGGTGGCGAGCTGGTCGCCGAAGGCGAAGAGCTTGAGGCGGTCGAAGAAGTCCTGGGCCTCGGCGACGTCGCCGTCCGTGCGCGCGGTGAAGGCGGGGTCGGTCGCCGCCGACGGGTCGAGCTGGGCGCTCGAGCCCTCCGTGCACTGGCGGATGTCGAAGTTCGGCAGGCCCTTGGCGAGGCGCGAGTAGACCCCGGGCTTCGAGTAGGCGATGTTGCGGTTGATCCGCAGCCGCTTCGGATAGGTCGCGACCGACTCCGGGTTGAGCAGGCTGAGCGTCCGCAGGTAGTGGACCTTCTCGCCCTTGACCAGTGAGACCCCGTTGGTCGTCGCGGCGGCGTTGGCGACCAGCGCGCTGAGCTCGTGCTTGTAGGAGCCGATCGCGTCGAGGATCGGGTTGAGCTGGCGCAGGAACGGGTCGACCGAGCGCAGGAGCGGCGGGAAGTCGTCGCGGAAGAGCTGGCGGACGGCCGGGAAGGCCCGCGGGGCGCGGTCGATCACCGGCGCGAAGCCGTTGAAGAAGCCGCGCAGCTCCGGCGCCAGGCGCCCGAGGTCCATCAGCGTCGGGGAGAGCTGGCGCGCCACGGGCACGAGCTGCTCGACGAGCGGGTCGGCGTTGAGCGAGAACGACCGCAGGCGGGCCAGCGTCAGCCGCGACTCGTTCAGGAACGTCGGGAAGGCGCGGAACGCCGCGATCAGGTCCTGATCGCGGCGCGCCGTCGTCTGCACGACCGCGTTCGAGCTGGAGATCAGGCTGCGCAGCTCGCCGCGCCGGCGGCTGAGCGCGTCGAACGTGGTGGCGCCGTTGGCGAACAGCTGGCGGACCGCGGTCTCCTGCGTGCCGAGGGTCCGGAAGATCTTGTCGAAGCCCGAGAACGTCGGCTCGAGGAGCGCGAACGAGTTGGAGAGCGTCGGCCCGCGGCCGTGGATCGCGATCGCGGAGTCGCGCAGCCACGTCCGCAGGGCGGCGCGCGTCTTCGGGTCGAACGTGCGCAGGATCTCGTCGAGCTGGATCGTCGGCGCGACCTGCGCGGCGGGCAGCGTCGCCCCCTCGGCGAGCTGCGGGCCGTCGGCGGTGCCCGGCGTGAGCTCGATGTAGGTCTCGCCGAGCAGCGTCTTGGCGCGCAGCGTCGCCTTGATGTCCGCCGGCAGCGGCGCGAACGCTCGTCGATCGACAGGGTCGCCATCGCCTCGCCGCCGGCGGGCGGCAGGTCGATCTTGGCGACCTTGCCGACGTTGACGCCGGAGATCCGGACGTCCGACTGCTCGGCGAGCTGGGTCGCCTCGCGCACGGGGACCTTGATCTCATAGCTCTGCGGCCGCAGCGGGGTTGGGCCCGCCGAAGGAGACCCAGAGGAGGAGGGCGAGCCCGAAGCACGACAGCACGAAGCCGACGATCACCAGGCCCTGGAGAGCTGTAGGAGCCTTCTTCTCCATCGCTCAGCAGATCTCCTTGCCGGTGGGGACGTTGGTGGCCTGGAAGATCGTGTGGAGGTAGGGACGCGTGAGCACGAACCCGCCGGCCAGGCTGGCCGAGTTGCAGGACAGCAGCACCATCCCGCGACGCAGCGGCCCGGTCGCGTCCCCGAGCTGGTAGGTCGCGTTCAGGTCGTGGTTCAGCCACGGGAGGTAGAAGAGGTACCCGGGCTTGCGGGCCCCGGGGTTGTAAGCGAGCTCGTTGAAGCCGTAGTTGAGGGCGCCGAGCGCGTTGCCGAACTTCTTCACCGTGGTGTCCAGCGGGGCGGCCGCCTGCTCGACGTGACGGATCGGCGGCCGGACCTCGGCGGTGAACGGGCGCAGCTGGGTGCGCAGCGGGTCGGTCGTGCTCGCGAAGAAGTTCCGGTCGACCGCAGGGCCGGGCCGAGCGCCTGCGCCTGCGGGGTCAGCGCCGTGAGCGTCGGGCGGAGCTCGTCGGAGAGCGCGCTGGCGCTGGTCAGGCTGCGCGCGTCTCGTCGAGGGTCGACGGCAGTTCGCGCAGCGCCTCGCGAATCGCCTGCTGCTGGTCGGCGAAGCCGCCGAGCGCGTCTCGACGCGTCGACGAAGCGGGCGATCTCGTCGTCGCGGCTGCCGAGCTCGTCCGTGAGGAGGCGGAAGTCGTGCACGACCTGGGCGAGCGCCGCCCGGCGCTTGGCGAGTGCGCCGGCGAACTGCGCCGTGTAGCGGGTGAACGGCTCGATTCGGCGCAGCCCGGCCGACAGCTCCTTGCCCTTCTTCCGCCGCCGATCCCCTCGGACCCGCCCTGGAGCAGCAGGGTCAGGTACTGGCGGGTGTCGGCGTCGAGCGTCGCGAGGAACTCGTCCGGGTTGACGTTCGCCTGCGTGCGCGACAGCGGGATCGTCGAGTCGTCCGGGAGCTGGCCGCTCGCTGGCCCGGGTCGACCTCGACCACCATGTCGTTGAGGTTCGTCTTCGGGCGCAGGAGCAGCCGCGCGTCCGGGTGGATCAGCGGCGCGTACTTGGGCTCGATGTTCATCCCGACGACGGCGTGGCCGTCCTCGACGCTGACCGAGTCGATCTTGCCGATCTGGATCCCGGCGACCATCACGGCCTGCCCCTGGCCCGGGGGTCACGGCCTGTGCCGAGGTGAAGTCGCCGCTCAGGTGGTAGAAGCTCTGGCCGAAGAAGGGAACCCAGCTCGGCAGCGCCGCCTTCTGCTGGGAGAGGATCCCGAGCGTCACCGCGAGCCCCGCGATCACCAGCGCGCAGACCGCGAGGAAGTCGCCGAGGCGACCGCGGAGCTGGCGCCGCAGCACCGCGCGCCAATGCGAGCCGTCGTCTGGAGGCCGCGCGCTCATTGGGGCGGCAGCTCCGCGGGGGCCGGGCTCGGCGGGCCGACGGCGCCGAGGCCCGCGTTGAGGTTGGGCACGTCGTTCGTGTAGCACTTGACATCGGGGCGGTACGGGGGCTTCGGGCCGAAGCCCGGCTGGGTCCCGAGCGGCGGCAGCGTCGTGTGGGCCCAGAGCGTCTTGTCCGAGGCGAGGTTGCCGTTGGGATCGGTCTGGCTCGCGGTGAGGTCGCCCGCCTCGGGCTGCAGCCGTAGGTAGGGGCCGTTGCCGTCGAAGCTCTGGCTCTCGCCGCCAGGCTCACCGTCGTGTAGAAGAACTCGCGGTAGTTCGGCTGGCCGGTCGAGAAGCGGTCGTCGATCACCTGGTTGCCGGTCGGCACCAGCACCGAGCTCGTGCAGCGGCTGAGCTGGCCGATCTGCGGCAGCGTGGTGAGCCCGGCCTGGCTGGCGCCGGCGAGGTCCGGCGTGGCACGGCGACGAGCTCGATGAGGCCGCCTGCCTCCTGCTTGGAGAGCAGTGGCTCGGCCTGCGCGAGCCACGGGTTCGCGGCGCGATCGTTCCGGGCAGCTCGGCGAGCGACGGCTGGAGCTCCAGCGCCCAGCGTCGCACGATCGGCAGCGTGCGGCTGAGGTTGGCGAGCGAGCTCCGGGTGGTCTGAAGCGTCGACGGCAGGTCCTGAAGGGTGCGGCCGAGGTTGTCCGACTCGGCCGCGAGCGCCCCGGTGAAGGTGTTCCAGTTGCTCACCAGGTCGCGGAGCTGTTGCTCGTGAACCGACAGTGCCGCGAACGTCTTGGCGCCGCCCGCGATCAGGCGCGAGAGGTCGTCGGGCTCGGTCCCGAGGAGGGCCTCGGCGACCTGTGAGCCGGCGCGGCCGGCCTTGCCGCCGTAGTCGAAGGACCGGTTCAGCGCCTCCGCCGCGCTCAGCCCCTGGACCTGCGGGTCCTGCGTGACGTCCTCGGCCGCGGTGGGCTTGTGGGTGAGCGCGGTGCCGTACCCTCCAGCACGCGGCCGAGCTGCTGCCGCTGCGGCGCCTGGAGCGCGGTCAGGATCTCGTCGAACTGCACCGCGGTCGCCGTGTGGGTGATCGGGATCGTCGACCCGCTGGCGAGCTCCGGCGCGCTCGGGCTGCCGGGATCCAGGTCGAGGAAGTAGTTGCCCTCGAGGAAGATCCGCGGGCGGATCTTGACCATGGCGTCGCTGGTGATCGGCTGGCCGTCGTCGTTCACCGTGAACTGGACGGTGGTGTTGCGCCCGGCGCTGCTCGTGCCGACGACCTCCCCGACGTCGACGCCCGCGATCCGCACCGGGGACTTGGGCGAGATCGCAACCGCGTTGCGGAAGGTGGCGGACAGCTCGTAGCCGCGGCCGGTGAAGGGCATGTGCTTGCTGAAGGCGATGTAGGGGCCGACGATCGCAACGATCAGGATCAGGGCGCCGATCAGCGGGCTCGGCAGGCGCCGGCGCTGCTGATGGTGGCCGGCGCGGTACCGGGCGCGCTCGTCCTCGGGCAGCGTCACTTGGTGCCCCCTTCGAGCTGGCCCTTGGTCTGGCCGTCGGTCCGGATGCTCTGCGCGCCCGGCGGGTTGCCGATCACGGTCTTGCCGGCGTCGTAGATCTCGTTGCCCGCCTCGCACTCGCGCGGCTGGCCCGGCGAGGCCGTGTTCGGATAGGGGTTGTCGTGCAGGTGGTTGAAGATCGTGGGACCGTTGCGGGCGCCGCGGCCGGCGAACCCTCGGCGTTCGGGCCCTGCGGGGGCGTGAAGGCGATGAACCGCGTCCAGCTGCCGAGCCCGTCGCTCTGCGAGCCGGTGCTGGCGAAGTTCTGGAACAGCAGGGAGAGGTAGTTGCAGGTGGTCTGCACCGGGGCGAGGAAGTGGACCGTCGGGTCAGGATCTGGTTGGTGTCGATCAGCCGGTTGAGACCCGGGCGCACGCCGGAGGCGTTCTGGAAGGCGAGCAGCGCGTCGGCGGTCGGCGGGAGCTCGCGATCGAACTTCGGCGACGCGTTGAGCACCGGGACGCCCGCGTGCAGCGCCGCGGCGATCTCCGGCGAGGTCTTCGCCAGGGCCCGCGCCCGGGCGCGAGCGCGTTGAAGAACTGGGTCGAGTGCTCGAGGAACGGGCGCAGCACGGCAGCGAGCGGGTGCCCTCCGCGAGCGTCGCGGGCGCCGCGGAGATCGTGTCCTGGAGGTACGGGCGGGCGATGCTCGCGAAGGCCGCGAAG